>CAXPUM010000096.1:0-90204 GCA_964220295.1 Flavobacteriaceae bacterium | reverse complement strand
AATTAGCAGCAGCAATCGATAAGAAATTCGGTTCATTTGAAGCTTTCAAGGAAGAATTTTCTAACGCTGCTGCGGGTCAGTTTGGATCTGGATGGGCATGGCTATGTGTACATAAAGGAGGAGACGTTGAAGTTTGTTCTTCTGCAAATCAGGATAACCCAATCATGCCGGAAATTGGATGTGGTGGGCAACCTATCCTAGGTTTGGATGTATGGGAACATGCTTATTATTTGAACTATCAAAACAAAAGACCTGAATATATTGATGCATTTTTTAATGTAATCGATTGGAAAGAGGTTTCTAGCAGATACGCAAAAGCAAAATAATATTTGTAATATAAATATTAAGGCCGCGATTTTCGCGGCCTTTTTTTATGCTCGGTTAATTCCATAAAAAAAGGCGGAATATAATTCCACCTTTTTTTGCCCCAAATCTACCATGAACTTAACCTACTTATGCTATGGTATAGTGAAGATAATAAGAATGTATATATGATTTCAGATTTTTAGACGAATTACCTGAAAATCAGTTTAAAGCATGTTAAAGTTTATATTGTGGAATGCTTATAAAAGAAGTGTAAACAAAATGGAATTTGAGGAACAAGAGCCGCATGAAAATAAAAAAAGGCGGAATATGATTCCACCTTTTTTTGCCCCAAATCTACCATGAACTTAACCTACTTATGTTATGGCAATACTAAAATAGACAGAAAAACCTTTCACCCAAAGTTTATTAGATGAAAGGCTTGGATTTTAGTTGAAATGCACTTTTTAATAAGCGCGATCTTTTTTGCCTTCGTAGAAGTTTATAAAGGCCCTGTTTACCACGCGGTTTCCGCCTGGAGTAGGATAATCTCCTGTAAAATACCAGTCTCCCAGATTCTTAGGACATGCTTCGTGTAAATTTTCTACCGTTTGATAAATTACCTTAACATCAGCCTTTACTTCTGGATCGCAAAGAAGTTCTGCTATCTTATCTGAAATCTGCTCATCACTAAATTGATCATAGATTTCCTTAACGAAATTCTGAACTTCAGTATCATCCAGATCAACCTGTTCTTTGCATTTCTTATAAACTTCTTCTACAAGAGTATACTGATCTTTTTCCTTTAAAAGCTCCAGAGCCGCTCTAAAAGCAACGAGATCTTCCAGTCTTGCCATATCAATCCCATAACAATCGGGATAACGAATTTGAGGAGCAGAAGAAACCACTACGATCTTCTTAGGATTCAGTCTGTCCATCATTTTGATGATACTTTTCTTCAACGTGGTCCCGCGAACAATACTATCATCTATGATCACCAGGTTATCGTCTTTCTTGACTACGCCATAGGTCACATCGTAAACATGAGCTACCAGGTCATCCCTGCTGCTATCTTCCGTTATGAAAGTTCGCAGCTTCACATCTTTTATAGCGATTTTTTCAGTTCGAAGGCGATGCGAAAGAATTTCCTGCAGGCGTTCATCAGTTAACTTTTCTTTCTCAGCCAGGATTGCTTCATTTTTCTGCTTATTCAGTTCATCCTGTGCAGCTTCCACCATTCCATAAAAAGAAGTTTCCGCAGTATTCGGAATAAATGAGAAAACAGTTTTCAGTGTATCATGCTCGATGGCTTTTAAAACCTGAGGCATTAAAAGTCTGCCAAGTTTTTTTCTTTCCTTATAAATTTCGGCATCACTACCTCGTGAAAAATAAATTCGTTCAAAGGAACAGGCTTTTCTTTCCAGGGGTTTAATGATTTCTTTTATCTGGGTGCTGCCATCTTTCTTGGTAATAATAGCATTTCCAGGTGGCAATTCCTGAACATCATCAAAATTTACATTGAAAACAGTCTGAATTACCGGTCTTTCTGAAGCAACTACAACGACTTCATCGTCTTTATAATAGTAGGCCGGCCTAATTCCTGATGGATCGCGCAATACAAAGGAATCTCCATGACCCATCAAACCAGCCATGGCGTAACCTCCATCCCAATTTTTAGAAGATTTTCTCAGGATTTTTGCGACATTCAGTTGTTCGGCTATATGCGGAGAGGCGTCCTTCTTTGAAAAACCTTCCTTTTTCAGTTTTTTATAGAGTTTTCGCACTTCGGAATCAAGGAAGTGACCTATTTTTTCCATTACCGTAACGGTATCGGCTCTTTCTTTTGGATGCTGCCCTAACTCCACCAGGTTTTTGAACAAACTGTTAACGTTGGTCATGTTGAAATTTCCAGCTACGATCAGGTTTCGGTGCATCCAGTTATTCTGTCTTAAAAATGGATGAACACTTTCGATGCTGTTTTTACCAAAAGTTCCATAGCGCACATGTCCCAAAAATAGCTCTCCTAAATATGGGATATGTCTTTTTTGAAGTTCCACATCATCGGCATATTCAGGATTCGCTTTGATCTCTTCATTGATGCGTTCGTTGATCTGAGCAAAAATATCTTGAATTGGTTGTGCCTGATTGGAGCGAATTCGGCTTATATAACGCTCTCCCGGATGCGTATTGAGTTTAATACTGGCAAAGCCGGCGCCATCCTGACCACGGTTGTGCTGCTTTTCCATCATAAGGTACATTTTATTGACCCCATAAAAAGCAGTACCGTATTTCTCCTTGTAATAATCCAGAGGTTTCAATAATCGAAGCAGTGCAATCCCGCATTCGTGTTTAATAGCGTCGCTCATCGTATAGTTGTGTTGTAGGTATTGTCACAAAAAAAGCCCTGAAATTACAGGGCAAGTTTATTTAGTTCAATTTCGTTTCGTACTGAGTTAATTTCCTGAACTCATTCAGCCGATCGTTCATATCGCTTCGATCAAGACTCTGCATGCGCTCCGTTCCGAATTTCTCCACACAGAATGATGCGAGGTTGGAACCGTAAATGATCGCACTCTTCATGTTTTCAAATGAAATATCTTCCGTTCTGGCAAGGTAGCCTATGAATCCACCGGCAAAAGTATCTCCAGCACCAGTCGGGTCAAATACTTCTTCCAGCGGTAAGGCGGGTGCAAAAAAGATTTGTTCCTTATGGAAAAGCAAGGCTCCATGTTCACCTTTTTTAATCACGATATATTTAGGACCCATATCAGCAATGATTCTGGCAGCTTTCACTAAAGAATGTTCGCCTGAAAGTTGTCTTGCCTCTTCATCGTTAATGGTGATCACATCTACTTTGGCAATTACTTTTTTAAGATCTTCAAGCGTATTGTCCATCCAGAAATTCATGGTATCTAAAACAACTAGTTTCGGATTTTCGACCTGTTCCAAAACGCTTAGCTGAACCATTGGGTGAAGATTTCCAAGCATCACATATTCGGCATCTTTGAAATTTTCAGGAACTTTTGGATCAAAATCGGCCAATACATTTAGCTGAGTATCTAAAGTATCGCGAGTATTCAGATCATTATGATAGCGACCGCTCCAGAAGAAAGTTTTGCCACCTTCTACGATTTCAATCCCTTCAATATTAATATTGTTATTTGTTAGCAGGTCTAAATATTCCTGCGGAAAATCCTCCCCGACAACTGACACCACCGCGCTTTCAATATCAAAATTTGACGCAGAAAGCCCAATATAGGTTCCAGCACCGCCAAGGATTTTATCGGTTTTACCAAATGGAGTTTCAATAGCATCAAAGGCTACCGTCCCCACGATTAGTAATTTGCTCATAACAGTTTTTAAAATTACGCTGCAAATATACAGTTTGTTTTTCAAGCAGTAAACTTCATTTTCCTGGCTTGTAACCTTTATCTACCTGAAGTTTTTTTCCTTTAGAAGCGATTACCGCAAGAGCATCACAGCGTTCGTTTTGTGGGTGGTCATTATGACCTTTGATCCACTGGAACTTTACTTTATGCTTTCGGTAGTGCTTCAGGAATTCTATCCATAAATCGGGATTTTTCCGATTCACGAAACCTTTTTTCTCCCAGTTGAAAACCCAGCCTTTGGTAACAGCATCAGCAACATATTTACTATCTGTGTATACTATCACGCTGGTTCCAGGGTTTTTCAGTTTTTTAAGGCCTTCAATCACCGCTAATAATTCCATGCGATTATTGGTAGTGTGTTTAAAGCCTTCAGAAAATTCTTTTTTATATGGTTTACCTACCCATTCCAGGATAAGACCGTAACCTCCGGGGCCGGGATTTCCTCTCGCGGCGCCATCGGTATACATATGAACCGTTGGTTGCTGCACTATAATTTTTCTTCTAGGAGTTTTTGGATTACTTCTGGAAAATGCCGGTATTCAAGCTCGTGAATTTTATTAGCAAGGCTATCTGGCGTGTCTGTATTATCAAGCTGAGTGGTTGCCTGGAAGATGATTTGCCCTTCATCATATTTGTCATTCACATAATGAATACTGATACCACTTTCCTTTTCTTTATTGGCGATAACTGCTTCATGTACTTTTGACCCATACATGCCTTTACCACCATAATTAGGTAAAAGTGCAGGGTGGATATTGATAATTTTATTAGAAAATTGCTGAAGGATCCGTTTCGGCATTAGCCATAAAAACCCGGCAAGTACAATAAGATCAGGTTTAATATCCCGAAGCACATTCAGTACATCGTGTGAATAGTACAAGGCCTCTTTATCAAAAAGTAAAGCTTTTACATTCAAATCATGAGCTTTTTTGAGTGCACCGGCAGATCTACGATTAGAAAATACCGCGACTACTTTTGCGGTATCCGAATTCTGGAAATGTTTAATAATATTCTCTGCATTGGTTCCAGTGCCCGAGGCGAAAATTACGATCTTCTTGACTGGTTTTTGTTGATTGCTCAAAATAAGGCTCTTAACATTAATTAAAGGGTAAAATTAATCGGTTTAATTGAAATTGTTGTAAATTACAATCACATTTTTGGAGTAAAAATCGGTTTTAAAATAAAGTTTTTTATTTTTGCCACCTAATCAAAATTAAAATAAAAAATTATGTCAGACATTGCATCAAGAGTAAAAGCTATAATCGTTGACAAACTAGGAGTTGACGAGAACGAAGTTGTGAACGAAGCTAGCTTCACCAACGACTTGGGTGCTGATTCATTAGACACGGTGGAATTGATTATGGAGTTTGAGAAGGAGTTTGATATCCAGATTCCAGACGACCAGGCAGAAAACATTGCCACTGTAGGTCAGGCAATTTCTTATATTGAAGACGCTAAAAAATAAAAAATTCAAAAAACCTTTATGGAGTTAAAGCGAGTTGTAGTTACAGGGCTTGGAGCCTTAACCCCAATCGGTAATAATCTCGACGAATACTGGGATGGACTGGTTAACGGAAGAAGTGGTAGTGCTCCTATCACGTATTTTGATACCGAAAAGTTCAAAACTAAATTCGCTTGTGAACTCAAAAATTTCAACGCGCTGGATTACTTCGATCGCAAAGAAGTAAGAAGGCTCGACAGGTTTGCTCAGTATGCTTTAGTATCATCTGACGAAGCTATAAAAGATTCTGAAATCAATCTTGACAAGGTAGACAAGTACCGAGTCGGGGTGATCTGGGGCGCCGGTATTGGTGGTTTAGAGACATTTCAGGATGAGGTCATTAATTATGCTCAGGGCGACGGCTCACCAAGATTCAATCCCTTTTTTATACCTAAAATGATTGCTGATATTGCCCCTGGTAATATTTCTATTCGTCACGGTTTCATGGGAGCGAATTACACCACGGTGTCCGCTTGTGCTTCTTCTGCAAATGCAATGATCGATGCTTTGAATAATATTCGTTTAGGATATTCTGATGTAATTGTGACGGGTGGTTCAGAAGCCGCTGTAACAATTGCCGGAATGGGAGGTTTCAACGCGATGCATGCACTTTCCACCCGAAACGAAAGTCCTGAAACTGCTTCAAGGCCATTCGATTCAACTCGTGATGGATTTGTTCTTGGAGAAGGAGCAGGAGCATTGATACTGGAAGAATACGAGCACGCGAAAGCCAGAGGCGCAAAGATTTATGCTGAAGTACTTGGCGGTGGATTATCTTCGGATGCTTACCATATGACCGCTCCACATCCTGAAGGAGATGGTGTGGTCGCGGTAATGGAAAATTGTCTTCGCAATGCAGGCTTAAAACCGGAAGATGTAGATGCCATTAATACGCATGGTACTTCAACACCTTTAGGCGATGTGGCAGAGTTGAAAGCTATTTCTAAAGTTTTTGGAGATCATGCGAAAAACATGAACATCAACTCAACAAAATCCATGACCGGTCACCTTCTTGGTGCAGCCGGGGCCATCGAAGCGATTGCGTCTATCATGTCTATGAACAAAGGCATTGTACCACCAACCATCAACCACGAACATGTTGATGAAAACATTGATCCAGAGTTGAATCTTACACTTAACAAAGCGCAGAAACGCGACATGGAAGTAGTAATGAGCAATACGTTTGGATTCGGAGGTCACAACGCATGCGTGGCGTTCAAGAAATTTGACGAGTAATCCATGAGTGTAATAAGAAACATATTAAATTCCCGCTCCTCCAAAGGCGGGAATTTTTTTAATGTTTTAACTCAGATTTTAGGTTTTAAACCTAAGAATATTTCCAATTACAAAAGAGCGTTTACCCATCGTTCCCTCAATAGAAAAGATGCTGATGGAAATGCTATTAATTTTGAGCGTCTCGAATTTTTAGGTGATGCCATGTTAAGCGCTGTTGTTGCCTCTCATTTGTTCAAGGCCGTTCCGGGAGGAAATGAAGGTTATTTAACCAAAATGCGGTCAAAAGTAGTTAGCCGAAAGCACCTGAATGAATTGGGAAAGGACCTCCGATTGATTGACCATATTGAAACTAATATCCCGAAAGATCAGTTTGGCGTCAACATTCACGGGAATTTATTTGAAGCCCTTGTCGGTGCTATTTACCTGGATAGAGGCTATAAATACTGCAAACGATTTATTTACGAGCGAGTCATAGATCCTTATGTCGATATTGAGCAACTGGAAGGAAAAGTTATAAGCTATAAAAGTTTGTTGATCGAGTGGTGTCAAAAGGAGAAGAAAGAGTTCGATTACGAGGTGTACGAAGACACCGGGCGTGATGAGCTGAAACACTTTGGGGTGAAGCTTAGGATTAATGACAGAGTGGTGGCGAAAGCTCGTGCTACCTCTAAGAAAAAGGCTGAAGAAAAAGCTTCAAAAAGAGCTTACTACGCACTTCAGAATAAAATGGAATAATTTTTAATGAATTAACCTAAACTAAAACGTTTTCGTAAAAAATTAGGAATTTTAGCCCCCTATAATCGACATTTTCGCAATCAAGTGTTATCTTTAAACTCTTAAAGTGATGATTTATGCAATCGCATAAAATGCTGCTGGAAGTTGAAGATGATTTTTTTAATCTCATTGCCATTTATTCTTCTTTGGAAGCTTATAAAATGGCATATTTTTTAAATAGGCATCTTCAAATAAGGCTTCAGCGTGAAAGAATGGATATTGATTTTAATCACGGAGAGATCGAAGCAACGTATGCTCTTTACTCTCATAAAGATTCATCTTATTCAATAGGTTTTCACCTTGTTGCTAATAAATTCAAAGGGGAGCCTAAGAAAATTCTTAGCTCCGGTTCTTTATTTGCTGAAGAGGAAGTAAGACCTCAGGAAGTTTATTTAATTCCCGAGTATAATAAGGTCGATTATTTTCTGAAGATCAGTGAAGAAGTGCAACGTAAAGAATTTAGCCGAATGCTAACACAGGTATCTCAAATCCCCCAGGTACAGGCGGCTTATGCGATTGACGTTGAAAACTTAAAATCCAAACAAAATCTAATTTTCGAATAAATGCCTACCAACAAAAAAACAAAAATTGTCGCAACTCTGGGCCCTGCAACCAGCAATAAGGACATCCTTAGAAAAATGTTGCAGGAAGGTGCGAATGTATTCAGAATAAACTTTTCTCACGCTAATTATGATGACGTTAAAGAACGCATCAACATGATTCGTGAATTAAACAAAGAAGAAGGATTTAATGCGGCAATCCTCGCCGACCTTCAGGGACCTAAACTTCGCGTTGGGGTAATGAAGGAAGAAGTGGTAGTGAACGAAGGTGATCAAATCACATTTGCTACCGGTGATGAATTTAAAGGAACTGCGGAAAGAGTGTATATGAACTATGACTCGTTTCCAAGAGACGTTAAAGCAGGAGAGCGAATTTTATTAGACGATGGAAAACTGATTTTTGAGGTTGTAAGCACTAATAAGAAAAATGAGGTAAAAGCGAAGGTTATTCAGGGCGGTCCTTTAAAGTCTAAAAAAGGAGTCAACCTGCCAAATACCAATATCTCATTGCCCGCGCTGACCGAAAAAGATATTCGTGATGCGAAATTTGCCTGTGAATTGGAGGTAGACTGGATGGCACTATCTTTTGTACGTCATGCAGAGGATCTTATTGAACTTCAGAATTTGATAAAAGAGCATTCTCAATATAAGATTCCGATTATTGCGAAGATCGAAAAACCAGAAGGTGTTGCAAATATTGATAAGATTGTAGCGTACTGCGACGGACTAATGGTAGCACGTGGAGATCTTGGAGTAGAAGTTCCTGCCCAGGAAGTTCCATTAATTCAGAAGAAATTAGTACTAACAGCCAAAAAAGCCAGAATCCCGGTGATTATTGCTACCCAAATGATGGAAACCATGATCACCAGCCTTACTCCAACCAGAGCCGAGGTGAACGATGTGGCGAACTCGGTTATGGACGGTGCTGATGCGGTGATGCTAAGTGGTGAAACTTCTGTTGGACAATACCCGGTTCAGGTTATTCAGAAAATGGCGCAGATCCTTCAGAGTGTAGAGAACTCGCCGCTGATCAAAGTTCCTCATGAACCACCGCACGTTAGAACAAAAAGGTACATCACTAAAGCAGTTTGTTATCATGCGGCGCATATGGCCAATGAGATCAAGGCGAAAGCGATCTGTACACTTACCAATAGTGGTTATACTGCTTTTCAGATCTCAGCATGGAGACCGGAAGCACATATTTTAGTATTTACCTCTAATCATCGTATTTTAAACCAGCTGAGCCTTCTTTGGGGAGTGAAAGCTTTCTTTTATGATAAGTTTGTAAGTACCGATGAAACGATCGATGATATTAATGAGCTTGCCAAAGCAAATAGATTTGTGGAAGCCGGTGATTTTACGATCAATCTTGCTGCAATGCCAATCACTTCTAAAGGAATGGTGAATACTTTAAGAGTTTCAGAAATAGAATAATATTATCAGAAATATAATTTGAAGCCTCATCAATGATGGGGCTTTTTTATTTTAGAACTTAAATTTCAGCTGTACGGAAATTTCCTTTTTTTCTTCTTTATCCTCCTTATCGGTGTTAAGATTGGATAGAGCGATTCCTAAAAGACGAACCGAATTTTTCATTTTTTCCTGATACAGCAATTCTTTTGCAATCTCCAGGATTAAGTCTTTGGAAGCTATATAATAAGAAATGGTTTTGCTTCGAGTCTGTAATGTGAAATCACTGTATTTGATCTTTAGCGTGACGGTCTTACCGGCAACCTTGCTTTTCTGGAGCCTACGTTCGATCTCTTCAGCAATATTTTGAAGTCTTTCCAGCATAAATATTTCCGAAGAAATATTCTCATTAAAAGTTCTTTCAGCACCAAGCGATTTCCGGATGCGGTTCGGTTTCACCTCGCTCAAATGTATTCCGCGTACCACATTATAAAAATGTTTCCCGCTTTTTCCGAAGTTCTCGGTGAGGAATTCTTCGCTCTTTTCTTTGAGATCTTTTCCGGAAAAAATACCCAGCCGGTACATTTTTTCGGCGGTCACCTTACCCACGCCATAAAATTTCCTAATGTCTAATTCTTCCAGGAAATTAATGACCTCTTCGGGACCTACCGTTTTTTGTCCGTTAGGCTTGTTAATATCGCTGGCAACTTTGGCAATAAATTTATTGATAGAAATTCCTGCTGAAGCATTCAGGCCGGTTTTTTCTTTAATTCTCTGCCGTATTTCCTTTGCGATCAACGTAGCACTGGGATTACCTTTTTTGTTCTGAGTCACATCTAAATAAGCTTCGTCTAAAGACAGAGGCTCTACGAGATCAGTGTACTCAAAGAAAATCTCCCTAATCTTTTGTGAGATCTCCCTATAACGCTCAAACCTGGCTTTTACAAATATGAGTTCGGGACAATTGCGCTTAGCGATCACGCTGCTCATGGCACTTCGAACACCAAATTTTCGGGCTTCATAACTCGCCGCGCTGACCACCCCTCGTTGAGAACTACCGCCCACCGCAACGGGTTTTCCCTGCAGTTCTGGGTTGTCATGCTGTTCTACGGAAGCATAAAATGCGTCCATGTCGATATGAATTATTTTGCGCTGATTTTCCAAAGGCTGAGAATCGGGATAAGATGATTCTTTTCTGGTATAAAAATACTAATTTTAAGAGGCTTTAATTTTGAAATTGATCTGAATTCATGGAGCGTTACGGAAAAACTGCGATCATCCTGGGAGCTACCGGATTAACCGGTAACAAGCTGCTGAATTATTTGCTGGAAGATGAGCGATATATGAAGGTGAAGATCTTTACTCGTAGCAGGATTGATATGAATCATGATAAACTAGAAGAATATCTGATCGATCTTTTCGAAATGGAGCATTTTAAAAATCTTTTTACGGCAGATGAGGTTTTTTGCTGTGTGGGTACAACCATCAAGAAAACACCCGATAAAGACCAGTATCGCAAAATCGATTTTGGCATTCCGGCTACGGCGGCAAAATTGTGTAAAGAGAATGAGATCAATTCATTTTTGACAATTTCGTCCATGGGAGCTGATCAAAACAGTAAGTTTTTCTATAACCGAACAAAAGGGGAAATGGAAGGGGCCGTGCTGGATATGAAAATCAGAAAGACTCATATTTTGAGACCATCACTAATAGCGGGCGATCGGGACGAGAGCAGGCCAATGGAAACAGCCTCCAAGCAGTTTATGAAACTGGTCAATCCTTTTCTGAAAGGAAAACTGAAAAAATATCAAAGTATTCACCCAGATGAGATCGTAAGAACTATGGTTTACCTGGCTAACAACAATTATGACGAAATCATTCTGGAATCAGATGAAATTAAAAAACTGGCAACACCTTAAATATGATTGAAACCGAACGTAAATTTCTAGTGAAATCTGATAGTTTTAAAAGTGAAGCGTCAAGAAGGGATCTGTTCATCCAGGCGTATCTAAACACCGACCCAAAACGGACTGTGCGTATTAGGATCGTTGGGGAAAAAGGATATATTACTATAAAAGGTAAATCCAGCCAGTCAGGAATGTCCCGTTACGAGTGGGAAAAAGAAATTCCGGTTCAGGAAGCTAAAGAACTTTTGCTTCTTTGTGAACCCGGAAAGATCGAAAAGATGCGCTACCTGGTACCGGTAAATGATAAAACTTTTGAAGTCGATGAATTCGGAGGGGATAATGAAGGTCTGGTGCTGGCAGAAATCGAACTGGAAAGTGAAGAAACAGATTTTGACAGGCCAGATTGGCTTGGAGAAGAAGTAACGGGAAATATCAATTATTACAATTCTCAGTTGATTTCCAATCCTTATAAAACTCGTGAAAAATGAAAAAAGTTTTACTGCTTTCAGCGATAGTTTTACTCGCTTCTTGCAATAATGGTGAATCCAGGGAAGAAGTTGCCGAAGAACTCGAGGAGCAAGCCGATTCCTTAAAATTGCCGACTAATGAGGAGCAAGCTGACAACTTGAAGAAAGATGGTTACGAAGTTTTTACATATAAGGAAGGCGATACCACCTATCTAATGCAGCAATATTATATCGTTTTTCTGAAATCTGGTAAAAATCGAAGTCAGGATTCCACTGAAGCAGCCGCAATTCAGGAAAAGCATATGCAGCACTTAAACCGGATGTATGAAGAAGGATTTACCAGCTTAACAGGGCCCATGGGTGATGATGGTGAGCTTCGGGGAATCGTAATTTATAATACCAAAACCCAGGCAGAGGCAGATAGTCTTGCAAAGCTTGATCCCGCAGTTCAGGCTGGCAGACTGGAAGTAGAGGTGCATCCATGGTGGGTAGCAAAAGGAGGAAAATTGAATTAAGATGAAAAGGAATCGGTTACCAGAACTAATCTATATCGGTAAGGAGCAGGAAAAGTTGACGCTACATCTCTTTTTTCAAATTATTGGAAAGATCAGGATGTCCTTCACGCCAAGAAAAAACCATTGGTGGTATATTACCTTATATATTTCGGAAAAAGGCTTTACCACTGGAGCCATTCCATTTGACGAAGGTTTTGAATCATTTTCTATCACTTTCAATTTAATTAATAGCCGATTAGAAATTAGCGTCAGCAATGGGAGTTATGAATTCTTCGAGTTGAAAAACGGATTATCTGTGGCTGAATTTTATTCTGATTTACGTCAATTATTGAAAAAGCTGGAAATTCCGGTAACTATTCATCCAAAACCATTTGATCAGAATATTGATCGCTCTTTTTCTGAAATTTCAGATATTCGAAACTACGATAGGGAGTACTCTTACAACTTCTGGAAAGTTTTTCGCTGTGTCGATGCCGTCTTTAAAGAATTCAGCGGAAGGTTTTATGGTAAAACCTGTCCTGTTCATCTTTATTGGCATTCTATGGATCTTGCTGTAACAAGGTTTTCTGGTAGAGAAGCGCCAAAATTGCCTCAGGAAGCAAGACTGTCAGATAAAGATGCTTATAGCCATGAATGTATTAGCTTCGGTTTTTGGGCGGGAGATGAAAATATGAAAGAGCCCGCTTTCTATTCATATACCTATCCATCTCCTGATAATCTTTCCGAAGAAATTCTGCAACCATCAGATGCTAAATGGATAATGAACAATGGTAGCCCGATGGCAATCTTAACCTATGCCGACCTCCAAAAATCCTTTAACCCGAGGGAAATTCTTCTCAATTTTTTAGAAAGTGCTTATCGCGCAGGAGCGAAACTGGCGAATTGGGATATTGAAAAACTGGAAGTGCCACCTTTGAAAAGCCTTTAATTGGCAGTAATGTGCTTTTTTATTTCCTCTTTGGTTAACACTCCAGATTGTCTCCACACCTGGCTTCCGTTTTTGAAGAGGATCATGGTAGGAACGCCGCGAATCTGGTATTTAGCTGCCAGTTGCTGATTTTTATCCACATCAATCTTCACGATCTTGACATCATCACCAAGGTCTTCTTTCACTTCTTTTAAAATTGGAGCGAGCATTTTGCATGGTCCACACCAATCGGCGAAAAAATCGACTAGTACCGCCTTTTCACTTTGAATAATATTGCTGAATGAACTTTTCATGATCCAAGAATTTTATATAAAAATACGAAGAGCTTATAGAAATTTTTCTGAATAAAATCCAAAAAAAAATCAGCCCAGAAGCTCAATCTCCGGGGCTGATTCCAACCAACAACTAACATTAAAAAAATTATTGCCACCCGCCGCCTAAAGCTTCGTAGAGATCTACGATAGACTTAAGCTGATTGTATCGGGCGTTTGTAAGGTCTAATCTCGCATTAAGCGCATTCTGCCGGGCAGTAAGTACTTCCAGGTAGTTTGCTAAACCGTTATCCAGTAATTCTTCGGAATAATTGGTAGCAAGATCGTATGCGTCGAATTCTTTTTGTTTCACTTCAATTTTATCTGTAGCAGCCTGGTAGCTGTACAAGGCATCAGAAACTTCTTTAGAAGCAGTGATCACGGCTTTTCTGAAATTCAATCGCGCTTGTTCCTGCTGTGATTCTGAAACTTCAAATTCTGTTCGGATCCTTCTGCCATTTAATAGAGGTTGCGCAAGTCCGCCAATTATCGTGGCAAATAGCGAATTGGTGTCAAAAAGATCGGCCGGATCCAACGCCTGCAATCCTCCGGTTGCCGTAAGCGTCAGGCTTGGGTAGAAGTTGCTTCTTGCCACATTCGTCAATTCAAAAGCATTCACCAGGTTATACTCAGCAGCAATCACATCTGGCCTGTTTCTTAACAACTGTGCCGGTACACCAATATGAAGATCGGTTGAAATTTCCTGTTTTCCCAGGTCTGTTCTATTGATATCCATTGGAGCTTCACCCAGAAGTATAGAAAGGGAATTTTCCAAAATCTTGCGCTGGTTTTTTAGATCGATCAGGATTCCCTGTGCATTGTACAATTGCGCTTCGGTTTGTTTTACGCCGACTTCAGTTACATTTCCGGCTTCTTTCAAAGCTTCGGTTGTTTCCAGGCTGTTTTTACGAGTGGTGATCGTTTCTTCCGTAATGCCTATCTGCTCGTCTACTGCTAATAACTGGTAATAGGTGGAAGCGATATCGGCGATCAGTCTTGTTTTAACGGCCTGGTGCGCCGCCACGGTTTGCAGGTAACTGGCATCAAAAGCCCTTTTCTGACTTCTGATTTTACCCCAGATATCGGCTTCCCAGGATAAATTTCCGCTTAATTGATATTGATCCAGTGAGGAAAAAAGACTTCCAAATTGGCTGTTGGCAGAAAGTTCCTGGTGAGTATATTGTGCATTAGCGGTGAGAGTTGGTAGATAGCCCGCTTTCCCCTGTTTTACATATGCTTCAGCAGACAAAACCTGCTCAATAGCCACCCGAATGTCAATGTTATTTTCCAGGCCTTCGCTAATATATTGTTGCAAAACCGGATCGGTAAACATTTCTTTCCATGACACTTTTGCCATATTCAGGGTATCCTGCTGTATATTGTTTGTTCTATAATAGTCTTCTTTCACCACTTCAGGCTGGTCGTAGTCTTTTGCCACGAAACAGGACTGAAGGCTTAATAAAGCCAATCCAACACCTAAAATTTTCAGACTTGATAATGATTTCATTTTCTTCAATTTCCTGTTGATTAGTTTTCTTTTACTTCCACCGGTTTCTTACCAACCTTTTCCTGTAACCATTGGAACAGTATAAATAAGATCGGGATGACAAATACCCCGGTGATGGTTCCAATTAATAAACCACCAGCAGCACCGGTACCGATGGAACGGTTACCCGAAGCACCTACTCCGCTTGCTAATACTAATGGTAATAATCCAAGGATAAAAGCAAAGGAGGTCATTAAAATTGGTCTAAGACGGGCTTTTGCACCATCTATGGCGGCATCTACAATAGATTCTCCATTCTTTCTTCGCTGTATCGCGAACTCCACGATCAGGATCGCATTTTTAGCTAAGAGACCCAGTAACATGATCAGTGCGATCTGAAAATAAATGTTATTCTGCAAGCCGGCGAATTTGGTGGTGATATAGGCACCAAATACCCCAAGCGGAAGCGAGATCAATACGGCCAGTGGCAACAAGTAACTTTCATACTGCGCAGCTAGCAGGAAGTAAACAAACAAGATGGATAATAAAAATATCGTGGTTGTCTGGTCTCCCGCATTCACCTCTTCTCGTGTTAATCCTGAATACGCCGTGCTGTATTGTTCAGGTAAAGTACCTGAAACCTCTTCAATAGCGTTAATCGCATCACCGGTACTATATCCTGGATTCAACGCTCCTGTTAGTTTGGTAGAATTAAACAGGTTAAACCTGGTAACCGATTGTGGACCGTAAACCCTTTTTAAGGTAACGAACTGGGTAATTGGCGTCATTTCGCCACTTTCAGTACGAACAAAGAGTTTATTTAAATCGCTCTTAACCGCCCGATCTTCCGGTAAAGCCTGGACATATACACGATATTGTTTTCCGAACCTGGTAAAATCGGCCGCGTAAACACCACCAATATAACCCTGCAGCGTAGAGAAAATTTCACTTACAGACACTCCTTTTTCCTTCGCCTGCGGAATATTCAGCTCGATTTCGTATTGAGGATAACCCGTATTGAAGGAAGATTGCGCATATTGAATTTCTGGTCTTTGAGACAACTTCTGAATAAATTCCTGGTTTGCTTCGTTCAGCTCATTAAAGCTTCCTCCAGAACGGTCTAATAAATTTACTTCGAATCCGCCGGAGTTACCAAAACCTGGAATACTTGGTGGTGAAAAGAAGATGATATTAGCTTCAGGAATTGTGGCCGCTATTCCGAAGAGTTTTTTAGTGATTTCTTCAACCGACTGGTCGTCATCTCGATCGTCCCAATCTGTAAGTTTAATAAATCCAAGACCATAGTTACTACCAGATCCGCTAATCAAACTTCGACCGTCAATCACAGACATTCCTTCAACGCCTGGCAGTTCTACTACTTTTTTATAGAGTTCCATGTTCACCTCGTGCGTACGATCTACCGAGGCACCGGCCGGCAGCTCTGTATTCACAAATATGATCCCACGATCTTCATCTGGGACGAAACCGGTAGGAACGGTGGAAGATGCCCACCAGATTCCCGCTAATGCAAGAATCAGAATGGCGCCGGTAATCCATTTATGCTTGTATAAATATCCTAAAGATGTTCCGTATTTGTTTACTGTGGCTTTGAATCCGCGGTTAAATCCATTAAAGAATCGCTGTAAAAAATTGTTCTTTCCATTGCTTTTTTCATCATGACTTTTCAGTAATAAGGCACATAAAGCAGGACTTAAAGTCAAGGCATTCACTGCGGAAATGAAGATCGCAACAATTAGCGTAACCCCGAATTGTTCATAAAATACTCCTGTTGGTCCCTGTACAAAGGTTACCGGAACGAAAACCGCGGCCATAACCAAAGTAATAGAGACAATTGCGCCGGAAATCTCATGCATCGCAGAAAGCGTCGCCTTTTTGACATCATTGGCACCTTCATCAATCTTTGCGTGAACCGCCTCTACAACCACAATGGCGTCATCCACCACGATACCTATCGCGAGTACTAGTGCGAAGAGCGTAAGCAGATTGATCGAGTAGCCGAATAAGCTCAGGAAGAAAAATGTACCAATAATCGAAACAGGAACTGCAATAGCAGGAATCAAAGTAGACCTGAAATCCTGGAGGAAAATAAATACTACGATGAATACCAGAATAAATGCTTCGATTAAAGTATGAACCACCTTACTTATAGATGCATTCAGGAAGTTATTGGTGTTATACGGGATATAGATCTCGATTCCATCGGGTAATTCACCTTCAATTTCATCCAGTCTCTGTTCAATAGTCTCGATGATTTCCTGCGCATTCGAACCCTTGGTTTGGAAAATACCCATGTTGACAGCGGGATAGCCATTGGTGGTTGATCCTCCGTTATACGATTGCGCATCGAGTTCAATCTTGGCGACATCTTTTAGTCTTAAATAATCACCATTTCCTAGTGCTTTTATAACAATATCACTATACTGCTTTTCGGTTCGATATCTACCGCTATATTTGATCACGTATGAGAAAGCTTCCCCATTATTCTCTCCAAGAGAACCGGCAGCAGCCTCCAAACTTTGCTCGCGCAAAGCAGCAGTAACATCAGCCGGGACGAGGTTATAGGCGGCAAGTTTTTCTGGTTGTAGCCAGATTCTCATCGCGTAATCCTTTCCGCCGAAAACGTTCACATTACCAACCCCGTTTACCCTTTGCAATTCAGGTATCACATTGATCTTCAGGTAATTTTGAATAAATGTGTCGTCATAATTCTTATTCGTACTATAAAACGAAAGGAACATCAGCGCACTGGTCTGTTGCTTATTCGTAGAAACCCCTGTTTGTTTTACCTCCTGGGGTAAAAGCGGATTTGCCTGCGCAACCCTGTTTTGTACGTTCACCGCCGCAATATCTGGATCTACATCCTGATCAAAGTACACGGTAATTTCAGCTGAACCATTATTGGTAGCCGTAGATGTAAGGTAGGTCATCCCTTCCACACCATTGATCTGTTCTTCAATGGGGATAATCACACTCTCCAGGACGGTTTCAGCATTCGCACCAGGGTAACTGGTTCGTACCGAAATTGTTGGAGGAGCAATATCAGGATACTGGGTGATAGGAAGACTTGATAGTCCCAGCACACCCAGAATAACTATAATGATCGAAACAACCGTTGAGAGTACCGGCCTTTCAATGAATGTCTTTAGCATAATTTTTCTTTTTCTGGTAGATTACTGGAAAACTTTCTCAATAGGTTTTGCGACGCTGTCAAATTTGACAGGCTGAGGTTTAATTTTGGTTTTTCCGCGAATCTTACTAACTCCGCTGGCCACGATGGTATCACCTTCTTTAATACCATCTTTTACCACGTAATAATTGTTGATCGTAGCTTTGATCCCAATTGCCTGTGCGGTAACCGAATCGTTCGCTCCTAATTTGTAAACGAGCACATTACCCTGTTGCTCGAATGTCATTTCTTGAGGCACCACCACGGCATCTTTATAAGTATCTGGAATCATGATGCTACCGCTGTTTCCATTCGTAAGAACTCTTCCAGGATTGTCAAATTCAGCACGGAAAGAAATAGCACCGGTACTTTCATTGATCTGAGAATTGATCGTTTCAATCTTCCCTTCCTGCTCATACATTGAACCATTGGCCAGTTTAAGCTTCACTGCCGGAAGCGAATCGATTTTTTCCTGAATATCTTTTCCGGAAGTGTTCTGGATGAAGTCCAGATAATCGGTTTCATTCATTGAGAAATAGGCATAAACCTTACTGATGTCGCTAACTGTTGTAAGTGGTTGTTGACTTGTTGGGCTTACCAAAGCTCCTTCCCGAAGCCTGATGGATCCAACATAGCCATCTACTGGGCTCTTAATATTTGCATAACCAATGTTAGCCATTATACTATTATAACCGCTCTTAGCCTGCTGTAGTTTAGCTTTGGCCGTTTCCAGCTGAACTTCACTGATGATATTTTTTTCTACCAATGGTTTCAGTTTATCTACTTCAACCTGTGCCGCGTTAACATTAGCCTTGGCAGCCTGTGCATCCTGGTCTAATGACTGTGTTTCCAATTTAAAGAGCACCTGTCCTTTTCGAACTTTCTGACCCTCATCAACCAGCACATCTGTGATATATCCAGACACCTTTGCACGAACTTCAGAATTTACAATTCCTTCAATATTAGCTGGATAAGATGAATACCCGGTAACAGTTTTAGTAGGCACTTCAGTAACAGGAAATGGTTGTACCTGTGGCTGACTTGCCGCCTGCGCCTGGGAATTTTCATCGCCACATGATGATAAACTGGCAAGAGCTGTAATGGAAATAGCAATAAATAACAGCTTTTTCTTTTTCATAGCAATTTTGGATTGTTTAGTTGT
Organism: Flavobacteriaceae bacterium; assembly: GCA_964220295.1. Taxonomy (GTDB): domain Bacteria; phylum Bacteroidota; class Bacteroidia; order Flavobacteriales; family Flavobacteriaceae; genus Christiangramia. The sequence continues at coordinate 71,068 of CAXPUM010000096.1, read as the reverse complement.
TTTCATGTTCAGAGACACGTTGAATAGCATTTTCTAGATTTTCTTGCTGGGCAATTAGGTAATCCTTGAATAGGATGGGAATATGACCGTTTCGTTCGAACTTTTCTGTATTATGAGTTGAGTTGAATTCGATGATCTTTTCCATTAGTTTTATTTCTTCTGAAATATTTTCCAGGTATTCCTTCAGCGTATTTTTCAAATAGGTTTTACTAGCTCTGAAATAACGTTTCCTATCGCCGGGTTTCTTGAAATAATCAACTTTCTTGGTCTGCATTAGCAAATTAAGCTGAGTAGAAACGGAGCTTTTGCTGGCATCAGTAATCATCATGATCTCTTCAAAAGTATGACCATCACTGGGGGAAAGAATCATAGTCGCATAAATGCGAGACGCCAGCGGAGCCAGCTGATGATTCTTTTCAAAGTGCAATCCCACTTCTTCAATTAATTTTCTCTTTTCCGGAGAACAACAACTCATGTTATAAATTTGCTGCAAATATAAAGTTGGTTCGGAAGTTACAGAACTAAGGAAACTTAAAGTTTCGTTAAATCGATTTACTAGTTAGACTGAAATAACTCAAATAGTTTAATGAAACACATAAAAAAAACCGGCGCAGTGGCCGGTCATAAAAAAATTTTCTTTTTTTATTCTGAATAGATCCCGATATTCAACTCACCGTTTTTATTCATTGTAGCCCGGTACATGCCGGCCGTATTAAATTCCATTGCGACATTTCCCTCATGGTCGATTGCGATGATTCCGCCATCGCCGCCCATTTCCGGTAATTTATTCTGGATCACTTCAGAAGCGGCTTCCTGCAGGCTCATTCCTTTATATTCCATCATAGCTGAAATATCATAAGCCACAACACCGCGAATGAAAAATTCACCCCATCCCGTGCTGGATACCGCACAGGTCTTATTATTAGCGTATGTTCCGGCTCCAATGATCGGGGAGTCGCCAATACGATTATACTTTTTATTAGACATTCCTCCGGTAGAAGTCCCCGCGGCAAGATTCCCGTTTTTATCCAGAGCCGCACATCCTACAGTTCCAAATTTTTCGTCTTTAATGAAAGGGTCATAAAATGCGGTCTGATTATTTTTTTCTGCTTCGCGTTTCCTTGCCTTTTCCATGGCCTGGTATCGCCTTTCGGTGTAAAAGTAGCTTGGATCCACAATTTCCAATCCTCGTTCTTTGGCAAATTGCTCGGCTCCTTTTCCAGATAATAAAACATGTTCAGAATTGACCATCACTTCATAGGCCAAATTAATGGGATTTTTAATATTGGTGACCCCGGCTACTGCGCCCGCATTTTTGGTTTTACCATCCATGATCGAAGCGTCCAGCTCGTTTTTTCCTTCATTAGTAAATACTGCACCTTTTGCCGAGTTGAATAGTGGACTGTCTTCCATAACATTGATCGTACGTTGCACCGCCTCAACTGCTGTTCCACCATTTGCAAGAATTTCGTGCCCCGTCCTGATCGCTTCTTCCAGTTTCTGTTTATAAGCCTGCTCGAGAGAATCACTCATATTTTCTTTTAAAATCTTTCCGGCACCACCATGAATCACAATTCCGAAATTGGGAATCGTGTCGTTTCCCTTTCTCTGATTTATTTCCGGAGTAGGAGAGCTTTCTAAAGATGAGGTTTGTTTCTGTTGGTCACAGGAAATTAAAAATAAAAGGCTGAAAAGAAATGCAAGCTGTTTCATAAATTTGGTTTGTGGAAAGTTAGTCAATTTCCATTTTATTGAAAACAGCAGTAACAAGCCTTAATTTAATACTAATCTAATCTAATGTTCGGCTGCAATTAGGTAATTTTAGGGAAAACAAAGATTATGGAAATCAACCAACCTTTTAACCTGAATAAATGGATCGAGCAGAACCGGGAAAGTTTGAAGCCACCGGTGGGAAATCGAAATTTGTATAAGGAGTCCAAAGATTATATTGTGATGGTTGTAGCTGGTCCTAACGCCCGAAAAGATTATCACTATAACGAAACGGAGGAGCTTTTTTACCAACTGGAAGGAACTATAGAAGTGAATGTTCAGGAAAATGGGAAAAAGAAAACCATGAAACTGGAGCCGGGCGACATGTATTTGCACCCTGCTAAAGTTCCACATTCGCCAGTACGGCATGAGGGTTCTTTAGGGCTGGTTATTGAAAGGAAAAGACTGAACGTAGAAGGTAAAGATGGTCTTCTTTGGTATTGTGATAATTGCAACCACAAATTGTACGAAGTTTATTTTCCGTTGGAAGATATTGAAACTGATTTTCTGAAGCATTTTAAGCATTTCTACGGAAGTAAGGAATTGCGTACCTGTGATAATTGTGGAGAAGTCATGGAAACTGATCCACGATTCGTATCTGACGAGGAATAGCGAGTAAATTTTATTATTTTCGCAAGAACTACACAAAATAACAGATAAAAACGCAATTTAATGAGTAAAATCGCTGAAGAATTTGGGATTAAACAAGCCCTCAAAGATTTAGGCTTAACTGAAATAAATAATGGAACTTCTACTGGTGAAGATTGGTTTAGTAGCGGTGAGGTGATCGAATCCTACTCTCCTGTAGACGGTGCTTTGGTGGGAAAAGTAAAAACTACTACAAAAACAGATTATGAAAAGGTAATTACCGCAGCAGAAAGTGGCTTTAAAGAGTGGAGAACCTGGACTGCCCCGCAAAGAGGCGAGGTGGTAAGGCAATTTAATGACGAATTAAGAAGATTAAAAGAACCTCTCGGAAAGCTGGTTTCTTACGAAATGGGAAAATCATACCAGGAAGGTCTGGGAGAAGTTCAGGAAATGATTGATATCTGTGATTTCGCAGTTGGTCTATCCAGGCAGTTGTATGGGCTAACCATGCATAGTGAGCGTCCTGGACACAGAATGTACGAGCAATACCATCCCCTTGGAGTGGTAGGGGTCATTTCGGCATTTAATTTCCCTGTAGCAGTTTGGTCTTGGAACACAGCATTAGCTTGGGTTTGTGGGGATGCCTGTATCTGGAAAGGTTCGGAAAAAACCCCGGTAACTTCTGTAGCCTGCCAGAATATTGCGGCTAGAGTTTTTGCGGAAAATGGTGTTCCTGCTGGAATTTCTAATTTGATAACCGGAGATTATACCGTTGGCGAAATGATGACTAAAGATGAACGAGTACCACTGATTTCTGCTACCGGTTCTATTAGAATGGGTAAGATCGTGGCGCAGGCTGTTGCAGCTCGTCTTGGAAAATCCCTTCTGGAATTAGGTGGTAATAATGCGATTATCGTCACACCAGATGCGAACATCAAAAATACAGTTATAGGAGCGGTTTTCGGAGCAGTAGGAACCTGTGGTCAGCGTTGTACTTCCACCCGAAGATTGATCGTTCATGAGGATATTTATGATAAAGTAAAAGATGCGATCGTAAACGCCTATAAGCAGATCAGGATCGGAAATCCTTTAGATGAAAATAACCATGTAGGACCTTTGATCGATAAGGATGCCGTAAAAAATTACCAGACTGCTTTGGATAAAGTAGTGGAAGAAGGAGGGAAAATCCTGGTTGAAGGCGGAGTTTTGGAAGGTGATGGTTATGAAAGCGGTTGCTACGTAAAGCCGGCAATTGCAGAGGCCGAAAATCATTTTGAGATCGTTCAGCATGAAACCTTTGCACCGGTGCTTTATATCATGAAATATAAGGGAGATGTGAGCAATGCCCTGGAACTTCAAAATGGGGTAAAACAAGGCCTTTCCTCAGCAATTATGACTAATAATTTGCGCGAAGCAGAAAGATTCCTTTCAGCAGAAGGTTCAGATTGTGGAATCGCGAACGTAAATATTGGAACTTCCGGAGCGGAGATTGGCGGAGCCTTCGGTGGCGAAAAAGAAACTGGTGGCGGTCGCGAATCAGGATCTGATGCCTGGAAAGTTTATATGAGAAGACAAACCAATACCATCAATTATACAACCGAGTTACCTCTAGCACAGGGTATAAAGTTCGATTTGTAGTTTTTAATTTAAGTGTTAGTTGAAAATGAACCCGTTCTGAAAGGAGCGGGTTTTATAGTTCTTAGTTAAATCTTACATAAAAGATAAAACGCTTTTGGCTTATGCTCGATTAATCTTTAATTTCGAGATTCTGATAAAAAAGTGAACCAATGAGTATATTTTCTGAAGATAAGGCGAAGGAAGAACACCGAAAACGAACTGAGAATTTTGATAAGGACGATGTGAGTACGGTGATTGAAGAAGAGGATAAAATTCTTGAGAAATTTGAAAACAAAGGAAAGCTCAAGCGATACATGGATGATGCGAAATTGCTTTTTTCCTTAGTTCGCGACTATGCAAGTGGTCACTATAGAGAGATTCCATTCAACATTATTGCAGCTGCTGGTGCAGCGCTTCTGTACGTTTTATCACCAATCGATTTAATTCCTGATTTCATCCCGGTTTTGGGATATCTGGATGACGCAGCAGTGATTGCCTTCTGTTTAAATTTAATGGAAAAAGATCTGGCTAAATATAAAGCCTGGAAAAATTTTCAGGCAGAGTCCTAGAATTTTAGAACCTGAAACCAATATTAAGTCCGGCATTGAATTCGATAGCCGAGAAGCGATCTTTTACATCTTCAGAAAAATTTCTTCCTAGATTAGCAAAAGGCCCGATCACGAAGGTATTGTTGAAATTCCATTCATAGCCAAGACCCAATCCGATAGCGAACGAATTCATATCGATTGTTTCACTAAGTACTAAATCATCTCGTAATACTTCTTCGGTAAATTCACCAGTTCGATACTTTAAAAAAGGATTCACATAAATGCCTGAACCCGGATTATAATCACCAAAATAGTAGTTATACCCAAGTTTATAACTGGTAGTATTGAATTCTTTTTCTCCCTTTTCAGATTTATAATTATACCGATCGTTAATTAACAATACGGCTTCTATAGACTGGTGATCATCAAAGAAACGTTCGTATCCAAATTCAACCGAAGCGATGGCAATGGTATTTCCAATATTCAGTTTTATTTCGTTAGCTTTTTCCTGTGCAAAGGAATTTTGAATACTAAATATCACACAGAATAATAAGAGAGCTTTTTTCATAGTTAGATTCTTGGCGGTGAAAGTACAAAAAACGTGCATAAAAAAACCCGCCTGGCTGGCGGGTTCTGTAATTCTTTTCAACTATTAGATCATTCCGTTGGCTTCTACCCACTTAAATTTATGAGGATCCTGAGGTATGGAAATTCGCTGTGCGATTCGCGCCATTCTATCTGGGAGACCCATTAAGAAATCACGTGCTTTTTCAGCTTCATCTGTCAGCGAATTCATTTGGTCGATTTCCCAGTAAGCATTCAGTTTTCTAAGAATATCTATATAATCTTCAGTAGTATAAACTCCAAGGCGCTGTGCTGCGTTCGAGAAGTTCTCAAATGCCTCAGCGATTCCCTGGCCGCTTTCACGAATGAACTGTGCTGGCATGACAATCTTTTTCTTCATCATATCAGCAAATGCCAGCATCATCTCGCTTGAATCGATTTCAAAAATTGTTTTTACGAAATCGCGATATGCCATGTAATGTCTCATTTCGTCACCGGCAATGATATTACACATTTTCCCAAGCATCTTGTTTCCTTTTTTCTTGGCCAGCTGTCCCACACGTTTATGGGAAATATTGGTCGCTAGCTCCTGGAAACTGGTGTAAACGAAGTTGCGATAGGGATCTCTTCCTGTCCCGATATCAAAACCGTCATTGATTAAATGCTGAGTCGTTTTTTCAATTTCTTTCATATTCACTCTACCAGAAAGGTAAAGGTATTTATTAAGCGTATCGCCGTGTCGGTTTTCTTCACCAGTCCAGTGGCGAACCCATTTAGCCCAGGCGTTATGTTCGCCTTTAGATTTACCGTGCTGTTCCACACCTTCCATATCCATCAACCAGGATTCATAGGTAGGTAATGCTTCTTCTGTAACCATATCAGCAACAAGAACGACCCAAAAATCGTAGCCAAGCTCCTTTGCTTCTTCGCGAATTTGATGCACCATCTCGAAACCTTCTTCTCCCTGTAGATTTGGTAGAAGGTCTGTAGGTTGCCAAATTTCTTCCACAGGTATAAGGTACTGGTCAATAAAACCCTGAACCTTTTTTTCCACGGTTTGCATTACCTCTAACCTTTTATTCTCTAATGCCATTCTATACTATTTATTATTCCGGGGCTTATTAAAATCTTCTGCAATAAGCATGCAGTTTTTGAATTTTCCAAAGTTTTCAATCACAAAGTCGGAATTAATTGAAATTCAAAGATATGAAGAAGCGCTGACAGGTTTTAACAAAATTAAATTAATTTCTGCCAGATTCGTTTGGATAAAGCTCATGAACCGGGTCACTCTGGTAGATTTCCTTGGTATCTACATCTATTGCTGAAACCGGACCTTTAAAGGCGGCACCAGTATCTACATTCCAGATATTCGCTTTATTAACAGGTGTTGTTTCTCCAATTCTCGTCACCGGAGTATGACCAATATAAATTTCTTTGAAATGCTGAAGTCTTTTCGGGTAAAACATATCATCCTGCCGGATATTTTTGTCTATAGACATGGCCATTTCCCATAATGTACGATCCCAGTAGAAACCAGTTTCGTGGTATTCGTAATCAGGACCATGAAGATTGGTGAAACCGGCATGTACAAAAAGCCTGTCCTTGTCGTCTTTGTAATAATTAAACATTTCGCTGAAAAACTTCAAATGCGCTTCTTTCTCTTCTTCGGAAAAATTCCTGTACGCATTGATACTGGATTGCCCCCCATGTTCCAGCCATTTCTGGTTCATTTCACCTGTTTCTAGCCATCGTTGCGCCAGGTCGTCATGGTTTCCGCGCATGAAAATACAGGAATTCTGTTTGGCAAGATCGATGAGGTATGTGACCGTATTAGCCGAATCGCTCCAGCCATCTACATAATCTCCCAGGAAAATCAGTTGATCTTCCGGGGTCAGGTCAATTCGTTCCAAAAGTTGAATTAAACCTTTTAAACCCCCATGTATATCACCAATTGCCAGTTTTCTGCTCATATTAATTATACTTCACTTTTCTCAAAATCCTCATACTTTCTTTATAAGAACTATAAACCTGTTCGTTATAGGCCTTAAGATATGGCTTGGCCTCCTCGAGTTGGGTTAAAGCTTCATTAAAATTATTGAGATAACATAATAAATAAGTGGAAGGCAGGTTTTTCAAATCTTTTTTTTGTCCAGCGGTCAGCTCGTAACCCTTTTTCAGTTTGTCTATAATAGCTTTGTTAGTATTATAAATATGATAGAGCGTTTTTTTGTCGAACCTGGGTGGTTCAAATAATAATTCACTGTCAATATCATAATTCGCGTTATCCTTAAATCTGATCGTTACTTTTTCAAGCGGATAATATTTGAATTGGTCATGCAATCCTAAATGAACATATTCGATAATCTGAAACTGATTTGGATCTACTGAAATACTTACTTCATCCAGATCTGAATAAAAAAGTTTCACCTGTTCATTGATCAGTTCAATGTCAACTCTAGAAAAATAACTTTCTCCTGCTGACTTTTTCTCTTTGCCTGCCCAGCAAACCACAAAGTATTCTTTAAAAACTCGATAAGAAGGATTGTAGTCCCTGCGTTTTTTCATAAAATCGAAAACACCATCGAGGGTATGTTCAATATTGTTATGAGAATTATTTTCGATAGAAGCTACCAGGTCTGAATTGACATCTTGGATCTTGATATCAAAAACCTTTGGCATACTAATGCTACCGTCCCGAAAAAAAACTGACCCACCGTAATATTTCCAGATATTCTTCCGAAGTGAACAAATTTTACCATGATTGGGTCTAATAGTAACCAGTCCCACTACCAGATTGTCTGGCAAATGCGGGAAAGGAATATTTTCATAAGAGATCAAAGGCGGATTCGAGAGATAGGCATTGACTAGATTCTGAATTTTACTATCATCAAAAAAATCAATTCCCACGATCGAATTATCCTCATCTTCTACACCAATTACGATATAGGAGTTATTCTCCGGATTGCTGTTGGAAAGTGCACAAATATGCTTTAGAAATTTCGCCTTGCCTTCCCTTTCCCCAATATTAAGCTGGCGCTTCTTATCATAAAAACTGTTCTCGTCGTTATGAGCAAGCAGGTTTTTGATAAGAAGACGCTTGTTGATCATTTTTTAGCAATTAATTCTTATCGATAATGGTGCTGTTCGCCTGGGCTGTTGGTAACACTGTAAGATCAGCAATATTTACATGGTAAGGCCTGCTCACCACGAAATGGATGATGTCTGCGATATCTTCAGGTTTTAAAGCCTGGAAACCCTGATAAACTTTATCAGCTTTATCGCTATCACCTTTGAAGCGAACTTCGCTGAATTCAGTTTGAACGAGTCCGGGATTAACGGCTCCCACCCGAATGCCATTCCCGTTAAGGTCAATTCTCATTCCTTGGTTGATCGCGTCTACCGCATGCTTACTGGCGCAATAAACATTACCTTTTGGATAGACCTCCTTACCCGCCGTAGAGCCTATATTGATAATATGTCCGCTCTGTTTTTCGATCATTTTCGGAATGATCGCTTTGCTAACATACAGCAACCCTTTCACGTTAATATCCATCATTGCCTCCCAGTCATCTATATTGCCATCCTGAATGGGGTCCAGGCCGTGAGCATTTCCTGCATTATTCACCAAAATATCGATTTGGCGGAAATTCTCCGGAAGCGATTCGATCTTATTGAAAACTTCTTCCCTGTTCCGCACATCAAAATTGAGGATGTGTACCTCAGTTTCTACAGATAGTTCCTGTTTCAATTCCTCCAGGCGATCCTCTCTTCTTCCGCATAAGATCAATCGTATTCCTTCTACTGCAAAGCGAATAGCAGTTGATTTTCCTATCCCACTGGTAGCGCCTGTTATAAATGCTGTTTTACTCATAGTCAAATTTTTACCTCAAAATTACTAAAGAAAAATACTGCTGCATTTTTCAAGTTACTAATACCTCGTTAACGTCAGTTAAATTACGTTAATAATTCTTTAGCCGTAAAATTTCGCACGGTGATTGCCGTTTTCCCGGCAAACCAATATGTGAAATATGAAAATGTTGAAAACTTTAAACGTAAAAACCTTATTACTGACCGCTATGGTAGTGGTTGGATTAACCAGTTGTGAAAAGGATAATGATGATTCCGTAAACGGAGGAGGTAAAGCGAACCTGACTGTACGAATGACCGATGCTCCTGGAGACTTTGATGAGGTAAATATTGATGTCCAAGCTATTGAAATTCATGTTGAAGCTGCAGATGGTATGGAATTAGAAGGAGATGAAGATGGCGATGGCTGGATTCCTGTAGCCGATGTACAAACTGGGATTTATGATCTTTTGGAGTTAACTGGCGGAGTTTCTGAATTGTTAGCTGATACGGAAGTTCCAGCTGGGTACGTAAGCCAGATGCGATTGATCCTTGGAGATAATAACACGGTAGTTGTAAATGGGGAATCCAAACCATTGAATACGCCCAGCGCTCAACAATCAGGTTTAAAACTTCAATTAAACCAGGATTTTGAAGCTGGTGAAAGCTATGCTTACATGCTGGATTTTGACGTAGACCAATCAGTAGTGACAACAGGAAACGGTGGATATAATCTAAAACCGGTTATTAGAGTTGCTGCCGAGATCAACTCGGGAACTGTGGTTGGTTCAGTAACTCCGGCAAATATTCAGAGTTTAGTGAAAATCACTAACTCCAACAACACGATTTCGGCTTATACTGATGCTGAAGGTCATTATTCGTTAAATGGTGTACCTCCTGGAACCTATAAATTAACCGTAACTCCGGAGGCAGCTTCAAATCTTTCAGTTTATACATTGGAAACAGTGGAAGTAAAAGCAAATGAAACCACCGAATTGGAATTGATCGAACTGTAATTCAAAACGGAAAAATTTTAAAAGGCGGCGCGAAAGTGTCGCCTTTTTTAGTTTTAACCAAAATTTAACAGGCATTCACTCAATATTTTCGGACTTGCGACGCTAACAACTTGTGCGTATATTCACGTCCTAAAATCTGAAAATCATGATGGAAAACAATACATCAGTTGATATTGCCAGTATTAACGAAAAAATTGAAAGAGAAAGTGCCTTTGTAGACCTTTTAACCAGAGAAATGAATAAAGTGATTGTTGGTCAGAAACATATGGTCGAGCGATTGCTTATTGGTTTATTGGGTCAGGGGCATATCTTATTAGAAGGAGTTCCCGGACTTGCGAAAACACTTGCCATAAACACTCTTTCGCAGGCGGTTCACGGTAGCTTTAGCAGGATACAGTTCACACCAGATCTATTACCTGCAGATGTTGTTGGTACTTTGATCTACAATATGAAGGAGAACGATTTCAGTATCAAGAAAGGTCCAATTTTCGCCAATTTTGTCCTAGCGGATGAGATCAACAGGGCGCCGGCAAAAGTTCAGTCGGCTTTACTGGAAGCGATGCAGGAAAAGCAGGTGACTATTGGGGATGAAACTTTTATATTGGATAAACCTTTCCTTGTAATGGCTACCCAGAACCCGGTTGAACAGGAAGGAACATATCCATTACCCGAAGCGCAGGTTGACCGTTTCATGCTGAAAACGGTAATCAAATATCCGCAATTAGCTGAAGAACAGCTTATCATTCGCGCCAATTTGAAAGGTAGCTTTGAAAAGGTAAATCCGGTAGTAGACCTGGAACAGATTCTTCGAGCGCAACAAGCGGTGCGTGAAGTCTATATGGATGAAAAAATCGAAAAATATATTCTGGATATCATCTTCGCAACCAGAAATCCGGAAAATTATAATCTGAAGGATATCGCGCCTTTGATCAGTTTTGGTGCATCTCCGAGGGGTAGTATTAACCTGGCGATCGCCTCAAAATGTTATGCGTTCATTAAGCGCCGAGGCTATGTGGTTCCTGAAGATGTTCGTGCCGTGGTTCACGATGTGCTGCGTCACAGGATTGGAATTACCTATGAGGCCGAGGCCGAAAATATTACTTCGGAAGATCTTGTAAATAAGATCGTAAATGAAATTGAAGTACCATAGCATTTAACAATTATCAATTATCGATGATCTTTATCTAAATAGTGATCATTGCTGATTGTTCATTGAAACACATGGATACAAAAGAGCTTCTCAAAAAAGTACGAAAAATTGAAATTAAAACCCGCAGGCTGAGTGATCACGTCTTCGGCGGGGAATATCATTCTACTTTTAAGGGAAGAGGGATGACCTTTAGCGAGGTTCGTCAGTACCAATTTGGAGATGATGTGAGAAGCATCGACTGGAATGTGACCGCGCGCTATAACGAGCCTTTCGTAAAAGTATTTGAAGAAGAGCGTGAACTTACCATGATGTTGCTCGTAGATGTTTCAGCTTCAGAAATGTTTGGTACCCAGGAGCAGTTTAAGAAAGATGTGATCACGGAGATTGCAGCAACGCTGGCATTTTCCGCTACAAAAAATAATGATAAGATCGGTTTGATGCTGTTTACAGACCAGATTGAATTATATATTCCGCCGAAAAAGGGAAGATCTCATGTTTTGAGAATTATTCGGGAATTGTTAGAATTTAAACCGCAGGGTAAAAAAACCGATATCACGAATGCATTAAAATATCTTTCCAACGTCATGAAGAAGAAAGCAATTGTTTTTGTGCTTTCTGATTTCCTTGCTGATGATTACCAGCATACGCTTAAAATCGCTGCTAATCGGCATGATGTCACCGGTATTAGGGTGTACGACGAAGGAGAGGAGAGTATTCCAAACCTTGGTTTAGTACAGATGTATGATGAGGAGTCTGGTAGATATGTGACGGTGAACACTGGCTCAAAATCGGTTAGAAATTCTTATGCTGAATATTATCGTGATCGGCTGAATTATTTTCAGCAGAGTTTTTCGCTTAGCGGTGCAGGTGTGATCAACAACCGAACAGACGAGAGTTATGTGAAAAAGCTGCTCGGTTATTTTAAAAGAAGAGGATAGAAAATGAAAATTTTGTTTAAAAACAGAAGTAAGCAATCGAGTATCTCAGGACACCTGGGATTTCTGTTTTTTATAGCCATTCTTTTCAGCAATATAACTGCGGAAGCGCAATCTGTTAAGGCCAGTGTCGACTCAACCAGCATCAAGATCGGGGAGCAGATCACATATCAGATCGATGTACAAAGCACTCCTGATGCGATGGTTGTTTTTCCTGAAGGTGATACTTTTTCACCGTTGGAGGTGGTGGAATCTCCGGCACCCGATACGATTAAAGATCAGAAAGGTTATCGCTTGCTGAAAGAATATTTCCTGACTCAATTTGATTCTGGACAGTATGTGATCCCAAGGCAGGAAGTGTTAATACAAGACCAGAAGTTTTACACCGATTCCATTACTGTGGAAGTGAATGACGTGATCGTCGATACCACAAAACAGAAACTATATCCCATAAAACCTTCAGTAGAAGTGCCTCCTGGTTTTGGTATTCCAGGATGGGCTTGGTGGTTAATCGGAATCATTTTGTTAGCTGGAATTATAGGCTGGTTAATCATCCGCGGAAGAAAAAAGAGAAACGAAGAACAGGAGCTACCACCTTACGAACAGGCCATGGCAGAGTTGCACCGGCTCGACGAATCTCATTTATTAGAGAAAAGAGAGATCAAAGAATATTATTCTCAGCTTAGTTTTTCTGCAAGAAAATTTTTAGACCGTAAAATTTACGATCGCGGACTGGAAAGTACCACGGGTGAACTCATCACTTATTTAGAAGCCGAAAAAGACAGCGGTCATTTAAATCTTTCAGAAAAAACCATTCAGGACTTTAAAATTATCCTGGAAAGAGCTGACCTTGCAAAATTTGCCAATAATAAACCAGATGTGATCACGGCCAAAGAAGATCGCTCAAGGACTCAGCATATTATTGATGATCTGAAGGAATCTGTTCCGCAGCCAACCGAGGAAGAATTGATGCAGGACGAGGCTTACCTACGTGAGCTAAATAGAAAGAAAAAACGAAGAAGAATCATTTTTGGAGTTTTGGCCATTATTATGATCCTGGGAATAGGAATTACCGCCCTGGTTGCTACCAAGGGATATACCTATGTGAAAGATACCTACCTGGGCCATCCTACCAAAGAGTTATTAGAAGGAGAATGGATTCGTAGTGAATATGGCAATCCAGCCGTGGCAGTTACTACACCGCGCGTTCTAAAAAGAGGCGAATTAAATTTACCGGATGAGGCTAAGAGAATGATGGTCGGTGCAGAGACCTTCACTTATGGTAGCCTTTTAAGTAACTTCTATGTAACGGTGAACACCATGAAGTTCAAAGGGGAGGTAAAATTTGATATGAAAAAAGCGATTGATGGGATTTATGGAGTTCTAGAAAATCAGGGAGCCACCAATATCGTCATGAAGCAGGAAGATTTTACCACCGTAAGCGGCGCGAAAGGCGTAAAAGTCTTCGGAACATTAGACGCGAAAAACCCGGTGACAGGAGAGTCAATCCCTAATGAATATGCCATTCTGAATTTTGCGGAACAAGGCGGATTCGAACAAATAATCGTGGTCTACGACCTCGATGATCAATATGCAAAAGAGATTTCAGACCGAATCATCAATTCGGTTGAACTAAATAATCTGGAAGAATAATGTTTGCCAATTTCAATTTTGAAAATCCCGGGTTCTTTTGGCTGTTTTTATTATTGCCATTTGCAATCGCATGGTACATCTGGAAGCGAAACCGGCAGACGGCAGAATTAAAGATCTCCAGTACGAAAGGTTTCCAGGCAAAAGGAAGTCTGCTTGCTAAATTTCGACCTATATTATTTGTCCTTCGGTTGTTAGTCTTATCATTAATCATTACCGCGCTGGCAAGGCCAAGAACTGTGGATGTTTCTACCCGGACCAGCAGTACCAAAGGGATTGATATTGTTATGGCGATAGATGTTTCTGCCAGTATGCTGGCTCGAGATCTGGAACCAAACAGGCTGGATGCAACCAAAAGCGTGGCCGAAGAATTTGTAAAAGGCCGGCCGGGAGATCGTATAGGTCTGGTGGTTTATGCCGGTGAGAGTTTTACTAAAACTCCGATCACCAGTGATAAAGGCATCGTCCTAAAAGCTTTGGAAGATATTGAATACAATAATGTGCTTCAAAGCGGGACCGCAATTGGTTCAGGGCTGGCTACTGCCGTAAATAGATTAAAAGATAGTAAAGCAGAAAGCAAAGTGATCATCCTCTTAACAGATGGGGTGAATAACGGAGGTTTTATAGATCCCAATACGGCAAGTGAGCTTGCGGTGGAATTCGGGATCAAGGTTTATACTATTGGTGTAGGAAGTAACGGGATGGCTCTTTCTCCAATCGGGATAGCAGGTAATGGAAGAATACAGTTTGGAAATGTTCCCGTAGAGATTGACGAAGATTTGCTCAAGCAAATTTCTGATGCAACCGGAGGGCAGTATTTTCGGGCAACCGACAATGAAAAACTGGAAGAGATTTACGATGAGATCGATCAGCTTGAGAAAACAGATATAGAAGAGTTCCGTTATTATAATTATGATGAAAAATTCAGGCCTTTGGTTTTATTAGCCGGTGGTTTATTGCTTTTTGAAATTTTACTGAGATACACCTTATTCAGAAGTTTTATTTGATGGTAGTACTGGAAGAAAAAATATGGTTTTGGTTGTTGCTGGTAATTCCGGTTATTCTGTTGCTGTACTTTGCCTTCATTTTCTGGCAACGTCGAACCCGGAAAAAATTTGCCAGTAGCAGTATGTTGCGTTACCTGGCTCCAAACAGGTCTGCTTCGAAAGCGGTCTTAAAACTGGTACTCGTTTTACTCGCTATTGCCAGTCTGGTTGTAGCGCTCGTGAATCCGAAGATGGGGACGAAAATGAAAACCGTCAAACGCGAAGGTGTTGATATTGTTTTCGCAATTGACGTTTCAAAAAGTATGGATGCGGAAGATATCGCACCTTCCCGACTGGAAAAATCAAAGCAGTTAGTAAGCCAGATCCTAAATAATCTTGCCAGTGACCGTATAGGTATCATAGCGTATGCAGGTGGTGCGTTTCCGCAGTTGCCAATCACAACCGATTACGCTGCCGCAAGAATGTTTTTACAGTCACTAAATACCGATATGATCTCTTCACAGGGAACAGCGATCAGTGATGCTATAAAACTCTCCACTACTTATTTTGATGATGAACAGCAGACCAACCGGGTATTATTTATAATAAGTGATGGAGAAGATCATGAGGGAAATGTTGAGGATATTACAAAAGAAGCTGCTAAAAAGGGGATTCGTATTTTTACTATTGGAGTTGGAACCGAAAAAGGTGGTCCCATTCCAATTAAAAGAAACGGAATTGTTCAGAACTATAAAAAAGATAACCAGGGCGAAACAGTAATTACCAAACTGAATCCGGCGACTTTGCAGGAGATTGCAGAAGCGGCCAATGGAAGTTATATAGACGGTACGGTTACAGCAGATGTAGTAGACCAGGTACAGGAAGATTTACAGAATATTGAAAAGAGCGAATTTGAGGCTAAACAATTTGCCGACTATGAATCTCATTTTCAGTGGTTCCTGGGACTCGCTTTGGCATTATTATTTCTTGATATATTCGTACTGCAACGCTCAACAGCTTGGTTGCAAAAACTGAATTTATTTAATGATAATAGGAAGAAAGACGAAAATGAAGCAGCATAATTTGATCATATTCGGTTTGATGCTGGCAGTTTTTTCAGTAAAAGCTCAGCAGGAAAATCCTAAAAAGCTCAAAAAAGAGTCAGATCGTTATATTTATGAAGCACAGGAAGCGCTGTCAGATAACGATTTTGCTTCTGCTGAAGCCGAGTACAGGAAGGCGATTGCGAAAGATCCATCCAATACTTCGGCTAAATACAATATGGGTAACCTTTATTATGGGAAATCTAATGCAGAATCAGCTGAAAGTAGGTTGAAACAAGCAGCGAAAGTAGCTGAATCGAAAGAACAGAAGCATAAGATCTTTCATAATCTTGGCAATTCCTATATGCAGAAAAAAGATTATTCCAGTGCTGTAGAGGCTTATAAGAATGCTTTACGTAATGACCCAACCGATGAGGAGACGCGTTATAATTTGGCATTGGCAAAGCAGAAAGAGGAAGAAGAGCAGAAAAATGGCGAGGGTCAGGATGAAAATCAGGATCAGAACCAGGACCAGCAGAATGATGGTGGTGGTGGCGACCAGGATCAACAAAATAAAGATCAGAATCAGGATCAGAACGAAGGTGAGGGTGGCGATGAGAACCAGGATCAGAAACCTCAGGACGAAGGGGAGAATAATAAAGACAAGCAGGAAGGCGACCAAAATAAGGATAAGGATAACCAGAAAGGCGAGAAGCCGAAAGAAGAGCAGGGAGATGGTGATCAGAAAAAACAGCAGCAACCAAAACCAGCTCAGGGCCAGCTTTCCCCACAGCAAATCAACAGCCTGCTGGAAGCTATGAATAACGAAGAAAAAAAAGTACAGGATAAGATCAATGCAGAAAAAGCCAAAGGCGTAAAGGTCAAAACTGAAAAAGACTGGTAACCATTTAGGTTTTTCCCCGACAAATTGATCGAAGATCAGCGAGATAAGATGAAAATAAAGTTTTTAATTTTAGGTTTTTTACTGTTTATCGGAAGTTTGCTTCAGGCGCAGGTGCGTTTCGAAGCGAAAGTGAGCAGAGACGAACTGGGAATTAATGAACGCCTGCGAGTAGATTTCGAAATGAATGATGATGGCGACAATTTTAAACCACCATCTTTTTCAGATTTTACCGTAGTGGGCGGTCCTAATCAGAAAGTGAGTCAGAGTTTTCTAAACGGGAAAATGTCCTTTTCCAAAACCTATAGTTTTTATCTTCAACCTAAGAAGAGAGGGAAGCTGGAAATTGGGCAGGCCGAGGTGGAGATTGAAAATACCATTTACAAAACTTCTCCAATAACCGTAAATGTGGGTGCCGCTGTAGATAAACCTACAGATGGGGATAATTCTGAGATGATCGCAGACAGCAACCTTCATCTGGTCGCTGAGGTTTCCAAGGCCAATCCATATTTAAACGAAGCAATTACCGTAGTCTATAAATTGTATGTGAGTCCGCGTGTTAGCGTTAGTAACTGGCGCGAAATGGACAGTCCTAAATATGCCGATTTCTGGAGTCAGAGCATTGACCAGAAAATGAGGGTTCAGGATGGTGAATATATGGGAGAACCTTATCGCTACGTCGTACTTCGGAAAACGATTCTTTATCCGCAAAAAACAGGAGAATTGAATATAGAGCCGCTGGCTCTATCGGTTGCAGTAGATGTGCCTAGCAATCGCCGCGATATCTTTGGAAGCAGGATCTATAAAACAGTGAATAAAACTGTTGCTGCCGATAATAAAAAGATAAATGTAAAAGCTTTACCAGATGGAAAACCGGCTAATTTCACAGGCGCCGTTGGTGATTTCGATTTTGACGTAGAATTATCTAAAAATTCCCTGAATGCAGGAGAAAGCCTGCAGGCAACTGTTGAAGTTAAAGGAAATGGAAACCTGAAATTATTTGATCTTCCTGCTTTGACCGCACCTCCATCTTTAGAGATGTATTCTCCGGAAAGAAAGGAAAATGTCACTACCAATTTAAGTGGGATGCAGGGTAGTATTTCTGAAGATTATACGGTTGTTCCAACGAAGCAGGGAAAATATCCAATTCCGGCACTGTCTTTTTCCTGGTTCGATCCTCAAAGTGGAACGTATAAAACCAAGAATTCCGAAGAATTGCTGATCGACGTAGAGAATGGTCCGGTTGCAAGTTCTCCGTCTACTGGAAACAGCAATCCGAACAGACAGGCTGTAGCCGTCAATTCTGATCAATTTCGATTTATAAAATTAAAAACCAGCCTAAAAGATCTGAATCAGAGTGAATTTCTAGGGTCGGCTGGATTCTGGAGTGCTTTAGTATTGCCGTTGGCAGTGATTCCTTTATTTATTTTCTTCGGAAAAAAACGTGAGGAAAGAGCCAATGATGTAAAAGGTAACAGAATAAGAAAAGCTGATAAACTGGCGAAAAAATATCTTTCTGAAGCCAAGAAAAATCTGGGTGATCAAAAAGAATTCTACCTGGCGCTTGAACGATCGATGCACAATTATTTAAAAGCAAAATTACGCATTCAGATCAGTGAAATGAGCAAGGATCGCATTGAAGGAATTCTTCGTGAAAAAGGTGTTGCAGAAGAAACAATCACCGAATTCCTTCAACTGCTGTCCAGTTGTGAATATGCAAGATATACGCCGGCTTCTTCAGATGCGATGAAGCAGGATTACGAGAAGGCCGTTCATGTTATTTCAACCTTAGATAAACAACTGTAAGATGAAAAAGTGGATAACTGTCATAGCAATGTTGGTTTTTGCACTTGGTTTTTCTCAAGGCGATGACCTGTTCGAAAAAGGAAATGCTGCTTACCAGGAAGGAAATTACGAGAGCGCTATCCAGCAATATGAGAAAATTCTGGAATCAGGAGAGGCTTCAGCAGAGCTTTACTACAATTTAGGAAACGCGCATTACAAACTGAACCATATTGCGCCAAGTATTTATTATTATGAAAAAGCGTTGCAGCTTGATCCGGCAGATGAGGATATTAAAAACAATATCACATTTGCCCGAAATATGGCAATTGATGATATAGAAACCGTTGAAGATCGCGGACTTTCTCAATCTTTTAATGGCCTTATAGCTACATTCTCTGCTGGCGCCTGGGCAGGAATTGCTATTTTCTTTTCCGTTCTTTTCGTAGTTCTTTTTCTTTTATACTATTATACTCCAAAACCACTATTAAAAAGGATTTTCCTGGGTGTTGCCGTGTTAAGTATGATCTTTTGTGTGGCAGCGGTGATATTTGGCTTTCAGCAACAATCTTATATTCAGGATAATAAATATGCCATTGTATTTAGCGACGAGGCAGATGTGCGGGACGAACCGAACCTTAGGGGTGAAAGCAGCTTTCAATTGCATGAAGGCACTAAGGCTAAGATCCTGGAGAACTATCAGGAGTGGACGCGCATCGAACTGGCAAATGGCGCACAAGGCTGGACAAATTCTTCTAATTTAAAACGACTTTGATTGAATTATTTTTAGAGTATTAACAAAATAATTAAGGACTTTTTATAATTATCTCTTTAAAACACTAACTTAGGTCTGTGAAAAAGTTCGCATTCATACTGGCCTTTATATTTATCAGTTTTCTGGTAGTCCCTAGTATTTATGTCCTAATTGATAAAAGTGGGGCCTACTCGCTGAGTTTTTCAATGGATGAGGAAGAAACTTCTTCTAAAAATCAGGTAAAACTGGATTTTCAATTCTCACAATTGAAAAACAATGAATTAAGTATTCTTTTTCACCGATATCATGATGATGAATTTCATTACAAAGAAAGAAATTATAGCGTGATACTGAACGTATTTTCACCTCCGCCGGAACTGGCATAATCCATCTTCTTCAAAACGATCTTCACAACTTTATTTTCAATAAAGCGGTCTAATTTTTCACTTTTCAATATGCAGGCATGCGTCTGCCAAAACATTTTAATATGTTCAAACATCTTAATAAAGATTTTCCGGCCAGTATCGTGGTATTTTTTGTGGCAATTCCTTTATGCCTGGGAATCGCACTGGCCAGTGGTGCTCCTCTTTTTTCCGGTTTGATTGCGGGAATTATTGGAGGAATCGTGGTAGGATCCATAAGTGGATCAAGTCTTGGGGTTAGTGGCCCGGCAGCGGGTCTGGCGGCGATCGTTCTCGCGGCAATTACCGACATAGGTTATGAGAATTTGCTGTTAGCCATTGTCATTGGAGGATTACTGCAGATCCTTTTTGGATTTTTGAAGGCAGGAATTATAGGCTACTACTTCCCTTCATCCGTGATTAAAGGAATGCTTACGGGGATCGGTATCATCATCATTCTAAAACAGATTCCGCATTTCTTCGGATATGATGATGACCCACAGGGAGATTGGGCCTTTTTCCAGGTAGATGGTGAAAACACATTTTCTGAAATCTTCAATACTGTTAATGGGATAAGTCTCGGTGCGACACTGATCGCATTGATTGCAATGGGAATTTTGATTCTCTGGGAAACAGTTCTTACCAAAAAAGCTAAGATTTTTAGATTGATACAGGGACCGTTAGTAGCGGTTGCCGTAGGGATCATTTTCTACCTGGTTACCAGGGATTCGGAAGGCCTGGCAATTATGAAAGATCATCTTGTGGCAGTTCCGGTACCCGACAGTTTTGACTCTTTTATAGGGCAATTCACCACGCCGTCTCTGGAAATGATCGGAACGATGAAAATTTGGATCACCGGTTTCACCATTGCACTGGTAGCGAGCCTGGAAACCTTACTATGCGTAGAAGCGACCGATAAGCTGGATCCGCATAAAAGAACCACGCCAACTAACCGGGAACTGTTTGCACAAGGAACAGGTAATATGATTTCCGGTTTAATTGGAGGTTTGCCTATCACACAGGTAATTGTAAGAAGTTCCGCAAATATCCAATCTGGTGGCCAAACTAAGCTTTCAGCGATC
Organism: Flavobacteriaceae bacterium; assembly: GCA_964220295.1. Taxonomy (GTDB): domain Bacteria; phylum Bacteroidota; class Bacteroidia; order Flavobacteriales; family Flavobacteriaceae; genus Christiangramia. Next base: position 50,435 of record CAXPUM010000096.1, on the reverse strand, counting down.
ATACACGGTTTTTTATTGCTGATCTCCATCATCATCATTCCGAATATTCTGAATTACATTCCGCTTTCAGTTTTAGCCGCTATTCTTTTCCTGGTTGGATATAAGTTGGCAAAACCGGCTCTTTTCCTCGAAATGTATCGGAAAGGCTGGAAGCAATGGGTTCCGTTTATCATAACCATACTGGGAATTATTTTTGGAGACCTTTTAATTGGAATTAGCCTTGGATTAATAGTAGGTATTTTTGTTATTTTGATAAAGTCATATCAAAATTCCTATTTTCTTCATATCGAAGATCAGGAAAATGGTAACAAAACAGTGAAAATGACCCTTGCTGAGGAAGTAACCTTTATCAATAAAGGAGCAATTTTAAAGGAATTGAATAAATTGGAAAATAATTCGTATCTCATCATGGACGTCACTAAATCTCGTTATCTTGATAATGATATTATTGAAATCCTGGATGATTTCAAGATTAAGGCGAGAGAGAAGAATATAAATATTAAAATAATTTCTGAAAGAGGAACTGTTGAAAATCCGGAGAGTTATTACCAGTTTTTTCAGCAGGAAAAAATAACAGCATAATTTAAAGAATCATAAAATGGATAAGTTTTATAATCAGTTAAAAGCGAATAATAAGGAGTGGGTATCAAAACAATTGGAAAAAGATCCGGAGTTTTTCTCGAAGCTCGAAAATGGTCAGCAACCACCTTTATTATGGATAGGCTGTGCCGATAGCCGTGTTCCTGCAAACCAGATCATTGGTGCGCAACCGGGAGAAGTTTTCGTGCACAGAAATATTGCCAACATGGTTGTTCATACCGATATGAACATGCTGAGCGTGCTGGATTATGCGGTGAATGCCTTAAAGGTGAAACACGTGATCGTTTGTGGCCACTATGGCTGTGGTGGAATTAAAGCAGCAATGGGAAATGATTCGATTGGTTTGATTGATAACTGGATCAGGCATATAAAAAATGTGTATCGCCTTCATAAAAAGGAAATTGATGGTATTGCAGATGAAAAGGAAAAATGGGATCGTTTTGTGGAATTGAACGTGAAAGAACAGGTTTTTGATCTGGCCAAAACGTCGATTGTTCAGAATGCTTGGCATAACGGCCAGGACTTGCAGTTGCACGGTTGGGCTTATGGAGTAGGAGACGGTGTGATCAAGGATCTGGATGTAAATATTAGCAGTGATAAACAGCTGGATTCGGTTTATCAGCTTAACTTCTAAACTCTATGAATTAGAAAAATTGATCTGGTAATGGCTCGGCTGTTACCAGATTTTTTTTTCAGTTCTCTTCGGAATTTTGATTCAGCAGGTCATTTTCTTTTACCTGTTTCAGAATTGATGGCAGAAGGATTGGGGCAATTACTTCAACCGGTTCATATAAAACCGATTCTTCGATGGTTTCAGTTTCTACAATTTCGATCCTTTCGTTGGTAGATTTAAAGAACATGATGATCACGCTGGTAACAAAAGCAGCCTTGATCAAACCAAATAGAGCGCCAAGTAATTTATTAACGATCCCAAGTGCGGCAAACGCTGCAATTTTAGTTAGTACCTTTCCGGCTAAACTAATCAGAAAAACGATTAAAATAAAAGTTAACGCAAAAGCGACAAGGTTCAAGTATTCGGGTTTCCATCCAAAAACATCTGAGAGAAAATACCCCATAAAATGTGAAAAATGGATGGCGCCATAGATCCCGGCAACGATACCAACTAAAGAAGCCAGTTCTGCCAGGAAACCTCGAAAAAATCCTCTTACCAGTCCGTAAAGCAGAACAATGCTTAAAATGATATCTACCGAATTCATAAAACCAAATATAACAATTAATTGATTCCAGATAGTATATTTGCAGCATGGCGAGAGATGAACAATTGAAAGTTAGATGGGAAGAGGTTCAGAAAAAATTATCTGATCAATTTGCTGATGGAGAGCTCATGGAACTGGATGCGATCATTTACATAATCGGGGTCCAGGAACTGGGGCAATTCCACAGAAAATATAAGAAAGATCATAAGCTTGATTTAATGCATATCGCGATTTGCACACTTCTGGAACCTTATGGCTTCTATGAATTTGATTTTTACGATGATGACGGTTGGCCCCATTTCAAAACAAAGGAGCAATTACCTAGTTTAAAGTCGGGTGAACAGGCGGTGTTAATGAAAGAGGCGATCGTGAATTATTTCCTGGAGAAGGAGTATATTACCTAAATGAATCTGATACATTTTCTGGTTTCGTTTCCTCACGATAGCGGCCCGGTTTATCAGGAAACACTTCAGGGAAGGTTTCCGGTGGAGCCTTATAATACCTACAGCAATATTCTTTTTTTGCTGATCATAATTTATTTTTCCTTAAAGGTTTACCGGGATTATCCAAGGCACAAATTCTTAGCATGGTGCCTGCCCGTATTATTTATGGGTTACGTGGGTGGCACCGTATATCACGCCACACGAAGTCATGACTTTTGGATGTATCTGGACTGGCTGCCTATTATCATTCTTTGTTTTGCGGTTAGCATTTATTTTATCGCTCGAGTGCGCGTTTCTCAAATAGGGAGAACCATACTCATACTTATTGTGGCGATTTTGGTTTTCGGAAACAGGATGCTGCCGTGGCCGGTAGAAATCAAAACTTCCGCGGGATATATCGGCACAGCTCTTGGCTTATTACTCCCCGTTTTCGTTTATATGTATACGGAGCATATGCGTCACTGGAACATGGTGGTTTTTGCCATTGTATGTTTCAGTCTGGCTATTAGCTTCAGGGTAATGGATCGCTTTGTTTATATTTTGCCGATGGGAAGCCATTGGTTGTGGCATAGCTTTGGAGCACTCTCGGTTTTTTTCCTGATGAATTACATCTACAAAGACCAGGAAGACCATTTTCTTCAGAAAAAGAAGGCATCTGAATTAGCCTAAGAAACCTGATGTTTCGGCTGAAATTTTATTAAATTTGCGCTTCTGAAAAGATTAGCCATGATAGACAAGATTAAAGGCCATGTTGCTGAAGTTGAAAAGTTTAACGCCGGCACGGCTGAAGAGATTGAGCAATTCCGAATCAAATATTTAGGGAAAAAAGGGATTCTGAATGATTTTTTTGCAGAATTCAAGAACGTTCCTAATGAGCAGAAAAAGGAATTTGGCCAGGTGCTGAATGAATTGAAAACAGCTGCGCAGGCTCGGGTTCATGTGCTAAAAGAAGAATTAGATAAGAAGCAGGACGAAAAAGGTATTTATGGCGATCTTTCCAGGCCTTCTGAACCAATCGAAATTGGTTCGCGTCATCCTATTTCTATTGTAAAGAACCAGATCATCGAAATCTTTTCGAATATCGGTTTTAATGTTTCTGAAGGACCGGAGATGGAAGATGACTGGCACAATTTCACCGCACTGAATCTTCCGGAGTATCATCCGGCAAGAGATATGCAGGATACCTTCTTTATCCAGACAGATCCTGATATCCTTTTAAGAACTCATACTTCTTCTGTTCAGGTGCGATATATGGAAGAAAACAAACCGCCTATTCGTACGATCTCTCCAGGAAGAGTTTTCAGGAATGAAGCCATTTCCGCGAGGTCACATTGCATTTTTCACCAGGTGGAAGGTTTGTATATAGATAAAGATGTCTCTTTTGCAGATTTAAAGCAAACTTTGCTGTACTTTACCAAGCAATTATTTGGAAAGTCGAAAATTCGTTTAAGACCTTCTTATTTTCCATTTACCGAGCCAAGTGCTGAAGTTGATATTTACTGGGGACTGGAAACAGAAACCGATTATCGTATTACCAAAGGTACCGGGTGGTTGGAAATTATGGGCTGCGGAATGGTGGACCCGAATGTTCTGAAAAATTGTAACATCGATCCTACCGAATATTCAGGATTTGCTTTCGGGATGGGTATTGAAAGAATCGCGATGCTTCTTTATCAAATAGGAGATATTCGCATGTTCTATGAGAACGACCTGCGTTTTCTGGAGCAGTTTAAATCTGCCTTATAATGAAGAAATATGGAATTCTGGCACTTGGGATCATTATCCTAGCCGTTGTGCTTTACGCGGTTTTCGTAATCGCAGTTATTAAACTGGTTGTAGGAGCGATCATCTTGCTCATCGCTATTCCCGTGCTTTGGTTCCTTTGGCACAAACTTAAAAAGAAAGCGGAAGATACGTTTTGAAGAAAGACATTGAGATACCTCAGGTAAAAGATGTATACGTTGCAGCTGTTCAGGAATTTAATGAAGAATTCCGAACGGATGACTGGAACGTTTATTTGGTAAATGATGGTGAAAGCGAAATGGAGATGGTTTTAATCGTTTCCAAAGGATCAGATAAGAAGCGTGAAACTTCTTTGATGCGACACAAAATGGCCAAACTACCACCAAAATCTTTTGCTAAAATTGAATTCCTTCAGGAAGATGTCCTTGCTTTGGACAATGAATTTCGAGTAAGCTATTTCCTTGATTCGAAAATGTACGATAAGAACTTCATTTTTAAAAAAGGAACGATCAGGAAGGATGCGGAAAGGGAATTGCCGGTCATACCTAAAAAAGGAATATTGGCAAAATAAAAATCCCTCGGCCAACCGGGGGATTTTTAATTACAATCACTAACTAGTATACAACTAAACTATTCGAATTTGTTATTTAGATCTTCATAGGTTCCAATTACTTCCCCGCCGCTCTTGATCTTCACTTCTCCACTTACGTAGATTTCTGAATCGTCTCCAACGAATTCCAGAACCCCACCACTTTCGATGTAAAGATCACCGTAAATGGTCATTTTACCGGCAATTTTAAAAGTACTTCCTGAATTGATCACAAGATTTTCGTCATGTTTTTCGTTTCCGAAGTAAAAATTACCGTTCATATTCAGCGTTCCAAAACTACCGATTTTAGCACTTTTTTCAATGTTCATATCCCCACATAGATTCAGGATACCTTCCACGTTTAAATGTTTCAGGTTTAAAAGTCCGCTATAAGATACTTCAGCGCTCGATGGAACGGTTAGGTTTTTATCTCCGGCATACTCGTCGTAGCTGGCACAATCAAGGAAAGAATCGGCTACTGCGGTTTCTTCAGAATCAAGAATTCTAAGAATTCGTAGTCCTGTCCCTGTGGCCATATATATAAACTCTCCTTTCGCTTCTACGAAATTAGCGCTCCCAGCAATTTCAGCAATTCCTTCATGAGTGATCTCCAGGTTTTCATTCAGTATAAGAATATCAAGCCCTGCACCACCGTTAGCCATATATACGTATTTGTTATCGGTGGAAACGGCATTGGTAACACGATCATCATCACTGATGATTTCAGCATCCGGGTGCATTTTTAAAGGAAGTGTCGCGATTTTTGAACCGGCATCGAAATTATAAACTCCAACACCTTTTGCTCCTTCAGAAACAAAGATGTTCTCACCATACCAAGCAATGGTTCTTTTTGATTCAGCAGTTAAAGGTTCGGTAGGAATGGATGCTACGACTTCTAATCCCGTTAGAAGGTTTGTTTTTAACAATCCTTCAGTTCCGGAAAGCACCGCAAGATAATCTTCATGGGCTGCGGCATAACGTAGGTCTCCAAGCTCCAAACGTTTGAAAGATCTTAGTTCACCTGGCAAATAAGATGTATAATGGTCGTAAGCTCCAATGATCCCATTATCACCGCTCACAAAAGCAGTATAATCACGATTCCCAGATTTTACATTTAAAACATGCACTCCGGCATTACCTGAATATCCTTGGTCCATTTGCCATTCAGATGCAAATTCTCCATTAGAAACAGCTACGTAACCTAGTAAAGTACGACTACCGTTTCCACCTTCATTAATCGCACCGGTAAAGATGAGATTATCATTTTCATCGATATAAAGCGAATTAATATCAGCCGACTCCGTAGTCATTCTACTGGTCAACTTAGGGTGGTATTGATCGCTAATATCAACAATATCAATACCTCCAAGGTAAGTCGCACCTTCTTTATTATAAGAAACGTAAGCGTAGTCACCTTTTACATCTACATGAGTTGCTCGTAATTCTACGCCGTTTATCGATGGAGGTTGTAAAAAGGCAATTTGTTCGATACCAAAGATCCACGCTGCTTCTGCTCCACGATTAGCATCTGGAGAAGAAATACCGATTACTCCGGTTTCCTTGAAGTCAACTTTGCTTCCCAGTTCAGAAGCGCTGTTTGTAGTTTTAAAAATTGAGGTTTTCTGGGTTACTTCTGGATTGTCATCTTTTTGACAAGAAGTAAAGGCAAGGCTAGCCAACAGGCTAAGCTGTAGTAGTTTTTTATTCATAGTTGGTTAATTTGGGCAAGCCGAATATAGAATTAAAAATAGAAGAGCGGCTAAAAAATCGTTGAAAGTCAGGCTTATTCGTTAAAATGCGAATTTTCCTATAAGAAAACACCTACTTTGAGATACAAAAAAACCGGATCGTTAGGATCCGGTTTAAAAATATATTCAAAAATTCTAGTGTTCGTGATCGTGGTCATGATCATGATCTCCTTCTAGATTTGAAGGATCTCCTGCATAATCCATAATGTATGCACCTTCTGCAATGATAATTTCACCGTCAACTTCGAACGTATGTAATTCGTGGCTTTCTTCCCCTCTCATTTCGAAAGTACCACCATTATTGATGATCAGATTACCTGTTACATGTACGTTGCCCATAAACACAAAGTGAGAAGCATAATTTATTACAAGGTCCTGAGGATCTTCTTCTGTACCAATCGTCAGGTCTCCCATAAAATTGAAAACTCCTGAATGATGCAGGTTAACTGTATTGGCTACAAAAACTCCTTCCTGAGCATTGATATCCAAAATTCCACCTGCACTGATTTTGTTTAATTCAAGATATTCATCGGCACAATAGGATTGGTGCCCTTTTTTTGGAACGACCAAATTTCCGTTACCTGCGTAAGGCTCAGCACAGTCAAACCATCCACCAGTAAGTACTGGTTCATGAATATCTGCACCAGGACCGGTCAAAACTGGCTCGTGAATGTTTGCAAAAACATCCCCAATAAATACCGGCTCGTGAATTTTGTTTGATACGTCAGCACTAATAGTTTTCGGAAGGGGTAGTTGAGCTTCATTAGATACGTCTTCAGCAAGCTCATCTTTTTGGCAAGCAGTGAAAATAAAAGACGCTGCTACGCCAAGGAATAATAGTTTTTTGTTCATGATAATTTGGTTAATTATAGATTTGGTAGCACTAAATTAATACATAAATCTATATAACGTGCAAATTATCCGTAAAAAACTTTCTTTCAGCGGCTTATAATTTGATTTTTTGTAGGAAAAAACTTATTTAATCAAGCTTATCAACGAGTTTCTTAAATACCTTCTTCGGATTTTTCCCCTGATATAAAATGTTGTAAACCGCATTGATTATAGGGGTTTTGGCTTTGAGCTCTTTATTGATCTTATAAGCACTTTCCGTAGCGTAGTAACCTTCAGCCACCATACTCATTTCCATCTGGGCACTTTTCACCGTGTAACCTTTCCCGATCATATTCCCAAACATCCGGTTACGGCTAAAAATAGAATATCCTGTTACCAATAGATCTCCCAGGTATGCCGAGTCATTGATATTCCGTTTCATTTTATGCACTTTTTTGATGAATTTTTTCATTTCCCTAATAGCGTTACTCATCAGCACACTCTGGAAATTGTCTCCATAACCGAGTCCATGAGCGATTCCCGCCGCAATAGCATAAATATTCTTGAGCATCGCGGCATATTCGGTCCCGATCACGTCATCTGAAATTTTACAGGTGATGTAATCACTGGCGAGGTAACCAGCAACCAGTTTAGCTTTTTCTTCATCTAAACAGGCAACCGTTAAATAGGAAAGTCGTTCCAGCGCTACTTCTTCAGCATGACATGGTCCGGTAAGAATTCCGATATTTTCCATATCGACGTCATGATACTTATTAAAATGTTCCCCTACGATCAAACTACTCTCCGGAACAATCCCTTTAATGGCTGAAAAAATTACTTTATCAGTTAACGAAACGGTGAGTTGATCTAGTTCTCTTTTAAGAAATGCGGAAGGGATTGCGAAAATAATATAGTCAGATTCAGCAATTGTTTTATTGATATCATTACTGAGATTCAGCTGGTCTACATCAAACTCCACTGAACTAAGGTAATTTGGGTTGTGATCCTGTTTCTTAATATGTTCTACGGCGTACACGCTGCGCATATACCAGTTTACTTTATCAAGATTCTCACATAACATTTTTACGATTGCAGTAGCCCAGCTACCACCACCTATTACACCAAATCTGGGAGTGTCTTTCATATTTTCATTTTACTATCTCAAAAATAAGGAAATTATAAGGCTTTTAAAGTATTTCGCAGTATTTGACATTTCTTTTTAAAGAATCTTCAAAAAATTGCCGCTGGAAATTTTAACAAAAGAAATTTAAAAAGGCTGCAATCTAAAGAGATACTCTGCCGTTATACTAATGTCTTTTTCCTTCTCATTCAATTGAGAAGAAATTTTCTTAGTTTTTTTGGTTGGTTATTTAGTTGAAAAAACCGTTTCGTTAGAGGCGGTTTTTTTAATTTCTGCAGTTTTTGCAAAATTTTAGCAGAGTATCAATCGGTTACAATCACCTCCTTTTGTACATTTAAAATATATAATCAGTTAAAAATTACTAATGGGAATATTTTCATTCATTAAAGATGCAGGAAAAAAAATCTTTGGTGTAGACAAGGAACGAGCAACCGATGCCGGTAGAAGTGACAAAATTATTAGAGATGAGAAAAAGGAGAATGAAAAAGCTGCCAAGAAACTGGAGCAAACTATCATCGACCTGAATCTTAAAGTAAAAAATCTGGACATTTTTATTGAAGAAGATATGGCCATGGTTTCAGGAAAAGCGCTGGATCAGGCTACGCGTGAAAAAGTGGTTTTAGTAGTAGGAAATTCTGAAGGTATTGCACAGGTTGATGACCGCATGGATGTGGAAAATATCGAGCCAGAAGCTGTATTTCATACGGTAGAAAGAGGAGAAACCCTTAGCAAGATTTCAAAAGAACATTACGGAGATCCAAACCAGTATCCGCTGATATTTGAAGCGAACAAACCAATGCTTCAGGATCCTGACAAAATATATCCAGGGCAGGTATTAAGAATTCCGCCAATGGAAAGTAAAAGATAAAATAGATAAAAGACTGTTTATAAGCTTTGAGGATATTATACTGAGAGCAGTCGACGTTCTTGGCTTGTAGTTCCACCATGAAAAAAGTAGGTTCAATCAGCCACCAAGAGTATTCAAAACAGGTTTCTAAACAGTCTTTGCTATTTATAGAAATTCATCTCATCTAAGTACTCCCATACTTTATTAGGCAATAAGGGCCTTATGTTTTTTCCTTCTTTAATGGAATTACGAATGTGCGTGGCTGAAATTTCGATTACCGGGGCATCGACTTGATGAATTTTCGGATTATTTTCAAATTCTTTTTCGATCACTCCACCTGAAATTCTCGGATAAACATAAATTTCGTGACTTTCCATGATCACTTCATAATTCTTCCATTTATGCAGACTTTTCAAATTGTCTTCGCCCATGATCAAACAGAACTCTCTTTCCGGAAATTTTTCTTCTAAATGAACTAAGGTATTGACCGTGTAATTTGGCTGCGGAAGGGAAAACTCAATATTGCTTGGCTGTAATTTTGGGTAATCTTCGCAAGCGCGATAGACCATTTCCAACCGCTGATTGTTATCCAGTAAAGTTTTCTTCTTTTTATGCGGATTATGAGGCGTTACCACCAACCAGATCTCTTCAAGATCAGAATTCTCAGCCATATGGTTTGCAATGATAAGATGGCCAATATGAATAGGGTTAAATGTCCCGAAAAACAGACCAGTCTTCTTATGCATCTTTTGGTTTTTCAGCGCCGGTATAATTTGCAACTAAATCGTAAGCTTCTTCGAGCGCGATTCCCAAATGGTTATTTTCAATAATAAAATCGAATTGTGGAGCGGTTGCAAGTTCTATAGAAGCTTTCGCCACACGCATATTGATTTTATCTTCACTCTCTGTTTTACGCTTTTTTAGCCTGATCTTCAATTCCTCGATACTGGGCGGTTTAACAAAAACGGCGAGGGTGCGTTCTGGATAGATGTTCTTGATGTCCAGCCCACCAACCACGTCAATATCAAAAATAACATGCTTGCCTTCTTTCCAGATCCTTTCCACCTCGCTTTTTAAGGTTCCGTAGAAATTATCCCGATACACTTCTTCCCATTCCAGGAATTCATCGTTCTTGATCTTCTGTTTAAAATCGTGAAGATTCAGGAAGTAATAATCTTTCCCGTCAACTTCATTTTCACGTGGCTCACGTGAGGTTGCTGAAATGGAAAAGTCCAGTTTCAATTCTGGATGTTTGAGTAAGTGGCGCACTATCGTTGTTTTTCCAGAACCGGAAGGGGCAGAAAACACGATAAGTTTTCCTTCGCTCATTTAAAGCACGTTTAAAATTTGTTCTTTTATTTTTTCCAGCTCATCTTTCATTTGAACAACAAGCTGCTGCATCGGTGCAAAGTTAGATTTGCTTCCTATAGTGTTGATTTCGCGGCCTATTTCCTGAGAGATAAAGGCCAGTTTGCGACCATTACTTTCCGAAGAATTAATAGTTTTCAGAAAATAATCCAGGTGATTATCCAGCCGAACTTTTTCTTCGGTAATGTCGAATTTTTCAATATAATAAACGAGTTCCTGCTCAAAACGGTTTTCATCTACCTGTTCTTTGATCTCGTCAATTCCTTTTCGAAGCCTTTCTCTAACGGACTCTACTCTTTCAGGATCCATTTCGATCACCTGTTTTAGCAAATCCTGAATATTATGAATTCGTAATTTCAGATCTTTTTCAAGTGCTTCTCCCTCATCATCCCTAAAATTATTGATTTCTTTTAGAGCTTCCTGCACCGCCTCTTCTATTGCATTAAATTCTTCTTCGTCGATCTCGTCGCGTTCGGTTTTAAGGGAATCCGGCATTTTTACTGCCATTTTCAGCAACTCGATTTCGCTGGCATTCACAATATCCCGAAGCTGATCCATATAAGCTTTGACCACTTCAGTATTAACATTGGTAGAAGTTTGCTCGCCGGTATATTCCACATAAATGGAAAGGTCAACCTTACCTCGTCCCAGAGAATTGGAGATGATCGTTCTAAGATCCAGCTCCTTTTCCCGGTACTGGGAGGGAATGCGCGCATTCAGGTCAAAGTTTTTGCTGTTGAGCGATTTCAGCTCGACGGTGATTTTTTTGTTGGGAATTTGAGTGATGCTTTTCCCGAAGCCTGTCATGGATTGAATCATTCCTGCATTTTAAAGCTTGCGCAAAGATAATCAATTCTATAGCATCTCCAATTGGTAAAAAATGCAGGTGCTAGATTGAACTGATAAATTCAAAAACTCGTTTTTCATGATAATAGTGTTCTGCGGAAGTGACAAAGCCTACATGACCACCATAAATAGGTGTTTCCAAAAATAGTTTTTTTGATTCCCTGGCAATTTCATAAGGATAGCAGGAAGCAGAGAGGAAACTGTCGTTTTGAGCATTTAAGACCAGGCTGGGTTTTTCAATAGTACTTAAAAACTGAAGTGCACTGGATTGCGCATAATAATCATCAGCGTCTTCAAAGCCATGCGCCTTGGAAGTATAGAGGTCATCAATTTCCCGTAGAGAACTGCACTTTTTAATTTTTTCTGCGGAAACCTTCTCCGGAAATTTAGCGGCACGAGCAAGAAGATTTGCTTTCAAATTTCTTTCAAATCTTTTTGAGTAAATAAAATTCCGGGTTCGGTTAATTGCACCCAGCGAACCGGAAAGATCACAGGGAACTGAAACCGCGGCGCCACCAATAATCGCATCGTGACGTTTCCTGTTTTCACCAAGATATTTCAACACGATGTTACCACCCAGACTAAATCCGCATAAAGCGATTTGTTTAAAATCATTTTTTTGAAGGACAAACTGAACAATTTCGTCAAGATCACCGCTGGCCCCGGCATGATAACTTTGATATTTTCGGTTCATTTCCATGCTGCAACCACGAAGATTTACCGCCACGGCGTTCCAGCCATTTTCATTAAAAATTCTTGCCATGCCTTTCATATAAGGCCGGTTTGCATTTCCGGCAAGCCCATGTAATAGGATAATCAATTTTTCAGAAGGTTTATTCGTATTGCTCCAGGCTATATCCAGAAAATCGCTATCTTCTAATTCCATACGTTCTTCATCGAACGGAGGAATCTCAACCTTCCGAATAGTCGACGCGTAAATGGTAGAAATATCAGCATTTCTGAAAATTCCTTTAGGACGGTAAGTCGCCTGAATTAGCGGCATATGATCTCTTTTAGCATAAACTTAGCGAAAATTCATTATGCATGCATATTAATTATTGGTAGTTTTGAAGAAAAAGAACATGTACAGTAAACAATTCGAAATTAGATGGAGCGATCTTGACGCGAACAGACACCTGGCCAACTCTGCTTATATCAATTTTATGAGTCATACGCGAATGGGCTTTTTGATGGATAATGGTTTTGGCCAAAAGCAACTGGCGCAGTTCAATATTGGTCCGGTAGTTTTTTACGAGCATGTTTATTATTTCAAGGAAATATTTGCCGGTAACCCGGTGACGGTAACCCTCGAATTAAAAGGGCTTTCTGAAGACGGAATGTATTTTGAATTTTTGCATAATATGTACGATTACAAAGGGCGTCATTGTGCCAGCTGTGAAATGATGGGAGCCTGGATCGACCTCGGAAAGCGAAAATTAACGGCTCTTCCTGATGAATTGTATAAGAAATTTGATTCAATAGAACATACCGAGAATTTTAGGATTATCACTAAAGAAGACACCCGCGCTCACGGAAGAACTCCCAATAATCTGAGTGAGGAAGAATTTCAGAAATTAAAGTAATATGGAAACTGAAATAACAGATGTCTGGTACGCCTGTTATGGTTCCAATATTTGCCGGGACCGTTTCTTGTGTTATATCAATGGCGGCACTCCAGCCGGGGCGAAAAAGTATTTTACGGGTTGCGAAGACAAAACGCAGCCAAAAGACAGCCGACCTTTTGAAATTCCGCATCCAATCTATTTTGCGAAGAAATCGGTTACTTGGGATGGCGGAGGAATTTGCTTTTTGCATCCGGAAAAATCTCCTGAAAAATCTTTAGGCAGAGTTTACCAGATTTCGGTTTCTCAATTTAAAGACCTGGTTCGTCAGGAACTGATTTTTGACGGTGTTATAGAAATCGATTTTGAAGAACTTCGGAAGAAAGGTTCCTATAACTGCCTCAAGGATGGTCGTTATGGTGAGTTGCTCTATCTGGGAGAAATTGAAAATAAGCCAGTGATCAGTTTTACCAGCCCGGTGCACCTTTCCGAAGAAATTAATCCGCCAAGTCCGGCCTATCTGCAAACTATTGCGAAGGGCCTCAACGAAATCTATGACCTGAAAAAGGAAGAACTGGTGGAATATTTCCAGAATATCGAAGGAATAAAAGGTTATGCTCTTGAAAAGGAATTAGAAAAAATACTTTAAGTATTTTCAGAAGAGATTTCCTGCCTTTGTTTTTTTTTAATGCTAACCATATACACTCCTGCAAATACAAGTATTGCGGCAATCGCTTTAACAGTGGTTAGACTATCGGCTCCAACGGCTATGGCAAACGTGATGGCGATAAGTGGTTGCAGGTAAATGAATGCACTGATCGTTGCCGCCGAGAGTTGCTTTAGGGCATAGATATTCAGCAGATAGGTCATAAAAGTCGTTCCTAGTACCACGAATCCCATTTTCCACACAGCATCGAAAGGGAGGTTAGCCCAGTCTACTGCCACAAATTCGTTATAAGTTACCGGCAGGTTAATGAAAATGGCGATTAAAAAAAGCCATTTCATCAGGGTAATGGAACTGTATTTTTTGGTTAGTGGTTTTACCAGGATGAGATAAAGTCCGTATGAAAAAGCGTTTACAATAAATAGCGTATTTCCTAGCGGAATATTTTCTGCGGTTGCACTAGTTTCATTGCTGAATAAAACAAGAACCAGCGCACCGGCCATCCCGATTACTATGCCGAGACTTTTGAGTAAAGTGATGCGTTCTTTAATAAGAATCGCAGCTAAAATTAAAACCATTACCGGGGATAAGGTGATGATAACCGAACTATTGATTGGTGTGGACAGGCTTAAGCCTTTAAAGAAAAAAAGCATGTTAATCACCATTCCGAAGATGGTACAACCCAGAATCCTTGGCCAGTCAGATCTTGCGATCTTTTCTTTCGGTGTGAAAAGGCTAATAAGCCAGAACAAAAATGCGGCTCCGGTAACTCGAAGCAAAATAAAGCCGAAAGGTTCGATGTAGGTTGGCATCAAGCCTTTGGCGATGGTATGATTTACTCCATAAATAGCACTGGCTCCAAACGCTGCAAGTAGGGCCAGGATCCGGCTATTCTTCATGAATTGATTTTTTCGCTGCTTCCACCGTTTTCTTGGAATTACCTATGAAAATTTCATCATTATTGATGATGACCGGTCGTTTCAGAAAAGTATAGTGTTCCAGGATTAGTTTTTTGTAACGTCCTTCGTCCAGATTTTCGTTTTTCAGGTCTTTTTCTTTGTAAAGACGTGCTCTTCTGCTAAACAACGCTTCGTAACTCCCGGAAAGCGTTTCCATTTCATCCAGTTGCTCTTCAGTAATTTCATCAGTTTTGATATCCTGTAAAATAAAAGAGGAAGGAGGATCAAGTTCTTTCAGAATTCGTTTGCAGGTATCGCAAGTTGAGAGGTGGTATATCTTTTTCATCGAAAAAAAAATTAAAAGGCAAAGATTGCACTTTTTATGCAATCCCTGCCTTTAATTCAAAAGCTTTGTGTCTTAAGCCTGTTTTTTCGAGGTAGAAAGTTTCAGGTATTTTTCAATTTCGGTTTTTGGAAAAACCATTCTAAAATCTCCGGCCGCATAGGGAGCGATCTCATAGGCGTTATAAAGCAGGATCACTTCAGATTTTGAAAAACCGATATTAATTGGAAGATGAAATTCATCATTTTCGAAAAACATTCCCGTGCTATTGATATTCGAACCTTCAGGAATATGATGCTTTTCACGGAAACGATGTTCTACGAAATCCCTGAAATTTGCGGTAAAAAGGTCATCCTTTTTTAGCTTCTTGCCTGTTTTTGCATCGTAATTCAGGTAATTCTCGCTTCTATAGCCGTGAGCACCACCAGTAAAAACATCGGTGTTGAATTGAAGGCAGATAATTTGATCATTTTGATATAAAGTTTTACCAATGATGGTCGCTTCCCATGGTAATTCATATTCGGGAAATTCGGCGGCACTGTCTTTATAGTTTTTAATGAAATTATCTACCAGTTCCTGCGGCTTTTCGATCTGACCTTCATCCTGGTAATCGATCACGTTTTTCAGAAATTCCTCAATACTTTTATTGATTTTATCTGCCGAATTTTCGGGCCCAAATGCTACCGGGTAATTCAGGCTGATGAATGTGCATTCTCCATTTTCGGGTTCACAGTCATTCAGGCTTTTCTGAATCGTATTCGAATTGAAACTGATACTCTTTTTTTCAGGCTTGGGCTCCTCCTTCTTTTCATCATTCTTACAGGCTTGGAATAGTAAGCCCAGCATCAGCAAAATCAATAATTTTTTCACAGCAATTGGTATTAAAATCGGTATAAAGGTACTGGCAATTTTGTGATTGCCCAATAGCGCTGTACATTTGTTTATCAAAATTTTAGCAGATGAAATTCAATACAAAAACAATACATGGCGGGCAGAAAAATGCAGATCCAGCATACAATTCTGTCATGCCACCGATTTATCAAACAAGTACGTATTCTCAAAGCACTCCCGGAGGGCACAAAGGTTTTGAATATTCCCGAAGCGGAAATCCTACCAGGTCGATGCTGGAGAAGTCACTGGCAAGTATTGAAAATGGCGAATTTGGTCTTGCTTTTGGTTCAGGCTTGGCGGCCTTAGATGCCGTAATGAAACTTTTTAAACCGGGTGATGAGATTATATCTACCAATGACCTTTATGGTGGTTCTTACAGGCTTTTTACCAAGATTTTCGAGAATCTAGGGATCAAATTTCATTTTGTAGGAATGCAGAATACAGATGGTATCGAAAAACTGATCAATGAAAATACGAAATTGATCTGGGTAGAAACACCTACCAACCCGATGATGAATATTATTGATATCGAAGCATTTTCGGCTTTAGCTAAGAAACATAATTTGCTTCTGGCGGTAGATAATACATTCGCAACCCCTTATCTACAGCAGCCTCTGGACCTTGGGGCGGATATCGTAATGCATAGTGCTACCAAATATCTTGGAGGGCACAGCGATGTAGTTATGGGAAGTCTTGCGGTAAAAGATAAGGACCTTGCCGATAAGCTGTATTTTATTCAGAATGCCAGTGGTGCGGTTTGCGGACCACAGGATAGTTTCCTGGTATTACGCGGAATCAAAACGCTGCACCTTAGAATGCAAAGGCATTGCGAAAATGGAGAAGCCGTAGCGAGATATTTAAAATCGAATCCGAAAATTGATAAAGTTTACTGGCCGGGATTTGAAGATCATCCAAATCATGATATTGCGAAGAAACAAATGAGCGGCTTTGGCGGAATGATCTCTTTTACTACAAAGGAGAATACGCTGGAAAGCGCTGTTCAAATTGTTGAAAAACTGAAAGTATTCACTTTAGCCGAATCTCTTGGTGGCGTAGAGTCGCTTGCGGGTCATCCAGCAAGTATGACACATGCATCGATTCCTGCTGAAGAAAGACAGAAAACAGGAGTGGTAGATTCTCTTATTCGATTAAGCGTTGGAGTAGAAGATGAGGAAGATTTGATCGAAGATTTAAAACAGGCAATAGGATAATCCTAAAGAAACTGATATAAAAAAACCGCTTCAATCGAAGCGGTTTTTCTGCTCTACAATTATGCTGATTACAAAATATCTTCAAAATTTGATAAGAATTCATCGTGTACTGTTGTTGGATCTGGTAGAAATCCTTTCTGCTGCAGCGATTTAGCGTATTCATATCCTGCTTTAGCAGACTTTAAGCGTTGAGTTGGAGTACCGTGATGGCCATTACTCCCAAAACTACAATCTCCTATCCCATAAAAAGTACTCAATACTTCTTCTACGCGTTTCCAGTTATATGTTCCTCCACGCTTATGTGTTAGATAGAAACCTGTGAAGAAATCGGCTTCAAGCTCAGTCATCCTAGTGTTGGCGGCAATATCTTCTCCTGATTCAGGGTCTGGAGTAGGAGGAAATGCTTCAATAGGATACTGCCAGTTATTTATGTTGGTAAATTGAATTTGATGCGCCCATTCGTGAGAAAGAATAGAAGAAATAACAATCTTATCTTCTAGTCCTGTCTTAACTAATAGATCTATAATTCCATCACCAAGAACAATTGTTCCATTTCTGGTTGCGAATGCATCAGAAGCATAAACTGAATTCTCAGGAATTTCATCACTATGAGTATTAAAATATTTAGCAATTGCTACTATTTCATCTATAGTTGCTGACTGCTGAAAGATTTCGTCATCCTCATCCAAGATTTGATCATCGGCAATCAAACCATAATCCGAATAATAAGTATACATGTATCTAATCACATCCAAGTTTTCTAAAGTTGCACTATGCTGACCACGTAAGTAAATCAGATCAGGCATTTGCCAAAATTTTTCTAGACTACTTTTTTCCTGTTTTACGTAATTAGTATATTCTCCGTCTTTTCCAAAATAATCCGCATTAATACCTAATTGAGCGGCGTAATTATTAATGGTGAAGTAATCATTATAAACCAAATTAATAGGATTATAAGTTTGCCTGTCCCAAATTTTAATTATTGAATCAACTAAGATGTTATATTCTGCATTAGTCACTAAATTTAAAGATGAGGTATTACAGGCAGTACCCTCAACCGCATCAAATTTTGGTTTTACCACTTTAAAATCTTGAACGAGGTCATTTTCAAAATTTACGGCTAGTGACTGCTTTGTTTGAATTTTCGATTCATCAAACTTAAATCCCTGTGATTTTTGCTGATTTGCTGAGTCAATGGTTGAATCATCTTTTTCGCAGGAGAAAAATCCAAAAGAAATAATAGTAATCGCTATTAATGTATTTAACTTTTTCATTCTAGTTTTGTTTTTAAAATCCGCTCGAAGTTAACAAAACATTAAATTTCTCTTAAAAATATTGCTTAATTTATTAGCTCAAAAGCTTTTATAAAAGTGCTTTAATCGCTAAACTGTTAAAATATGGATTTAAATATCGAAATCAGTCTTTGTACTTCACTTTTCGAATTATAATGAACTAAGCTCACTCTCACCACGCCATTTTTATCTTCCAGGTTTAGGCTTTGTATCAATTTTTTCGCGTAGAAATCCCCAAAACGAATGCCTATTCGGTGTGGATCTACTTTTTCCACGATTTCATCGCTTCGGAAGTTTTCATGAACGAAAGAAATGGTAGGGACACGTTTTGTTTTGTCTCCTTCAGCTACCCCGATAATTCTTATTTCCGGAACCGAGTTGAGGTAATCCAAAAGCAGATTGGCCAGTACTTCTTCGTGTTCAGCCATCAACTGAAAAGCAGCTTCAATTCTTTCCGCAGAATTCTTGATATCCCTGTAATGCACTTTTCCCAGTTCCTCGTAATATTCCAAAATTCCCAGCAGGCTATACGTTAGCTCAAAATTGAAATTCCCTGGTTGAAGTTTATACGGAACAGCTTCTTTTCCTATAAAGTAATGGTTCATGCTGTCCAGTTTCAGCAATTCGTCATATTTTCCATACATCACGGCTAGATGCGGACCATAGGTCTTGTACCAGCTGAAAGTATAGAAATCTACATCAAGTTCCTGCACATCTATTTTTCTGTGAGGAGCATAAGCCACGCCATCTACACAGATCAACGCACCGGCCTCATGAACCGTTTTGGAAATCTCCTTAATAGGATTGATAGTTCCTAAAATATTGGATGCATGAGTTACCGCAACCAGTTTCGTTCTGGATGATAAAAGGTTTTTCAGCTCATCGATCTCCAGTTGGAGACTGTCTTTATTGACTTCCCATACCTTCACCACGATACCCTTTTTCTGAAGATCGGTCCATGGTGATACATTCGCTTCATGATCGGTATTAGTTACAATTACTTCGTCGCCTTCTTTCCATTGAGAAGAAATGCTGAGGCTAAGCAATCTCAACAACATGGTTGTGGAAGAGCCGATTACCACTTCTTCAGGACGAGAAGTGTTCAGAAATTCTCCAATTTTCCCGACAGTATATCGCAATTTTTGCCCTGCTTCCGAAGAAATTTTATAGGAAGCGCCTAGCTGCACATTGTGATGTACCATATAACCGGTAATGCGCTCCATTACTTTTCCCAAAGCCTGTGAACCACCGGCGTTGTCCATAAATACAAAATCTTTCTGAAGCGCCGGAAATTGTTTTCTTATATATTCGAGATCGATCATTTACCTAAAAGACTTTCATTAAACAATTCGAGGATGCGTGAGTATTCATCTGTCCAGCTGCTTGGCTCAACGAAACCATGATCTTCAACCGGGTAGACCGCCATTTCCCAGTTATCCTTATGCAATTCGATAAGTCTTTGCGCCAGTCTTACCACATCCTGAAAATGGACATTCGTATCTACCATTCCATGGGCGATCAAAAGATCACCTTCGAGACCTTCAGCAAAATAAATAGGGGAAGAGCGACGATAGGCGATTGGATCTTCTGATGGTTCGTTCAAAATATTCGAAGTGTACCCGTGGTTATAATGAGCCCAGTCGGTAACCGATCTTAAGGCAGCTCCCGCTTTAAAGGTTTCTGGTTCGGTGAACATTCCCATTAAGGTGATGAAACCACCGTAGCTTCCACCGTAAAGACCTACTTTTTCAGGATCGATATCATAGTTTTCGATCAAATACTTTACACCATCAACCTGGTCGCTCAGATCTTTGCCGCCCATATGGCGATAAATCCCTGTTCTCCAGTCACGGCCGTAACCCGCACTTCCTCGGTAATCAATATCAATCACGGTATATCCAAGATCGGTAAGCAGGTTATTGAACATGTATTCGCGGAAATAACTGGACCACCATTTATGCGCATTCTGAAGGTATCCCGCGCCATGCACGAAAACCACCGCAGCTCCATTTTTTACATTTTCTTCCGGCACGTATAACCTGGCCGGAACCATAGCACCATCTTCTGCTTTGAAACGGATCATTTTAGGTTCTCTCCAATCGTAAGCCTTAAATTCGGCTGACTGCCCGCTGGTTAATTGCTTCGCTTCAGATTGACTTCCCGTTTCTTTCAGATACAATTCCCATGGTTTGTTACTGTAAGAATAATAGATCGCCATATGTTTTTCATCTGGAGACAGCGAAACCTCATTATTCCCGGTCATATTGGTAAGTTTTTCCATTTTACCACCCATCAGCGGCATACGGTAAAAATGTCTTTCACCTGAATCAACTTCAGATGTTGTGAGATACCAGTGCTTTTTATCATTGGAAATAAATGGATCAAAAACTTCATATTCGCCTTTTGTCAGGTCCTTCTTTTTTCCGTTTTCGGTATTCAGAATATATAAGTGCGAGTAACCGGATTCTTCACTCTGGAAATAGATATTCTTATTATCTGGCAACCAACCCATCGTCTGGTAACCGTAATATGTATAACCAATCCCGGGACCGGCGAGCCAGGCTTCATCACGCTGGTGATCTAATGTTTTAATTTGCCCACTGTCGAGATTTAGCGAGACGATCCAACGATCCTTATTATCTGTAGAACGAATGTTTAAAACTGCTTTTTTACCATCTTCGGAAAAATAAACGCCATTTGGAATAACTTCCCTGGGTTCCTCTTTCCATTCACGATCTGGATAATCTTCGGCATAATCTGGTAGAGCCGATATTCCCGGTAGCTCACTGAAATCTATCAGTAGCGCCGTATCTTTTTCGACCTGGTACAAAACGAGGTCTGAGCTAAAATTCATATCGCCCACTTTGCTTCTTGCCGGAAGGTCTACAGTATAACCACTGGCATCAACATAATTAGGAACCTCGGTATTTTTGCCGCGTTCCCTTTCGATCACATTGAAAGTGGCAAATTTTGCATTTGGCGAAACCTGCATGCTCATCAAATCCTTACCTTTTAGATAATAGGTAAAGGCTGGTTCTTCCCTGATCGAGTTTCGGTATTCTTCCGAGCTTTCTCTTTTTTCCTTTCTTTCCCGAACAACCTCCAGTAATTCTAAGTTTTCTTCCTCTAAAAATTTTTCTTTTGCCGATAATTTTTTTTCAGAATCAGTGTCTGGCGGTCCCTGTTTATTAATATGCGTTAATTGTTTAATCGAGCCATTTCCAAGATCGTAAATGAATGCATTATCACCTATTATGAATGAAATCTGATTTTCATCAGCCAGGAATTGTGGGTCTTCAATATTTTCTGAAAGGTCTAAAAGAGTAGTTTTCTTATCAGAATCCATTTCATAAAGCATCAAATTCCCATTATCTGAATATACTTTTTTACTACGGCCCTGATTGAAATCACCTCTTCGCGGAACAAGATCCTGCTCTTCCTTGGCAGTAACTTTTTGAATCTTTTCAGGATTGTTAATGTTTATCTTATAAAGCGAATCACTATCATTTCCTTCCGGATTGTAATCAAAATAAATGTTTTCGCTATGAATTCCCCAATGAACGGCACTCGGGAAATTACCCATCCATTTCGGGTCTTTCATGATCTTTTCTACACTAAGATCTGAAGTTTGGGCATGCATTACTGCCACACCATTAAGAAGAATGGCAAGGGCAAAAAGCTTTTTAATCATGTTATTCATTTTAAAAATGGTTCAGAAAGCCTGAATTTAAAGGTGACCCAAGATAGTAATTTTCGTTTTTCTTTAAACTATTTGGTGAAATACTGGTCATAAGAAGAAGATTTTAAGAATTTGCCGATATTACGGCAGTAAACCTAATCAACTTCAGAAATATGCTCAGAATTACTAAAAATCTAATTTTACCAGCTCTTCTTTCCGTCTCAGGCTTATTCGCCCAGTCACAGGAAGAGATGGTACAAAAAATCACCGAAGAAGCTACTGAAAACAGTCAGCTGGAAATGTTGGCCCATGAACTTTTAGACGTGGTGGGACCAAGACTGGTGGGAAGTCCGCAAATGAAACAGGCTCACGATTGGGCGGTTTCGAAATACGGAAGCTGGGGCATCGACGCCAGAAATGAGGAATGGGGGAAATGGAAAGGCTGGAAGCGAGGCATCACTCATGTAGACCTTGTTGCTCCACGAGTGGTAAGTCTGGAAGCTCGTCAACTGGCGTGGAGCCCATCAACCGGAAAGAAGGGAGTGACTGCAGAAGTGGTCATCCTTCCGGAAGCGAAAGACTCGTTGGATTTCGTGGAAAAAATGAAATCGGTTAAAGGTAAATTTGTGATGATCTCCATGCCACAACCTACCGGAAGACCTGATGATAACTGGGAGGAGTGGGCAACCAAGGAATCTTTCGAAAAAATGAAAACAGAGCGTGATTCCCTAAGTAATCTATGGGATGAGCGCGTTGGAAAAACAGGACTGGGAAGAAGAGAATTGCCTCAGGCATTAGAAAAAGCCGGAGCTGCCGGAATCATTTCCTCCTACTGGTCCAGAGGTTTTGGAGTAAACAAAGTTTTTTCAGCTTATACCAAAGAAATTCCTACCATCGATGTTTCACTGGAGGATTACGGACTTCTTTATCGTTTAGCTGAATACGGTGATAAACCAGAAATAAAGGTCGTAGCCGAATCTGAAGACATGGGAGAAGTGCCAACTTTTAATACCATTGCTGAAATAAAAGGAACTGAAAAGCCGGAGGAATATGTAATTCTTTCAGCACATTTTGACAGTTGGGATGGCGCAACCGGCGCAACCGATAATGGTACCGGTACGATGGTCATGATGGAAGCGATGCGAATTCTGAAAAAATTATATCCTAACCCTAAAAGAACCATTTTGGTAGGTCATTGGGGCAGCGAAGAGCAGGGATTGAATGGTTCCAGATCTTTCGTGAAAGACCATCCTGAAATTGTGAAGAATGTACAGGCCGTTTTCAATCAGGATAATGGCACTGGTCGTGTGGTCAATATTTCTGGTAACGGATTCCTGAACGCATATGATTATGTTGGAAGCTGGCTTTATGCAGTGCCACAGGATGTAAGCGGACAAATCGAAACTAATTTTCCTGGAACTCCGGGAAGAGGAGGATCTGATTACGCATCTTTTGTAGCAGCGGGTGCACCTGCTTTCAATTTAAGTTCTTTAAGCTGGTCTTATTGGAATTATACTTGGCATACCAACCGTGATACTTACGATAAGATCGTTTTTGATGACGTAAGAAATAATGTGATTCTAACGGCGGTATTAGCTTATATGGCGAGTGAAGATCCAGATACCACTTCTCGCGAAAAGATTAACTTACCAATGGATAGAAGAACCGGAGAACAAATGAGCTGGCCGGAAGCCCAGGACGGTAAACGCGATGGAACAGAAGATTAAGAGCAAAGCCGGATATTATTATCCGGCTTTTTCTTTTTAGTCCAGTCTGGAACCTACAGGCTTGCTACAGTCGTGGCCAGGTTCCCCGTGTGGCGGATTTATTGCTGGTGAATTCGCTTTTATTCTAACAGGAGATTGCATAGACTCCTGCTGAACCGCATCGGCATTTGCCAATGGCGCTCCAACCGGCAGATCGCAGCGATGTCCTTCAGCACCGTGTTCAGGATTGTACTTCAGTTCTTTCTTTTCAGCACTTGCGTTGGCTGTTGCAGGAGCAGGCTGAGTCGTTTTTTGAGCTGGAGTTTCTTTCTTTTCATCTTTGCAGGAAGTTAAAAATGCCAGGCTAAAGAGGAGTGCTCCAAAAATCAGTTTCATTTTCATCATAACTATTTTATTCGGTGATACTTTTAATTTCTTCTTCGGAAAGATTCAATAATCCGGAAGGCGGTAACCTATAGATCATTTTCCTCCAGTTATCGTTTTGTTCAAATATTTTCTGAAAGATGGGTTTCGCCTCTTCCAGTCGGCCGCTGTTGGCCAAAGCCACAGCTTTCCAGAACTTCATTTCCAGGTTATCAGGAAACATCTTTTCGGCCGTTCCATATTCCAGAAGAGCTTTTTCCATATCGTTCGCTTCAACTGCGAGGTCGCCTTTATTCATATGTTCGTAAGCTCGATGAACTTTCAGCAAACGCGAAAGTTCCTGGATTGGATTCTCACTGTCATCCACTCTCAGATCAATCTTTTTGTTCTCCCATTCCTTTTCGGTTACATCAGGGCCTACTACGATTAATGCAGCCGATTGTTTTCCGCGGATGTCTCCACCTGCCTCCTGAGCAGCTTCCAGCACCTTAACCATTCTTTCGGCTAAAGGAAGATCAGGATTTCCCACGAAAGTTTCGGCCATTGCAGGAACTACTCGATCATTCAGCATCATATTTGCCTGAACGGAAAAGTTTCTGCCCTGCATGTCTTCCGCAGATTCCACGCATTTATCGCCGGTAAAAGCTGAAACATTTCCTCTTGAATCCAGGAAAGCGACCTGGCGGTAAGCGCGACCATCATCTTTTTCAATGAGCTGGCTCAATGCTTCCCCAGCATTGATTCCCTGTGCCATTAACTCCAGGCCTTCCGGCCCATAGGCAGGATTTACAAACGATTGCGTAGCCACGACCCCAACACCAGCTTTTCCCCAGCTTACCAGAGAACCAACCGAAAACCAGTGACTTTGAACAGCCACCGCCATTTCACCGGTTGTGGTATCTCGGGCCACAACCGAAAAAGTATGAGCAAAAGCTTCCTTATCGAAATTGATATTCTGGGCATTCAGGTTTAGGAATGCTATGGAAAATAAAAAGAGTAAAGTTTTTTTCATAATCTTCAGCTAGAATAAGCTAAAGATAGGCAAACACATTTATTTTCAGAGTGTGTGGATTAAACTCACCAGAAGATTATTTTTAATATCTGCTTCGGTTACCTGGTTTAATGCTCCGATCTGAAGTTTGAAATGTTCTGAAAAAGCATAACCAAAAGCTCCATAAAGCCAGTTGCGATCAAATAAAGTTACCTGCCTTCCGCCGCCAATATTTTTCTGTCCGTTAATGAAAACTTCGTCGAAAATGGCCAGGTACAACTTGGTTTTTTCGTTCTCATCCCTGGTAAGCGGAATCGTCATAGCAAGCAAATATCTTATTCGTGATCTGAAATTCTGATCTTCGACCCAGCGTTCTTCGATCCTGACTCGATGATTTATAGCCATGAAATTTCCAAGTTTTTGTGGAAGATTGACATCCTGGAAAAGACGATGCTCATTACTGGTAGACTTGGATTCCCCTTCGCCGCCATTAATGAAATAAGAATAACCTGCTGCGAGTTTAAGATCTGGAATGGGAGCATAGGTAATCGCTCCACGAATGATATACTGTTGTAAATCACCGGCCAGCTGCCAATCCCGGTATTGCGTGTCGGCTTGTATTCCAAATTTAGAGTTTTTAAAATCTGAATTCAGAAAATACATATACCAGGCGCCCCATTTATCATCGTGTTCCTGGGCAAAAGAAGTACTGGAAAAAAATAAGCTGATAACTAATAGAAGGATGAATTTCTTCATAAAGTAGTTTTGGCAAATATAGCGGAAGCTCTTAAAATTCCAAGATTGCTAATCTTTAATGGAGATTACATTAAGGTAAACAGGACCATTGTCTACAGGGTATCCTTCAATCTTGTTAGCAATGATTTTCACCTTTTTCTGTTCGTAGCGAGTCAGGTCAATACTGTCACTTTTTAAAGCAAAACTTTCGTTTTCGGTTTCCAGGGTGTGCGTACCATATTGGTAACTTGTAATTCCGGCGGCATGAACGGTTCCGGAATAAATTTCTTCCTTATTCTGGTTGGCGCTGCCACAACTGGCTGCAAAAATGATGATTACTGAAAACAGTAGGGAATGAACAGGTTTCATAACTGATGAATTTGATGCTGAAGTTAAGTATAGGTTCATAGAATTGAATAAAATAATCGTTAAAACCTTTTGCAGTTTCCACCGGAAAGAAGTTATTTTTGTCTCAAAGGCCTCATAGTTCAATGGATAGAATAGAAGTTTCCTAAACTTTAGATCCAGGTTCGATTCCTGGTGAGGCTGCTGGAAAGGGTATAGCCTAAACCAAAACCTTGTTAATCTTTTGATTTTCAAGGTTTTAATTTTTTTTGATATTATTTGATATCATCTGAAATCAAGCATTTTGTCACGCAGATCGTCAACATTTTGTCAACTAAATTGCGTATCTTGAAACAGCGTTAATCTGCGCTATCACTGATTTGACTTTCGTATTACTAGTTCATTTTAAAACGTCAAATCATGAGAACTTCGTCAACATTTTCAGTACTGTTCTGGATATACATGCAAAGAGCGAAGAGAGGAGAAGCTCCAATTTATGCACGTATATCGCTTGATAACAAAAAGTTAAACATCAGTTTAAAGCGTAAAATCGCTATAGAATTATGGGATTCTAAAAAGCAACGATCAACAGGTGTTGACGCTTTTGATTTAGAGCTCAATGAGTTCTTAGACCAGGAATACTCTAGGCTTTTCCAATATTACCAGGAATTGAGAATTGAAGGTAAGGTTCGATCCCTGGAAAATATCAAGAAAAAGTACTTTGGGGAGACTGAAAAATTATATTCTCTAGAGGATATTTTTGAGTATCACAATACCATTTGTTTTTCAAAATTAAAGCCGAATACTCAAAGGTTATATGTCACTAGCCAGAATTACATCAGGAAATACCTAAAACATGAATTTGGGAGAAAGGATTATTACCTGCAGGAACTGGATTATAATTTCGTCCTGAAGTTTGAAAATTTTCTCAGGAAAGTCAAACCGAATCATTATAAGAGAAATCTACAGCATAATGCCGTGATGAAACACATACAACGGCTTAAGAAAATGATCTCCCTTGCCTACCGGATGGAATGGATAGACAAAAATCCTTTCTTGAATTTTCAATCAACCTTAGAGCCAAGAGAAAGAGAATTTTTACCGACAGAAGATCTCAGTAAAATTGAAAATAAAGATCTAAAACTGGAAAGGTTAGAAAGAGTAAGAGACTTATTTATTTTTAGCTGCTATACTGGTATTAGTTATGGAGATCTGGTACTTCTTACGCCCGAAAACCTAAACATTGGGATTAATGGAAAATTATGGATTGTTACCAGGAGAATGAAAAATGGGAATTCGGTTAAAGTGCCATTATTGACAAAGGCGGTTACCATAATCGATAAATATAAAAAAGATCCTGGATGCCAGGTGACTGGTACTTTATTGCCTAAAATTTCTAATCAGAAAGTCAACCAGTATTTAAAGGAAATTGCTGCATTATGTGAAGTGCGAAGTAACGTTACATTTCATCTTGCAAGACATACTTTCGCTACTACAGTAGCTTTATCTAACGGAATGCCGATAGAAACAGTTTCTAAAATTCTAGGTCATAAAAAACTCTCTACTACCCAGATTTATGCAAAAGTTGTAGAAAGGAAACTTAGCGATGATATGGATATGCTAGAAAACAAAATTCAGCAAATAAACCAGATAGAAAATGAATCTTTGACAAATGGTAGTGTTAGTAGTTAATTAGGAAATTGTGAAATTAAATCGTTGTCTAACGATACTGAGAGGAAAAATAGATAGCTTTAATTCTTTAAATCAATTCACAATTGTTTACGGCATAAACAGTAGTATAGTTATAAGTATTGTTAAATGGAATCTAAGAGGAAGGTATTACTGAATAGAGGTATATCTATATTAATTAAAAGTGGTTTTGTAGTTGTCCTGAATTCGGACATATTCTCGCAATTTCGTTAGGTAACATGTCCGTCACTGGAACTCTAGTGAACTTGAAGTTGTCCCATATTTGAACTACTTACCTTTATATATAGAAATAAAAATAAAACCTTCAAACGTGAAGGGGTAAAATACTTATTCTGACTATAGATTAAAAAAAAAATCAAACAATTAACGCTCTCATTTTTATTGATAAATTAAATTATTTTATTGCTATTTAAATGAAAAAAAATTCCAGCCAAAACACATTTAATTTGAGCGTATTTAAAATCAACTTTAAATGCTATTAACAAGTTTACTATAGTTGATAAAACTTAATTTTTGTTGTATTTTTAAATGATGCTAAAACAGGATCAAAAATGAAGGCTTCGACTTAAATTTTTGACCAGTTTTTCCTTCAAAGTTGTAAAAGAAGTTTCAAGGTTTAAGTTTCCTTCGGATCAAACTTGAAACCTCTTTCGGTTGATTTGACTTTCGCATTTAAAATCAATCGAGATGATGAAAAAAACTGATTCCCAGTCTAAGCTTTTCGAGCTTAAAATTCCATTTGAAAAAATCACAATTCCAGAAAAAGATCCTGAATTCTCAGGAGAGGAAAAATCTTTTGAGAATGGTAATTCAAGATGTGTGTCTGTGGACACAATCTTGATTGCTCCCGATGGTCGCAATGAAAAAAAGAGGTTTAAGGGCAAAAGCAATCTCGTAAAATTTCGATGTACTGCCTTCGAAAAAAAGTTGCTGCTCATCAAAGCAAAAAAGAGCGGATTAACCATGAGTGAATATTGCAGAAGAAGTGCTTTTGGCCTGGATATTACCGAAAGACTTTCCGACGATCAAATTGCGATTTATAAAACACTGCTTCAATTTCACAATAACTTCAAGTGGATTGGCAATATGTTTCGAAATAAAGATCCACACTTGTCATCTGCAGTTTATAAACTGGCTGAAGAAATTAAATCCCACCTTCAAAAAATTATGTGATGATCGGAAAAGGCAAATCTATTAGCCATACGCGTGCCTCGATGAGTTACGGTTGGAACCAGGAGAAAGATGCGCAGGTGATCTTTAAACAGGAATTGATTGGCGAAACGCCGGGAGAAATTACCAAAGAATTTAGTGCTATTCAGGATCTTAATTATAATTGTGAAAAAAATACACTCTCATTTGTACTTAGCCCCACTATTGAGGATGGTCAGAAGCTAAACAATAAACAGCTAAGGGATATCTGTAAATCTTTTATGGAAAAAATGCAACTGGGAGATCGGCAGGCTATCGCTTTTGTCCATCAAGATAAGGAGCATAAACATATTCATTTATATGTGAATCGGATTGATTACCAGGGAAAAGCGTATATCGACAGTTACATTGGAAAACGTTGCCAACAGATAGCGGAAAAAGTAGCGCAGGATTTTAAGCTGACCACGGTGAAAGAAGTACAGGTTGAGAAGCTTATCAACCTCAAAGACATTCGTTCGGAAATTAAAAGAAGGCATGATATTGCCTTAAGGGTATTCAAGCCAGATAATTTGAATAAGTATATGGAAGCAATGAAGACTAACGGTGTTACGGTGATTCCCTGTATCAATAAAGCAGAGAAGCTACAGGGATTTCGGTTTGAGTTTGATAAATACAATTTAAAGGGGAGCGAAGTTCATCGCAGTATGAGCCTGGGCAATATTGTAAAGCAGTTAGAAAAGAACAATGTTCGATTTAAGGAGGTTGGAAAACAAGTCGCTGCCAAATTGATTGGAAAAGGACTGGATGCCGCCGGAAATCTTCCCCTGAAAATATCGAAGGAAATGGTTAAAGCCATAATTAAAAAAGGACTGGATTTAGGAATGTAAAAAGTAAACTATGGCCAAAGTAGAAGAATTAATGGCGCTGATGATTGATGAAATTAATCGATATGAGCAGTTGGTGAAGAAGATGGAGAAACTTCAGCAGAATAAATTAGAAATTGATGTTAGTAAATTGGAAAACACCTTTCAAATCCATCAAGAAAAAATAAATGAGCATGAAAAATCCTATGAATTTTTTTATCATCAAATGGAAGCTTTGCTAAAAAACGCAAAGATATATCCTAAGTGGGCGGTGATTGTTTTTATAGGATCACTAGCGATTAATTTTGTTGGTTTGATTCTTTTAATTTTTGCCAGGCATTATCTTATGCCCACGTAATGATCGAATATTTATATAGAAACTTAAGATTAGTATATTTTTAGCCTTAAATTTCCTTTCCGAAAAAATATTTGATGAAGATTTTCTTATTTCCTCTTATTTGTATTCTTCTGCTTTTTACTGGATGTAATTCTAATAAATATAACAAAGAATTGTATGAGGTAGGCTTCTCACAGTGCTTAAGCAATCACCCCTGGAGAACTTCAATGAACGAAAGCATGGCTATTAAAGCCTCTTTAAATCCCCAGATAAATCTGGAAATTAAAGAGGCAAAAGGGGATGCACGCAGACAAATTGAAGATATTCAAGAAATGATTGAGGAGAAAAAGGACTTAATAATAGTTTCTCCATTAGACCCGGAAACCATTGCCCCTGTTATCGAAAATGCATATAAAGCAGGGATTCCTATAATTCTTGTGGATAGAAAGGTTGACACTGAAAACTTTACTGCTTTCGTTGGAGCCGATAATTTGGAGGTGGGACATAACGCAGGTAATTATATCGCGTCCTCAGATAGTGGTAATATTCAGGTAATCGAAATTAAAGGAGATGATAATTCAACACCTACCCGGGAAAGGAGTAAAGGCTTTCATGAAATTGTGGACCGCGAGGGCCGTATTTCTGTGGTAGATGTTTTTAAAGGTGTTCCCGGTACCGATTTTTCACAAATTTTAGACTCAATTGGGAATAATATAGATTTTGTATATGCTTTTAATGATGAATTGGCTGCACAGGCATGGAAAATTGCTCGTGATCAGGGACTGGCAAATAGTATAAAATTTATTGGAGTAGATGGTCTTAGCATCCCAGATGGAGGTATTAGCATGGTTCAAAATGGCATATTAACCGCCACCATATTCTATCCTACGGGAGGAGCGGAAGCTATAGAAATTGCTTCAGATATTCTGAATAAAAGAAGTTTTCAGAAAAATAACATTCTTAAAACAATAGTGATCGATCGGTTTAATGCCGATATTATGAAGAATCAGTTCGATAAAATTCAGCTGCAACAACAGGAGATTGAAGATCAGATTTTAGCAATAGATAAACAGCAGGAACTCTATTACGCCCAGAATAACCTACTAAAAATATCCATGGCATTGTTAGCGGTAATTTTAAGTCTAACGATTTATAGTATTTATAGCATTTTCGCCATTAGAAAGAAGAATAGGCAATTGCAGCTAACTAATAAAAAGGTAATTCAGCAGCGAAACCAGATTGAAAAAATTGCTCAGGAGGTTAGGGAGAGCAATGAGGCTAAAATGAATTTCTTTACGGGTCTTTCTCACGAATTTAAAACGCCTATAACCCTAATCCAAAGTTCAATTGAATCCTTAGCCGAAAGTTCTAAATTGAAAGGAACCAGATTGATGGCAGAAATTGAATTGATTTATAATAATTCAAACCGATTATTAAGACTAATAAACAATTTGTTAGATTTTAGAAGGGTTGAAAATAGGAATTTCAACTTAAGAGTATCCAAAACAAATATTACCGATTTTTCTCGTTTTATACTGAGTGACTTTGAAAGAGAGGCTAGGAAAAGAAATATTAAATTAATTTTAAATTCAAGCAATGATGATTTGGATCTATTTATAGATCGAAGCCTGATGGATAAAGCATATTTTAATCTGCTTTCTAATGCGTTTAAATTCACTCCTGAAAATGGGAAAATCAAGATTGAAATTGTGGATTACGAGAACACAAATGAGGTGCAGATCTTTTTTAAAGACTCCGGAATTGGTATTCCCCAAGAAGAAATTGATAATGTTTTCGATGCTTTTTTCAGGGGATCAGCTAACCGTAAAAATAGTTCCGGGATTGGATTGAACCTCACCAAGCAATTCATTGATTTGCATTTGGGAAAAATAGAAGTGAGATCAAAAAATGGAACAGAATTTATTATAACTCTTCTTAAAGGGAAAACTCATTTTAATGAAGATCAAATTGTGGCAGAACCACAGGTGGTTGAAAATAATTTAGTCAATTTTTCATCCGAACCTCTTGAGGATGGGAATTATTCAAATAGTAGTGAAACAATACCTGAAGATCCCTATTCAATTTTGATAATTGAAGACAATCCTGATCTTTCAGAATTTCTGAAAAATAAACTGGAAAAAGAATTTGCCGTATATGTCTCCAATGGTGAAGATGCCCTGGAACAGGCATTTGAATTTATTCCTGATATAGTTATCTGCGATGTGAATTTACCCACAATTAGTGGTTTCGATATTTGTAAAGAATTAAAGAACGATTTAAGGACTTCTCATATTCCAACAATTATTTTAACAGCTCTTGGTGATAAAGATTCTTATTTAGAGGGATTACGATCTGGTACCGATCTATATCTTACTAAGCCTTTTAGTTTTAACATCTTACTGCAATCACTGAAATCACTTCTTTTTAACAGGGAGAAACTAAGATATTATTACACAAATAATATTTATAGAATTGAAGGATCCCAGGATTTTGGCACACCAGATCAACAGTTTTTGGCCAAATTGAATGAGCTGATCAAGGAAAATCTTGATAATTCAGAATTCAAAGTAGAGAATTTAGCAAAAGAGCTTTCTATCTCCAGAGTTCAATTGTATAGAAAAGTCAAGTCTATAATGGGTTTGAGCGTGAGCGACTATATCACCAATTACAAACTGGAAAAGGCAAAGGCCTTGCTGAAAACTTCTTCCTTAACGGTTTCAGAAATAGCTTACAAATGTGGATTTTCTTCCCCCAGTTATTTTAGTACTTCATTTAAAAATCAATACGATACCACCCCTGCTAACTATAGGAAAACCTCCCGGGATTAAAATTTTGATGTTACAATTCCTCAAAATGGTATTCTTGAATCATCTTTGAAGCATTCTTAGCTTAAATCTACGTATCAAAATTTAATTTTAAGGTTACCAGATCGAAACTACAACGGTTTCGTAAAGTTGTAGAAACCTCTCTGAAGGCCTGTCAGTACTCATTTTAAGCAATTATCAGATAGCAATTAACAATGTTGTAACATTTTGAAACATTAGCAAAATCCAAAGATAAATTATGAAGATACTTTAGTCACAGATAAATTTTTTGTGATTATGAAAAAAATATGGATTTGGTCAATTACAGCAGCTCTGGCTGGTTTTCTTTTCGGATTTGATACTGTTGTTATCTCCGGAGCTGACCAAACCCTGCAAAATTTATGGAATTCTTCAGACGTATTTCACGGAACGGTAGTAATGGCTATGGCACTTTGGGGAACTGTAGTAGGAGCCATTCTTGGAGGAATTCCTACTAAAAAATTAGGGAGAAAGAAGACGCTAATTTCAATAGGAGTATTTTATACAATCTCGGCGATTGGTTCAGCACTATCCTCAGGCCCGTTTATGTTTGCTTTTTTTAGGTTTCTGGGTGGATTAGGTGTGGGCGCATCTACAATCGCTGCTCCTGCATATATATCTGAGATTGCTCCGGCTAAAGATAGAGGAAAGCTTGTTGGTCTTTATCAGTTCAATATAGTATTCGGTATACTGGCAGCTTTTCTTTCAAATTATTTTCTGAATGGTATTGGTGATAATGCCTGGAGATGGATGTTGGGAGTAGAAGCATTTCCAGCAATATTATATACAGCTTTTGCATTTGGAATACCTAAAAGCCCACGATGGTTGCTATCAAGATCTAAAATTAAAGAAGCTCGGGAAGTATTGCACTTAATTTATCCGGAAAAGGATCCTGAAATACTGA
Organism: Flavobacteriaceae bacterium; assembly: GCA_964220295.1. Classification (GTDB taxonomy): domain Bacteria; phylum Bacteroidota; class Bacteroidia; order Flavobacteriales; family Flavobacteriaceae; genus Christiangramia. Next base: position 16,554 of record CAXPUM010000096.1, on the reverse strand, counting down.
TGACCGAAATAAATTCTTCAAAAACCGAAAATTCTGAAAATATCTTTCTTGGAAAATATAAGGCACCGCTAATGCTGGCTTTTTTTATAGCATTTTTTAATCAAATGTCTGGGATCAACGCATTTCTATATTATGCGCCAAGAATTTTTGAAGAGGCAGGTTTGGCTGAAAATACTTCTTTACTGAGTAGTATAGGGATTGGTGTGGTTAATCTACTTTTCACACTTCTAGGGATTTATTTAATTGATCGAGTGGGCAGGAAAAAACTGATGTACATCGGCTCATTTGGATATATAATTTCTTTAAGTCTAGTCGCCGCAGCTTTTTTTCTTAATTGGCAGGGTCTTGCTGTCCCTATCTTTTTATTTCTGTTTATAGCAGCTCATGCTATTGGCCAGGGGGCTGTGATCTGGGTATTTATTTCAGAAATATTTCCTAATCATTTGCGAGGAGAAGGTCAGTCTTTTGGTAGTTCCGTTCACTGGATTCTGGCAGCCTTGATCCCTTCTTTTGTTCCCTATATGTTCACCCTGGTTGGTGCAGGTTATGTATTTACATTTTTTGCATTTATGATGCTGCTCCAATTACTTTTTGTAGCCTTTTTAATGCCCGAAACCAAAGGAAAAAGTCTGGAAGAGTTGGGAGAAGAATTAAGCTTTTCTAATAATACTAAAGTAGCCTATTCTCATAATAACAATAAATAAATATTGATGAAAAAGATTATAAATTTCATACTTCTTCTTACTGTTACCGCCATCTGGTCACAGGAGCAAATTACGAATGATCATTTCGAAAATTTGCTGAATGAGGAAGAACTCTATAGACCAAATTTTCACTTTACCCCGGAGAAAAACTGGATGAACGATCCTAACGGAATGTTTTTTTACAAAGGGAAGTATCATTTATTTTTTCAGCATCATCCAGATGGAAATACCTGGGGGCCTATGCACTGGGGACATGCAACGACCGAGAACTTATTTCAATGGGACCAAAAACCTATTGCCATTTATCCCGATGAAAAAGGCTATATCTTTTCTGGTAGTGCAGTAGTAGATTCTAAAAACACCTCCGGTCTTGCAAAGAATGGACAAACTCCGATTGTGGCGATGTTCACTTATCATAACGCGAAAGCTGAAAAAGAAGGCTCAGAAACTTTTCAGTCCCAAGCCATTGCTTACAGCCTGGATGAGGGAAAGACGTGGAAAAAATATGAAGGTAATCCGGTAATAGAAAATCCTGGAATTAGAGATTTCAGAGATCCGAAAATGCAATGGGATGACGAACATAATCAATGGGTTATGGTGCTTGCCGCTCAGGATAAATCACTTTTTTATACTTCAAATAATCTTACCGACTGGGAATTAGCCTCTGAGTTTGGAAAGGAAATCGGGGCTCACGGCGGCGTCTGGGAATGCCCTGATTTTTTTCCGATAAAGGTAAAAGGAAGCGATGAGACTAAATGGATTCTTATTCAGAGTCTTAATCCTGGGGCATTCAACGGTGGATCAGGCACACAATATTTTGTGGGTGATTTTAATGGCACAACATTTACACCGGTAGCAAGCCAAAAAGAACTTCCGGCACAACATTCCTACTGGTTAGATTTTGGTAAAGACAATTATGCGGGAGTTACCTGGTCGAACACTAATTTACCAGAAGATAAGCGGCTCTTCTTAGGCTGGATGTCCAACTGGCAGTATGCTGAAAAAGTTCCAACTAAAGCCTGGAGAAGTTCTATGACCATCCCGCGTGAACTTTCTTTAGTGAAAAAAGATGATGATACCTATCGCCTTTTTTCAGAACCAGCTAAACAAATAGACAGCATCTCAAAACTGATGCATTCTGAAAAAACTATAAAGAAGTCTCGTGGAAGCAAAATGGTTTTGGCTAACTCAGCTGAAGTCGAGATGGACAAATTGCGCTTAAAATTTAAATTACCTGTTTTGGCAAAAGCTAACTATACTTTCAATTTATTAAATGAGAATGGAGATTTCCTGAAATTCGGTTACAGCTCCAATGAAAACAGATTTTTTATTGATCGTGACGCTTCTGGGAAAATTAATTTCAGCGATACATTTGCTAAAAAGGTTTCTTTCGCTCCCCGATCTGCAAATGATGATCTATTAGAAGTAGAGATTTTACTGGATAAGACATCCATTGAACTTTTTTATGATAACGGCGAAACCGTTATGACAGAAATCTTCTTTCCGAATTCGCCAATGTCAAAATTAGAATTATCAAGCTCTGAAAAGCATTTGAAAGTGAAGGATCTTAAAATTTACGAACTCCAACTAAACTAAATTATATGAAAATTCGAGTATTACTAAGTCTTTTAATTTTTCCGTTGTGGCTTACTGCTCAACAAACAGATGTATCCGGTACAGTTACATCTGCAGATGATGGTGTACCGCTTTCTGGTGTTTCAGTATCTGTGAAAGGAACATCCCAGGGAACAGCAACAGATTTTGATGGTAACTATACGCTGGCCAATGTGGATTCAAATGCGACACTTGTATTCAGCTATTTAGGTTTTACAACCCAGGAAATTTCTCTTAACGGTCAAAACGCAATCGATGTAGAAATGGCTACCGATTCTGAACAATTAGATGCGGTAGTTGTCACGGGATATCAGAAGGAAAGGAAAAAAGATATTACAGGAGCCGTTTCGGTTGTGGATGTAGACGAAATGAAAAAACAAACGGCAGCCAATCCTATTAAGGCTTTGCAAGGTCGCGTCCCCGGAATGCTGGTGACAGGAAACGGTGCGCCAAGTTCTCCAACCACAGTTAGAATTCGGGGAATAGGAACTCTTAATAACAACGATCCGCTTTATATCATTGATGGTGTTCCTACAAAAGCCGGAATGCATGAATTAAATCCCAGAGATATTGAGTCAATCCAGGTTTTAAAGGATGCATCTGCAGCAAGTATTTATGGTTCTCGTGCTGCAAACGGGGTGATAATCGTTACAACAAAAGATGGAAAAAAGGGCCGAGCTAGCTTAAATATTGATGCCTATACATCAATTTCTCAATATACCACTAAGACAGAAATGCTGGATACCCAAGAATACGGTGAAGTGCTCTGGCAGGCTTATATTAATAATGGAACAGACCCTAATTCGAACAGTGTTCAGTATCGATTCGACTGGGGGGTGGATTCCGAAACGGGAAGACCTTTTCTGAATAAAGTTCTGGTACCTGAATATCTCGATGATGAAGGCACCTTAAGATCTTCAAATACAGACTGGTTTGATGAGATTACCCGAATGGGTGTCATTCAGAATGTTGATATGTCTTTGTCCAACGGAAACGACCAGGGAAACTATTATTTCTCTTTAGGTTATTACGACAATGAGGGAATTATTAAAACCACAAATTTTAACCGACTTTCCGCCAGGATCAATTCCGATTATAAAATTTTTGATGGTAAAGTCACTATCGGGGAAAATTTAAGTGTAACCAAAACCAAAGAAGTGGCTGGGTCGCCAATTAATGAAGCGTTGCAGGCATTGCCTATTATTCCGGTAAGAACTGAAGACGGCACCGGCTGGGGTGGTCCTGTTGGGGGTATGAATGACCGCCAGAATCCTGTGAGATTGTTAGAAGATAATAAGCAAAATGATTATGACTTTTTACGGGTCTTCGGAAACTTTTATGCGGAAGCCCGTCTTCTGGAGGATCTGAATCTTAGAACCAGTATAGGGATTGATTATGGTAATTATTTTGCCAAGAATTTCAGAAAAAGATACGAGTCTGGTTACTTAAATAACCCTGTGAACAGGTTACAAACTAATCAAAGTCATAACCTGAAAACTACCTGGTCTAATACATTAAATTATGATCACACTTTTGGAGATCATAGTATTAATGCGTTGATAGGAACAGAGCTTTATAGGGAAAAATTCAATTCTTTCTGGGCATCACGTGAAGATTTTGTAGTGGAGGATGAAGATTTTCTTTATCTCGATGCAGGAACTGGGGAGAAAAATAACAGTGGAAGCGGAGCGGAAAATGTTTTAATGTCGTATTTCTCCAGAGTGAACTACTCTTATAAAGATCGTTATCTCGCTTCAGGAACTTTGAGATATGATGGTTCTTCCAGGTTTGGACAGAATAATAGGTACGGGCTTTTTCCTGCTTTTTCTCTAGGATGGCGTTTAAGCGAAGAAAATTTTATCAAAGAAAACCTGGATTTTGTAGATGACCTGAAATTTCGATTTGGATGGGGTGTTACCGGTAACCAGGAAATAGATAACAATGCTATTTACAATATTTATTTAACCGATTATGCCAGCACTTCCTATGATATTAATGGCGTGGGAAGCGGAGTATTGCCTTCAGGATATAAACTGGTTCAAAACGCCAATCCTAACCTGAGATGGGAAGAAAGTACAATGACCAATTTCGGGATCGATTTTGAACTTTTTGATCAAACCCTTTACGGTAGCGCTGAGTATTATGTAAGGAAAACGGAAGATATTTTATTACTTCCGCCGTATATAGGAGTACTAGGAGAAGGCGGTAACCAATGGGTAAACGGAGCCTCGATGGAAAATAAAGGTTTTGAAGTAAGCCTTGGAACCAGATTGAATGTGACTGATGACTTGTATATCAATCTTGATGGAAACATTAGTCAGTATAGAAATAAAATCACCAAACTTCCTAATGAAGTAGTCAATGCATACGGGGGCGATGGTCGAGGACAGAATATTCTAGGTCGCCCGATTAATTCCTTTTTCGGATACGTGGCGAACGGACTTTTTCGAACCGAAGAAGAAATTGCCAATCATGCAGATCAGCCGGGAAAAGGTTTGGGGAGAATCCGCTACGTTGATTTAAATGATGATGGAGTAATCAATGATTTTGATCGTACCTGGATTGGCGTGCCACACCCAGATTTTACATATGGTTTGAATGCCAATATCACTTTTCATCAATTTGATCTTTCTTTTTTACTGCAAGGAGTTTCGGGCGTTGATGTTGTAAATGATTTTAAATACAATACCGACTTTTGGAGTGTTTCTGAAACAGGATCCAACAAAGGAGCAAGATTACTGGATGCCTGGTCACTTACCAATCCAAATTCAAGTATCCCGGCCATTTCACTAACAGATTCTAATTTTGAATCCAGATTTTCTACTTATTTCATTGAGAATGGTTCTTACTTGAAACTTAGAAATGCCCAGATAGGCTATACGTTTGAACAAAGGGTTGTCGAAGATCTTAATATTCAGTCCTTAAGAATTTATGCTGGAGGTGATAATCTCGCTCTTTTAGCAAAAAGTAGTTCGTTCACGGGTATTGATCCTGAAAATCCCGGCTATGGATATCCAAATCCCATGATTATAACAGCCGGTCTTAATTTGAAATTTTAATAATAAAAGTTGAAGAATATGAAAAGATATATTACAGTTTTAGTGCTTTCCTTTCTCTTCTGTACTTCCTGTCAGGATGTGCTGGAAGTAGATCCAAAAGGAGTATTAAATGAAGGACAGATCACCACACCTGAAGATGCTGAAAAATTTGTCATCGCAGCCTATTCAGAGCTGGGGAATGACGAAATTAACAGGCCTTTCAGTCTATGGCAATATGGAGATATGCGCGCTGATGATGCTTATAAAGGCGGGCGTGATCCGGGAGACGGCCAGGGTTTTCATTTCATGGAAACATTTACTAATGTGCGTCCAGATATGTGGGAAATAGATGGAATGTGGTTTCATTTATATATAGGAGTGCGCCGTGCGAATGATGGCCTAAGAATCCTTCAAAATTTTACTGAAGAAGAATATCCACAGCTTAAAACGCGTCAGGCAGAATTAAGATTTATTAGGGGTCATTTTTATTTCGAATTGAAAAGACTGTTCAATAGAATTCCGTATATCGATGAAAATGTACCGGCAGCAGATTATAAGCTGATTAGTAATGTAGAATTAACAAGCCAGGAATTATGGGAAAAAATCGCGGATGATTTTGAGTTTGCCGCTGAAAACCTTCCCATGGTGCAACCACAAGTTGGCCGGGCAGACCAAATTGCCGCATTTGCCTACCTGTCTAAAACCAGGTTGTACCAGGCTTTTGAGCAGAATGATCAATATCAGGTTACTAATGTAAACCAGGAATTATTGCAGAAATCTATAGCAGCGGCAGATAAAGTCTTGTCTTCAAACCATAGCTTGGAACCAGATTTTGCGAATAATTTCCTATCCGGTTCTTATGAAAATGGAGTGGAATCATTATTCGCAGTTCAATTTTCTACTAGTGATGGTACGGCAAATGGGCGGTTGAATTTTGGAGATATGCTTACCGTGCCTCAGGGTCTTGGTTGCTGTGATTTCAAAAAGCCATCGCAAAACTTGGCCAATGCGTTTAAAACTGACCAAAATGGAGTTCCTTATTTGGAAAACTTTAATGCAGAAAATATCAATTTTGATACAGATAATGTAGATCCACGTCTAGATCATACAATCGCACATCCTGGTAATCCCTGGAAATATGAAACTGATCTCATTTTTAAAGAAAGCTGGAGCAGAACTCCTGAGATCTACGGCTTTTATAATTCTCTAAAAGAAAATGTTCAGTCAGATCAGTATGAGAACGTAGATCCTTTCTACGGAAATTCTAAATCGAGAATAATCCTTCGTTATGCTGAAGTAATGCTCAATAAAGCAGAAGCTTTAATCGAACTGGGGAGACAGGATGAAGCCCTACCTCTAATTAATCAATTGCGGGAAAGAGCCTCTAATAGCACCGAAAAATTGGTTGATGCCAATGGAAATCAATTGGCAAATTATAAAGTAGAGCCCTATATGTTAGGAGTAAACATAAACTGGACACAGGAAAATGCAAGACAGGCCGTTAGGTATGAGAGGAGACTGGAGCTTGCCCTGGAGGGTGAACGTTTCTTCGATCTGGTTCGTTGGGGAGTAGCCGCAGATGTATTGAATAGTTACCTCAATGTAGAACAATCCAGAAAAGATTTTCTTCAGGGAGCGTCTTTTGTCACTGGGAAACACGAATATCTTCCAATTCCGCAAAATCAGATTTTCTGGAGTGAAGATCGCTATGTTCAAAATCCGGGTTATTAATATGAAAAGATTTCCTTTCATAATATTGATTCTTTGTTTTGGCAATTCCTTCTTAGGAAGAGCCCAATACGATGAGCCATATCGCCCACACTATCACTTCAGCCCGGTTAAAGGATGGATTGGGGATCCAGATGGGTTGATCTTTTATGAAGACAATTATCATCTTTTTTGGTGGGGCCATGCCATTTCCAAGGATCTGGTTCACTGGAAACAACTTGAAGATCCCATGAAAGGCGATCCCGGTGATTTCAGTTATTTCTCCGGATCTGTCGTGGTTGATAAAAAGAATCATTCAGATTTTGGTGAAAATAGTATGATTGCTTTTTATACCAGGCATTACGATGGAGATACTTTGCCGGAAGCTCAGGCAATATCGGTAAGCCATGATGGTTTGCGCTTTGATTATTATGATAAGAATCCGATTCTGGATATAGATAAAATTTTTTTCCGAGATCCACAGGTATTCTGGCACGAAGAAACCAAAAAATGGATCATGGCTGTTTCATTGCCTGCTGAGCAAACCGTTCAGTTTTACAATTCGGAAGACTTAAAGAACTGGAATTATCTCAGTGAATTTTCAGGTCTCGGAGTGCAGCATTCCTTCTGGGAATGCCCTGATATTTTTAAAGTTTCGATTGAGGGCAAAACCAATGAATATCGCTGGGTGCTATTTATTGGGCGGGGACCTAATCGTGTTCAATATTTTGTTGGTGATTTTGACGGAAAAAGCTTTGAACCCGATGCGAAAATAAGTTCCTTCCTGAATAATGGAATCGGAATCCCCGGAAGGATTATTTCCAATTTTGAGGAAGGTCAATTTCAAGCAGACTCATTAGAGCGATTAGGATTTTTAGGAAAGCAATATGTAGATGCTGAAAATTCACAAAACTGGAAATCTGAAAAATTTACTATTACGAAACCAGCTATTAATTTTCTAATAAGTGGTGAGCATGCTAACAATTCTTTGAACCTGATTATCAATAATAAAATTGTAAGAAAAACAGCCGGAGAGAACGATAAGATTTTTCGCTGGAAAGGATGGGATGTTTCAGAATATTTGGGAAAGGAAGCTACTATCACTTTTCAGAATGATACTTCTGCATTAGCGGTTGATCATATTCTACTAGCTGACGAACTTTGGGATACCAACCTGGAGCATGGTTTATGGCTGGATTACGGAAATGATTTTTACGCAGCCAGGACGTGGCGTGATTATGAGGGAAGTTTAGAAGATAAAATAATGTTAGGCTGGATGGGAAACTGGGAATATGCTAATGATGTCCCGAGTAACTGGGGAAAAGGTTTCGAGTCGCTTCCCAGAATTCTGAAACTTCGAGAAAAGGAAAACGGTTACAGACTGGTTCAGGAAGTCGTTCCGCAATTCAGGGAACTGCGTTCAGATTCAATTGCACTCAATAATATTGACTTAAAGGAAGAATTAGAACTTGACAAAGTTTCAAGTTTTGATAATTCTTATGAAATGGAACTTTCAGTAAAACTTCCTGAAAATGGAGAAATTAATATTGAACTGCAGAAAGGGAATGGCAGGTCTTTAAAACTGTCTTATGATAGTGAGACCAAACTTTTTTTAGTTGATAGGAGAAATACAACAAATTCAGAAAATTCAGAATTTCTGGAAAAGTTCAGCGATGTGATGAAAGCACCGGTTAGAACCGATAACGGTAAACTTCAGCTTCGAATATTTGTTGATCGCTCTTCCGTAGAAATATTTACAGGAAAAGGAGAAAAAGTGTTTAGCGTTCTTACTTATCCTGGTCCTTCACAAAATGTTGTAGCACTTAGCTCGCCTCAAACCGGAGCAACTATAGAAAGACTTAAAATATGGAAACTGAATTCCATTTGGAATAAAAAATTAAATAAAACTAACTAAAATGAGAAACATGAATATTATAAAAACACCTATTTGCAGGTTCTTTAGTGCAATATTGTTTTGCTGTCTCTTTTTGTTGACAGCTTGCGAGAAAGAAGACGATGGGAATTCGACTTTTGATATCGATGAACCTGTACAATTGATGGCCTTTAATATTGCAGGTGTAACCGGAGAGATCGATCAGAATGCCGGGACAATTCAATTTCAATTACCTTATGGAATTTCCTTAAATAGCATAACGCCAGTTATTAGTCTGCCTGAAGGAGCTACGATTACCCCTGGGCTGGATGAAGCTATAAGTCTTGCTCAGCCGGTGACCTATACCGTGGTTAACGGAAACCTTTACAAAGATTATATGGTTTCAGCGAAAGTGAATAAGCCAATTTCCAGTTTCACAATCAATGGAAATCAGGCCTCTATAAATGATAATACTAATTCTATTTCTGTAACCCTGCAGGGTGAAGAGGTAGATGTAACCAATTTACAACCTGGGATTACTTTAACCGAAGGCGTCTCAACCAACCTTGATTTTAATTCACCGATGGATTTTTCACAACCAGTTTCTTTTACTGTAACGGGGCAGGGAAGCAGTGAAACGTACACAATTACCGTTTCCACACCAAACAGTGGTTCAAAAATGGCGTTTTTAGGAGTTGCTGCCTCCAGATCTGAAATCACAGATCCCGACGAAAAAGCAGCAGCCGACTGGTTTTTCTCTACCTATGGCAGTGCAGAATATCTTTCCTTTCAGGATATTAAAGATGGTGAATCTCTAGATTATTCCGTAATCTGGTGGCATTATGATTCCAGTATGGAATTACCTGGTATTGCGTTGGATGGAGCAGTGACGGAAAAACTTAAGACTTTCTATGCTGATGGCGGTGGAATTCTATTATCAACCTTTGCGGCTAGATACGTAGAAGCACTGGATTTAGTGCCAGACGGGAAAGGACCTAACAATGTTTTTGGAGATTTTCTGCCAAATGGCTTCGTGGATGAAAACAATTCCTGGGGTATTTCTTTTAAAACAAGAACTGAGCACCCCGTCTTCCAGGGTCTGGAAACTTTTGAAGAAGGAAAAGCTAAATTCCTTGAAAAGGGAACATTCAGGCTTAATCATACCGCCTGGTGGTTTTTACCAGAATGGGGTGGTTATGGAAACGGTGCCGGCTGGCGCGAACAAACCGGTGGAATAAACCTTGCCAGTGAAGATTGGGATGATACCCTGGATGGTCGTGTGGCTATTGCTGAATTTCCTGCTGATGACTCTGATGGTAATGCAATCGTGATAGCTTTTGGAGCCTATGATTGGTACAATGAAACCAATGCCGACGGAGTTCCAAGTGCACCTAACGGATTTCTAAGTAATATTCAGCAGTTAACCAGAAATTCAATTGATTATTTAGAAGCAGATGAACAAAATGATGAAGAAACAAATGAATAAATATATAAGCATAGTTCCTGCAATTCTTTTATTAATAATAACTGGATGCAGTACAGATGATGGTATGGAGAAGATGGAGCCAATTCCTCCTAAAGCATATGATTTAGGAATTTATCCTCAGCCATCATCTGGGTGGATGGGGGAATCAGATCCATATAACACTACCGGCTGGACGGCAGATGTGATGCCCTATTATGAAAATGGGCAATTTCATATGTTCTTTTTACACGATGCGCAGAATAAGCCGGCAGGAGAAGGGTTTCACGATATTCATGAATTTGAAACGGAAGACTTTGTGAATTATGATTACGAAGGGAGGGCCATAGATTATGGAAATGCCGGGCAGCCAGATTTTGCTATTGGAACCGGCTCCCTAATAAAAGTTGACGGTACCTATTATTATTACTATACCGGTCATAATGGAACTTCAGCATTCCTGGAAAAAAATCCCAGAGAGAGTGTTTTGCTGGCCACAAGTCAGGATCTTGAAAACTGGACTAAACAGCAGGATTTTATAATTACAGCGCCAGAGGGATATTACGATTTTGAATTCAGAGATCCGCATGTTCTGTATAATGAGGAAGCTGGAGAATACTGGATGCTTGTAAGTGCACAAACCAATGCACGAAAAGCAGTGATCTTATTGTTCACCAGTGATAATCCCGCCATTGGTAATTGGACTGCCCAGGAACCACTTTACACCACTACCGATGAAGAGAATTATTTGATGATGGAAGTGCCAGATTTGTTTAAGATGGGTGATTACTGGTATCTGATTTTTTCTGAAAACTGGAAAGATAAAATTACGCACTACCGGGTTGCTACCAGCTCAACCGGACCATGGGAAAAACCAGCAAATGATATGGTAGACGGGCAGTATTTTTATGCGGGTAAATCAGTAAGCGATGGAACTAACCGTTATTTAGCGGGATGGACTGCCAGGAAAAGCCCCGAAACCAATTCAGGTACCAAAGATTTTGGAGGAAATCTGGTAGTACATAAGCTAGAACAGCAGGAAGATGGGAAACACCTTGCTGTCACCTCTCCATCTTCGGTTTCATCTGTGTTTATAAATTCTGTAGCTCCTGAAGTACAAGAAACTTCCAGCGGAGTGACAGAAAATGGTAATAGTTTTCAGATAGATGCTTCTGAGGGACAGTCAAAGGTCATTTTTCAGAATCTGAAAGGTTCTTCAATGGTTTCAGGAACAGTTTCCATAAGTGAAGAAGCCAACGCCGGGATCTTTTTGGGTGGAAATAATAACCCTTCGGAATCGTTCCGAATTCAGTTTGAGCCTAGAAACAATAAGATCATCGCAATTAATAATGGAGCGTTTGAAAATGTGGTGTATTACAACTTCAATTCAAATACAGATTATAATTTTGAGTTGTATGTCGATGGGTCGGTTGCTGTTCTTTATTTAAATGATGAAGTAGCTTTAAGCAGTAGGATTTATAACATTTACGACTCGCCTTGGGGAATCTATGGTGAATTTGACAATGCAGATTTTGGTGATATTCAGGTTAATGTTAAGAATTAGAATATGAAAAAAGAACTATCAGTCGTTTGTTTTGGAGAAGTACTCTGGGATCATTTGCCAAAAGGTAAAAGAATTGGAGGAGCACCTTTAAATGTCGCTTTGAGAATGTCTTCATATGGGATTCCTACCACCATGATCAGTCGTATTGGGGATGATCAGGAAGGTCAGGGAATTAAAGAATATATGCTCAGGCATCAACTTCAGTCCGTTTTACAAGTAGATTCAGAATTAGAAACGGGCAAAGTGGTTGTTGATTTAGACAAAAATGGTGACGCAAAATATACCATTCTGAAGCCGGTGGCCTGGGATAATATCGGCTATTCAAAATCCATAGAAAAGGCTATTAAGAATTCGGAAATTTTCATTTTTGGAAGTCTAATTTGCAGAAGCGAAGTTTCCAAAGCAACGCTAATAAAATGTCTGGAAAGTGCAAATTGTAGTGTTTTTGACGTCAATCTTAGAAATCCAGTGATAGATATAGAGATTTTAAAAACATTAATGTGTAAATCAGATTTTTTGAAATTCAATGAAAGTGAATTGTTTTATATAAGTCAAGAATTAGGTTTTGATGATAAAGTTATATCTAACTGCATTAAGTTTATTTCTGAGATATCAGGTTGTAAAGAGATTTGTGTTACTCGTGGCGGAAAAGGAGTAGTTCTTTTTATTGAGAATAAATTCTATCATAATTCAGGCTTCAAAGTTAATATAAGAGATACAGTTGGTGCAGGAGATTCTTTCCTAGCCACCTTACTCAAAGAATTAAAAACTGGAAAACCGCCAATGCAGGCATTGGATTTTGCTAGTGCTGTTGGATCATTAGTGGCTTCCAAGGAAGGAGCGAATAGCCAAATTGAATATACCGAAATTCAAAAACTAATGTGGGTGGATTAATTAAAGTTTTATTTATAATATTTTAGGTAATTTTGTTATAATAGTTCATAATCAGTGAGTTAAAAATTCGCAGATCGTCAACAGTCAGAAGATAAACACGGGAAGCCCCAGAATTATTGGGCTATTCGGCTGGGGTAGATAGCCCTGGTGAGGCTACTATAACTTCCGTTTGCTTAGTTTTACTGAAAGAATTCCTTGTCGAGAGACTCTTTGTTTTATTTGGAATCCACATTTTGTACATCGAATTTCTTAGAATTAATTTCAAATACTCAACTGCCTCGTGAAAACAAGATATTCTTTAATTATCCTCATAGTATTTTTCAATTCGATCGTAACTGCTCAGGCGATAAAAGAGGATCAAATTTATCTTGCAGACCCTACGGTATTTGAAGATGCTGGCACTTATTATCTCTATGGAACCAAAGGTGATCCAAAAATTGAGGGAGAGGGCTTTTTGGTTTATACTTCAGAAGATTTGATAAAATGGGAAGGCCCTGCCGGTGTAAACAGTGGATTTGCGCTTAAAAAAGGTGAGGCTTTCGGCGATAAGGGTTTTTGGGCTCCCCAAATCTTTAAAAGGGACGGTAAATATTATATGGCGTATACTGCGAATGAACAAATTGCTATAGCCGAAAGTGATAGTCCCTTAGGCGCGTTCACTAATAATGGTGAAGCACTGCAGGCGCCTGTAAAGCAAATTGATCCTTTTATATTCTTTGATCGAGGCAAGGCTTATCTGTACCATGTAAGATTACAGGATGGCAATCGGATTTTTGTAGCTGAAATGAATACTGATCTGCAAAGTAACAAGGAAGAAACTTTAACCGAGTGCCTATATGCTGAAAAACCTTGGGAAAATACGGAGAATGTGGACTGGACTGTCTCTGAAGGACCTACGGTTTTAAAGCACAACGGGTTGTACTACCTGATCTATTCTGCGAATGATTTCAGAAATCAGGATTATGCCATTGGTTATGCCACGAGTAAAAGCCCGCTTGGGCCCTGGAAAAAATCAGAAAAAAATCCAATCATTTCAAGTCAAAATATAGGAATGGCTGGTACCGGTCATGGTGATCTGTTCTACAATTCCAGCGGAAAAATGTTGTACGTATTTCATACTCATTTTTCCGAAGCAAAAGTTTCTCCTCGAAAAACCGGGTTGGTAGAATTGAAATTTGAAGGCAAAGAACTACAAATAGTGCCAGGCAGTTTTAGATTGATCAAAACTTCGAATTAAGCAATCTGGCATAGCGGTAAATAATCGTTAAATACAATTTTTCAGCCTGTTTCATCTGTGTTTATGCTTAATTTACGAGTAAAAGACTGCTATGAAACCAGTATTATTTTGGTTTAAAAATGATCTTCGGCTGCATGATAATGAAGCACTGCACAAAGCCGTCAATTCAGAAAAACCCATCATTTTTTTCTTTTGTTTGGACGAACGATTATTCAAAAAAAACGATCTGGGTTTTCGAAAAGCTGATGCGGCAAGGTATCTGTTTCTGAAGGAATCTGTAGAAGATCTTCAGGAAAAGCTGGAAGGTCTAGATGCACATTTGATGATTGAATTTGGTAAAGCTGAGGAACTGATTCCGAAATTGGTCAAGAAATATGGAATTCAGACCATTTTTGCAGAGCGGGAATATGCTTCCGAAGAATTAGAGATTATTGATAATCTGAAAGCGAGTTTGCCGGAAGAAACGGAGCTTGATTTTTCCTGGGGAAAAACTTTATACCATATTGATGATATTCCGTTTAGTATCGATAAAATTCCTTTAACTAGTAAAGCCTACCGAATCCCTACCGGGAAAAAGACCAGCGTCAGGGACACTTTTAAAACTCCGAAAAAACTGAAAGCCTTTAAAGAGGTAGAATCAACCGATTTTCCCGGATATCGCAAATGCGGATTTTACAAAAAGGAACTGGACGCGGTCAATATTTATGAAAAAGGAGGCGAAGCTGCCGCGCTCGAACGACTGGAAGAATATACATTTGGATCTGAAAATCTTACAGGGTATCGCTGGTCGAGGAATAAATCGATGGGGATGGATTACAGTTCAAAATTCAGTCCCTATCTCGCGGTTGGAAGCTTATCGCCCAGAACTATTTACTTTAAAATACAGGAATACGAAAAGAAAATTAAAAAGAACCAAAGCACCTGGTGGCTGGTTTTTGAATTGGTCTGGCGGGATTATTTCACCTTTAAAGCGATGCGCATTGGGAATGCTATTTTTAAGACGGAAGGTTTCAGAAAAAAGAAGCTGGAATTTAAAAACGATCAGAAACTTTTCCAACGTTGGTGTGAAGGAAAAACTGGAATTCCGTTTGTAGATGCTCACATGAGGCAGCTAAATCAAACGGGCTATATGAGCAATCGTGGAAGGGTCAACTGCGCTAGTTTCATGGTTCATGATTACCAGATTGACTGGACTTGGGGAGCCGCTTATTTTGAATCGAAATTAATCGATTATGATGTGACTTCTAACTGGATGAACTGGCATATGCAGGCTTATGAAATCTGGTATACTAACCCGATTCATCAAAGTTTGAAATACAAAAGTGCCGATTTCATTAGGAACTGGATCCCAGAATTGAAAAATGAAAATGATTTTAGTGTGTATTTGCCGTGGGAGAATGATGTTTCAGATTATCCAAAGCCAGACGAACTTTTTGATAAATGGGGACGTTCCATTAATAAGATCAAAAAGAAATTTGAAGATTGACACTTTAAAAAATTTGAATTTTGCTGAATTTTTTTGAACCCTTTGATATTACTATTTTAGAAGAATGAAAAAAATGCTCTACACACGATTCTTTTTTATTCCTGTTTTACTTGGTTTGATTATTTCCTGCAAGGATAATAAGTCAGCTGAAATTAATCCTGAAAATGCGAAAACTGCAGCAATTGAGCAAAAGAAGAAGAAAGTTTCAGATTACAAACTTTTGAAACAGCAGCCTGATAGTATTGAGGCTCCGGAAGGTATGGTCTGGGTTTCGGGAGTGAAGTTTACGATGGGAGCGCAGGATAGTGATCAATATGCCTTACCGCGTGAAAAACCGGCTCACCCGGTGGCGGTAGACGGATTTTTTATTGACCAGACAGAAGTTACAAATGCGGAATTTAAAAAATTCGTCGAGGAAACCGGTTATGTAACTGTAGCTGAACGTCCTATTGACTGGGAAGAAATGAAAAAGCAGCTACCTCCGGGAACTCCAAAGCCACATGATAGTATTTTACAGCCGGGTTCTTTGATTTTCAGAAAAGAACTGGAAAACGTGAGTAACCTGAATGATTACAGCCAGTGGTGGGAGTGGAAACGCGGAGCAAACTGGAGACATCCTCAAGGTCCTGAAAGTTCTATTGATGGGAAAGACGATTTTCCTGTTGTTCATATCGCTTATGAAGATGCACTGGCATACGCAAAATGGGAAGGAACCGACCTGCCTACAGAAGCCGAATTGGAAGCTGCTGCACATGTAAAGAGACCCGGCGGAATTTATACCTGGGGCGATGATGAAGAAAAACTCAACAAGGAAGCTAATACCTGGCAGGGACAGTTTCCGGTAAAAAATATCCCGGAAGATGGTTATAAATATGCCTCACCGGTGAAATCATTCCCACCGAATAGTCTGGATATTTATGATATGGCCGGAAATGTCTGGGAGATGACCAAAGATAATTACGATACGAATTACTA
>CAXPUM010000095.1:0-4167 GCA_964220295.1 Flavobacteriaceae bacterium | reverse complement strand
CTACGAAATCCCAGTAAACATTTGGTCCAGACAGGCTAGGGTAGGTGGTGTTAGCCAACATCCCGTGTAGTGCATGACCAAATTCATGAAATAGAGTGGTCACTTCATTGAAAGTAAGTAGTGACGGTTCTTTTTCTGAAGGTTTGGTGAAGTTGCAAACGATAGAAATATGAGGGCGTTCATTTTTTCCATTTTTGACATATTGATTTTTATAAATCGTCATCCAGGCTCCGTCTCGTTTTCCAGGTCTTGGATGAAAATCAGCATAAAATAACGCGATGTCTTCCCCTTGCTCATTGGTCACCTCATAGGTTTTGACATCTTGGTGGTATTTATCTACCGAGTGAATTTCCTTAAAATTCAGTCCATACAATTTATTGGCAACCGTAAATACACCGGCAATGACATTTTCGAGTTTGAAATATGGCTTCAGTTTTTCATCGTCCAGGTTGAATAATTTCTGCTTCAGTTTTTCACTATAATAGGCTGAATCCCATTTTTCCAGGTGATCAATACCTTCAAGATCCTTAGCGAAATTTTCCAGTTCACTGAATTCCCTTTCTGCAGCTGGTTTCGCTTTCGCCAATAGTTCATTTAAAAACGACTCGACTTTTTCGGGAGTTTCGGCCATGCGCTCCTGAAGCACAAAATCGGCATGAGTTTCAAAACCTAAAAGCTGTGCTCTCTGGTAGCGTAATTTCGCAATTTGTAGAACGTTTTCCTGGTTGTCTAATTCATCTTCATGAAACGCTCTTGAACCGAATGCTAAAGCAAGTTCTTTTCTGAGTTCTCGATTTTTAGCATATTTCATAAATGGAATGTAGCTTGGATATTCCAAGGTAATCACCCACCCTTCTTTCTCTTTTGATTTGGCTACGCTAGCAGCTTCTTCTTTAAACCAGTCTGGCAGACCCTCTAATTTTTCTTCGTTGGTTATATGTAGTTCGTACCTGTTGGTCTCAGCAAGGACATTTTCGCCAAATTTCAGTTTTAAACTAGCCAGTTTCTTGTCGATATCACGTAAAACCTGCTGCTTCTTTTCCGGAAGATTAGCACCGTTCCTGGTAAAAGCTTTATATTTTTTATCCAGCAACATTTGCTGTTCCGTGTCAAGATTTAGAGAATTTTTCTTTTGGTAAACTGATTTAATCCTTTCAAATAGCTCCTTATTTAAAATGATATCATTTTTAAATTCGGAAAGAACCGGTGAAATTTCCTGGGCGATCTGCTGAATCTCTTGATTGGTTTCCGCAGAATTTATATTGAAAAAAATGCTGGTTACCCTATCTAATTTTTCTCCTGAAAATTCCAGTGCTTCAATGGTGTTCTGAAAATCAGGTTCCGCATCATTATTTACGATCTCTTCTATCTCCTTCTTTGCTAACTCCACCGCTTTCAGAATTGCCGGCTTATAATCTTCCGTTCTGATTTTTGAAAATGGAGCGTATTCAAATTCTTCCAGTAAAATATTTGTTGCGTTCATATATGTAGATTAATAACGTTTTAGGTAACTTTTATAACGCTATAACAATTGTTTAAACTTTATTTAACTATATTAGCCACTTTGAATTAAATTCATCATAGCCAATTGGTTATACTAATAAGTTAGTAGTTTACAAAGTTCTGGTTTAATATTTAGAATGGTTAATAAATAATTACAGATTAAAAACTACTTTTGAGAGACCGTGACGACGGTCTCTTTTACTTTTTAAGCGATTTTGCGCCTTTTATAACTTTAGCTTTTAGGCCTTCCTTATACTCTAATATCTTGTTCAATATTTCTTCATTTGAAGCCCCAATGATCTGAGCAGCAAGAATACCAGCATTTTTTGCGCCATCAAGTGCTACAGTAGCGACAGGAACGCCACCGGGCATTTGCAGGATGGAAAGAACAGAATCCCAACCATCAATCGAATTCCTTGATTTAACCGGAACGCCGATAACTGGAAGCGGAGACATAGAGGCTACCATTCCCGGTAAATGCGCGGCACCACCGGCACCGGCAATAATTACCTGTACGCCATTTTTATGGGCATTTTTACTGAATTCGAATAATTTTTCTGGTGTACGGTGAGCCGAAACAATGTCAGTTTCTACCTCGATCCCGAAGCTTTCCAGAATTTCGATCGCATCTTTCATCACCGGCATATCGCTGGTGCTTCCCATGATGACTGCAACTTTTCCCATAACTTATTGTTTGCTGATTACTTTAATACTATTCTTAACTTTTTCAGCCGTTTTACGAGCTTCGGCCAGATCTTTATTTACGATCGTTACATGCCCCATTTTTCTGAATGGACGAGTGATCTTTTTTCCGTAGATGTGTGGCGTAACGCCATCCATTTTCATGATCTCCGCGATATTTTCATAAACGACCTCTCCTTCATGCTCTTTATCGCCCACTAAATTTACCATTATTCCGCCTACTTTACTGTCTGTATTACCTAGCGGTAAATCAAGTATGGCGCGTATCTGCTGTTCAAATTGGTTGGTATAAGAAGCTTCAATGCTGTAATGTCCACTATTATGTGGTCTGGGCGCTACTTCATTGACTAAGATTTCATCTTCTTCCGTCTGGAACATTTCTACAGCCAATAGTCCTACATGATCAAAAGCTTCGGAAACCTTCTCAGCAGTTTTTCTCGCTTTTTCAGCAACCGAATCGTCTATTCTAGCAGGGCAGATCACATATTCCACCTGGTTGGCAGTAGGGTGAAATTCCATTTCAACCACCGGATATGTTTTAATTTCTCCGGAAGGATTTCTCGCTACAATTACTGCCAGTTCATTTTTAAAAGGAACCAGTTTTTCAGCAATACACTCACCATCTGGAAGATTGCTGAGGTCTTCGGCCATTTTAATAACAGAAACACCTTTCCCGTCATAACCGCCAGTGGCGCTTTTCCAAACAAAAGGGATCGATACTTTTCCTGCTTCAACCGCCTTTCTCAATTCGTCAACTGTTTTGAAGACCTGGAAATCGGCAGTTGGAATATCTTTAGCTATATAAAATTGCTTTTGAGTTGCCTTATTTTGAATTTTTTCCAGCGTAGCGGCAGAAGGAAATGTTTTAATTCCTTCCGATTCCAGTTGTTTTAGCGCCTCGACATTTACGCCTTCAATTTCAAACGTCACCACATCTACCTGTCTTCCAAAATTCAGAACCGTATCATAATCCATCAGGTCTCCCTGTTGAAAATGGTTACAGGCAATTTTACAGGGTGCTTCTGCGCTTGGATCCAGAACAAGCGTCTGGATATCATATTTTCGGGTTTCGTAAAGCATCATTTTACCCAGCTGTCCGCCGCCGAGAATGCCTAACTTAAAATCTGAAGAAAAGTAATTGACCATAAAATCAAGGCTTTCCGCAAAAATAATTTAAACAAGTTTGACAGCAATGTAGAATCGGGAATAAATCGGGATGGGTGGCTTAAAGCAATTCCTTATCTTTGCGTCTTTAATTTTTATTCGATTTGGTAAAATTACACGATCTTGAATTCGAGCCGTTTATTTCCGAAGAAGAAATAGAAAGTGCGATCGATGGTCTGGCGAAACAGCTCAATGAAGAATTTGGAAATCAGAACCCGGTTTTTATCGGAGTTTTGAACGGTGCATTCATGTTCGCTTCAGAAATTATCAAACGTTTTGATGGGGATTGTGAGATCAGTTTTGTGAAAATGGCTTCTTATGAAGGAACCGAAAGTAGCGGAAATATCAAAAACCTGGTTGGTCTTAATCAGAATATTGAAGGAAGAACGGTGATTCTCCTGGAAGATATTGTAGATACCGGGAACACGCTGGAAGAAATCGATAAAATGCTGCTTTCCGCAAAAGTGAAAAGATATGAAGTGGCCACACTTTTCTTTAAACCGGAAGCTTATAAGAAGCAGATTGCCGTAAATTATCGCGGGATGGATATTGAAAATAAATTCATAGTAGGTTATGGCCTGGACTACGACGGTCTTGGAAGAAACCTGCGACAGGTATATAAACGCAAAGAGCAAAAAATGACAAATCTCGTATTGTTTGGCCCTCCGGGTGCAGGCAAAGGAACACAGGCAGATATTTTAAAGGAAAAGTACAATCTGGTACATATTTCTACCGGAGATATTTTTCGCTACAATATTAAAAATAAAACCGAATTGGGTATTAGTGCTAAATCTTTTA
>CAXPUM010000094.1:0-3051 GCA_964220295.1 Flavobacteriaceae bacterium | reverse complement strand
TCGAATCGGCTCCTTTTACCTGTCCCAGGCTGCTATCGCCGGGAACGGAAACCAAACTGACTTCCAGCTCTCCTTTGTCCTGCTGTAAATCTCCGGAAAGGTCTCCAATAAATCGCAAGACATGATTAGGTTTCTGTTCTTCTTTTATTCTTTGATAAGTTTCATCCAAACGCTCCAAATTCGAAATAAATTCATCGGCCCCTCCGCCTCTAAATTCTTCAGGCACCAAATTTTTAATTTTCACATCTTCAAATTCATTCTGAAGATCTAACTCACGTGCCAAAATAAGCAGTTTTCGGCCCACATCATTTCCATTCAGGTCTTCCCGAGGATCTGGTTCGGTAAAACCTTTATCGATCGCCTCTTTTACCACACTGCTGAACGAGCGATTTTCCGAAGAAAAAGTATTGAAAAGATAACTTAAGGTTCCCGAAAAAACCCCTCTGATCCTAGTAATATTTTCTCCTGAAAGATGTAAAATTCTAATGGTATCAATTAGCGGAAGACCCGCACCAACATTGGTCTCATACAAATATTTTTTCTGATTTTTCTCCAGGTTCTCGCGCAAATCATTGTAAAACTGAATATCCAGCGTATTCGCTATTTTATTGGAAGAGATCAGATCGAACCCATTTTCTACCAGTTTTGGATATTGCTGAACAAATTCCTGGCTGGCCGTATTATCTACCGCGATCAGGTTTTCCAAATGATGTAACCCGGCAAATTCGATGATTTCTGAAACTGAAGATGTGCTTTCTGATCTATTCAACTCTTCTTTCCAATCGGCTGAAATTCCGCGGTCATTCAGTAACAGTTTGCTGGAATTTGCCACGGCGAAAACATTCAGCTTAATTTTCTTACGTTCTTCAATAGCAGCCGCAGATTGCAAAATCTGGTCGATCAAAGTCCCGCCCACGTTTCCGTGACCAAAAATGGCAATATTGATCTTTTTATAAACTTCGAAGATCTCGCCATGGATCACATTTAGGGCTTTATGCAATTGCGTTTTCTTCACTACCAGACTCACGTTCTTTCCGGTAACGGTATTGTTGAAAAGTAAAGGAACGATCTGGTTGCGAATCAGGGCATTGTAAGGTTTATGAAAAGTGCTCAGATCCTGGCCAACAATAGAGATCACCGAAACATCATCTACGACCGAAATCTTATTAACGTCTTTGGAATAAAAATCATTTTCAAATTCCCGTTGCAGGGCTTTGACGGCGCGGTTCGCATTTTGTGCATCGACCACAAGACCAATTCCTCTTTCCGAAGAACCCTGCGAAATGATACTTACACTAATGCCGCTATCTCCAAGCGCGCGAAAAATTCTTGCATCAATACCCGATTTACCTAATAGCCCGCGACCTTCCAAATTCAATAGCGACGTGTGCTCTAATACAGAAAGTGATTTAATGCCTTCTTTAGAGGGTTTTGCCGTAATTAAAGTTCCCTGATTATCATGATTAAAAGTATTTAAAATTCGCAGCGGAATGTTCTTTTCAATCAGCGGAATTATTGTTTTGGCATGCAGAATCGTCGCTCCGAAATTAGCCAGCTCGTTGGCTTCGTTATAAGAAAGCTCTTCAATACGCTGTGCATTTCGTACCAAATCTGGGTTCGCTGTATAGATCCCGTCAACGTGTGTATAATTTTGAAGTTCCTCTGCATCGAGATAATTCGCGATCAATGCAGCGGAATAATTACTGCCGTTTCGACCAAGAGTGGTGGTTTCCCCTTTTTCAGTTGAACCAATGTAACCGGTCACAATATTGACCGTCTGGCCATTATGCTGTTCAAAATGTTTTATAAAATATTCTTTAGAAATTGCCTCCAGTGGCTGTGCATTACCAAATTTATCATCGGTTTTTAAAAACTGACGGGAATCGGTAAAATGAGCTTTATGGCCGCGCTCTCGCAAAATTTGCGTAATTAGTTTAGCCGAAAGAACTTCTCCCTGTGCCAGTAACTGATCTTTCACTTTTTGACTATAATCTCCAAGCAGTCGTACGCCTTCCAGGACATTCTCAATATTTTTGAATTCTTCGGAAAAATCTATTTCCTGAAAATCGCTAACCTGGTATTTTTTAAATTTTTCAAATGTCGCACTATAATCATGATTAGCTGAAGCAAGTTGCAAAAGCTCCTCTAGCTGATCGGTAGTTTTTCCTCTGGCTGAAACCACTACTCCAATTCGTTCCTGGTTTTCGATCTTTTTCTCGATAATGTCGAGAACGGTTTTGATCCCGGTGCCATTAGAAAGCGATCTGCCGCCAAATTTGACAATTTTGAGTTTATTTCCCTGCTGAAAAATTCCGGAGATGATCTGCTCCACCTGCTTGGCCTCGATCAAAAAGGCATCATGGCCATGAACCGAATGAATTTCACCGTAAGTTACCTTATTGCTACTTTGGGCAAGCTGTCTATGGGTTTCTCTGTTTTCTTCCGCCGTAAAGAACAGATCGGAATCCACACCAATAATGCAGATATTCGCCTGGATTTGTTCTAGAATCTTGTCTAATTCAGGTCTTCCACGGGAAACATCAATTGTTCTCAATAATTGATTCATTAATTTATAAGCCTGGAGCTGAAAACGTTCCTGTAGTTTATTGCCGTGATGCAATAACCAGCTTTCCACATTAAAAACCTGCAATTCTTCATTGGTGCTGCGCTTAAAACGAGATTTGAAAGATTCCGGAGTACGATAACATAACATGGCATGCATCCTGGCATCGTGAACGGGATTTTTAGAATTATTCAGAAACAATTCCTGCACCTGGCAATTCGCAATCAGCCAGTCTGTCGATTTCCAGTCGGTCGCAATTGGAATTAAATTTTCAGTAATCGAAGGATGAATTGCCGCCATTTCCCATGCAATGCCCCCACCCAGGGAACCTCCTATAAGGGCAAATAATTTTTTAATTTGTAATTTTTCCAGGCCGATCAGAAAAATTTCAGCTATATCCCTGGCAACAAAATCCTTATAATTTTCTATGATAAATCCATCATATCCATTTCCCGGAATATTAAAAGCCAGAATCGTGTATTTATTGG
>CAXPUM010000093.1:0-23359 GCA_964220295.1 Flavobacteriaceae bacterium | reverse complement strand
CGAAATAAATAAGGAAATTGAGGTCGATCACATACATAAAAGCATAGATGGTCTCACCGAAATCGTAATTAGATAAATCCATTTTTCCGCTAAGTACTGCGATCAATTCACCAATTAAGCGAACTACGAAACCAATAAGCAAGGAAAATATAGTATGAATGGAGATGATCTTCACCCAGGAATAGTTCTTATTCAGAAAACGTTTCGTGGAAATGGCGATCAGCGTCATATAGCTAACGACTACCACGTAGTCTATGAGAATATTATGTATTAGGAATTCGTGCCAGGAAAATTTCTCCAGTCTTTCTGGCGACATGAAATTCTGCTGATAAGCGATTTTACAGATAAGAATGATATCAAAAAGCAGGTAAAATCCTGCTAAAAGCAGCACGAGCCTGAAATCTAGATATTTCTTTTTAAGTTTTGCTAATGCCATTAGATTCCAATTTTTTCCAGAAACTCTTTCTTATGAGACTTGCTGATGCGAATGAGAGTGTCATCTTCCATCTTCGCATCGATCTCGGCATAATCTGAATGGATGATCTCCTTTACAAAATTGAGGTTGATAATAGTTGATCGATGAACCCTGACAAAATTAGCCGGATTGAGCAGCTCCTCAAGGTTATTTAGTGACTCCCGTAAAACATGTTTTTTGCTGGCAGTAAAAATCTCTGCATAATATCCAGAAGCACTGATATAAAAAATATCTTTTGGATCAACGATCGAAGTTTTGTTACCCTGTCGCACCGGGATTTTGGCAACCGCATTCAGGTGAGTTTCTCCTTTGGAATAAAGATGAAACATTTCCATCATACGCTGTTCAAAATTTACATCGGCTTCCTGGCGGGTCGTTTTTAAAACTTTTTCGATCGTTTTGAAAAACCGCTGATCTTTAAAGGGTTTCAGAAGAAAATCAAAAGCTTCGACATCAAATGCTTTTAAAGCATAATTATCATAAGCTGTAACAAAGATCACAATAGGCTTTGGGCTCACCTCCACCTTTTGAAGAACTTCAAAGCCGTTCATGTCTTTCATATTAATATCCAGAAAAACCAGATCCGGCTTATGCTCATTGATGGAATTGATCGCTGTTTTCCCGTTTGAGCATTCTCCAATAACTTTAATTTGCTCTACTTCGCCTAGAAGATTTAAAACTCGCTTTCGTGCAAGTTCCTCATCATCAATAACCAGCGCTTTCATAAAAGTATTTTTTTATCATATACTGCAATTTAAACTAATTCCGGCAATTTTGGTTTTAAAGGGGAAGGCTGCCTGATTAGTACCGGCAGCCTAGCTAAATCCCACAAACAAACTACTAAATTTTAGATTAGTTACTGGCAACGCTTAAAGCTCCTTCACTTCTAGGATCCAGTTTTACGCGTTGTTTTTCGCCACCTCTTTCCATTTTTAATTTATACACTTCTTTGTCTACCATATCTCGGTTTCCGGAAGCGATATATTTGTTTTCCTTGATAGTCCAGCCTTTATAACTGGCATAAACCATACGGCGAACATTTAAAGGCATTACCACGTTTTTGAATTTCTGGTATGTTCTTACCAGGTTTCCGTCCTTATCATAATCGGCTTTTAAAGCTCCTTTTGCACTTCTGAAAGTAATTTGGTAAGAATCATAACCTTTAGATTCATGTTCGACAATGAAATTTTTAATATCGAAATTATCTTTCATAAAGGCGATTGGGTCTTTGGCGAATTCGCCTCCATACGCCTCATCCACTTTATAGGAAAAGGCATCTCCATCCTGGATGATCTTAGCGTCTAATGGGGCAAAACCTACTTTTGCTTCTTCTAATACGATTTCCTGGGCCTGACTAACGGCGGTTACTGCTAACAACAGAATTGAAAAAAATAATGTTTTCATGATGAATTGATTTTTGATGAATGAAAAATTTTAAACTGTTCGTTTTTTGAATGATCAACACCGCTAAAGTATCAGATAACTCCTTTATTTATGACAGAATGAAGCCAGCGTCTATAATTTGATTTCCAGCGCACCTAAATGAACGGCGAAGATTTTCTCATAGCCTTAAAGCTCTCCAAAGCGGATCACTAGGTAGTGACATCACAATCAAACCAGTTGGTTTCAGTTTTTGGATATTTGACATCAGGAAAGCTGTTTATGATTCGATACATCGGAAAATCCTGAACCTTAATCAATTTCAGCTTAAATTTTCAGGCAGTAAGTGATAATTCTGTTACTTTCGTAGTAATAATACTAATCGGGTTTCCGCAAATAGAAAATCGATTATACTCCGCGGAATAATCTGATATAATCTTAGAGATTCCACTATGGCTAAAAAGTTAAATCAACTTGAAGCTACCGCGATTTGTGGTAACGACATTAGTTCTTCCTGTTTATATGTTTCGGCTCTTGCAATTTTTTATGCAGGACAGTATGCCTGGATTTCACTGCTTATAGTTGCTGGAGTACTATTTTTATTCCGAAGGATTTATGGCGAAGTAGTTGGCGCGCTTCCGCTAAACGGTGGTGCCTACAACGCTTTGCTGAATACCACCAAAAAATCTACAGCTTCGCTAGCCGCTGCACTCACCGTCCTTTCTTATATGGCAACCGCAGTGATCTCGGCTACCGAAGCGGTTAAATATGCCGAAAGTTTATGGCATGTGATCCCGATCATACCCACAACGGTGGGATTACTGGCCATTTTTATGGGTCTTGTGATCCTTGGGATCGGAGAATCTTCTAAAGTTGCTATTGCAATTTTCCTTTTTCACCTCACGTCCCTTACGCTATTGAGTGGATTCTGTTTATTTTATTTCTTTACGCACGATTTTGATGTACTGATCAATAATTTCCAAATGCCAGTGCATGGAACTATAACCATGGCACTGTTCTTCGGGTTCTCTGCGGCTATGCTGGGAATTTCAGGTTTTGAAAGCTCTGCGAATTATGTAGAAGAGCAGAAAGACGGTGTTTTCCCGAAAACTCTAAGAAACATGTGGATCGTAGTGAGCATTTTCAATCCGCTAATCGCGTTTCTCGCGCTTGCTCTCATTCCAATGGAAGTGGTAAATTCCAACCAGGATGCGCTGCTTTCGTTTCTCGGAAATATTTCCGGTGGAAACTGGCTTTCCGTTTTAGTGGGAATTGACGCTGCATTGGTTTTAAGCGGTGCGGTCCTCACTTCCTACGTGGGTGTTGGGGGTCTTATGGAGCGTATGGCCTTAGACCGAATTTTGCCAAATTATCTTCTAAAGAAAAATAAGCGAAACAGTTCCTACATAATTTATATCCTGTTTTTTATTCTTTGCGTTTCGATCCTTATGGTTACCGGGGGAGATCTTGCAAAACTGGCAGGAGTTTATACCATCGCATTCTTATCAGTAATGGTTTTATTCGGAATCGGAAACTTATTACTGAAGGTAAACCGAAAGCAATTACCAAGACCCGAAAAAGCAAGCTGGCTTGCTTTGATAATTGCAATTGGCGCTGTAGCCGCTGCCATAGTTGGAAACATTATTCTGAATCCCGCTTACCTGGCGATCTTCTTGGAATACCTCATCCCAACCTTGTTAGTGGTTTTCTTTATGCTTTTCAGAAATTACATTTTGAGAGCGTTTCTGGTAGTTTTAGAATATATTTTCCCGAGTGGGGAAAACAAGTTCTTCAGAAAACTTAATAAAATCACTAAGTACAAACTGGCCGAAATACGCGGACAGGAATTTGTGTTTTTTACTAATCATGATAATGTAGAAACACTTAATAAAGTGATGCTCTACATTAAAAAGAACGAACCAACTCGCCGCCTTAAAATTGTTGCGGTGGTAGATGACGAAAACCAGGTCGCCGATAATCTGAAAAAAGATATTAAAGTTCTTGACCGCGCCTATCCTGACATTCGAATTGAATTCGTTGAGGAAATTGGAAAATTTGGACCAAACAAGATCAAAGAACTTTCTGAAAGATGGAACATCCCGGTAAACTTCATGTTCATTGGTGCGCCCGGTGAGAATTTCAGATATACCATTCAGCAATTGGGAGAGGTCCGTTTAATTATTTGATCAACGATGGGAATTTCCGCAGTTGTAGAAAAGATTTTTCGAAAACTTATTCCTGCTCCATTTACCCTCGCAGTGTTACTTACGCTGCTTACTATGTTGCTGGCTTTTTTCTTTACTGGTGACCATTCGGGTGCTTCAGCAGTGGCTATTCTTAAATATTGGCAAGACGGGATGTGGGAATCCTCACTTCTCGTTTTTGCCATTCAAATGATGCTCATTCTGGTTTTGGGCCACATTCTGGTACTTAGCAAACCAATGGCTATTCTAACTGAAAAATTGACTTCTGTCGTTACTAATAATGGCCGTGCGGTTGTGATCGTCTGTATTTCCACCATGTTGGTGGCATTTTTCAATTGGGGGCTCGGTTTGATCTTTGGTGCGATCATGGCCAGCAAAGTCGGAGAGGCCGCGGTTAAACGAAATTTCAAGGTGAATTATCCCCTATTGGGAGCAGCAGGATATTCCGGACTCATGGTTTGGCATGCTGGGATTAGTGGAAGTGCACCACTGAAAGCGGCAGAAAACGGACATTTGAAAAGCCTTTTTCAGAATTCGCAGCAGACTTTAGGTATACCAACTAGTATTTCTACGCATGAAACCATTTTCGCTTCCTGGAACCTGATCTTATTTGGGATATTACTGATCTTAATTCCCACCATTCTGTTTTTCATTTCGAAGAAAACTGCAGCAGAAATTCCAGATCTTAAAATCGAAAACAATTCGAAGAATATAAGAGTCATCAAAGGAGCCGAACGGCTTGATCATTCTCCGTATTTAAAAAACCTATTCGGAATTTTATTGCTGGCTTCATTCTTCTTCAGTTATTATGAAAATTTACTCAATTGGAATATCACGCCCAATATGCTGAATTTTTTAATGTTGGGATTGTGTATCCTGCTACATCAGAATTTCCAGACATTTCTTTCAGCCTTAGATGAGGCTATTGTTGGAGCGGGGGCTATATTAATTCAATTTCCACTTTATTTTGGAATCATGGGAATTATGAAGAGTACTGGTATGGTTGGTGAAATATCAGACTTTTTTGTCAGTAATGCTTCAGCAGTCACTTTGCCAATTTTCACCTTCCTAAGTGCGGGAATAGTAAACATTTTCGTGCCCAGCGGGGGCGGTCAGTGGGCTATACAGGGACCTATTGTAATGGAAAGTGCAAGAAGTCTTCAAGTCCCTTTGAATAAAGCCATCATGGCATTTGCGTATGGCGATCAAATCACCAATATGCTTCAGCCATTTTGGGCATTACCGTTACTTGCCATTACCAAACTAAAGGCAAGGGAAATTCTTCCATACACGTTGATTATGATGCTGGCTGGCATCTTAGTGTATGTTGTAGGACTATTTATAATTTAAAAAAAGGTTAGTATTCTTTAAAATCCGGGGGGATGGGATCTTACTTGGAGTAATTTTTTTTCAGTGATGCGATTTCTTGGTTATACCTGGAAATAATCTTTTCCTGCTTATCATTGTTTAGCATAAGATTAATCCAAATTATAAGCATCATCACCAAACAAATCCCCAATACAACATAGAAAAATATCTGGTCCATAATCAGAACATTTTGAATGGTTAACAAATGTGCTAGGTTTATTAAAAATACGATGAAAAACAGCTTCTGAAAATCGTAATTTGTTAATTGGCAATCATTTAACTGCGAATTCAGCAAATGGATTACTTCTGATATGAAATGGGTTAAAAACTACAATTTAGAAAGCCAGTTTGAAAGAATATTCTTTCAGGAGAGCTTAATAGATTTTATAATCTTGGGAAATAAAAAAAGGGCCGTGACTATCATTTCAGAATTGACCCTTTTTCTTTTAAGCTATTTATTGTAAATCTATCCCGATTTGTTGTAAAGATCATTAATTCAGAATTACCAAAATTCTAATGAATTGTTAAATTTTTGATCTAAATGTAAATTAACTTCAACTAAATTGATTTATCAGTAAAAAAATGATTCATCCTGATTATTTAATAATCGGCATCTCTTAAAATTCAGATTTTAATTCAAAATATAGTTATCTAAGAGCTTAATCAGTATGTAAAATCTTAAATTCAAATTTAGAATTAAGACAAAATTAAAATTCACCATCCTATTTCTTAAACCTTTAATAATTGCGCTAATCTTTGCATCATCTTAACGCTGTGATTCCTCTTGTGTTGATACATTGCGATCACTTAACCTTAAAAAATAATGCAATGAAAATGAATTTTAGTAGAGGAATGTTCAGTCTGCTTTTAGCAGGAACAATCGTAACCGGTTTTACTTCTTGTAGTGACGACGATGACGATATGGTAGAAATGATGCCAACTGGAAGTGTAATGGCAGACAGCCAGGATCTAGATGGCAATATGTTAACCATTAGCAACGTACAGATGAGTGAAGACGGATGGGTTGTGATTCATAAAGATAATAACGGATCACCAATGGTTCCTGATATTATATCTGTTCCAAAAATGGTTTCAGCCGGTGCATCGAGCGATGTGATGGTAGAACTGAAAGAAGGAGTAGATATTCAGGATGGAGAAACCCTTTGGGTAATGCTTCACGATGATTCAGGAGATATGGGAACATATGAATTTGATGGTAATAACGGTTTGGACCTGCCGATCAAAGATGATATGGGCAATGTTGTAACAAAGTCCTTTACCGTAAATGTAATGAGTGAACCTACCGGATCACTTACTGTTGAAGATCAATCAGTAATGGAGAATCAGGTTATGATCAGTTCTATTACGGTTGACCAGCCAGGATTCGTGGTAATCCATGCTGATAATGGTGAAGACGGACCAGTTGTTCCGGCAATTATTTCTGAGCCAGTATATCTGGAAGCAGGGACTACTGAAAATGTAGCGGTAACTTTTGCTGATGATGCTGATGTAATGACCGGTGATACAGTTTGGGCGATGCTTCATACCGATACTGGAGAATCTATGGTATATGAGTTTGATGGTGAGAACGGATTGGACCTACCAATTACTGAAGATGGTGCACCTGTAATGATGTCTTTCAACATTACTGAGTAATCTCAAAGCACTAAATAATTTTAAAACCCGGCATTGAGCCGGGTTTTTTATTTTGGAGTACCTGACATCAACTGTGAGCATCCGTTGTTAAAAATTTATTAATCCACCCCAATTTTCAAACTTCAAGCGCTTTTCTGCTTAATTTATCTGAAAACACATTATGAATAGTAGAAGAAATTTTATCAAAAAATCAGGTTTAATTCTATCTGCATCCATTTTGCCTTTTCCCGGCTATCTATTTTCAGCAAATAAGGAAAAACTGGGCGTGGCACTGGTAGGTCTCGGTTATTACAGCACCGATCTCCTGGCGCCGGCGTTGCAGCATACCAATTATTGTGAACTAAAAGGAATCGTAACCGGTAGTCCCGAAAAGATTCCGATTTGGCAAAATCGCTACGGAATAAAAGATTCCAATATTTATAATTATGAGAACATGGACCAGATCGCCAATAATGATGAAATTGATGTGATATATATTGTGCTTCCCACGGGTCTTCACGCCGAATATGCGATCAAAGCAGCAAATACCGGGAAACATGTATGGTGTGAAAAGCCTATGGCTCGAACTGCGGAAGAATGCCAGAATATCATAAATGCCTGTAATAAAAATAGAGTCAAACTTTCTATAGGTTATCGAATGCAGCATGAGAAGAACACACAAACGATAATGAAATGGGCTGAAACCAAACCCTACGGTGAACTGAAAAATGTGATTTCTGAAGCAGGATATAATGGCGGTACAATCAATCCGTGGAAACTCAAAAAAGAAATGGGTGGCGGTGCGATCTATGACATGGGTGTTTATACTATCAACGCAGCGAGATATGCTACCGGAATGGAGCCAGTTGCTGTCACAGCTAATCAATCTAATAATAGACCAGATATCTTTACAGAGGTTGATGAAACAACGACCTACAAAATGGAGTTCCCGGAAGGCATTTTTGTTGATGGAAAGACCAGTTTTGGCGAAAACCTGAATAATTTAGATGTAAGCTGTAAAAATGGAAGCTACTATCTCAGGCCAATGCAAGCCTATTCTGGCGTTCAAGGAAAAACCAGCGATGGCAAGATCTTATCGCCAATGGGTAAAAATCAGCAAGCTGTGCAAATGGATGATGATGCCCTGGCAATAATCAATAACACTAAAGTAATGGTTCCAGGCGAGGAAGGTATGAAGGATATCGCTCTTGTCGAAAAAATAAATGCGTCGGCAGCAAAAGGCGGCCAACGCATCACATTCTAAAATAACTAAACGTTATAATAAATAATCTGTACTCACAAAATTGGAGCTTTTACTGTCCAAAAGGTCGCGGAGAATTTCATTGTTGTAGGCTTTGTCTTTACTGGCTACAAACGTCCTGATTGAAAATGACCTTAAAGCATCGTGAACGCTAAGTGTTCCTACTGCTGAATCTTTCCTTCCGGTAAATGGGAAAACATCCGGACCACGCTGGCAGGAACTATTCAAATTCACCCGGCAAACTAAATTTACTAGAGTATCTATAAGCGGAGCCAGACGCTTTATATCATTTCCGAAGAGGCTAACCTGCTGCCCGTAATTAGAATCTGCGATCTCATCCAGTAAATCATCAATAGAATTAAATGGCTTAACAGGGATAACGGGTCCAAATTGTTCTTCCTGATAAACTCGCATTTTTTCAGTAACCGGATAAAGCACTGCCGGAAATATGTAATTATTGGTAGTCTCCCCGCCTCTTTTATTCAGAATTTTGGCTCCGTGTTTCTCAGCATCATCAATCAGTTCCTGGATATACTGAGGCTTATCTGCTTCTGGTAAAGGAGTGAGCATTACTTTATCTTCCCAAGGATTTCCAAATTTCAACTCATCTACTCTTTTGGCAAACCGTTTATTAAATTCTTCCTGAACTGCCTCGTGCACATAGAGTATTTTTAGCGCCGTACACCGTTGGCCGTTAAAAGAAAGCGTTCCCGAGATACACTCTTCGATTGCAAGATCCAGATCGGCATCTGGCAGGATAATTCCCGGGTTCTTGGCTTCAAGACCGAGCACCAGTCTTAACCTGTTTTTATAGGGATGCTGATCCTGCAACGCAATAGCCGATTTACTATTTCCAATTAATGCCAGCACATCAATCTTTCCTGTTTTCATGATTGGTGCAGCCACTTCTCGTCCCCTTCCGTAGATCACATTCACCACTCCTTCTGGAAAAGAACTACGAAATACCTCCAACAATGGCGATAACAATAACACCCCGTGTTTCGCTGGTTTGAACACCACTGTGTTCCCCATGATGAGCGCAGGGATCAATAAGGCGAAAGTTTCATTTAAGGGGTAGTTATAAGGTCCCAAACATAAAACCACGCCTAAAGGTCCACGACGAATGTGTGCATAAACGCCGTCCTTCTTCTGAAATTTTGCACTATCGCGATCCAGTTGTTTATAATCTTCGATTGTATCTTCAATATATTCTACGGTACGATCAAATTCCTTTCGCGAGTCAGGTAAAGATTTTCCAATCTCCCACATCAGATATTTTACCACCTTCTCCCGTTGTTCTTTCATTTTCGAAACAAAATCTTCCATGCATGCGATACGCTGAGCCACTTTCATGGTTGGCCAGTCGCCCTGCCCTTTAGCATAGGCGTCACAAGCAGATTGTAATACTTGCAAAGCCGATTTTTCATCCATATGCGGAACGGTTCCCAAAAGTGTAGGTTGATATTCTTCCGTAGAAGAAATCGTGGAATAAACCTCATCAGTCTTTCCCTCCCATTCGATCAATTCGCCATTGGAAAGATAGGTTTGCTGATGAAGCAATTCGTTTATCTGAAATTCAGCAGGAATACTCATAATTAGTTTGGTTGGTTGATTAAAATTCTAGTAAAGCACACGGAATTTGATTGTTCCCTGGATGGCTTTCAGGTCTTCTATAACATGATCATCGTATGCTTTATCAATATCAGTAATGACATAACCGATAGTTTCGTTGGTTTTCAAATACTGACCCACAATATTGATATCGTGAGTTGCCAATATCCGGTTAATATGCGCGATGATTCCCGGTTTGTTATGGTGAATATGAATGAGCCTGTGAGCATTGTCTAATAATGGCAATTGCAGGTTTGGAAAATTCACACTATTGGTTGTTCCTCCAGAATTAATATAATTAATGATCTTTCCTGGAACAAAATTTCCAATATTTTCCTGGGCTTCCTCGGTGCTTCCTCCAATATGAGGAGTCAAAATAAGGTTTGGCAATCCTCGTAAAACCGACTCGAATTCTTCATCATTAGTTTTTGGCTCCTTCGGAAAAACATCCACACCTGCTCCGGCAATTCTACCAGCTTCGATATGCTTTTTTAAAGCATCGACATCTACCACCTGTCCTCTTGCCAGATTCAGAAAATAAGAACCTTCTTTTAGCCAGCTCAATTCTTTATCACCGATCATTTTGGTGTTTTCTTTTCTTCCGTCTACATGAAGGGTGACGATATCAACGGTTTCAAAAAGTTCCTGCATACTGCTGCATTTAGTGGCATTACCAAGAGCGAGTTTTTCGACCAGGTCATAATAATACACATCAAAACCAATTGCTTCGGCAACGACAGAAAGCTGGGAACCAATATTCCCATAACCTACAATACCAAGTTTCTTACCACGAACCTCATAGCTGCCTTTGGCTGATTTATTCCAATGTCCGCTATGCATTTCAGCAATACGATCTGGCAGGTTCCTCATTAGCAAAATGATCTCTCCAATTGCCAGTTCTACAACCGATCTGGTATTACTGAAAGGCGCGTTAAAAACAGCTACTCCTTTGCTTAGGCAGGCTTCCAGGTCGATCTGGTTGGTACCGATACAGAAAGCGCCAACCGCGATAAGCCTGTTCGCATTTTCAAGAACCTTAGCCGTAAGCTGAGTTTTAGAACGAATTCCAAGAATGGAAACATCCTTGATTTTTTCAGAAAGCTCTTCTTCATCTAAAGCACCCGAAATGGTCGTGACATTATAACCTTCCTTTTTCATGATCTCTACAGCATCTGCATGCACATTTTCAAGAAGTAATACTTTTATTCGGTTTTTCGGATAAGAAATCGCTTTATTCATTTTATTCACGTATAAAAATTCGTCTAAACTTGGAGTGATATGATCGGCATTTTCCAGGATATTCTGGCGGGAAACATTTTCAGTAAAAGCATAGAATTTGTTTGCCAATCCTGCAGCCTTGATCTCATAATCTGTATAACCATCGCCAATCACATACACATCTCCCTTTAGGTCTAATTGTTTGAGTTGTTCCACTTTACCGTTATTGGAAGAAAGAACGTTGTCATAATCAAAACCGGTAACATCACCTTTTTCGTCAAATTCGAAGGTGTTGGCAAAAACATTTTCCGGTTTGACACCGAGTTCTTTTACAATGGGGATGATAAATTCCTTAAAACCGTTAGAGACGATATAGATCCGGTCACGATATTCTTTGAAAAAATCTTCATTTCGCACAAATGAAACTGAAACCTTTTTTCGAAGTTTTTCAATAAGCGGCTCTAAGTGTTTTTCATTCGCATCCAGCAATTGCAAGCGTTGCTGAAGGGAATCACGAAATGCCAGCTGCCCTCCCATTCCCTGATTGGTTAGATCTACCAGTTTTTGAAGTCGTTGTTCCTTTTCAGGATGGCCTTCCAGTGAAATCTCGCCCAATACATCTAATGCTTCCACCTGGGTGAAAGTTGAGTCGAAATCGATCACAAAATGCCTTTTGTTTTCCATTATTTGGCTATTAGCGGTTGTAATTTGAATAAATAAAGCTACGCCTTTTTAAGGCATTAGGAAACAGGAATTTTTAAATGCGGAAGCAGAATTATGAATAATTTAAAATAATAGGATAAGAATTTTAAAAAGCTGAATTAAAAGACAGTATTCGACTAATTATTGAATGGATTCTATTTAATTTTCAAAAGTTCTTTTAGCAAGGTTACAAATCCCACCAGTAATTACTGTTTGAATAATACAGAGTTAATTTTATTCTTTATCCGAAACCGTAATTTTAAAAATCCTTATTAGATTCTTCCGAAGAAAGAGATTTTATTCAAAAATTAACATTTCTTTTGTATTTTACAAAACATCATCTATTTTAGCCTAACAACCTCTTATTCAATGAATCTTTTTCTCTGGAGAAGCCTAATGCTTCTTTTTTTCCTTAACGGAACTGCCTATGCCCAAAAACATAAGGAGCCATCTGCGGAAGATGTACAATTAGCTGAAAACATCAAGGCGCAGTTTGAAGATGATGATGTGGCAATCATTCAGAGTACCGACATGATCACCTTCGATATAAGTCGTGACGGAAAACAAGTAACCGCTACGCAGACCACTAAAAATCAGCTCATCAACCTCAGCAGTCGTTCAGACATCCAGCTATATGATTTTTATGATGGGGAGTCTGAAATTTCTGAATTTGATATTTATTCAGATAACCAGAAAAGAGCTGATTATGATGTCAAAGATGAGGCGTATAAAGATGAAGATCTTTTTCATAATGATGCGCGGGTGAAATATGCCCATCTCGATTTTCCTGTCAAAGCCTACCGTTATGAAACATCGATCACCAAAAACTACAAGGATATAAAATATTTCACCAGCCTTTATCTGGTGGAAGATTACCCGATTGTAAATAAAGAAATCACCTTTGTGATTCCATCATGGCTCAAAATTGAATTGAAGGAAATCAATTTCGAGGGATACGCTGTTTCAAAAACTATTAAAGCCGGTGAAGATCAATCAGAAATTGTAACCTTTATCGCGAAGGATATTCCGTCGAGAGTAGAAGAAGTGAACACTCCAGGACCAACGTACTTATATCCTCATATTCTGATACTTCCGAAGAGCTTTGAAAATGAAGGAGAAAGGACCGTGCTTTTTAATGATACCGGCGATCTATATAGTTGGTACCGGTCCCTTGCAGATGAACTGGAAAATGATAATTCCGCTTTAAAGAGCAAAGTTGCAGATCTAACGGCCAATGCTCCTTCCGAAGAAGAAAAAATTAGAAATATCTATTACTGGATACAGGATAATATTCGATATATCGCTTTTGAAGATGGTATAGCCGGATTCAAACCAGATGAAGCTTCGAACGTTTTCAAAAAACGCTATGGCGATTGTAAAGGGATGGCCAATTTGACCAAGCAAATGCTTACAGAAGCCGGTTTCGATGCACGACTTACCTGGCTGGGAACCGATCGCATTGCTTACGATTACAGCACCCCAAATCTTTCAGTAGATAATCACATGATCTGTACGGTAATGCTCGATGGCAAAATGATCTTTCTGGACGGTACCGAAAAGTTCAATTCTTTAGGTGAATATAATAGCCGAATCCAGGGACAGCAGATGCTCATTGAAGATGGAGAAAAATATATTCTTACGAAGGTACCGGTTACGAATCCTGAATTTAATTCGGAGGAAGTCAGTTATGACCTGAGTATTCTGAATGAAGAAATAGTAGGTAGTGTCCATAAAAGTTTTTCCGGTCAGCAACGCTCCGGTCTTTTATACTATTTTCATTCGCTGCAAAATGACCGCAAAGAAGATTTCCTGAATTTTTACCTGAGCAACGGCAGTAACAATATCGAGGTGAGCAATATTCGCACTTCAGATCTGACGAATCGAGACAGTATTTTGGAAATAGACTATGATATCAAAATCAAAAATGCGGTTTCGAGCTTTGGCAATACGGTCTACCTGGACCTGGATATCGATAAAGAACTGGGAAATATGGAATTTAGAGATCGTAAGGTAGATTATCAGTTTGAGGCGCGAAAAGACCTGGTTTCAACTTATAAGATTAGTATTCCGGAAGGCTTATCGGTAGCCGGTGTTCCCGAAAGTTACAAGGCTTCGACTGATGCTTACGACCTGAATGTCTCATTCGACAAAAATGAAAAAGAGCTGATCTACAAAAAACATTTCCGAATTAAGAATTCCAGAATCAAAGTCAGTGATTTCGAAAACTGGAACAAGAATATTCAGCAACTCAATACCATCTACAACGAGCAGATCATTCTCTCTAAAAACTAACCAACATGAATCGATTTTTCACCTGTTTCCTGCTTCTGGCACTAAGCCTCAGTTCTTTTGCGCAATCAAATAAAGAAGATAATGTCCGGGAGATTTTTTGGGGTCCGGATGCGAAATTTCAGGATATGACAGAAATTCCTGAAAAGTGGAAAAATGAGTCGGCAGTAATCATTTACAAATTTGAAGATTACACCTATAATAAGTTCATGACCAAAATGACCACGGTCAAATCGCTTCGGCAGCGCATCAAGCTATTAGATAAGGCAGCAGTAGAAGAGTTTAGTGAATTTTCCTTTCAGAACAGGTTTAAGTCCTCGAACTGGCTTGGAAATTTAATGGCTGGAGAAAAACACATCGTGGGTGTGAAGGTGATCAAACCAGATGGTACAGAGAATATTATCGATATCGAAAAAGAATCGGTAGAAGTGGATGGTGAAACGAAACTGGCAATCGCCAATCTCGAAGTGGGAGATATTTTAGATTATTATTCTTACATCGAAGATCTGCAACCGGTGATTGGTACCATCGAAGTTTATGATCCTGTGGAAGAAACGCTTGCAGAAGTTTATCCAGTAATGAACTACCGCCTTCAGTTGCTTACCGACAATAAATTTTATCTGAATTTCAAATCCTTTAACGGTGCGCCGGAAATCAGGGAAATTGATAATAACAAGAACAGTAAAAGACTATTTGTTTTAGAAGCTACCGACCTGGAAAAAAGGGACTTTCCAAATTGGTATTACCCGTTAGTGGAACTACCATCGGTTAAATTCCAGGTATATTATGCCAAAAACGGTCGTAATGCTGATTATGCAATGGCATTTATTGCGGAAGATGAAGACATTATCAAAAAGGATGTAAGCCAGGAAGAGATTCTTAACCTTTATGATACTCGATTTCGCCCCTATGGAAATTATGGAGAGATCGAAGACTATTTAAAAGATCACGAATACGCGAATCAGGCTGAAATGGTTACCGACGCCTATTACTTCATGCGTCATTATTTCTTTACCAGATATATTGAAGCTTCGCTGGTTCAGGAAAGCAAAATTTCTGACAATGCTTTTAAATATTATTCAAGAGGCGCCATGTTTTTAGACAGTCAGCAGAAGTTTGTTCAAATGTTCACAGCTCTTTTGAAAGAATTTGATATCGATTATGATATCGTCGTCGGAAAAAACAGATACGATGGATCGCTGGATGATATCCTGATTGAGCAAAATGTGGAAACGCTTTTAAAGATTAAAACTTCTCCGCCGGTATATATCGAATATTTCGATCCGCATACCGTGGCAGGTTCATTTTCTCCGCATTTAGACGGAACAGATATTTACCTGTTGTCATCGAAAAAACGTAAAAAGATTGACCAGATCGATCGCAGCGTTTTACCCGCTACTACGGCAAAAGACAATATTTCTGAATCTATCATGACCGTAAATCTAAATGAGGATTTCAGCGGACTTTCTATTGAAAGCACCAATAAATTCCTTGGACATGAGAAAAATGAAGAGCAAAAGGATCGGTTGTTTTTTGCCGATTATGTGTATGAAGACTATGACAAATTCGGAACCGAGCGCTTCCTGGATATGGTTAAAAATAAGGAACGTGATCAATTTGAACAGGAACTAAAATCCCTTTCTGATAAAATTAAAGAGAAACAGAAAGAGCATTTTAAAGAAAGACTTGCCGCGATTTTTGATTTGGAAGAAGTTGAAAATTATGATTATAACATTCAGCAAACGGGACGATTTGGATTCTCACAGGCATTCGAATTTTCAGAAAAATATGATATTGAAAACGCCATGATCAAAAAAGCTGGCCCTAATTTCATCCTTGAAATTGGAAAATTGATCGGGCAGCAAATTTCTCTTACTGCAAAAGAACGGGAACGAAAGGAAAATATCTTTATGGCTTATCCCCGCCAGCTGGTAAACACCATTAATTTCAACATTCCAGAAGGTTATTCAATTGAAGGGATAGAGAACCTAAACTTTTCTACGGAAAACGAAACCGGTGCTTTTATCAGTAATGCAAAAATCGAAGGAAATAAACTGGTGATCAATACTAGGAAAGAATATAGCCATAACTATGAACCGAATGCTAACTGGCCAAAAATGATGGAATTCCTGGATAGCGCCGATAAATTTTATAACTCCAAAATTTTACTGAAGAAAGAGTAATTATTCTTTTTCGAGAAAAATGGTTTCATTTGACTTAGCCGATTCGATGGCTGCATCTAAAATTTGTGCAACCGTCAAATTTATTGGCAAACCATAAAGATCATCTTCAGGATTGATCTTTCCTCGAGTTACCGCCGCCAGGTATGAAAATGGATCGGAATACGGTTCCTCTCGTGGATCCAGATTTTTGGTCTCTTCTGAAGATTTGGCGTTAAGCCTTTCAACGACCGTCGTAGCGTCTTTAGCCGTCGCAAAACCTTTGGTACCATAAACGGTCATATCTTTCCGAGAAAAAGGCCAGTTCCAGGATGCCTGGATCACGCACTGCGCTTTAGGATACTGAAGGATGATCGTAGCTTCATCATCAACCTCCTTGTAAATTTCCGGTTTATTCTGATTGGTGATCGCGGTAACAGAAACAGGTTTCTCCCCTTCCATGAGCCAGGTCATGAGATTAGCGCCGTAACATCCAAAATCTACCAGCGCTCCGGCTCCATTTTTTTCAGGATCAACAAGAATTCCCAAAAAATCTGGTCCTACTCCGATCTCTTTAGGTCCTTCATGACCATCATTTACCCAAACCTTTCTTAAGTCTCCCAGCTTTCCATCCTCAAGAAGTTTACCCACGTACTGATTACTGCTGTACCAGGAAGTTTCAAAATTGGTGATGACTTTTATATTATTTTCCTCCGCCATTTTTTCGATTTCCAATGCTTCCTCATAATCAAAAGCCAAAGGTTTTTCGACCATGACATGAATCCCTTTCGGAGCAGCAGTTCTTACCACAGGTAAATGTTCGTTGATCGCTCCAAAAGCTGAAACCGCTTCAGGCTTTGTTTTTTCTAGCATTGCATTTAGATCTGTATAGAAAAGAGAAGGATCGAGGTTGTAATTTTCTTGAAATTTCCGGGCTAAGGCCTCATCTGTTTCAAAAATTCCTACGATCTCTATATCGTGTTTTCCGTCACGATTGAACACCCAGTGAACATGCCCATGACTAAGACCGGCAATGGCTACGCGCACAGGCTCTTGTGCAAAAACAGCCGATTGCACCAGTATACTAAAAATTAAAGCTTTCCATTTCATAAAAGGAAGATACTAAATATGCTTCGGAAAGAGGCTATTCTGTCTTTAACATTAAAGTCCCTCCTTTTTCCAGCTGATCATGCGACAGAAAATAACCTTCTAAATCGCTTCCGTTTAATTGAATATCTTCCAGTTCTCTGCCTTTGGAGTGCTCAATTTTAAGCGAATTTCCATTCGGTAGGTTCCAGGTAACCTTGTCAAAAATTGGAATGGTAATAAGATATTCCGGATCGGTTGCTGAAAAAGAATACAGTCCGGCAGCGGTCATCACATACCAGGCAGACATTTCACCGGCATCGTCCATTCCAGGAAGTGCAAGACCGCTGTCACCAATTCCGTAGAAATTATTCAGAATTTTATCCAGGATGGCCTGGGATTTTTCAGGTTTATCTATGAAATAATAGGAAAACGGCGCTTCATGATCTGGCTGATTCCCGATACAATACTGGCCAATAAAGCTGGAAACGTTCCTGGCAATGTGATTTGGATTCCACTTTAGGGTGAAAAGAGAATCAAGCTTTTGCTCAAAGGCGTCATTTCCGCCATATAGCTCTACCAACTTTGGCATATTATGAGGGGCAAAAAATGAAACCTGCCATGCATTCGCTTCACGATACATGTATTCATAATAAGGGTATTCAGAGTCAAAAGGTGAAATCCATTCACCATTTTCAAGACGGCCGCGCATGAATTTCGTTTGCTTATCAAAGACATTTTCGAAATTGTGTGAGCGCTGCATCAAATCTTCGGAATGCTCTTCATCACCCATTTCATCAGCTAATAAAGACAGCGAATAGTCATCGTAGGAATACTCTAATGTTTTAGAAACCCCGGCATTCGATTTAGTTTCGGTATTAGCTTGCTCCACGTCAGCATCAGAGATATATCCTTTATCGATATATTCTTTGATATGAGGCCTGGTTCCGCCTTCTTTATAAGCGTTATTCAGCAAATATTCATAAACTTTATCAACATCAAAATCTTTTATTCCGCGTAAATAAGAACCGGTAATAAATGAAGCGGCATGATCACCATGAAAAAAAGTGGGGATAAAACCATTTTCTTCCCCGCGAACAATAAGTGATTTTATAATATCAGCCGTAACTTCAGGCTGAAAGATCTCCATCATCACCAATTTATTACGGTAGGTGTCCCAAAGTGAGGGATTGGTATAAAAACGATGACCTCGATTCATTTTCTTATTTCCAGGTCCAGCAAAATCGTTATTGACGTCGCTTCTTAGAGCCGGCCAGAGAAAAGTTCGGTAAAGTGAACTGTAAAACAGTTCTTTTTGTTTATCGGTTCCCCCATCTACAACTATTCCATTCAATATAGGTTTCCAGACTTTTTGAGCCTCTTCACGCACCTCGTCAAATGACTTACCTCCAACTTCTTTCTCCAAGTTTTCTTTTGCGTTTTCGACACTTACGAATGAAAGCCCAATTTTCATGGAAACTTCTGAAGATGCATCTCCAAGCTTTAATAAAGCATATGCTCTTTGATTTTCAGATCTCTGTACTTTGCTGAGTTCTTCTATCGGAGCATCCAGAATTGCATAAAAATAAATCTTATCACCCCCCATATCCTGAAGGCCGCTAACTTCCTTTTCACCGACTTGTTCAATATCCCAGTTATTTACCCGGTTATTTGATTCAGCCAGTTTGAAAACGATCTGTTTTTCAGCATTATTCTGAAATTGATATTGGTGATATCCAGCTCGTAAAGTAGAAGTTAGTTTTACATTAATTCCGTAATCATCTAACTGAACCTGGTAATAACCCGGAGCAGCCGATTCATTTTGATGATCGAACTTACTTTGAAAAGGATAGCCCGCGTCGCCTGAAACCGGCAGAACGGGAATATTGCATAAATTCCAGTGGCCTTTATTGGTATGTGTAAATGCGATGATCTGGTTATCTTCGTACTCATAGCCAGCTCCTGAACCGAATTTAGTAATAGGACTTAACTGAACCATAGCATTTGGTAAAGATGATCCTGGAAATGTTAGTCCAGCCCATACTCTCCAATCTCTAGGTGGTGTATAACCTATTGAATCAGGGTTTGTTAAGGGTGCCGTTCCGATAAAGGTATTCACATAATCAAATGGTTTTTTCTCACCAGAGGTATTTATCGCTTCATTTTCTGAAGTAACTTCTGTTTTACATGAAACACAAATT
This sequence comes from Flavobacteriaceae bacterium, assembly GCA_964220295.1. Classification (GTDB taxonomy): domain Bacteria; phylum Bacteroidota; class Bacteroidia; order Flavobacteriales; family Flavobacteriaceae; genus Christiangramia. The sequence continues at coordinate 3,770 of CAXPUM010000093.1, read as the reverse complement.
GTGATAGCTGCTAAAAATAAAAATGCTTTTCTGATCACCGTAAAATAATTTTCCTGTTAATGCTATTCAATTCTTTAATCAAAATAACCTTCCGAATCCAGTAATGCTGCTGCTTCAATCAGCATTATTCCACTTAGCTGGGTGGTAAGATCAGTATTGTCTCCCGGTCTTGCAGCCCAATTGGAACTAAAGAACATTTCCGGGCGACTAATTGCTTTTTTATAGGCACTTTCAGCATTCTTCTGCATGAAATCTGCCAGGTACTCAGCGTCTTCTGTTGGAACATCCGGTTCAAGGATCAGCTGAGTTAGATATCTAACAAGAATTCCTTTAAATAATCCTCCATCTCCCTGGCCTTCATCACGCATAATACCATTGGTAGTCAGTTTATTACTCGTGGTCATAGATCTGGCAGAGAGAATGGCATCATCCAAATAACTCTGCTCACCTGTAGCCTGGTAAAGTTTCAAACCAGATCCTATCCAGGTCCCGATGTTGTAAGTAAAAATCCAGTCACGATTTATTACCTCCTGTCCATTTTGCCTTGAAATATTATCCCAAACCAAACCGGAATAAGGATCTACCAAGGTTTCCTTTTCCCACTCGTATATCTTTTTCGCCCAATTCAAATAATCTTCGTCACCCGTAGCTTCATATAATCTCATGGTTAAAACCGTGGCCGGACCATTAGAAACAGCGTTTTTCTGATAGGGCGTATCCTGTTTCCAGGTGATTCCCCCACCAAACACATCATCACTCCAACTCTGTTTGATGATATCCCAAAGTTCTATAGCGACTTTCTTGTAGCTTTCATCCTGTGTGGCATCATACGCTCGCATTGCTGAATTTCCTAACCATAACATATCGTCATTAAAAACGTTGTTATAAGTTCCTCCATTCATCGTTTCGATACCCATGAGAAGTCCTTTGGATCGCGTTCGATACTGCTGCTCACCAGTCCTGTTGTAGGCATCTATCAATACATGCAATACGTGGGCATTGGGCCAATAATGGAAGGTGTTGTTACCTGTATTATTCTGAATATAAGTGCCCTCGTTTCCAGAGTAATATTTATTCAGAGAAAACTGCAGCGAATCGGCAGTTTCACTCCATGTATACTGAAATTCTGAGGGATTTTCATCAGGTGTTTCAGGTTTTTCAGGTTGAGATGGTTCCGGCTCATCTTTAGAACAGGAGCTACCTGAAATTAACAGAACCAGTAAAAAAACTTGATAAATTCCCCTCATTTTCATCATAAATCCATTTAATAATCAATACAAATTAAACCCAATTGGTTTTAGTTAAGACAACTCATAACCTTCCCAGGTCTCAATTTCATTGCGCTCTTCTGGTTTGATAGATTGCTTCAGCATTTTTTCATCATAGGCCAAGCCATGCTCATCCAGAACGTCCTGTGGAACACCATCCCAAACGTTTGGTTTATTACCTACATACCCTAAGTAATCAATGCCTTCCTTGCTGGTAAAGTAACCGGTAGTAACAAGATTCCGAATTCTATTGAAGAAAGCCACGCCAGGCATCATTTCAGGTTTTACATCATTTGTATACGCAATGTCGTCTACCACCGCTATTTGCTGCTCGGCAGAGAGGTCTTTAAAATCCTTATTGTAGCGTTTATTAGTTTCACTTTTCAGCCAACGCAATCCGCCGCGCATGGGAATTTTATGCTCCGGAAGGTCTTTCGTAATAAATTCTATAAATTCTCCTACACCTGTTTTGGAAGCAGGAGGATATTCTCCATCGCCCGGTATAATTATATCACTTAAAACGAGAATGGTCGCCATCTCATCTTCTGTGTAAAAATCTTCAGACATCAGTCGTTCATCGCGCTCTTCTTCAGCGGGCGTACGACCGTAATCTAATTTGTTTTCTTTTATATCGGTAAGTTGTTTTACTTCTTCCCCGTCGTCTAAGCGGCAGCTCATTAAAAGGCCGGAACCTGCACCGCCAATTATTAATGTTTTGAGTGATTCTCTTCTATCCATAATGCCGTGAATTTAAACTGTTCCTTTTTTCATTTCTTCCGCTAAATAATCAGAAGCTCTCCAGGCCAATGCTAAGATTGTCCATGTAGGGTTTTTATCTGCCTGCGACACAAAAGCTCCTCCGTCCATCACGAAGAGATTGGAGACATCATGTGCCTGATTATGCCTGTTTAAAACGGAAGTTTTTGGATCGTCACCCATCCTGGTCGTTCCAACCTCATGGATAATTCTTCCAGGATTTTCCAAACCATAATTTGATTCTTTTCCAGGCTTGCTTCCCAAAGCAATACCGCCCATAGAATCGATGATTTCCTCAAAAGTATCATGCATATGTGCAGCCTGCTTCACTTCTTCGTCAGACCATTTATAATTAAATTTCAATACGGGAATACCAAATTTATCTACAGTAGTTGGGTCAATGGTACACCTGTTTTCAGCTCGGGGAATACTCTCCCCACGACCGGCCATACCAATTGTTGAACCATAATATTTTTTGACATCTTCCATTAATTCCACACCGTAACCGCCATTTTTCCTGGCATTGTTAAGTCCTGGAACCAGGGAATTCATCGCTTCAATATTGAAACCGAAACCATAAGAAGGCATGCCCATTCCACCCCAATATTCTATATGGTAACCACGGGTGAACCCGAGACTTTTATCATCATTGAGCCACCAGGGAGTATAAAGGTGCATTCCGCCGACCCCATCTTCATTGTATCTTTTACGATCCATCAGTTTCGGAATGAAACCCATTCTAGATGCCCCGGTCGAATCATGCAAATATCGTCCTACCACATCACTGGAATTCGCCAGTCCGTTAGGATGAATAGCCGATTTGGAATTCAGCAGAATTCTTGCTGAACTACAGGCACTTGCTGCGAGAATGACCACTTTTCCTTTGATGTGATAATCTTTCTGATCTTCTTTACTGATATAATGAACACCTGTCGCTTTTCCTTCTCCATCAGTAGTTACTTCACGCACCATTGCGTTCACATACAAATCTACATTTCCAGTTTCTTTCGCCGGTTTTACTAATACAGAAGAAGAGGAGAAATCCCCATAAACCGTACATGATCTGGAACACTGGCTACAAAAGAAACAAGCACCACGTTCTTTATTAACACGCTTGGTCAAAATCGATAAACGTGAAGGAATCATAGGTATCCCTGCTTTGTCTGCACCTTTTTTAATATAGAGCTCGTGTAACCTTGGCTTTGGTGGTGGAAGGAAATATCCATCCGGCTCGTTCGGAATATTTTCTTTTGTTCCGAAGACCCCGATCATTTTATCCACTTTATCATAATAAGGCTTAACATCATCATAGCCTATAGGCCAGTTATCACCCTTACCATCAAAATCTTTTCTTTTAAAATCCAGCGGACCAAATCTCAAGGAAATACGGCCCCAGTGGTTGGTTCTACCACCTACCATCCTGGAACGAAACCAATCAAATTCGGTTCCCCATTCTTTAGTGTAGGGTTCACCATCCAGCTCCCAGCCGCCGTAAGCCATATCAAAATCGCCAAACGGTCTTAGTGTTGAAGCTCCTCTACGGGGAGATTCATAAGGCCAGCGTAATTGTGTGCGTTGTTCAGGATTCTTTGGATCGAAGTCTGGCCCAGCTTCCAGAATGGCTATTTTAAAACCTTTATCGGCTAAAATTTTGGCCGCCATTCCGCCTCCCGCTCCTGACCCTACGATAATTACATCGTACTTGGGAGACTGCTCTATAATTTGAAAAGACATATATTAAAATTG
>CAXPUM010000092.1:0-8006 GCA_964220295.1 Flavobacteriaceae bacterium | reverse complement strand
GCCAGGTTTGGCGCTCTAAAACCAGTTGCGAGATTCAGTCTAACGGTTAGATGATCATTGAAACCGTATTTTCCACCTAGAGCCGCATTTAAACTGGAAAAATCCCTGTCAATTACCGGAAATTTTCCTTCTCCTGTAATGTCTTCCGTGGTGATATTTCTGTGATCATATCTTAAACCGCCCTGAAAATCCCATTTTTCAAGGTGATAATGACCTGTTGTAAATACACCGAAATCATTAGTTGTCGCGTTGGGAATGAGCATCTCTTCTCCAAAATTTTCATTTTTTTGATGCATTCCCTGGCTTCCTGCAATAAGCTGTAAATTTCCAAAATCTGGTAAATTATATTTCACATTATAGCTAAGGGTCGAAAGATGCATTTCGAGAGCCGGGGCTAAATGGTCCAAATCCTCTTCGTGCTCCTCTTCATGATGCTCTTCACCGGCATCATGATCATGATCTTCTTCATGAGGTTCTTCGCCTTCACCATCGTGATCGTGATGGTGGTGATCTTCAAATTCATTTCTATTATTAAATTGGTAACCTATTTTTGCATCAATGCTTGAATTGTTCAAAAATATCTTGTTATCAAGGCTCAGAACATGGTTGTCAATTTTTTGAAATGGCAGCATATTATCTTTTGAAAGTGACTGCTCACCGATCTCTTCGGGAATTCCTATTTCAGATCTATTGAAATTATACCTAAGATCAGCTTTATAGTTGGTGCTCTGGAAACCGGTACCCATTTTCAGGTCTCGTTCCTTAAAGCGAGTATTGGTCACCCTAGTGTCATTTCCGGCTTCATAATCGCTGTGAGCACTGAGCGTTCCCCGAGCCAAAAATTTCAGTTTATCACCAGAGGTTTTTATCATCGCGCTTTCCTGATAACCCAATGTATTAGTGAAAAAATCACTCATAATACCGGCATGCGTTGAGTTCGCTTCCGCATAACTTTCGGGGTTCAGGTACATCACGCCTCCAATCGCATCGCTTCCATAAAGTAAGGAGGCTGGACCTTTTATAACTTCCACACTTCCAATTCCCATAGAATTTATTCCGAGGCCGTGCTCGTCACCAAATTGCTGGTTTTCGAGTCTAACACCTTGCGTGTAAACGAGCACTCTATTGGAACTGAGTCCACGAATAACAGGTTTTCCTATTCCCATACCAGTTGTCACACTCTCCACACCGGGAATTTGCGTAACACCTTCAGCCAGATTGACTGCGCCTCTTTTCTGTAATTCGGAAACCGATTCGCGTTCCACTTTCATCACATTCTGACTTTGCAACTGGTGAAATGGGGTAGAGACGATCACTTCTTCCATCTCTACTGCGGAAGGCTTTAGTTGAAATTGAATATTTCCAGAGGGTAAGGATACCTGTTCATTTAAACTCGCGTATCCTATCGCTGAAATAACTAATTTATAGTTTCCCTGGGGTAAATTGTTGATCGTAAAATTTCCGTCAAGATCGGTAACCGATCCTTTTTCGAGTTCCGGAAAGTAAATGTTTGCGCTGAATACGGCTTCTCCGGTTTCAGCATCAGTGATTTTCCCTTCCAATGAATTTTGGGAATATATAGAGGTAGTCACCGCCAAGAGCAGCAACCATAATATTTTGTTCATGATTGAATTTTAAAGATTTTGAATAATTGTTGACGTAGTTAACTCAACAATTCAGGCGGACCGCGAAGATCGTATGGAAGCGGTTCAAAATCGTTTAAAAAGAAGTAATGACAAACTACAACCTTTTCCTTTGGTTTCTCAAGAAATACGGGGTAATCGTCAAATGAAATTTCCAGAGCGGGATTGCTGTGGAATTTATAAAGGTCACAATCGAGGTCTTTAGAATGAAAATGCTTTTCAGCATAATGATTGCAAAGATGGTGGTCGTGACCAGCAAATATGTGAGAAAAACTGATAATTCCCGGCATCAGTATGAGCAGGGAACCAAAAGTTATGAATATTTGCTTCAGATTTTTCAATTAAAAACTTTGATCAATTTTAAAATTCCCATTCTTCCCAGCATCTTCTTTTCGAAATTCCAAAAGAATCGAAACTGGCCAAATAACCATCCGAAGGTAACAAGTAGCACCTGATATATGGGGAAAATTAGGAGTATTCTTATAGGCCAGTAAAGGCTCCAGTGATGTGTTTCAGAAGTTATCCCGATCAAATCACAAATGGGTCCGGCAATTTTTGCTGCCGTTGAACCTGTAATAGCAAAAACGACGAAAATCACCAGCAACTGCCATTTCGATTCGATTTCCCATCGTTCTTTTAATCTTTTCATGCCGCAAAAATAATAAAACAAATAGTTCTACAATCTTGTGGGTACACTAAATCGCTGATTGTATTGCCTGCTGAAATAAACAAAATAATTATAAAGCAGGTAATTTACCTCGTACCCATAATCAATGCTGGCATCGTAATTAATCTCCTGTAAATATAGATTTGGATCATAGGTACTGGGCTGTCGTACTCGTTGATTATATTCGGAAACCAGAAACTGATTTTTATTTTCTAAATATGGCTGAGAGTGAAATCCTCTTGGTCTCGCGTAAGAATTAATGAAAAGGTTAAAACCTGGTTCTATGATAATGATCTCATATTCAAGGCTATCATTGGCGATTCGAACTGTATCATTTTCGGCATTCGCAATTTTATCGTTGTTGTTCTTACCGCCTAGCGAACCACAACCGGTTACAAAAAGAAGCAATAACCCAATATATAATAGATTCTTCATAAGTCAAATTTAAATAAATAGGAGCAAATAATGTTCCTTAACGTCCACCGGAATAACCGCCGAGAATACTTTGATCATTATCTTTCTCTTTCCCAAGCGCAATTTCCTCCTCGGTTTTAATAAGATTTCCGGAATCATCGTGCCTGGTAAAAATTTTCACCAGCTCATTTTCATAAACTGAACTAAAACCAGAAAGCGTATCCAGCAGTTTACAGTGATCCTCACGTTTTAAATTTTTACTGGATGTGATCTGAGCAATAACCCCAAATGTGACCCCTGCAGTAATTTTAAGGATCTTTTCAAAAGCTTTTTCATTTAAACCGAAAATCCTGCTCAATGCGATTACTTTTTCCCGGCGTGCATTAGAAAGTAAATTAGGAAATATAATTTCTCCTTTTTTCAATGCTTCGGAAGAATTGCTGAGATTCAGTTCCTGTAAACCTTCGATCAGCTCCTTGAGATTCTTACTTCCGCTGTCGCAATTACTGCGATGAATACTGATAATGAGTGGAAAACCAAAAAGAAAAACCCTTTGAAGTTCCTTTTCAGATAGACCGGTCTCTTCCTCAGCACTCTCTAATAGCTTCTTACCGGTATGAGTTCTAAAAATATCCAGAATATTGGCCATAACTCAAAAATTTAAGAGAGAAAGGTAGGAAGTTTAAATGGGCATTTGCATTAAGGAAATAATAAAAAAACCGGCAATTTTTATTACCGGTTTTATCATTGGCATCTTTATTTTAATGCCGAGATGATCTTTTTTGCAAGCTCCAGACCAATTCGCTCTTGGGCTTCTTGCGTGCAGGCTCCAATATGCGGACTCAGCGAAATGCTTTCATTCATCAATAACCTGATCTCCGGATTTGGTTCATTGTCATACACATCTAATGCAGCAAAAGAAACTTTTTCATCGTCTATCGCATCCAGAAGAGCTGCTTCGTCAATAACGCCGCCACGAGCCGTATTGATAATCCCAACGCCTTGTTTCATTTTTCCGATCTCCGTTTTGCCAATTATCGGTTTCTTCTGGGCCGGTACGTGTAGCGTAATAAAATCGGAATGCTTGATCAATTCGTCTACTGGTTCTGTTTTTATTGGTATTTTAATGCTTTGGTGGTTGTAAAATTCCAGTTCAATTTCCGCTTCACCAACTTCGCTATCGCTTGCGATCACGCGCATCCCAATACCTAAGGCTATTTTAGCCACTTCCCGACCAATCCTTCCAAAACCAACGATACCAAGAGTTTTTCCTCTTAATTCTACACCCTTGGAATAAGCTTTTTTGAGCTCTTTAAATCGGCTATCGCCTTCCAGTGGCATATTTCTGTTGGCATGATAAAGATGCCTCACGCCACCAAAAAGATGAGCGAAAACAAGTTCAGCTACCGAACTGGCAGAAGCTTCCGGAGTATTAAAAACATGAATACCCTTGGTTTCCGCATAAGCCACATCAATATTATCCAAACCAACCCCGCCGCGGCCTATCACCTTAAGACCTGTACATTTATCGATTAAGTTTTTCCTGACTTCCGTAGCGCTTCTAACCAAAAGCACATCAATATGATTGTTATTGATAAATTCTGGCAGCTGCTCATCGGCTACCTTTTTTGTAATTACTTCAAAGCCTTCTTTTTCTAGTGCTTCGATCCCTTGCTGGGAAATACCATCATTGGCAAGTACCTTCATTTATGCTCTATTTTCTAATTCTTTCATTACATCAACCACTACCTGAACACTTTCTTTAGGCAAGGCATTGTACATGGAAGCGCGATAGCCCCCAACACTGCGATGACCACTTAAACCATTCACTCCGGCCTCTTTCCACATCATATCAAACTTTTCCTTTAGACTTTCGTCGGAAAGATTAAAGGTAGCGTTCATAGGAGAGCGGTCTTCTTTAGCGGCAAATCCTTTGAGTAGGGGATTACGGTCAATTTCAGAATACATTAAGGAAGCTTTCTCGTCATTGCGTTTTTCCATAGCTGAAATTCCGCCGTTATCTTTGATCCACCTAAGTGTAAGCAATGAAACATACACTGCATATACCGCAGGGGTATTGAACATGGAATCTTTCCCGATGTGAACTGAATAGTCCATCATAGATGGTATTTTACGATTGGTTTTTCCTAAAATATCTTCTTTGACAACAACGAGTGTCGTTCCTGCAGGCCCCATATTTTTCTGAGCTCCGGCATAAATTAAATCAAATTGTGAAAAATCAATAACCCGAGAAAAAATATCGCTGCTCATATCACAAACTATAGTTTTCGCCGTAGCCGGAAAATTTTTCATCTGCGTTCCAAAGATGGTGTTATTGGAAGTACAGTGAAAATAATCAGCATCATCTGGTATGCTATAAGTTTTCGGTATATAATTGAAATTCTTGTCTTTAGAAGATGCTACTTCAATCACTTCTCCAAATAATTGAGCTTCCTTAATCGCTTTGCTGGACCAGGTTCCGGTATTCAAATAAGCCGCTTTTTTATTCAGCAAATTATAGGCAGTCATAAGAAATTGCATACTGGCACCGCCCTGAAGAAATAATGCTTTATAGCCCTTGTCTTTCAAACCGAGCAACTCCAGTGCCAGGTCTCTGGCTTCTTCCATTACTGAAACAAATGCGGGACTTCTATGCGAAATTTCCATGATGGAAAGTCCGGAATTGTTGAAATCTAAAACAGCTTCAGAAGCTTCCTGAAAAACCTCTTTTGGTAAAATGCATGGTCCTGCGCTAAAATTGTGCTTTTTCATAAATGGTTGATTAAAATGCTCTCACAAAGATGGTAAAAATGCCCTGAAAAGCTGTTAGGAAAAAGATAATTGTAAACTACAATTGGGCCAGGAAGCGGATGGTATCTACATTATCTGCATAATCCCACAATTCCGGAGTCTGCGTTTTTCCAAAGCTTACTTCATCTTTTCCGGCGTTATTCCGAACAACGCACTGTAATTTATCCTTATTTTTTTCAAGCGTTTCAGAAAGTTTTTCAGCAGTATCATAGCGCTCGTAGAAAAGTGTGGCGATAGGAGAGCCAAAACGTTGATCTTCCTTTAGCATAAGAAAATTATTATCAAGTAATTTGAATTCGCTCATCAAATAAACCGCCTTATTGTAATCATAATTATTGGCATATTTGCTCTCATTGATGATCGGGTTCCAGTCATAAATTGCTTCAAAAAACTGGTCAAATTGATAATCTTTCGGCACGTATAATTTTGAAACGCTTCTACAGCCCAATCCGTAATACCTGAAAATATCTTCACCAAGCGGCTCCAGTTCTTCTTTAGACTCTTGGCCATTTAATATGGCTACGGAATTCCGGTTTTTACGTATGATGGAAGGTTTGTCTTTAAAATAATATTCAAAATAACGTGCGGTGTTATCACTGCCGGTAGCAATAACAGCATCAAAATTCTCCAGTTTTCCTTTCGTAAATTGGATCCTGTTCTCGTATCTGCTATCCAATTTCATAAGATAGGCCGAAATAATTGGCAGTAATAACTGGTCTGTACTGGATTGTTTAACCAAAACCGAATGATTGCAGATCAGGACCGAGATGAAATCATGCAATCCTACCAGCGGAATATTCCCAGCCATTACAATTCCCACGTTCTTTCCGCCACTTTGAGAAAGATCATACTCATTCATCCAGAGATAAAGATTTCTTTCAGTTAACGCCTTGCTCCACTGTTGCAGGGCAAACGTGACATTTTCCCGGTTGAACCAGCCATTATGATGAACAGAAGCCTCGATCTTGGAGTTCATTTCTTCAAAAAAGAGCTCATTAAAACGAACATCAGGATTTTGAACGGATTCCGATTCATGAAACTGGCCTAAAAACTTACCTAGTTCTGCCAGATGAGACTTATGATCATCTATTGTCATGTGAGTTTGGTTAAGAATGTTTCACGTCTTAAATTTGTGAGTGCGAAAATAGAGTTTCCCGCGCTGAATACCATAAATATTCCTAAATACCAGGCTGATTTATGGTTCAGTGATTAAATTTACAAATAAAAGAAAGCTATGGCAATTGTTATAACCGACGAATGTATAAACTGCGGGGCCTGTGAGCCCGAGTGCCCTAATACCGCCATTTATGAAGGAGCAGACGACTGGCGGTACGCTGATGGTACTGACCTGGAAGGAGATGTTGTACTGCCTGATGGTAAAGAAGCAAATGCTGAAGAGGCCCAGGAGCCAATCAGTGATGAGATCTATTATATAGTTCCAGATAAATGTACAGAATGTAAAGGTTTTCATGAAGAGCCACAATGTGCGGCCGTTTGCCCGGTAGATTGTTGTGTTCCCGATGATGATCATGTGGAAAGCGAAGAAGAGCTGCTGGCTAAGCAGAAATTCATGCACCACGAATAGATTTCAAAATTTCTAAATAAATCCTCGGATATTTCCGGGGATTTTTTATTTCAGATGCGATTTTTAAAAATTCAGAAATTAAAAATTTTAGTATTGTAATACCTTTTCAAATTCATCGGAATTATTAGGAAACCATAAACCGTAGCTCATTGCGATAGGTAGATGGAGATTTACCAGTGTAGTTTTTGAACTGTTTGTTGAAATGACTGAAATTATTGAAGCCACTTTCAAAACAAACATCGGTAATACTAATCTGTTTTTCGTGCAATAGCTTCGCAGCATGGGCCAGACGATATTCGTTTACGAACTGCGTGAAGGTTTTACCGGTAATCTTCTTGAAATATCTGCAAAAAGCAGGAGTTGTCATATTTACCTTATTGCTGATCTCTTCAAGGGAAATTGCACGCTGAAATTCTTCTTTTACAAAATTAAAGATCACATTGATCCTGTCATTGTCCTGTAATTCGGTTTCCAGGATAAAGCCTTGCGCATTGAGGATCGTATAGTTATCTGTCTGCTCCAGCATTTTGAAAATTTCAAGTAAAGAGATTAGTCGGTTAAACGGATCTTTCTCCTTCAATTCTTCCACTTTTTTACCGATCGATCTTTTCGTTTCACCATGAAACACAATTCCTTTTTTAGCTCTTTCGAAAAGATTCTTGAGTGATCGCATTTCCGTAATGTCAAAAAAACTTTCCCCCAAAAAATCGGGACGCAGTTGTAAAACGGTTTCACATTCGTGACCGGTAAGACTATCAGTAAAAGCACAGTGAGGCAAATTGGAACCTATCAAGATCAGGTCCCCATTCCGATAATATGATATATGGCTTCCTATCTGGCGTTTTCCAGTACCACCATTTACATAGACCAGTTCGATCTCAGGATG
>CAXPUM010000091.1:0-10243 GCA_964220295.1 Flavobacteriaceae bacterium | reverse complement strand
GAAATTTCATGGCAGCAGCTCCCTGAATTAAAGGTTCATAAATAAAGCCTGCTATTTGATGTTCAGCGATTAGTGATTGAAGTTGAGTAATCACTTCCGCATTATTCTCACCATTAGGAACAGGAATCCGCTCAACCCTAATAAAATGATCTTCAAAAGCACCATTATAAACCGAGAGACTCGATACCGACATTGCACCGAATGTGTCCCCATGGAATCCATCTTCAAAAGCGAGCATCACTTTGCGATCATTTCCTAAGTTGTGATGATACTGCAAAGCCATTTTTATCCCAATTTCAGTGGCAGTGGACCCATTATCATTAAAAAACAGCTTCTGCTGTCCCTTAGGTAAGATTTTTACCAGTTCTTCGGAAAGTTGGATGGCAGGTTCATGCGTGAATCCGCTGAAAACAACCTGGTCTAACCTGGTCATCTGCTCACTAACCTTGTTAGTAATATACTTATTGCAATGGCCATAAACTGCAGTATACCAGGAAGAGATGCCATCGATATATTTTTTACCCTGGTCATCATAAAGATGTGCGCCTTCAGCTTTTACAATTGGCAAGGCATCTGCCGCCGTTTTGTGCTGAGTTAGCGGATGCCAAAGGTGTTTTTTATCTCTTTCTCTAAAACTTTCTACAACTTGCATAAATTTTCATTAAACTTTTCAGCATATTCATTGATCACCATCTCGTCAAAATACGGCTCTTCTTCGATTCGACCTAAAATATTCACACCAGCCATTTTCTGAATAATACTTTCTGTGGTGGGGTGTTCGTCTCCGCTAAAAATTATCCCGATATTTTCTATTCCACGATTTTTTAGAACTTCCACGCTCATTAAAGTGTGATTGATGCTTCCCAAGTAATGTCTTGAGACAAGGATCACTTTATAGTCTGGTTTGATAAGGTCGAGGATAGTATCCTGATCGTTTAGCGGAACAAGTAATCCACCTGCACCTTCAATCACCAGGTCTTTATTTGTTTCCGGAACTTTGATTTGATCAAGCTCAATACGAACATCATCAATTTCTGCGGCAGCATGAGGGCTCATCGGTGTCTTGAGAGCGTAGGCATTATGATGAAAATTTATGTTCTTGGAAGCGATCAGTTTTTTGATCTTATGAGTATCACTATTATCAAGGTCTCCCGACTGAATCGGCTTCCAGTAATCGGCTTCCAGGGATTTCGTCACGATCGCCGCAGCTACTGTTTTTCCCACTTCGGTACTAATGCCGGTAACAAAAAAGATTTTTGACATTTTTAAGCTTTGAATACAAAAGTACCCAAGAGTTTCAAGACCTCCGAAATTTCCTGCTTCGAATTATAGCTATGTATGCAAAATCGTAAACGCTCACTTCCTGCAGGAACCGTAGGTGACAATATGGGTTTTATAACAAAACCTTTTTTTTCCATTTCTAGAGCGATATTCTTAACGTTTTCATTGCCTGAAATCACACAGCTTTTTATTGCGGAAAATGATTCGGTAAACTGAGAATCCAGTTTGTTTTTATCAATTTCAGCGTTGAAATGATCCAGATTTTTCTGAAGCTGCTGGAAACAACTACCGGCAGTGTCCAGCGAGTTTCCGAAGAATTCATAAGCGGCATAAATAGTAGCCACAGAATGCGGACTCATCGCCGTGGTATAAATAAAACTCCTGGCAAAATTGATAAGATAATCTTTCAATTTTTTACTACCAGCAATTGCAGCGCCATGACAGCCCATCGCTTTGCCGTAGGTGTAAATCCTGGCGAAGACATCTTCGGAATTTGAAACCAGGCCTTTATAATTTTCGCCGGAAACTCCCAATGCATGCGCTTCATCAATTACCAGCAAAGCCTTGTATTTCTTTGACAAATGAATTAACCTCGAGAGATCTGGCGTGTCTCCATCCATTGAAAAAACCGACTCTGTAACGATATATACCTCTGAATTTGTATTCCCTGAAAATCGGTGCAAGAGACTCTCCAAGTGGTCCAGATGATTATGTTCAAATTTGTAACTTTTCGCCAGGCTCATTCGCAGCCCGTCGCGAATGGAGGCGTGCGCCAATTCATCATAAAGGATGATATCTCCTTTTTGAGGCACTGACGAAAAAAAGCCAATATTGGCGTCGTAACCAGAGTTGAACAGCAATGCCGATTCAGCATTATGGAATCGAGCAATTTTTTCTTCGGTTTCTTCAAAAATTTCTGAATTTCCGGAAAGCAAACGGGAACCGGTAGCACCGTTTCTCAGGCTAAATTTCTGAAGATAGTTTTCCGTCAGTTCCCTGATTTCTTCCGAAGCTGCAAAACCTAAATAGTCATTTGAGTGAAAATCTATGCCATTTGAGGGCGCTTTCAATTCCCGAAAGGACTGGTCTTCTTTTCTCTTCTCAAGTTTTTTATCTAATTTTCTCGGAAATTGTGGCATACCACAAATATAAAACTAACAACTAAATGGATTTAAAAGAATTTGCGATTAAGGCAGCCGTTGCGGTGATTGCCGGTTTGCTTATTGGTTTAGAACGGGAATTCAGAGGGAAACATGCAGGACTGAAGACCCATGCACTGGTAGCGCTAGGCTCCAGCGTGTTTATTTGTCTTTCCCTGGAATATGAGGGAGATAAATATGTAGATATTACCCGTGTTCTCAGCCAGGTAATTATCGGTATTGGCTTTATTGGCGCCGGTACGATCATGAAAAAAGGAAAAGATGTGGAAGGACTTACCACTGCGGCCACGATATGGTGTAGCGCGGGAATAGGTTGTCTTTCTGGATTCGGAATGTTTTACGAACTAGCACTGGTTACAGGATTGATCATCCTGGTAAATTATTTCTTCGGAAAAATTGAAAAGAAAATTCTGGCTCATCTAGACTCCAAAAAAGACGAAGAGGAAAAAGATTAATCTCTCTTTTCCTTATTTTCGATCTGGGTGTGATCTACATTATCTTCCGGAGTATCATCTACTACGCTCTTCAGAATATGACTGTTTTTCTGATATTTTCCGCGAAGATCATCCATAACCGATTTATCCCAGAGTTTTATTCCGATGAAATAAGAAGCACGACCAATTAAATGGGCACTTACGGGAGCGGTTAAGAAAATGAACAAAATGATCACGAATGCCTGGGAGGTCACACCGGAATTACTGAAGAATACCGCAGTAGCCATTAACACAAGACCTACGCCCAATGTCGCGGCCTTGGTAGTTACTGAAATTCGCAAATAAGTATCGGGCATACGCACCAGCCCGATCGCCGCGAAAAGCACGAACAATGCTCCAAATGTTGCCAGTGTACCTATAACTATTTCGATCATTTCTTTTTACGTTTTTCGAGGTAATAAGAGAGTGCCACGGTACTAAGGAAAGCGATCAGACCTAA
This sequence comes from Flavobacteriaceae bacterium, assembly GCA_964220295.1. Lineage (GTDB taxonomy): Bacteria > Bacteroidota > Bacteroidia > Flavobacteriales > Flavobacteriaceae > Christiangramia. Next base: position 6,869 of record CAXPUM010000091.1, on the reverse strand, counting down.
GATCAACGCACTGTCCAGCAGAGTGGAGTGATTGTAAATGATGCAATACACACCAATCACCCCGATCCCGGTGGTGATTAACAGATCCAGAGCGATCACTTTGTCTGCGATCGTAGGACCTTTCAGCAACCTCCAGAATATGAGGATTGCTGATAGAATCAGAACCGGTAATATGATATAATATAGATAGTCGTGTAACGTCATGACATTATCTCCAAAATTCTTTTTTCAAAACCGTTCTTGATGCTCTTGATGAACACTTCACGGTCTTTAATATACATCGCATGCACGAAAAGGACTTTCCGGTCATTTGATACATCAATACTTAATGTTCCCGGTGTCAGCGAGATCATATTGGCCAAAAGAGTGATCCCCATATTGGATTTCACATCTAAGGGAACCATGATGATACCTGGTGTCATTTTCAGCTTTGGGGTAATCACTTCGTAAGCCACTTCCAGGTTTGCCTTGATCAATTCGTACAAAAAGGTCACCAGCAATAAAATCAACTTCGGAACGATAACGAAGTATTTAGACCTGTTTCTTTTATAAGTAATTAACCAGAGAATATGGAAATTGAGAAAAAACCCGAAAACGTAGTTTTCAAATGAAAAATCCCCTGTAAGGGCAACCCATATAAAGGTTAATAGGATATTTGAAATAAACTTACTTTTCATTTTTTCAACTTACTGCTTTAAAACCGTATCGATATAGCCCTGACTGTTCACCAGTTCATCTGCGATTCTCGCGGACAGTTCCTGTATATGCTCCGCTCCAAACCCAATATACAAAGATACCAGACTCAGCATCGCAATTGGAATCACTAACTGTACTTTTTTCAATTTAGGAAGATCGGTAAAGAACTTAAAATTATCACTTACCGTGATCTCCTTTCCATCTTTCCAGAATACTTCTGCCCATAATTTGGCGATTATTACCAGGGTAATAAAACTGGCGAAAATAATTGCTGCCACGGTAAAAAAGGAACCCTGGGCAAAACCTGCTTTAATTAAATTAATCTTGGGCCAGAAACCGGATAAGGGCGGGATACCTACCAATGAAAACAGCGGAATGAATAACAACAAACTTATCTTTGGCCAGGATGCGTATAATCCCCCCAGATTTCTCATGCTGTTGGAACCTTTAATCTTGTAGATAAGTCCGCTCAACATGAACAGGTTTGTTTTGACGATGATATCATGGATCAGGTAAAAGATCGCACCCGCAATGGCCATTTCAGTAAACATACCAAGACCCGCAATCATATATCCAATATGACATATGATTAAATAGGAAAATATCTTCCGAATATTATTCTGAACCAATGCTCCAACTCCACCACTTATCAGCGTGAAAATTGCGATAATAATTAATAGCGTATTGATAAAGTCATTGCCGTGGAATATCAAAGTGAAAATCCGAAGCAGGGCGTACACCCCAACTTTAGTCAACAGTCCACCGAAAATAGCTGAAACGGCAAAAGGTGGTGTGTGATAAGAGGCCGGAAGCCAGAAATATAATGGAAAGACCCCGGCTTTTATTCCGAAGCCAATAATAAAGAGCACACCGGTTATTGTAACCAGTCCCTGGTTTTCCACTTCCGCAATTTTTCCTGCGAGATCGGCCATATTCAAGCTTCCTGTTAAGCCATATAAAACGGCAATCGCGGTGAGGAATATGATCGACGCTAAAATGTTCAGCGTGAAATATTTTACGGCTCCCTCTAGCTGTGCTTTCTCACCACCAATGGTGATCAGAACAAACGAACTGATTATAATGATTTCAAACCACACGTACAGGTTGAAAATATCACCGGTTAAAAACGCACCATTCAAACCTAAAAGCAGGAAATGAAAAATAGGAAAATACCCAAATTGTAACCTTGCCTTTAATACGGAAGCGGCCGAAAAAATCGACACTGCCAGACCTGCAAGCGATGTTAGTACTACCAGAGTGGCTGCGAAGGTATCGGCTACAAAGGTAATCCCAAATGGAGCAGGCCAATCACCCGCCTGTACAGTATGAGTGCCTTCGGTCCAGGTGAAATGAAAGACAACTCCCGCCAGTATCACCGCGAGAACACTTCCAATCACACTGAAAATTTTCTGAAAACGGATATTATTCCAGCCAAACATCAGGATAATACTGATGGCTATTTGCAGGAATAACGGATATATAACTATTTGTTCTGTCATGAATCTTCGTCGGTTGCGTTCATTTCATCAAGATCATCGGTACGCACCACGGTGTGCGCTCTTTTTACCAGAACGATGGCAAAAGACTGTAGCCCGAAACTGATTACGATGGCCGTTAATATCAATGCCTGCGGAACAGGATCGGCATAGGCTTCAGCTAAAAAATGTGCATCGCCAGGTATGATTGGTGGTGAGCCTTTGGTAATTCTTCCTAAAAGGAAGATCAAAAGGTTTGCTCCGTTACCAATTAAAATAATTCCGATAATCAGCTTCACCAAGCTCCTGCGCAGCATCATATAAATTCCTGCCGCGTAAAGTACACCGATCATCAAAGCGATTAATATCTCCATTAGGCTGATTCAGAAATTGTGAAAATTATCGTTAGTGTCACTCCGTTAACCACGAAATAAACTCCCAGGTCAAAAAACAAAGCTGAACCGATATGTCCTAAGATCGGAACAGAATCATGCGACCAGAGCCCGGTCATAAATGGCTCATCAAATAGAGCTACCGGAGCCAGACCGCTTAAAAATGAAATAGCAAGACCGATCGGGATCAAATAACCCGGGTGCATGACCAGTAAATTCTTTGTACGTTTCAATCCGTTTGCAAAAGAATGCAGGATGAATGCGATCGAAGCGATCAAACCTCCCACGAAACCTCCGCCGGGAAGATAGTGCCCGCGTAAAAGAACAAATATGGAAAACAGCAACAATACCGGTAGCAGGTAGTTGGAAGCCGTTCGTAAAATTATCGTTGTTCTCATAATTCGTTTCTAGTCGTAATGTCTTCTTTCAGATTTACGCAATCTCAATTTCATTAAGCCGAAAACTCCTAAGGCCGCGATAGATAACACTGAAATTTCTATCATCGTATCAGCACCCCTGAAATCGACCAATATCACGTTTACCACGTTTTTACCATGGGCCGCAACATAAGCCTTTTCAGCATAATAATTACCAATTTCGTTGTTCGCTGGAACAGATAAGGTTTCCAAAGCGATCATTGCGATCAAAATTCCGAAGACCGCAGATAATATTCCATCTCTGATCCGTGTTTTATAATCTGATAACTTCAGGTATCTTGGTAATTTATATAGAACCAATACGAACAGGATCACCGTTAGCGTATCTATAGAAAACTGTGTCATTGCCAGATCGGGTGCGCTGTAAAATACAAATATCAAACAGATCGACCAGCCAATTACTCCCATCGCTACTACCGCAGCCAATCGGGACTGGGTGAAAACGGTGTAAATACAACCCGCGATCAATATCAATGTAACGGCGATTTCTGAAATGGTTGTTTCGGTAAGCTGCATGTAATCAATCTCGAAACTGCCATCTCTCAGCATGATGTAGCCAACGATCGCAACGGTAAATAATATGATGGTGGAAATATAATTCCTTAAATAACCATTCTGGAAAAACTTCGTCCAGTAAACTGAAAATATCTTAAATCCATTATTAAAACCGATCATCAGGTTTTCCGGAGAAATAAAATTGAATCTCGCGGCGCTATTTTCCAGTTTTACTGAAGGCTTTATAAGAAAATATAATGCAGTTCCAATCCCAATTGTAATCGCGCTCAACAACAGCACTTCATTGAAGCCATGCCAAAGCGCCAGGTGAATTTCTGAAGCATCGACACCCATCGCGGAAACCAGTGGTTTAATAATTGGACCTTCTACTAAGAATGGTGCAATCCCAAAAACAACTCCAAGGGTTCCCAGTAATAATGGTGGGGCCCAAAGAATGATTCCCGGTTTTTTAGTGTCCTGAAGGTTATCAGGCAATTTTCCGGTAAATGGTTTGATACCGGCAACAAATCCTGCATAAAGCAATAAAATTTTTGTCGAAACAATGGCTATTACCATCAAAATGACCATCCATTCGGCTTTAGTGGTCGACTCGTAAATAAGTTCTTTTCCAACAAAACCAATGCTCGGCGGAATACCACCGCTGGAGATCGCACCTAATATTGCCGCTACTCCAACCAGAGGCATTATTTTAAATAAACCTGAAAGTTTTGTTACGTCACGCGTATGGGTTTGATGATCGATAATACCTGTAACGAGGAAAAGTGTTGCTTTGTAAAGTGCGTGAACGATGATAAAAACTGCAGCGGCCAGATAAGCCTCTTCGGTTCCAAAACCAATCAAGAAAACGAGTATTCCAAGTGCCGAAATCGTAGAGTAAGCGAGCACTCCTTTTAAATCTGTTCTGAAAATGGTATGGATCGCTGAATATAACATGGTGATCGCACCAACAATTATCAGTGTATAGGTCCAGATATCCTCGCCTCCTAAAATCGGACTGAAACGCATCAGTAAATAAATCCCAGCTTTTACCATCGTTGCAGAATGCAGGTAGGTAGAGACAGGTGTTGGTGCTTTCATGGCTCCCGGCAACCAGAAATGAAATGGAAATTGTGCCGATTTAGTGAAGGCCGCACCAAAGATCAAGATTACTGCAAGCGGATAAAGCTGATTTCCTCGAATGGCCTCACCCATTGTGAGCATTTCAGAAATACTATAAGTTCCGGAAATATAATTCAGTAATAATGCAGCTGCCAAGAGAAAAAGTCCGCCGATACCAGTGATTCCTAAGGCGGTCATAGCCGATTTTCTGGAAGCCTCGCTATCATTATTAAAACCAATCAAGAAAAAGGAACTGATACTGGTTAATTCCCAAAAAGTAAAAAGCGTGATCATATTATCTGAAAGAACCAGACCAAGCATCGCAGCCATGAACAAGCCTAAATAGCCATAAAAACGGTCCAGGTATTTATGCCCTTTTAGATAAGATGAAGTGTATAAAAAAACCAGGAATCCAATACCCGTGATCATCAGCGTAAACAACATGGACAAACCATCCAACTTAAAGCTAAGGTCTACGTTAAAAGAAGGGATCCAGGAATAAGTTCTTGTGATAACTTCCCCATTAGCCACATCACCAATAAACCGAATGAAGTAAATAAATAATCCCAGTGGAATTAGTGAAGACAGGATTGCCAGCTTACCTCTAAAAAATTTTCCCGTGAATACGAGAAAAATGGCAAATAAAAATCCTGTAAGAATTGCGGTAAGCATACTTAGATATATCGTTCGTGGCAAATATAATAGTTATTCTTGAAGAATTCCCGAAAGAAAAAGAGATAAATATTGCGGAAAAAGCAGCTTTTAAATTTTTTATTGTAGAACAAATGAATTTCCGTTATTAATTTATTGAAAATGTAAATATTCTACATTTTCGATATAAATTTCCATATTTAATATTATCGATAAACAATAATTAATTAGGTTTGTTATTGATAAACGATAATTTAGATCATGAAACCCATTACTCTCCTACAGAAAATTTTAAGTGTAATCTATTATCTTTTTATTTTAGGTTGGTTTATAATTTTAGGAATATTAATCCTCAGCCTGGTCTTACCCGGTTCTTTTAGTGAATTGAGCATCGATTTTCTTGAGGATTATAATGTAAAAACAATGTCGGCCAGAATTACCATTCTCACCTATACTCTTATCATTTTTCCAGTGACAATAGCTACGGTATATATCCTGAGAAATCTGGTTAAAAGCTTCGCAAAAAATCATTTTTTACGGAGTATCAGGTAACTGGTTTTAGACTAGTTGGCCAACTTATAATCTTAGCGAATCTGGCAGATGCCATTTCTTCATTTATCTTCAGATTAATATTTAATTTGAGGCTGGAACTGAAAATTTCCTTTTCAGATTTCTGGCTATTTATAGCTCTCGGGTTATTTTTTATTATTCTCTCCGGAATTTTCCAGAAAGCAAGGTTACTTAAACAGGAAAGTGAACTTACTATTTAAATCATGCCAATAATCATCAACCTGGATAGTATTCTTGAAAAGCGCAACATGAAAAGTAATGAGCTTGCAGAGATCGTTGGCATCACTACCGCAAACCTTTCCATCTTAAAAACCGGTAAGGCGAAAGCGGTTCGATTTTCGACTCTGGAGGCCATTTGTGAAGCTTTAGATTGCCAGCCCGGTGATATTCTGGAATACACTGCGGAATAGGCCATTTTTCTGAAGACATTTTTTTACTTTAGGACTCACTTCAAAAAATCATCATGAAAAAAATACTGATCCTTTTTCTTTTTGTCGGTTTAAATCTTACCGCGCAAACCAATACTTATGAAATTTCATTTGATAATGCGGCCCATCACGAGGCGGTGATCAAAGCTCATTTCCCACAGATCAAATCAAGGGAACTCGTGGTAAGAATGAGCAGGTCTTCTCCCGGACGTTATGCGCTGCACGAATTTGCCAAAAATGTTTATGGTTTTAAAGCCACAAACAGCAGAGGAGAGGAACTGGATTTTACCAGGACTGACCCATATTCCTGGAAAGTTCAGAATACAGATGGGGAAATCAACGTGGAATATATCCTGTTCGGTAACCGAGGTGATGGAACCTATTCCCAAATTGATGAAACACATGCTCACCTGAATATTCCTGCGACCTTTATGTATGCCGAAGATCTTAAAGACCGCCCGATCGAGGTCAATTTTAATGTTCGGGAAGACCTGAACTGGAAAGTCGCAACACAACTCAAAAAGATTTCCGATACTAAATTCTCCGCGCCAGATTTATATTATTTTATGGACAGTCCAACAGAAATAAGTGACTGGTCTGAAAGAG
>CAXPUM010000090.1:0-11138 GCA_964220295.1 Flavobacteriaceae bacterium | reverse complement strand
TGTTTTGCGTAATTGAAAATGTAGTCTATATTTGCATCCGCAATCACGCAAGGGCGCGTAGCTCAGTTGGTTCAGAGCACTTGGTTTACACCCAAGGGGTCAGGGGTTCGAATCCCTTCGCGCCCACCACTAAAAAGCCTCTCAGAAATGAGAGGCTTTTTTATTATAATGTAATTTCTTTATAGAATTGAACGGGGAAGAATCTTTTGAACAATTAGATTTTTCATCTTTCTATAAATCCATAGCCGTAAACGGTTTTATTAAAAATCGCAGAATATCGCTTATTTAAATCATAATTGATAGGTTACGGATCACTTGATGCGCACTGAGCACAGATTAAACTTAAATTTGATCTCATAATAACTGAGATGAAATAACCTTATATAGTTTTTATTTAAAAGTTATTTGAATTAGCCCATAAAAAAAGCCAGTTTTAAACTGGCTTTTTATTTTTTTAGATAGCTAATTTCTCTACAAGGGATTTATGATGGGATCTACTTACGTGCAACGTTTTTCCGTCTTCCATTTTCACGTCTAGTTCTGACTTTTCAGAATGAATCACTTCCTTTAAGTAATTAATGTTGATGATATATGATCTATGTATTCTAAAAAAATCATCGCTGTTAAGAATGTTGAAGAGTTTGGTTAGAGATTCCCTAATAACATGTTTCTTCTTATTCGTATATATTTCAGCATAATAACGGTCTGCTACAATATATTTAATATCACTAGTTTTAATAAAAACTGTTTTATTGCCGAGTTTGACGGGAATGGTTTTCACATATCCTGGGGCATAACCAGCAAATTTTCCTTTTTCTACTCTTTGTTCCAGTTGATAATAGCCATTAATCATTACAGCTTTATTAAGACTTTGGTAAAAACGCTGCCTTTGGAAGGGGGCTAATAAAAAATCCTGTACGCCCATATCAAAAGCACGAATGGCGTCTTCTGGTTCTTCTGAATAAAATATTACTACAGCCTTTTTTGGTTTCCGTTTAATTTGAGTAACTAGTTCTGAATTTTGCTTATTATTACTGAAATTTATAAATATAATACTCGGTTCTAATTCTTCAATGGCGTCAACGCTTTCAGCAAAATTGCTTGTATGCACGACATCGAATAAATCTTTTCTTTTTGAAATTAAGTCGGAAATTATTTGAAAATTCTTTATTTCTTCATCTACAATTAAAATCGTCATATACAATTGAATTTTAGGTAAAATCTTACCTCTTCTTAGGCTTAGATTTTCGGGTATACAAAAATAATTCGAAGAGTTTTAAAGCTGCTGTAAAAAAATCCATAGTTTCCATTATTTTCAGTGAAATGTCCAAAAATTGGGTTTCTCTCTAAAAAAAGTGGGGAAAAAATGAATTTGTAATTAGCGAAGCCGATAGGCTACCTCGTCAAAAAGAGTTGCGAGGCTCTTATCTTTTATCTTTTCTAATTCGGCAGGATTGATGCCTAGGAATATCTTGAAATCTTTTTTGAAATGTGAGTAATCATAATAATTTGAATCGTAAATGAAATCTTTCACTGAGCTGTTATTTTTAAGCATTTCTCTTACGATAAAATTAAAATGAATGAGCCTAATATAAAATTTAGGCGGCAGGCCGATATATTTTTTGAAATGAGCATGCAAAGTGCTTTTGGCTAACGGAAATTCTTGAAGTATTTCCTGAAGAGAAATATGACCTTTACGCTCAAAAATATAGTCAATTATATGGCTTATTGGAACCGGTTTTTTCCATGAGGAATTATAAGTGGCTAATTCAGATTCTATAAACGCCCAAATTTCCTCGATATCCGATAAATTTTCTAGTCTATTTTTTATTTTATTTAAACTATTCTGAAGTCCAGGTTCTAAAATATGATAAACATTTCCTGTTTGTTTACCTATGGGGGTATTAGTGATGTTGAAAAGTAGATCGGGCTTAATGCTCAATGCAATTATTCTTGAATTTGCTTCGGTACTTAAGGAATAATAATTTTCAACAGGTTGTAGCTCCACCTGAGAAACTTCCTTTTGTTGCCCCTCAGAGGTGATTTTAGTTATTTTTCCGTAAGTAAAGCACAAATATGGTTTGCCAGAGCCTGTCAATACCTCATTATATAAAGGCTTTTTATAATGAATAACAGAGATGTTTACGAAAACAGGATGATCCTCTAGATTCATATGCTGAAAAGCAAATGGTTTCATTCGATGATTTTTATTGATTGATGTATGAATACTTTAGTAAAAAATAGTTTAATCAACCTCCAAGCTTTTTGTGAGATGAATACAAAAAAAGGAGATTTGGATAAAATGTATTTGCAAAGGTATGAATCCCCTCATAAGAGTCATGTTTTAATCTTCAAAATTCTCTAGAATTACCATAAGGTTCAAAATTATCAAAGCTTGTATCAGTATCCCCACCATCTGAATCATATAAAAAATACAAGCCTTTTTTCCCACTAGATTAGCGACCCTAATTTTTTAATTAAGTAAAAATTTTATGAGAATTCACTACAATTTAGGGTGCTTGTTGCTCTTTTTGCTAACAAGCATCTCAACTTTTGCACAAAGCAATACGATTACCGGTACGGTATCGGATGAGCAGGGAATGCCTCTCCCGGGTGTCAATGTAATCGTAAAGGGAACAAGTAATGGTGTTCAAACAAATTTTGATGGAGAGTACTCTATTAAAGCTTCGGAAGGTGATGTGTTGGTTTTTTCCTTTGTGGGAATGAAGCAATCTGAAATCACAGTGGGAAGTACCTCTATTATTGATGCAACTTTGAAACAAGATCTTGCACAGTTGGATGAAGTAGTAGTCACTGCTGTTGGTATCCAAAGAGAAAGAGCTTCTCTTGGTTCGGCAACTACAACCGTTAATTCTGAGGATCTTACTCGAGGTTCACAATCTAATATTGCAGATGCTCTTAAGGGAAAAGTTGCAGGTGTGAACATTTCTGCGGCTTCCACAGATCCCGGTGCATCTTCAGGTGTAATAATACGGGGTATTAGTACAATGGGTGGTTCCAACCAGCCTTTATATGTTGTAGACGGGGTGCCAATCAATAACGGCTCTGCTTATTCTGATAACCTCGGTGGAGGTTATGATTTTGGTCGTGGCTCTCAGGACATAAATCCTGATAATATTAAAACTATGACCATTTTGAAAGGGGCTTCTGCTACCTCACTATATGGTTCCAGAGCAGCAAACGGAGTGGTAATTATTACCACCAAAAGTGGTCAGGCTGGAAAATTAGCAGTAGAATTAGGTACTACGACTTTTTTCAATACTATTTCTAGAACGCCAAATTATCAATCAACTTATGGTCAGGGATGGGATTTTGTTCATCGCCTGAATGAAAATGGTTCTTGGGGACCAAGATTCGACGGAAAACCAAGAGTATGGGGGAATGTGGTTGATAATTCGCAACGTCTTAAGCCGTACCTTTTTCAGGAAAACCAGCTGGAAAACTTTTTTGATACTGGAACATTCTTCCAAAATAACGTAGCGGTTTCTGGTGGTAATGAAAATTCTACCGTACGCCTTTCGTATTCCAATCTTCAACAAGATGGAATTTATCCAACTGATGCAGATAGCTACGATAGAAATACTATCGGTTTAAATGCACAATCACATATTGGAAAATTGAAAATTGCAGGGAATTTAAACTATGTAAATACGGAAGGGGCATCAGTGGCTACCGGTCAGGGTTTAACAGTTTTAAACAACTTGCTTCAAATTCCAACAGATTTAAATCTTACTGAATTTAAAGATTACAATAATAAATTCAATAATATTTCAAATTACTATACTCCTTATGGTGTAACAAATCCATATTTCACCTTAAATGAAGATGGAAGCGATTATCAAAAGGAAAGAGTATATGGTTCTATGGAGGCTTCTTATGAAGTTAATGATTGGTCTACTTTTACCTATAGATTTGGTTTGGATCAGTATACCGATAAAACCAGGTACTGGACTGCAATCGTTGAAGCTGAGCCAGGATCACCAAATGATGGTTCCTCTACAGAACAACCAGGTTCTTATTTTGAGAATGCCCAAATGGTTAAGCAATTAAACCATGATATTCTTTATGATATCAATTTAGATGTGAGTGAAGATTTTACCATTCAGTCAACTTCAGGATTCAATTACAATATTCGTAAGAATAATTATATGTCGGCTTCTGTAGGGAGTCAGGATTTATTCGGATTCTATAGTTTAAGCAATTCAGGTGAAAATCCTCAGGCTTCTTCTTCCACTTCAGAAAGAAGACTATACGGTCTTTATAATAACACTACCTTCAACTATAAAGATAGACTTTACCTAACAGGGAATATTAGAAATGACTGGTATAGTACGTTGCCTCAGGAAAATAGATCAGTACTTTATGGAGGTGTGAACGCCAGCTGGTTATTCACAAAGAGTTTTGAAGGAATAAGCGATATACTGAATTATGGTAAGATTAGAGCCGGTTATGGTGAAGTTGGTGTAGATACCGATCCTTACCAGATCAATCCGGTTTACGTAGCAGGATCTGCTGATAATCAAGGTTTCGGAAATTTAAATTTTCCTCTAGGTGGTGTAAATGCTTATGAGGTTGGAAACCGGGCAGCTAATCCAAATCTAAAACCTGAAAGAAGAAAAGAATTTGAAGCAGGAGTTGACCTGGAATTCTTTAAAAGCAGAATTAGCCTTGACTTTACCTATTATAATGCAAAAGTAGAGAATCAGATTCTTTCTTTACCATTAGCGGCAACATCAGGGTATACTACGCAAACTGCTAACCTTGGACAAATAAGCAATGAAGGGATAGAAGCATTATTAAAACTGGCTATCTTCAGAAATTCTGATGGTTTTGGCTGGAATACTGCTTTCAACTTTTCAACAAACGATTCCAGATTGGAAAAACTGGATGATAGATTGAATCAGGTAGCTTTAGGTGGATTAAGTACTACATCATTGGTAGCTTTAGAAGGTCAACCTCTTGCGTTGATTCAAGGTTCTGTTCCTCAAACTACGGATGATGGACAAATAGTAGTTGATTCTAAGGGTATACCAATCGCTGCCAGTACTAAGGAAATTTATGGTGACACGCAGTATGATTACACGCTTGGATTTACAAATGAGTTTTCTTACAAAGATTTGTCATTGAATTTTACTTTCGATTTGAGAGAGGGAGGTTTAATGTATAGTCGTACGGCAGATATTACACGATTTGTAGGTAATTCTGTTACCACTATGTATAACGACCGTCAGCCTTTTATCGTTCCGAACTCAGTTCAGCAGGTAATAGCAGATGATGGGAGTATTGATTATGTAGAGAATACAACTCGTGTTTCTAGAGGTAATATGGACGACTATTACAGTGCAACTGCATTGAGCAGAAGTACTGTTATTGATAAATCATTCCTAAAATTGAGAGAAGTTGTTTTAAGTTATAACATCCCTTCCAAACTGATAGATAAAACACCATTAGATAATCTATCTGTAAGTCTAATTGGTAGAAACCTGTTTTTATGGACCCCAGAAAGCAACCAATTTATCGATCCTGAGATTTCAACTTTCGGAACCGATTTGAGGAGTCAGTTTGGAGAATTTAGTGCAAACCCAAGTACTAGAAGTATAGGGTTTAGTCTAAAAACAAGATTCTAAAAATTTATAAAAATCATTATGAAAAAATTAATTAATATATTTTTTATTTCGTTACTGGCACTTACTTCGTGCAGTGATGATTTGGATATAAATACAGATCCCAACACCCCTCAGGAGATTAATAAGGGCTTGGCATTATCTGCAGCTCAGGGTTCTATAGCGACCGTAATGGGTGGTGAGCTTTTTAATTTGGGTGGTATGTATGCGCAATTCTATACACAGGCTCCAAGTGCCGGGCAGTATGATGCAATAGATCAATACAATTTGGATACCGATTATGCAAATAGATTGTGGACAGAGCTTTATGCTGGTGCATTAAATGATCTAGAATATGTTAAAGATCAGGCTACTGAAGAGGGTGATACAGGAACTTTCCTGATCGCAACCTGTATGAAAGCTTATACCATGCAATATTTGGTAGACATTTTCGGTGATGTTCCTTATACCGAGGCTTTTCAGGGAAATGCGAATATTTCACCAGCACCAACTGCAGGTAAAGAAATATACCTTGATCTTTTAAGTAAAATTGATCAGGCGATGGCTAGTTATGAAGCAAATCCGGTTAACAGCACGGTAGGTCAGCAGGATTTAATTTATGCTGCGAATATGGATCAATGGGTACAATTTGCGAACACGCTAAAGTTGAAAATGTATCTGAGAATGGCCAATACTTCCGAAGCTAATAGCGCTGCAGTAACCGAGTTGTTAAATGAAGGTAATTTCATTTCTGAAAATGCTTCTTTTACGGCTTTTACTGATGCTACTTCTAAACGAAACCCTTATTATGAAGTGCAAATACAGGCCTTGGGAGACGTTAATGATGTGGCAAGTAATTCCTTGTTGGAATATTATTTCAGGAATGGAGATCCACGCCTGGAAGCGGTTTTTAAACCAAATACAGATGGAGAATATATAGGAATTGAGCAGGGAATAGGAATCCTTCAGGAGCCTTATGGTGGATACCAGGCCCAGGAATTCGCTCGTCCTGATATTCAGCCTACCACACCGGTTTATTTCATGAGTCTACCTGAAAGCTCCTTCCTTCAAGCTGAAGCATATGCTCGTTATGGAAGCAGCGATATGGCAGAAGAGAAATACAATGAAGGTGTTGCTAGATCATTTGAATTACTTGGTTTATCGAGCGCAAAAGCTATGGAGTTGACAGCAGATGGTGCTGCATATGATTTTAACGAATCTGGCAGTTTCGATGATCAGTTAAAACAAATTATTAATCAGAAATGGGCAGCGCTGGCAAATGTGAATAATATTGAAGCATGGATAGAAACTAGAAGAACTGGTTATCCAGAATTGACTACGAGTGACAATCCGTCCTATGAAGATGGAAGACGAATAGTTTCTCTGGCTTCTGTTTTACCAGGAGATCAAATGCCAGCTTCTATTTATTATCCAGATAATGAAGTTCAGCGTAACAGTAATTTGACTCAGAAACCAAACCTTCTTCAGGAAGTTTGGTGGAACCAGAACTAAAAAAATTATACCATGAATAAAATTAAAAGTTTAATACTATTATTTGCATCTGCAGCTGTATTGTCCAGTTGTAGTACTGAAGATCCTATAACTTCAGAAATCACATATTACCCTGAGCTTACCCTTTTAGGGGACGAGGTAACTTTAATTGAAAAAGGTTCAACCTTTGATGATCCGGGAATTGAAGCGAAAATACAGGGAGAGGATGTAGAATACGATACTCAGGGAAGTGTGGATACTTCAGTTCCGGGGTCCTATACCTTAATCTATAGCGCTGAAAATGCCGATGGTTTTGCTGCAAATGTTCAGAGAACTGTTTACGTTTACGAAAACGACGGAACTATCGCTGGTTTCTGGAATGGTTCCTCAGGAAACGGTTCAGGTTTCCCAGTAATGATTACGTCAACAGATGATCCGAATGTTTTTAATATCACTGATATTTTGGTTGGTCATTATGAATACGGAGTAAACTATGGTCCACAATATGCGGCACCTTCTACCATTACGGTTTCTGGGAACAGCATCAGCTCTCCAGGCGGTACCAATGGCTTTGGATTTTGGACTGTAGATGGTCCAAGTTTATCTGATGATCAAAAAACCATGATGTGGGGCGCAACCCTTCAAGACCAAGGTTTCAGCCTATCAGGATTGAAATTAGAAAAAGTAACACCTTAATCAAGAATTAAATTCATATGAAAACAAGATATAATTTATTAATTCTGGCAATTTTAACCCTTATGCTCACTTCATGTGAGGAAGATGGTTATGCCGATTATGATCCGGGTAAAACAAATACTCAAGAATTAAGCGGGCAATGGTACATCTCTATTTATTCATTAGATGGAGAACGCCTTACCGGTTATTACGAATTATCAACCTATAATACTGCTGCCAATGACAACACTATTTTTGTTGATGATAATGGAGACCTGTTTCCGCTAAAAGTAAGAGCTAACGGAAATGTAGAGGCGTTAACTTTTACCGCGGAAAATGCTGAAAATTTATATAGCGAAGAGGCTACAGCAACTATTACTGATGGAAAAATTATTCCTGACGGAACTAAAGCTTCCGGAAGCAGAACAGTGGTAGATAGTTTAGCATTCCAGGTAGAGTTGGCAGATGATCCTGATAGTCCTTACCTTGTTGCAGGTTATCGCAATACAGGATTTGATGAAGATCAGCACTAGAAGAGTAAAGTTTTTGTATTCAATAAGCCTCTCAGAAATGAGAGGCTTTTTTATTTTTCACTCCTTTTGAGAAGCTTCATACGCTTTTCTAATTTCCTGATCTTCCAAAATTCATATTTTTTGTGTGTGTTTCTATATGCAGAAAAATTGTATCGTTGTAGGAGGAGGTATCATTGGGCTTTGTGCCGCTTATTACCTTTCAAAAGAAGGCCATAAGGTTACAATTATTGATAAGGACTCGATCTCTAACGGTGCATCCTTTATAAATGCTGGCTACATTACTCCTAGCCATATCATTCCGCTGAGCTCTCCGGGAATAATTAATAAAGGTTTGAAGTGGATGCTGAATAGCCGTAGTCCGTTTTATGTGAAGCCAAGACTGAATGCCCAGTTTTTAAAATGGGCCTGGAACTTTAAAAAATCGGCTACAACTGGTAAAGTTAAAAAAGCTATTCCCATTATAAAAGATATTAATTTGCTGAGTCGAGAACTCTATGAGGAGATGAAACGATCTCAGGATTTCGCTTTCACTTACGAGCGCAATGGCTTATTGATGTGTTACAATTCAGCAAAAGGCGAAGAGGAAGAAGCTAACCTTGCTGAAATGGCAGAATTGGAAGGTTTGAACGTCACTCATTTTACCAAGCAAGATCTATCTGAGCAATTTCCAGATGCCAATTATGATGTTCGTGGAGCTTGGTATTATGCAGATGATGGTCATATGACGCCTAATGATTTCATGACGCAAATGAGGGATTTTCTTGAGAGGAATTCGGTAAAATTTCTTACCAATACTGAAGTACTTGATTTTAAAATAAAAGAAAACACGATTGGAAAACTGCTTACCGATAATGGAGATTTTGAAGTAGATGAGGTGGTTTTGGCAGCAGGTTCCTGGTCATCGATTCTTGGTAAAAAATTAGGACTGAATATATTGGTGGAGGCAGGAAAGGGTTACAGTTTTAATGTGTATCGTGATCTGGGTGTAAAAATTCCCTCCGTTTTGGTGGAAGCCAAAGTTGCGGTTACACCCATGAACGGCTTTACCCGTTTTGCCGGGACCATGGAACTGGGTGGAATCAATGATCTGATCAATCCTGTGAGAGTGGAAGCTATAGCAAATGCAGCCGAAAATTATTTCAGCAAGCTAAAGATTTCTTCCGAAGAAAAGGCTAGTGTCAAGTCTGGTTTACGGCCCTGTTCGCCAGATGGCATTCCATTTATTGGTAGACCTGATAAATATAGAAATCTTACAATTGGGACTGGTCATGCCATGATGGGTTGGAGTCTTGGTCCTGCCACCGGTAAACTCATTTCTGAAATTATCAGTGCCCGAAGGCCCTCACTTAATTTGGAGCCATTCGAGCCCGATCGTAAATTTTAATTTCCAAATAATTGCAAATAAATCAATTAGGTTAAAAATATTCCTGATGCAGTTCATTGCAGCTGTAATTTGGAATATGCTTTGTTTACTGTTTCTTGGTTAATTTTAAAAAGGAGGTAGGTATGAGAGAATAGCAATGATGAATAAATACAAATGAAATGAGAACTATTTGTTTAATCATTGAATTAGCCTAAAACAAAAAGCCGGATCGATTTCCGGCTTTTTTGATTCACGCATCGCGGTTTTTTTTCTTTCAATCTGGTTTTGCGAATCCTGGCTTTTTTTCTCCTGACTTGCAAATTTCTCGTATTACTTCCAGCTCTTTCGTGTATATATAGATCACCATGTCTCGTTTTCCATTCCATAGCGAAGTGTTTAATAGCTTGCTTATATGTCTAGAAAGAATTCTGGTGAAGTTTAAGAAAAAGTTCGCTGGAGGTATTGTCTGGTCTATGGTTGTGACATTCCAGGTTCATATTATAAAAGAGCTGTATGTATCAAATGATGGTCTATTTGATCAGGAAGAGAAATTGGAAACTAAGATTTTTCTTCGCTTTCATAGGTTGGTATTTATCAATCTGGACCAGGTTCAATTAGCCAATAACTATGGAAAAGGTGTTAGCTTCAATTGAAAACCGGGGAAAACTATGGTCAGCCGTGAAGACAAACAAAAATTACAGTAATTATTTTATCGAAAATCTGATAGTTTTTGGAAGATATTATCAGGAAATTTTTAGCTTTGAAACCGAATTGGAGTGTTAGCTCAGTTGGTTCAGAGCATTACCTTGACAGGGTAGGGGTCACTGGTTCGAATCCAGTACACTTCACAAAAAAATCCCGCCAATTGGTGGGATTTTTTATTTATTCGGAAGGATAATTTTTCTTTTCAATAGAATCCAAAACTCTTTCTAAAGCCATTCCCCTAGAACCTTTGATCAAAAAATAGCAGTTCTTATAATTTATTTCCGAAGTATGCTTTTTAAGGCTTTCCATATCCTTAAACTTGAAAATCCGGTTGCTGCTCACTGAAGTTCTACGGAAATTTTCCCCAAGAAGATAGACTTCTGAAAAGTCTGCATTTTCGACAAAATTGGCAATGACCTGATGTTCGGTTTCGGCAGATGGACCCAGTTCGAACATGTCTCCCAAAATCACGATCTTTTCTTTTGAAGTTTTTAATTGCTTGAAATTGTTCAAAGCAGCCTGCATGCTGGTTGGATTTGCATTATAGGCATCCATGATAATTGAATTGCTGTCACTTTGAATAGTTTGTGACCTGTTGTTTCCCGGAGTATGGGAAGCAATGGCTTCTTTAACCGAATTGAACAATACTTTAAAATATAAGCCAATACAAATCGCCGCAGCAGATCGGAAGAGCGTCGTGTAGGGAAAGAGTGTCTGAGCTAGTGTAGATCTCGGTGGTCGCCGTCT
>CAXPUM010000089.1:0-35100 GCA_964220295.1 Flavobacteriaceae bacterium | reverse complement strand
GTCGGGGTGGCAGGATTCGAACCTGCGGCCTCCTGCTCCCAAAGCAGGCGCGATAACCGGGCTACGCTACACCCCGAGAATTGATTTTCTTGGGCGGCAAATATAATAATTATTCGGCCACTGCAATGAAAAGTTCGATTTTTTTATATCTTAGTTTCTTTTTCAATGCAGAAGCAAAATTATATGAAAAGATTAGTCGCATCTATCGCTGTATTAGGTCTATTGGCTTGCAATGATCAGGTCAAATCTGAAGAAACAGCGCAGGTTGACCCTGAAGATTCTGGAATAGACAGCACTCAAACTGCTGTTCCAGATCCTATTCCTGCAGAAAGTTCAGATTCTTATACTTCTGAATTAGTGGTGGACGGACTGGATATTCCTTGGGGAATGGACTTTTTACCCGATGGGAGCATGATTATTACTGAAAAAAATGGTGATATCATTCATTTTAAAGACGGAAAGAAAACCAAGATTAGCGGTGGCCCTAAAGTCTACGATCGTGGACAGGGCGGTCTTCTAGATGTACAACTGCATCCAAATTATGAAAGCAATGGTTGGATCTATTTCACTTATTCTTCTAAAGAGGGTGATGGTGAAGGTGGTAATACTGCTTTAATGCGTGCCAAATTGCAGAATGATAAACTTGTAAATTCAGAAATCCTTTATAAAGCTAGCCCAAATACCACTAAAGGTCAGCACTTTGGTTCTAGAATTGCCTTTGATAAAAATGGTTACCTATATTTTAGTGCAGGTGAAAGAGGTGCAAGGGATGTAAATCCTCAAGACATAACAAGGGACAACGGCAAGATTTATAGGTTAAACGATGACGGATCTATTCCAAATGATAATCCATTTTATAATGACCCAGATGCCGTAAAGGCGATTTACTCCTATGGACATAGAAATCCTCAGGGAATGCTTTTAAATCCTGAAACCGGCGAAATCTGGGTTCATGAACACGGCCCTCAAGGTGGTGACGAAATAAATGTTATAAAAAAAGGAGCAAATTATGGTTGGCCTATTCTTACCTATGGAGAAAATTATGATGGAACTCCTATCACCGAAGAAAGGAGTAGACCAGATATGGAAGATCCTATTTTTTATTGGCTTCCTTCTATTGCTCCAAGCGGATTTGAATTCGTTACCTCTGAAAAATTTCCTAAGCTAAAAGGAGATTTATTAGTGGGAAGTTTGAAGTTTCAGTATCTCGAACATCTGGTGCTCGATGGAAAAAAGATTGAGAAGAGAGAAAAACTTCTTGAAGATATTGGTCGTATAAGAAATGTAAAACAAGGTCCTGACGGTGAAATTTACGTTGCCGTAGAAGGAAAGGGAATATTTAAACTAAAAAAGAAAGATTAATGAAAAAAAGTATTTTGCTATTTGGTCTTATTGGATTAATAGCGTGTAAGTCGGACAAAAAAGAAAATGATTCGGAAGAAGAGTCTTATACCATACCTTCAAAAACCGAAAACAAATCTTCACAAAATTCTGAGCTTGCTGCAAGCATTGAAAGAGGAAAAGAGGTATATAGTGACCTATGTGTTACCTGTCACCTTCCTACAGGAAAAGGAATCCCAGGAACCTATCCACCATTAGACGGGTCTGACTGGCTAAAAGATAAGAGAGAAGCTAGCATTAGAGGCGTAAAATATGGGCTTCAAGGAGAAATCGTTGTGAATGGTGAAACATATGATAATGTTATGACACCAATGGGACTTAGTGATAAAGAAGTCGCAGATGCCTTGAATTATGCAATGAATACGTGGAGTAATAAAATTGGAAATATGGTAACCGAGGAAGAGGTAGCCAAAGTTGAAGAAAAATAATTAACGGAAATGGAAATTTAATTAATAGTACAACCAATTTTAAAACTAAATTTTAGAATATTTTAGCATAGTAGCCCGTTATAAGGCTTATTTTAGCGTAAAATATGATGTTTTAACACACGTAGTTAAAAATTTTTTAATATCGAAGGCTGCTTTATGACATTATCAAATTTGTACTATATTGCACCGAATTTAATTTAAAAACGCTTAAAAGCAACTTAATCATTTCACCTATGAAAAAACTATTTACTCTATTACTTTGTAGCGTAGTTTTATTTTCTTGTTCTACTGAAGAGAATAATGACGTTACAAATAATGAAAATGCACTATCTTTTGAAGATCAATTGTCTTCTGGTGCATTAGACAATTCAAGCCTTGGTATCTACAAAGGTCTTTTTACAACTTTAGATGGTCAAAATAGAGCGACTATCATGATTACTTTAAACGGAATCAGTGCTCCAACTGCAGAGTTTTCATTACCTACAGGAGACAAAAACATTGTCAGAGCATCAGAAAATGTTGGTAAAGGTCAATTAGTTGACGGATTATCTTTTAACGAAGGAGATTTCAAATTTAACTTTGAAGTAAATAAAGATGGATCAAATCCAATAATTAGCGATATCACTTATATGGGAGAAAAAGGTGATGCAATTATTGTTAAAGAAACTTCTAAGGGAGCTGTAGAAACAAAAACTGGTACATACTCTTGTGAATCTGGATGTTTTGGTGATGAAGATGATTCTACACCTCATCCGGAGTTGGGAGCGCCTGGTGCTAAGCAGACTTTTAATATTATGTTGACTAATAGCGCTGACGGAAGTTCTGACATTACCATGCAAATTATATTGAATAGAGAAAGCTACACTGGTAGCGCTACTCAGCAAAATTGTGCTGGAAACATTGATGGTAGCATTACTACTTGTGAAATCTATGCTGAACCAGATTTAAATGGTCGTTCAGGTCCTATCAGATTTAGAACTTTGGCTAATCCTGATACGAGCTTGTTTTTCCATTCTTATTATACTGGTACAGCTGATTTAGATTGTTCGACTTACTTCGGTACTGCAGTTTATCGCTCATCAATTTTTGGTAGATCAACTCTTTCAATAATTACTGACGATCCAGTTGGTGACGGAGGAGATTGTACAGATCTTAAAAGATCTCTATAAAATATATTATTTAAATAATAAAGAACCCGAGAATATTTCTCGGGTTTTTTATTTTTGACAGAAATATAAAGGCATTGTTATTTAATTCATTTGAATTTGCCATTTTTCTACCTGTTGTATTCGCTCTTTACTGGATTGTTGGTAAGGATAATCGAAGGCATCAGAATCTTTTCCTTCTAGTTGCAAGCTATTTTTTTTACGCTTATTGGGATTGGAGGTTTCTTAGTTTAATATTTTTTAGTTCCTTAATAGATTATTATTCCGGTCTTAGAATTTATAATTCGACTTCAGATCATACCAAAAAATTATGGCTATACTTTAGTATTTTTTGGAATCTAGGTACTCTCTTTATCTTTAAATATTTCAATTTCTTTATAGAAGGATTTCATGAAATACTTGGTTTACAGAATTCTCATTCATTTTTAAATATTATTCTTCCCGTAGGATTGAGCTTTTATACCTTTCAAACTTTAAGCTATACGATTGACGTTTTTAAGAAGCGAATTAAACCAACTCATCAATTACTTGAATTTCTTTGTTTTGTGAGTTTCTTTCCCCAGCTGGTCGCGGGCCCGGTGGAAAGAGCTTCTCATTTACTTCCGCAATTTTTAAAGAGAAGAGAATTCAATTATCAGAATGCAAAAGAAGGCCTACGTCAAATTCTTTGGGGACTATTCAAGAAAATGGTTATTGCTGATAATTTGGCAATTGCAGTCAATGAAATGTATTCCAATTATGAGCAATTTCAGAGTCTTGAATTACTTTATATAGCGGTTTTATATTATTTCCAATTGTACTGCGATTTTTCTGGTTATGTGGACATAGCAATTGGTTCCGCCAGATTATTCGGATTTGAATTGAGCGTGAATTTTAGGATGCCTCATTTATCCAGAAGCATAAGGGATTTTTGGAGACGTTGGAATATAACTTTGAGTCAATGGTTTCGAGATTACCTTTTCATCCCTTTAGTTAGAAAAAGAAAACGCACAAATCTTAATACTTACATTGGGTTATTCATCACATTCACCCTTATTGGATTCTGGCATGGCGCAGCGTGGAATTTTTTACTTTTTGGAATGATCCATGCAACCTTAGTGATCATATATCGGATCATTGGAGAACCTCAAATAAAAGACTATAAAAGCTATTGGAACTATAAATTGATGGACTATATTTTTCTAATATCCAATTTCTTTATACTGGTACTCACGTTAATAATTTTTAGAACTCCAGATGTAAGTCTAGGAATCGATATCATCGCGAAAATCTTTTCATTTGTGCCCGATTCAGATTTCCAGACCGTAATAGGTTTGAAATCTTTGTTCATTATAATTTTGCTGCTAATCGAACTACCAAATAGAAACAAAGATTTCCCTCTTCTACGACTGGAGAAACAAATGCCCAGATTTGCCAGATGGGCATTGTATTACTTTCTGATATTTATGATATTTAGATACACGGGGCCAGAAGTTGAATATATTTATTTCCAGTTTTAAATGAAGAAATTTATATACAGGCTACTAATTTTTCTTTTTCCAGTGGTTTTAATCCTCCTGGGAGTAGAGTTTTATCTACGCAACATTTCATATTCAGTTACAAAAAAGCGTGATTACTTAGCTCACCACAGCCAAACCATTCAAGTGATGGCTTTGGGCAGCAGCCATTACGAAAGAGGAATTAATCCGGAATATCTTGACTTTGAAACTATAAATTTTGGAAATTCAGGTCAGAGAATTTTTGAAAATTACCGGCTATTTAAAAATTTCGAACCAAAATTACCTGAGCTAAATCTTGTGATTGTTGAAATGAGTTTTGATTGGCTGGAAAGAGATAAATCTATTACTCCAGAAATTATAGATCACGAGAATCTGGTTTTTTTCAACACCAATACTTTTAATCGCCCAGTGCAACTCTGGGATTATTCATTATACATTTCTAATTCCGATTATTATACCAATCTTATTTTAGACAGCTTTCAGAAAACCAGTGATTTTGGTTATAATAAATATGGTTTTGACACCTTAAAATTCTACGGCTCTTACGAAGCAGCTAAATTCGATGAGCATTTAATTAAAGATGAGGATATTTATGTAGAAAATGCAGATAGTTTAAAGGAATTCAAGAAGAATACAAGAATTTTTAAAAGTTTAATTGAAGAATGTCAAGAAAAAAATATTGATGTTTTAATTTATAACACCCCAAGTCATTTTAGATATAATAACCAGATAAAAAAGAGCGTGATTAAGAGAAGGGATAGTTTGTTAGAAATAATTCTCAAAGATTTTCCAAAAGTAAAAGTGCTAGATCTTGAGTCAGCCCGCTCATTTGAATATCAGGATTTCTATAATGCCGATCATTTAAATCCCGTTGGAGCTAAAAAAGCCACCATTCGACTTAATCAATTTATTAAAAACAACTATTCTTTCAATTAACTTTCATGAGGATTTCATACACCTTTTCAATCATCTTCTCGGTAGAAAACTTTTTAATTCCTTCTTGAATTGAATCGTAATTCTTTCTATTGTCCAATATTAAAGATTTGAGTTCATTCATGTTGGCATAAATGTCTCCATTTACACCGCTAATTATCAGTTCAGGTAAAGCCCCAGAATTACTTACAAAAACAGGCACATTGTAAAAGTTTGCTTCAATAACAACTCTTCCAAACGATTCGTTTTTAGCATTTACAATCAAATAATCTATTTCTGAATAAATATTTGAAGGCTCCGTAAAAGGATGGTAGATTATATTGTCTAATTTTGAAAAATTTCTCAGACTTTTCTCACCTGTATAAATATGCAATTCCATATTCCTCAAATCCTCATGTTGAAACAATTCAATAACTTCTTGCTGCCCTTTTTGATTATTGAACCTCCCCACCATTCCAATTTTTTTTGGAAAAGTACTTTGGCGATTGGAAAATGAATTTGGCTTTATTTCAATAGATGGGGAATTGTAAACTACATCCCCATTTTGAACATTAAATCTTGATTTATAAAACTTCATTAAAAACTGAGAAGGAAAAATATGCTTATTAATTATTGAAAATATTTCTGCAAATTTATCGAACTCAAGAAAAAAGCCTGATATTTCATCATTTACTGTCTCTCTATGATGCCATATAATTTTCTTCTCCAGTTTTTTTCCAACATACAATCCCATGGGGTTCATGGATGAATTTACATAAATGATTTCCGGATTGTAATTCCTAGCGAAAGCCATATGTTTTTTCAAATTCAGCTGATTCTTGATGGCTTTCTGAGTCTTGTTTTTCCATTTCCACAATTCGAAAAAAAGTTTAGAATTTTCCCATCTCTTTCCATGCTCAGAAAAATAAATCCAGTTATAATGAGGAATTATTGTGTAAGTAAGATCTTGCCGCTTGAGTTCATTGCAAATAGGACCTTCTGAAGGTAAAATTAAATGAGTTTCAAATTCACCAGGATAAGATTTCTTGATGCCTACTATTAATTCTATAAGTGAACGGTTAGCTCCGTATAAGGTTGAAGAGTGGCAATAAAAAAGTATTCTCATAGAAATTCATTCACTAGCCAAAAATATCGATTCTAATCGAGTTTTCTCCAAATTCATCAATTTTCGGGGATTTCAAATTTAAAACTAATAATTACCTTTGCAGAAATTTCAGGATCTATGCTTATAATTGGTATCGCCGGTGGTACAGGGAGTGGTAAAACTACAGTTGTCAATCAAATTATCGATGAACTAAAAAATGAGGAAGTTGATGTGATTTCTCAGGATTCCTATTACAGTGACACATCGCATCTTAGTTTTGAGGACCGAAAAAAGATCAATTTTGATCATCCAAAATCAATAGATTTTGATCTTTTAGGGGAACATTTAAAAGCACTTAAAAGTGGTCAGGATATTGAACAGCCGGTTTATTCGTTTAAGGAACACAACAGAACAGGCGAAACAATCACGATTCATCCCAGAAAAGTGGTTATCGTAGAAGGAATTTTAATTCTGACTCATCCCGAAATTCGTGAACTTTTTGACATAAAAATCTATGTTCATGCAGATAGTGATGAGCGTCTGATTCGTCGATTAAAACGTGATATTGCGGAACGTGGCCGTGATCTGGAAGAAGTTTTATGGCGCTACCAGACCACTTTGAAGCCTATGCACCAGCAATTCATCGAGCCAACAAAAGAGTTTGCCGATATCATCATTCCTACCAATCGTTACAATACGGTGGCTGTTGATATCGTTCAGACAATTATTAAAGATCGCTTATCCTAAATTCGTATCTTAGAGGCAAATGAAATTAAAAGACCTTCGAAAAAATGCCTGGTTTCGTTTTATCAGCAATAAATATGTGCTGATCAGCCTCGTTTTCGCGATCTGGATGATCTTCCTGGACACAAACTCCTGGTTTATACATCATGAACTTGATGAAGAACTGAATGATCTCCGTGACAACAAAGAATTTTTTCAAACCGAAATTGCTAAAGATAAAGCCATCATTAAAAATTTGAATGATTCGGTTGAGTTAGAAAAATTTGCCAGGCAGAAATACTACATGAAAAGGGATAACGAAGATATCTATATTATTGAATACGATACTGTAGATTGATCATTCCCGGGTCAACCAAAAACTCACTACATGGAAGAATTGTTATTTCAGGAATTTGAAGAAGTTTCTGCGAAACAATGGAAGCAAAAAATACAATACGATCTCAAAGGTGCCGATTATAATGAAAAATTGATCACGCACACCCTACATGAGATCGACATTAAGCCTTTTTACACGCAGGAAGATGTTACTGAAAAATTACAAATCAAAAATCCTTCGAATTGGAATATTTGCGAGAAAGTTTTTGTGACTTCAGAAAGTGAAGCGGCAAAAAAAGCCATTTCCAAGTTCAGCAAAGGCGGTGAAGCAATCTGGTTTCAAATTCCGAATACCGAAATAGACCTAAAAAAGCTTTTTGAAAACCTTCCTGAAGGGAAATTATATTATTTGGAATGCAATTTCCTTGATGCGGCTTACTTAAAGTCTTTCAATATCTTTTTAAGGGAAAAGAATTTCAGGATTCATGTTTTATTAGATATTGTCGGAAACCTGGCTCGATCCGGAAATTTCTTCTATAACTTGAAAGATGATCATTCTGAGTTGGAAAAGATTGTCAGAGATTTAGATAGCTTCGAAACCGTTATCGGGATCAACACGGCTTTTTATCATAATGCAGGGGCCACTATTCCACAGCAATTGGCTTATGCCATGTGCCATTTTTCCGAATATGCCAATCATTTCCCTGAAGAGAAAGACTTGAAGTTCACTTACAAGCTCGCCACAGGTTCAGATTATTTTATGGAAATCGCAAAAATTCGTGCCTTGCGCTGGCTGCACCGAAGTTTGGCGCAGGAATTCCAATTGAATGAAACCTGTCACGTTCTAGCTGAATCTGCAAAAAGAAATAAAACACTTTACGATTATAATGTCAATCTTCTGCGTACTACTACTGAAAGTATGAGCGCTATACTTGGCGGTGCCGATAGTATTTGCAATTCACCTTATGATGCCATTTATCACAAAGACAACGAATTTGGCGATCGCATTGCACGAAATCAGTTATTAGTGATGCGCCATGAAGGTTATTTTGGAAAAGTAGGCAATGCTGCTGCCGGTAGTTATTATATCGAATCCCTCACGAAACAGTTAGCCGAAAAAGCGCTGGAGATATTCAAGGATATTGAAAGTGGCGGTGGAATGCTGAAGCAATTGAAAGACGGAACTATTCAGAAGAAGGTAAAAGAAAGCGCCAAGCAGCAACAAAAAAAGTTTGATGATGGTTCCCTGGTGCTTATTGGTACCAATAAATATAAAAATGCGCAGGATCGCATGAAAGACGACCTGGAATTATATCCTTTTCTGAAAAAGAAACCGCGAAAAACCCTTATTGAGCCTGTTTTGGAACGGAGACTTAGCGAAGCGTACGAAAAAGAACGATTAGCAGCTGAAGAAGAATCAATAAAAACGGAAAACAATGAATAGAAAGAATCTGCAAAATATTCAGTTAGCCGACAAAGAATCGAATTCTTCTGAAATTAAAATTTCAACTTTTGAAACTCCGGAAGAAATTACGCTGAAATTAAATTATTCCGAAGATGACCTTAAGAACGTAAAACATCTCGGCTTTGCTGCCGGGATTCCGCCCTATTTGCGAGGGCCCTATAGTACCATGTATGTTAGCCGGCCTTGGACGATTCGCCAATATGCAGGATTTTCCACTGCCGAAGAGAGCAACGCTTTTTATCGGCGTAATCTCGCGGCAGGACAGAAAGGTTTAAGCGTGGCATTTGATCTTCCAACGCATCGTGGCTATGACAGTGATCATGACCGGGTGGTTGGTGACGTTGGAAAAGCTGGAGTAGCGATCGATTCGGTTGAAGACATGAAAATCCTTTTTGACCAGATACCGTTGGAAAAAATGTCGGTTTCCATGACAATGAATGGCGCAGTTTTACCAATTATGGCATTTTATATCGTTGCTGCGGAAGAACAGGGCGTTTCTCCCGAAAAACTATCCGGTACGATTCAGAATGATATTCTGAAGGAATTCATGGTTCGAAATACCTACATCTACCCTCCTGCTCCCTCGATGCAGATCATTTCAGATATTTTCGAATTTACTTCGAAGAACATGCCTAAATTCAACAGTATCAGCATTTCCGGTTATCACATGCAGGAAGCCGGAGCTACAGCCGATATTGAACTGGCTTATACTTTAGCAGACGGACTGGAATATATCCGAAAAGGACTGGAAGCGGGAATGGATATCGATAGTTTCGCTCCTCGCCTCTCTTTTTTCTGGGCGATTGGGATGAATCATTTTATGGAAATTGCTAAGATGCGTGCCGGTAGAATCTTATGGGCTAAATTGGTTAAACAGTTTGATCCGAAGAATTCCAAATCGCTTTCGCTTAGAACGCATTCTCAAACAAGTGGATGGAGTTTAACAGAGCAGGATCCGTTTAATAACGTGGCAAGAACTTGTATTGAAGCGACTGCTGCGGCTTTTGGTGGCACTCAAAGTCTCCATACAAACGCATTAGACGAAGCTATTGCGCTACCAACCGATTTTTCGGCTAGAATTGCCAGAAATACGCAGTTATACCTTCAACAGGAAACGAATATTACCAAAACGGTCGATCCCTGGGCTGGTTCTTATTATGTGGAAAAACTGACAGCTGACATAGCTGAAAAAGCCTGGAAACTGATTCAGGAAGTTGAAGAGCATGGTGGAATGACAAAAGCCATTGAAGCTGGTATTCCGAAAATGCGCATTGAAGAAGCAGCGGCGAAGAAACAGGCGCGTATAGACAGCGAGACTGATGTGATCGTTGGAGTAAACAAATACCGACTGGAAAAAGAAGATGAGCTGGTAACGCTTGAAGTAGATAATCAAACCGTTAGAAAACAACAGGTTGAACGACTGGAGAAAATTAAAACTGAAAGAAATACCAAAGCTGTTGAAAAAGCTTTAGAAAATCTGACTACCGCAGCAAAAGATCAAAATGCGAACTTATTGGAATTGGCAGTTGTGGCGGCCAGAGAAAGAGCTACTCTTGGAGAGATCAGCGATGCATTGGAAAAAGAGTTTGGAAGGTATAAAGCGAAAGTTCAGACTTTCAGCGGAGTTTATTCAAAAGAGATGAAAGACAATAGTTCGTTTAATAAAGCTAGGGAGCTGGCCGATCAGTTTTCTGAATTAGAAGGTCGACGACCTAGAATTATGATTGCTAAAATGGGTCAGGATGGTCACGATCGCGGGGCAAAAGTCGTCGCAACGGGTTACGCAGATCTTGGTTTTGACGTAGATATTGGGCCTTTATTTCAAACACCTTCAGAAGCCGCGCAACAGGCAGTAGAAAATGACGTACACATTCTGGGTGTATCATCTCTTGCGGCGGGCCATAAAACATTGGTCCCTCAGGTTATTGATGAATTGAAAAAACGAGGCCGTGAAGATATTATGGTTATTGTTGGCGGTGTGATTCCTTCTCAAGATTACCAATTTCTCTTCGATTCGGGCGCAGTTGCTGTATTCGGTCCCGGCACTAAAATTAGCGATGCTGCCATTCAGCTATTGGAAATTCTTATTGACGAAGAGTAATTAGATTTATAAAATTATTTGTCATAATTAATAAGTTGGTTTATCTTACTAACCTTTAGAGATAAAATCCAACCATTTTTTATGAAAAAAATAAGAATAGTTCTCGCCCTTATATGCTTCTTCAACTTAATCGATTTAGCTGCTCAAGGTGGTGTACAGATTATTGAAAAGCCTGATTTTGATTTAGGGAATACTGCACAATTCCAAATTAGTAAAGTAGAATTAAGTTCAGAAGAAACCAAACTTCATCTCCAATGGGACATGCCCCAAGGATGGTGGCTAAAGTATGGCAGGGACGCCTTTATCAGGAATCCTGAAACCGGAGAGAAATTTTTTATAGTCAGTATTGAAAACGAAAACTTCAACGAAGAAATTCATATGGATCCCGATGGCGGTCATCATAGTGTCTTCGTTTTTCCTCCATTAGAAAAAGGAATTAAAAAGATTGATTATAACAATCAATTTTGGGGACTGTATTTAAACGAGGAAAAAGAACCAGACACTGACGATATTCCTGAGAGTGTAAAAAAATGGCTGGATACGGAACTGGCTAAAAATACTAAAGAGCCTATTAAAAATTATGAAGAAGACCAGTTCTTTAGCAAAGAACCGGGGAAAATAATTGGCTATATTAAAGGTTATGATACCAGATTGGGCTTTGACACGGGTATTTATTATGCTTCAAATGAACTTACTCGTGAAGACTATCCTATAACGCTCGAAATTCAGCCGGATGGTAGGTTTGAAGCTGATATTCCATTAATTCATCCCGTACGCTCTTACATTAAATTTAATCATAGGTTGTTGTTTTTCTATCTGGAACCGGGACAGACTTTGGGAATGATTCTTGACTGGGAAGACTTTTTAACTGCAGAACACTACAGGGATCGGTTCTACCCTCAAAAAACTATTGAATTTAAAGGCAATCTTGCTGAAATTAATTCAGATTTATCACAATTTGAATTTGATCAATTTAATTATGATGATTTTAAAGAAAAGAGTTTGACTCTTTCCGCAGCGGACTTTAAAGATTATGCTTTTGATATTCAAAAAGAAAATAAATTAAAACTGGACGCCTTTCTTCAAAAGCAACCTGTTTCAGACCAGGCAGAATTAATCTATAGAAACGAGAATAAATTATCTGGTGTGGTGATGGTGATGAATTATTTAATGAATCGCTCTCATTACCAGCGAGAAAAGCCCGAGAATCAATTTCTAAAGGAGAAAATTAAGCCTGAATATTATGATTTTCTAACATATCTTCCCTTAAATAGTCAAGCACTTCTTGTTAATCAGCGTTTTAGCGAATTTATAAATAGATTTGAGTATGCAGACCCATTAAATTTTCAACATTCATATCGAAATTTTGTCCCAGAGATAAGCCAGCTTGAATATTTCGAAGAACAAAACATAGATCTTTCGGAAAAAGAGAAAGAATTACTAAAACCTCAGGATACTATTACCGAAGAATTTAGGACAGCGTTTGCCGAACTTAGGAAAGAATACTCAAATGTTTTTGAGGATTATATAAAAAAATATTATGAACCATTTAAAGGCCAGCAGGGCATAGATTTTATGGCAAAATGGCTTAAAAAGGATTCTGTACTTACCAGTCTTAACTTAAAGAATGATCTAATCTATGACATTACCAAAATCAGAGGTTTAAAATTTGAACTTGCTAATCTAATAAGTGAAAAAACAACAGCCGATAGCTATTGGGAAAAACTTTCGGCCACTATCGAAAATGATTTTCTAAAGCAAGAGGGGAAAAGGCTGATCCAAAATAACTTTCCTGATCCTAAAGAAAATTTGGATAATATGGGTAGCGTAAAAATAGCTGCTGAGCCTGAAGTGATTCTCTTGCCCGATGGTAAAGCGAAAAATATGTTTTATGAGATTGCAGACCAGTATAAAGGAAAGATTCTATTTATTGACTTTTGGGCCACGACTTGCGGACCATGCGTTGGTAATATAAAACGTATGAAAGAAACTCGGGAAAAGTATAAGGATCATCCAGATTTTGATTTTGTATTCATTACTGATGAAGCCCAATCACCATCTGGAGATTACAACGAATTTATCCAGGAACAGAATTTGGAAAATGTCCACAGGGTTGATACTGATGTTTATAACAGGTTTAGAGAGCTATTTCAATTCAATGGAATTCCGCGATATGTTGTGCTTAACAAAAAAGGTGAACTAATTGATGGTAATTTTGAAATGTACAGATTCAGTATGGAACTTCCGGGTATTTTAGAGAAATATAAGTAATTTGATCTCTAAATATTTAGAAATATGAACTACACAAATAAAATGTTTCGGGATGATGCCCTATCAGGTAAAAGAATTGTAGTAACCGGTGGTGGTAGCGGTCTGGGGAAAGCTATGACCAAATACTTCCTGGAGCTCGGGGCTAAGGTGGCCATCACTTCACGGAACCTGGAAAAGCTTCAGAATACAGCAAAAGAACTCGAAGAAGAAACCGGTGGCCAATGCTTCCCTGTACAATGTGATGTGCGCTATTATGACGAAGTCGAAACCATGCGAGATAAGGTCATTTCAGAATTTGGGGGAATCGACATCTTATTGAATAACGCAGCTGGAAACTTTATTTCCCCTACGGAAAGATTAAGCGCAAACGCTTTTGATACGATTATAGACATTGTTCTAAAAGGCAGTAAAAATTGTACGCTAGCCTTAGGTAAACATTGGATAGATAAAAAAGAAGAAAATAAAACTGTTCTCAACATTGTCACCACTTATGCCTGGACCGGATCTGCATATGTTGTCCCAAGTGCTACAGCCAAAGCTGGAGTTCTCGCCATGACTCGTTCTTTGGCAGTAGAGTGGGCAAAATACGGAATTAGATCTAACGCGATTGCGCCTGGCCCCTTCCCTACTAAAGGCGCCTGGGATCGCTTATTACCGGGAAATTTGAAGGAAAAGTTTGACTTGGCGAAAAAAGTGCCTTTAAAACGTGTTGGCGAACACCAGGAATTGGCCAATCTGGCAGCGTATTTGGTTTCCGATTTTTCGGCTTACGTGAATGGAGAAGTTATCACCATTGATGGTGGTGAATGGTTGAAAGGTGCGGGACAATTTAATTTGCTTGAAGCGATTCCTGAAGAAATGTGGGATCAACTGGAAAATATGATTCGCTCTCGAAAAAATTCCTAACCAAATTAGTTATTTTTATAGTTAACCGTAATCGAATCGATTTGATTACGGTTTTTTTGTTCCAATCTGTTCCTATTGGCAGTAAAGGCCTTATAAGGCTAATAAAACAAATAAAACTAACTGTTTAGTTTAAAAATTGCTATCTTTCCAAAAATCAATAACAAATAGCATTATATGAAAAATTACCTAACCAGTAAGCTTTGGATTCTGTTTTTGGTAGTGACGGGAATTACCGTTGCGCAATCTACAGATTCGGAAAAAATTCCGACTGATCCAAATGTTAAGATCGGGAAACTAGATAATGGTTTGACCTATTACATTAGAAACAATGGGAAACCGGAAGACAAACTGGAATTAAGACTGGCCATTAAAGCCGGATCTATTCTTGAGAATGAAGATCAGCAAGGTCTGGCTCATTTCATCGAGCATATGAATTTTAACGGAACAAAGAATTTCGAAAAAAACGAACTGGTTGATTACCTTCAAAGTATTGGTGTGAAATTCGGCGCAGATCTAAATGCCTATACCAGTTTTGATGAAACGGTTTACATTCTTCCAATACCTAGTGATGATCCTGAAAAATTGGAAGGTGGATTTACGGTTCTGGAAGATTGGGCTCATAATGCCTTATTGACAGAAGAAGCCATAGATGGTGAACGCGGTGTCGTACTGGAGGAGTACAGACTGGGTCTTGGCCCTGATAAGAGAATGATGCAGGAATACCTTCCGAAGTTAATGTATAATTCCAGGTACGCGGAAAGGTTACCTATTGGGAAAAAGAATATTATTGAAAATGCCGATTACGAAACTATCAGAAATTTTTACAAAGACTGGTACCGCCCAGGATTAATGGCTGTTGTAGCTGTTGGTGATCTTGACGTGGAAACGATCGAAAAAAAGATCAAAGACCATTTCTCGAATCTGGAACCTAGAAAAAATCCTCGTAAAAGAGAAGAGTACGGCGTCCCTAACCATGATGAAACTTTCGTCTCCATAGCTACAGATCCTGAAGCTAATTTCAGCCGAGTTCAGATCTATTATAAAGATCAGGAAGAGGCAAAAGATGTGAAAACAGTAGGTGATTATAAGAAACAGCTCGAAAAAAGCATGTTCTCCAATATGATTAATAACAGATTGGAAGAATTGGCCAATAAACCAAATCCGCCATTCACCTATGGTTATTCTTATTATGGCGGTACGTATTCTCCAATGAAAAATGCTTATCAGTCTTTCGCCATGGTTGGAGAAGATCAACAACTCAATGCTCTAAAAGCTCTCGCAACGGAAAATGAACGAGTTAAAAAGTATGGTTTCAGCGAATCTGAATTTCAAAGAGCTAAAAAAGAATATCTTGCAAATATCGAGCGAGCATATAAAGATCGAGATAAGCAGGAAAGCGGAAGGATCGTAAACCAGTATGTGAGCAATTTTCTTGAAAACTCACCTATTCCGGGAATTGAATGGAGTTATGAGTTTGCTCAGAAAAATCTTGATAACCTGAAACTGGAAAATATTAACGCCCTGATCAATGATTTTATACATGATGACAATCGCGTAATTGTGCTTACTGGGCCAGAAAAAGAATCTTTAGAAAAAATTACCGAAGACCAGGTTTTGGCTGCTCTGAAAGAAGTGGAGAATGCTGAAATAGAAAAGTATTCAGAAGAAGAAGTACGTAAAAATCTGATCACCGAAATGCCAACTCCTGGAACTATTGAAAATACCGAGAACAACGAGGCTGTTGGCTTTACAACTTTGAAATTGAGCAATGGCGCAACGATCGTTTATAAAAAGACAGATTTCAAAAATGATGAAATCTTATTTTCAGCTTACAGTCCTGGTGGAACGTCGCTATATTCAAATGAAGACTATCAGAATACCGTTTATGCAAACCCAGGTTTAGATGAAGCCGGTATTGGTGGACTGGACAAAAACCAGTTGAATAGAATGATGAGCGGAAAAATCGTAAGAGTGAGCCCTCGTTTGAGTTCTTATTCTGAAGGTTTCAGTGGGAGTACCACTCCAAAAGATTTTGAAACCTTAATGCAAATGATTCACCTGTATTTTACAGATTTGAATAAGGATGAGGAAGCTTATAATTCTTTCGTTACCAAACAAAAGAATTTCCTCGGAAACTTAATGTCAAATCCTTCTTTTTATTTTCAAAATGAATTAGGAAAATTCAGAAATGAAGGCAATCCTAGATATGTTGGTTTTCCAACTCCGCAGAAATATGATGAAATGGATTATGATCTGGCTTATAAGAAATTCAAGGAACGATATGGTGATGCATCAGATTTCACGTTCTATTTCGTAGGGAATATTGACGAAGCAAAACTGGAAGATTACGCAAAAACCTATATCGCCAGCCTGCCTTCAACCAATTCTAATGAGGAGTATAAAGTTCCAGAATTCAGGGAAAAAACCGATGAGCAACGTGAAATTGAGGTAGAAAAAGGCTCTGATCCAAAAAGTAGGGTAAGCCTTATCTGGACTGGTGAAACAAATTATGATCAACGAGAGGACTTTGTAATGTCTGCTCTTGGAGAAGTTCTTACTATTAAGCTTGTAGAAGAATTACGTGAAGAAGAAGGTGGTGTTTATGGCGTTGGAGCCAGCGGCGGACTTTCAAAAATCCCTTATAGCGAATATAATTTTTCGATTGGTTTCCCATGCGGACCTGAAAACGTGGATAAACTAACCAAGGCCGCTCTGGCTGAAGTAGAAAAAATTCGGGAGAATGGTCCAACAGAGGAAGATCTGAACAAGGTTAAAGAAACTATGAAAGTTCAAAGAAAAGAGCAATTACAGCAAAATAATTTCTGGCTATCTAAATTGGAGCAGGTTGACAGGGAAGATTATGATATCTCACAGGTAAATAATTTTAATGAAACGGTTGCGAGCCTGAAAGCAGATGAAATTCAGGAAGCTGCGAAAAAGTATTTGGGCGACAATTACCTAAAGGCTGTTTTGATGCCTGAGGAAAAAGCGGAGACTGCCGCAGAATAGTTTTAAACAATAACTTTAAGTACAAATCCGGTTTATTCGCTTTCGTGGCGGAAAACCGGATTTTCTTTTAGTAAGCTGTTAACAATTTCATTTCGTAAACCTATAATAAATTGTATTTTTACCTTTTAAAAACTCTAGATTTTTAATGGGTAAAATCATAGCTATTGCTAACCAAAAGGGAGGTGTCGGGAAGACCACGACTTCGGTAAATCTCGCTGCTTCACTTGGGGTCCTGGAAAAGAAAATTCTGTTAATAGATGCTGATCCTCAGGCTAATGCAACTTCAGGACTGGGTATTGATGTGGAAGAAGTAGAAAATGGAACCTATCAGTTACTGGAACATTCCATTAAAGCTGAAGAGGCTATTCTTTCTACTAGCTCTCCAAACCTGGATATTATTCCGGCGCATATTGACCTTGTGGCAATTGAAATTGAACTGGTAGACCAGGAAAACAGGGAATCGATGTTGAAAAAGGCGATCGAACCTTTGAAAGATAAGTACGATTTTATTCTGATAGATTGCGCGCCATCGCTTGGCCTGTTAACGCTAAATGCCTTAACGGCATCAGACTCTGTGATCATTCCCATCCAATGCGAATACTTTGCACTGGAAGGGCTTGGAAAATTGCTCAACACGATTAAAAGCGTTCAGAAAATCCATAACAACAAACTGGATATCGAAGGTTTATTGCTTACAATGTATGATTCGAGACTTCGACTTTCCAACCAGGTTGTAGAAGAAGTGAAGAAACATTTTGATGAAATGGTGTTTGAAACAATCATTCAGCGAAACGTGCGTTTAAGTGAAGCACCTAGTTATGGAGAAAGTATTATTAACTATGATGCGGCGAGTAAAGGTGCCAGCAATTATTTGAGCCTGGCCCACGAAATAATTAAGAAAAACTCTTAGAAATGGCGAAAGCTACGAAAAAGCAGGCTTTGGGAAGAGGACTTTCTGCTCTTCTGAAAGATCCTGAAAATGATATAAAATCTGCTGAAGATAAGAATGCCGATAAGCTGGTAGGCCATATTGTGGAACTGGAATTGAGTTCAATTGAAGTGAACCCATTCCAGCCAAGGACCAGCTTTAATGAAGATCAGCTAAAAGAGTTGGCCTCATCTATTAATGAACTGGGCGTTATCCAGCCAATTACCGTTCGGAAACTGGACTTCGGAAAATATCAGCTGGTTTCTGGTGAAAGACGTTACCGCGCTTCAAAACTGGTAGGTCTTCAAACCATTCCGGCTTATATTCGTATTGCGAATGACCAGGAGTCTCTGGAAATGGCGCTTGTTGAAAATATTCAGAGACAGGATCTTGACCCAATCGAAATTGCCCTTTCTTATCAAAGACTGATTGATGAAATTCAGTTAACCCAGGAGCAGCTAAGTGATCGTATCGGGAAAAACCGCTCTACTATTGCCAATTATCTGCGTCTTCTAAAACTGGACCCAATTATCCAGACAGGAATGCGCGATGGCTTTTTAAGTATGGGCCACGGTAGAACTCTCATTAATATCGATGATCCTCAAAAGCAATTGGATATCTATGAAAAGATTCTTCAAAAATCTCTTTCAGTAAGAGAAACCGAAAAACTAGTAAGGGAACTTAATAATCCTGGAAGCAGCTCTTCTGAGACTTCAAAAACGAAAAGCGTTCCGCAGACTTATAAAAAAGGAGTTAAAGAATTCTCTCAATATCTAGGCGCCAAAGTTGATGTAAAAGTCACTAAAAAAGGAAGCGGAAAACTAACTATTCCTTTTTCTTCGGAAGAAGATTTTATCAGACTTCAAAAACTGATCAAGGGTGAAGAATAATATCTTTTTTCTTCTGTTACTAGCGTTTATTGCTTATCAAACAGGTTATACCCAAGAAGATTCTGTTGCGGTCATTCAGCAAAATGATCTGAAAAAAGCTACCGAAAAGGCAGAAGTAAAAGATTACGAACCTTACAATGCTCTGGCTCCTTCCAAAGCAGCTTTTTATTCCGCCATTTTACCCGGGCTTGGCCAGGCATACAATGGCAGTTATTGGAAAATTCCCATCGCCTATGCAGGAATTGGTACAGGAATCTATTTTTATATTCAGAACAATAAAAATTATAATCGGTATCGAGACGCTTATAAAGCACGACTGGTTGGGAAAAAGGATGAGTTCACTCTGGAAGATGGCACCGTACGAATAAGAACCGAAAGGCTTCAGGATGCTCAGGAATTCTATCAGAAAAATAAAGAGATTTCTATTTTGGTAACGGCAGGAGTTTATATCTTAAATATCATTGATGCCAATGTGGAAGCGCATTTACGGCAATTTAATGTTAATGATGATCTTACCTTTAAACCGAAATTAGACTATAATAATTTTACCGGAAAAGCCGATTACGGACTTACCTTAAACTTCAATTTTTAATATGAAGATCGCACTTTTAGGCTATGGCAAAATGGGCAAAAAAATCGAAGAGATCGCCCAGAATCGCGGTCACGAGATTGTTGCCCGTGTGAACGATGATATTGAAAACCATGATTTTAAAGAAAACAAGCCCGATGTAGCCATAGATTTCAGTATTCCGAAAGCTGCATTTAAAAACATTACAACCTGTTTTAAAAATGGGATTCCAGTCGTTTCGGGAACTACTGGATGGCTGGACGATTATGAAAAGGCAAAAAAGATCTGCGAAGAAAATAACACAGGCTTTATATATGCTTCTAATTTTAGTTTAGGTGTCAACGTCTTTTTTGAACTGAATAAGAAATTGGCTTCCATGATGAAAAGATTAGATGAATATTCCGTGGAAATTGAAGAAATTCATCATGTTCAGAAGCTTGATGCTCCCAGTGGCACTGCTATAAGCTTGGCGCAACAAATTATTGAAGAAAACCCGAATAAAGTTGGATGGCAATTAGACGAGGCAGATGCCGATGAAATTCCTGTTTTTGCCAAAAGGATCGAAGATGTCCCCGGCACACATACAATTAAATACGACTCGGCCGTCGATACCATTGAGATAAAACATACCGCAAAATCTCGTGAAGGTTTTGCGCTTGGAGCTGTGGTCGCTGCAGAATATTTAAAAGATAAAAAAGGGGTGTTTACCATGAAAGATGTACTTGCCAGTTTATTTTAAACTGTAACAAATCGACTTTCTTTTCACCTAATAGAATAAAGAATACATTATGACATTTACCGAGTGGTTCATTTTTTTCCTGGTTCTCCAGGTCATTCATTTCTTAGGAACCTGGAAATTATATAAAAGAGCGGGAAGACAGGCTTGGGAAGCGGCCGTACCTGTTTACAATGCCGTTGTTTTGATGAAGATTATCAACCGCCCCTGGTGGTGGGTTATCCTAATGTTCATTCCAATTGTGAACCTGATCATCATCCCGGTGATCTGGGTGGAAACGATTAGGAGCTTCGGAAGAAATTCTACCTGGGAAACCTGGGCCGTAGTGCTCACATTAGGTATTTATATCTATTATGTTAACTACGCGACAAACGATCCCTACATTAAGGACAGGGATCTGAAACCACGCACCGAAGTTGGTGAATGGGTAAGTTCGATCTTATTTGCTGTGATCGCTGCAACTATTGTTCATACGTATTTCATGCAGCCTTTTACCATTCCAACATCATCTTTGGAAAAAACCTTATTAGTAGGAGACTTCCTGTTCGTAAGCAAGTTTCATTATGGAGCCCGTGTTCCGGAAACTGCGGTAGCATTCCCGATGGTGCATGACACCATACCGGTACTCGGTATCAAATCGTATTTAAATAAACCCCAAATTCCATATTTCCGTTTTCCCGGCTTTGAGAATATTGAACGAAATGATATTGTGGTGTTCAACTGGCCGGTAGACACGGTTAGCAAATTCTTTGATCGCTCCAATAATCATTATGTTAAACCGGTAGATAAAAAGTCGAATTACGTAAAAAGAGCTGTTGGTCTTCCCGGGGATTCCCTGAAGGTTGTTGATGGTTACGTGTATATCAACGGAGAGCGACTTCAACTGCCAGATAGAGCGAAACCACAGTATTTATACACCGGCCAAACAAAAGGTCAGCCTTTTAACCCCAGAGCCCTTTACGAGATGTATGGCATTACTGATGGATTTGGTTATGATCGTAATACCAATCGTTTTACCATTACGCTTACTGAAGACAGCTATGAGCGCTTCAAAAATCATCCAAATGTAGCAAGTATCGAACGCTACGTTGGACCTGCAGGAGTAAGAGATAGCGGACTTTTCCCGAATAATGGAAAATTGAAATGGAGCAATGATAATTTTGGTCCTATTCATATTCCAGAGAAAGGAGAAACCGTAAAACTGACTCCTGAAAGTATGCCTTTTTACCGAAGGATCATCGAAGTGTATGAGGGCCGGGAAATGAATACAGAACAGAAAATTTCAGTAAACGGAACCCAGGTTTTGATTAATGGGCAACCAGTTTCAGAATATACTTTTAAACAGAATTATTACTGGATGATGGGTGACAACCGCCATAATTCTGAAGATAGCCGAAGCTGGGGATACGTACCTGAAAACCACGTGGTGGGAAAACCGGTTTTCATTTGGATGAGCTGGGATTCGAACGCATCTGGCTTCAATAAGATTCGCTGGGATCGCGTTTTTACCACTGTAAAAGGTGATGGTGAACCAACCTCCTTCCTCCCCTATTTCTTAATTTTAGTGGTGATTTATTTCGCCTGGAAGTATTTTAAAAAACGTAGAGAAGAAGCTTAGATCCATATGAAAAAAGCCCTTTTTCATCCCTGCTATTTCGGGCCGATAAGTTTATGGGCCAATATGGTGCAAACTGAAGAGGTTATTTTTGAAAACGAAGATAACTACCAGAAACAAACTTATCGCAACCGGATGTACATCTACGATGCCAACGGTAAGCTGAATCTAAATATTCCAGTAAAGCATAGCAGCTCTTTGGGATTGGACACCAATGGTAGGCAGAAATATAAAGATGTTCAGATCGAAAATGAATTCGACTGGCAAATTCGTCACTGGCGAGCTTTAAAAACATCCTACCAGACTTCTCCTTTTTTTGAATTTTATGAAGATGAACTGAATCCTTTATATGAAAAATCATATAAATTTCTGCTGGACTTCAATTATGACTGCATGGAATTCGCCGCAGAAGCGATGCAATACGACCTGGAAATTCATAAAACTGACGAATATTTTGAAAAACCAGAATTAGAAGATCTTAGGAAGTTAGTAGCGGCAAAGAAAAAAATTCATTATCAAAATGAGCCTTATACACAGGTATTTTCAGAAAAACTTGGTTTTGAAAATGATTTGAGCATTCTGGATCTTTTATTTAACGAAGGCCCCAATACGCTTCAGTATCTAGAGAGTCAGGAATTATAATGAGATCCTACTCATTATGGGATAATGATCAGAATAATCAACTTCGTACCGATTAAATTCATCTACGGTCATTTGCTGTTCCAGCAACATAAAATCGATTCGCAAAGGAAAATAAGTCAGTTTAAAGCTTTGCCCAAAACCGCTACCTGCCTGTAAAAAAGCATCTTTGAAATTGTTTTCTTTTTTCAACTGGTCGTAGATATAGGAAAAGCTGGTATTATTAAAGTCGCCTGTGACCATTTTTTGGTAAGGTGAATTTTTGATCTCCGGAATGAGCATTTCCAATTGTTCCTGTTGCAACGAAAAGCCATATCCAATCCTTCCCAAAAGCTTTTTAGAATCTTCATTTTTAAGATCATTAATTTCCGGCTTAATATTCAGCGACTGAAAATGCACATTAAAGACCCTTAGAGTATCATCATTGATTACAATATCAGCATAGATAGCGTTGTTGTTACCATCCTGCGGAAAATTCAGCGAATGCTTGTTAATAATCGGATATTTTGAAAAGATGGCCGAACCAAATTCCGATGCTTTTCCCTTTAATACGATGTAATTGTAGGGATAAATCTTGATAAGGTCGGTAGCTTTTTTGTAGAATTCCTGCATACAGAGAATATCCGGATCTTTCTCACGAACAAAAGCGGTGATATCTTCTGGAATACCTTTTCGATCTGTCCAGTGATATGCGTTAAACATGCGTACGTTATAACTCATGATCGAGAAATCAGCCTGAGATTTTTCATCTTTTTTACTGTCGGAAAACCGAACAAATCCGGCTACGTATTTATATCCGATTAGAAGAATAATCAAACTGAGTAGAAATTGGCGCTTTATTCTGAAGGCCCAGTATTGTAGAAAAATAATATTCAGTATTATCAAAACCGGCACTCCAAGACTTAATACTGAAAGTAATGGGAAAGATTTTGGCGGAATATGCGGAAGCAGATAGGATAACAGCAAAGCAACTGCTGCAAATGAATTCAGAATAAATATTCCTTTATCAAAGAGACTCAGCTTTTTCATCTAATCTTCTTTACCAGCCTGGAACAGGAAATCTTTTTCAGCTTTGGAAAGGCTGTCATAACCACTTTTACTGATCTTATCTAAAATTGCATCTACTTTCTTCTGTTTCTCGTTCTTATTGAGGTTAGCAGAAGTTTTCCTACTGGAAGTAGTTCCAGTTGATCGTTTAGTTTGCGTCTGGTTACGGTAAACCGTTTTCATTTTAGCCTTTTTCTCACTCTTTGGTCGGAATAAGTTTGCAATCCCATCCATGATATTCTCAAACCATTGCCCTATATCATTCCCCTTCTGAAGTTGCTTGGTGTATATGTACCCAAGAGCGGCTCCGCCAAGATGAGCAAAATGTCCTCCTGCATTACCAATTGGGATCTGGACCACATCCACGATGACTAAAAAGGCGGCGATCCACCAAAATTTTATACTTCCAAGAAACATCAAACGTACTCTCATATTCGGAACATACGTAGCGATGCCGATCAGAACGGCCATAACTCCTGCAGAAGCTCCTATCAAGAACGACCTCCCGTTCTCCTGGAATACCGGGAACAAATTATAACTGGCCATATAAACCACTGCACCGATAATCACACCCAAAAAGTAATAATTGAGCAATCGTTTTGGAGAAAAGTAATTCAGGAAATAGATTCCGGAAAAATAAAGGATCAGCATGTTCGAGAGAATATGCCAGATACCAGCATGTAAAAACGAATAAGTGATAATAGACCAGGGCTTTAACAGAAATTCCATAGGATCGTCTGGAAAAACAAACCACTGCATTAGGAAGTCTCCGGAAGTCTGAAAAAGAAAAGCTATCGTTCGAATTAAGAAGAACAGGACGAATACCAGCACATTAATGGCAATGAGCTTTTCGGTAACCGTAGCGGTCTGGATCTTATATCTTAGCTTATCAGATGGTCGCATCAATCCCAGCGATTTTTATTGAATTGATTTTTTTTCCAGTAATACATCATTAAAAATCCGAATACCGCTCCACCAACGTGCGCAAAATGCGCAATGGAACCTCCAAATAAGGAGTAACCAGTCACCCCAGAAAACAGATCTAAAAGGATCAATGCAGGGATGAAAAATTTAGCTTTAATTGGGATTGGCACAAATATCAGGAATAGTTCAACATTTGGAAACATCATCCCAAACGCCACCAATATACCATATATTGCACCGGAAGCTCCAACAGCAGGATTGGAAAAGGCTTCCAGCATGGATCGTAGTGTGCCCTCATCTACACCAGCTGGGATCTGAAACTGATTTGAGTGAAATGCCTGGTTGGCAAAATCCATAATCTCAGCAGGTGTCCAGCCAATTCCCAAAAGCGCGTCATAACCATTATTCCACGCAAGGAAGTTCACCAGCGTATGAAGCGCGGCGGCACCAATTCCCGAAACAAAATAGAAGAAAACGAATCGTCTTTGACCCAACATTTGTTCAATTGGGCTACCAAAAGCCCAAAGCGCATACATATTGAAAAGAATATGCATAAAGCCACCGTGCATGAACATATGAGTAATCGCCTGCCAAAAATGAAAATTGGGGTTTTTTACAAACCAAAGAGCAAAATACTGATAAGCCACATCGCCGATCAGCTGGCTCCCAATAAAGAAAATGACATTTACAATTAGTAAAACCTTTACGGTTTCAGTGATTCTTCCCATCAAGCAAATTTTTTGTCCAGTTCATCCACTCCAATAGTAGTGAAAACTGTTTTATTGAAAGGCGTTAGGCCCGGTTCTTTACAGGCAAACAATCGGTTTACGATATGTTGCTGTTCTGCTCCATTGAGCAAAGTTCCAGATCTAACCGCCATGCTGTTCGCCAGTGATTTCGCCATAAGGTCGGTCTGCGAAAATCCGTCACTTGGCACTTCTTTTTCGAAATCGGCCAGCAATTTTTCCAAAAGTATTTCCACCTCACTTTCAGAAATCAAAGTCGGTATTCCTGTAATTTCTACTTCATCCTTTCGGAATTCCGAAAATACAAAACCTGTTTGTTCCAGCGAATCTTTTATTTCCTGAAGCATCTCCATTTCGTGGTTATTGAATTGAAGTTTTAAAGGAAATAACAATTGCTGACTTACTGCTGCTGAAACGGTTATATTCTTCAGCAATTCTTCGTATAAAATTCTGGTATGCGCACGATGCTGATCAATTGCCAACAAGCCGCTTTTTAAGGTAGAAATTATATATTTTTTATTCAGCTGAAAGGTGGAACGTGCCTGTTCCTCTTCCTTTGCTCCAAAAAGGTTTCCCGTTACTTCTTCACTTTCAAATTCGATCTGTTTTACATCAAGATCATTTCCGGGAACAGTTTCGGTTTCCAAACCGGTGTAAATTCCTTCCCAGCTGGCAGCAGATTTTTCCCTGCGATAACTATAATTCCCTCCACTCTGATAAGAACCAGAATTACTACCTTCATTTTGAAAAGGATTAAAATTACGGTCTACCTCGATTTGTGGAGTATCGGCATCTTTATTTTTATAACCATAAGGCGTATCCAGGTCACTGTCTCTTTCAAAATCCAATATCGGCGCCACATTGAATTGTCCCAAACTGTGTTTGATCGCACTTTTTAGGATGGCATAAAGCGCATGCTCATCATCAAACTTGATTTCTGTTTTCGTAGGATGAATATTGATATCGATGGATTTTGGATCCACATCGAGGTATAAAAAATAACTTGGATAGGATTTATCTTTCAAAAGCCCTTCAAATGC
This sequence comes from Flavobacteriaceae bacterium, assembly GCA_964220295.1. Classification (GTDB taxonomy): domain Bacteria; phylum Bacteroidota; class Bacteroidia; order Flavobacteriales; family Flavobacteriaceae; genus Christiangramia. The sequence continues at coordinate 8,645 of CAXPUM010000089.1, read as the reverse complement.
GGCAACAACTGCATGATTGAGATATGGACTTTTTATAAAGCGATTATTAACGAAGAAAAACTGTTCTCCCCTGCTCTTTTTCGCAAATTCAGGTTTTCCCACAAATCCGGAAACTTTTACGATACCAGTATCTTCTTCTACAGGGACCAGTTTTTCATTTGTTTTTCCTCCAAAAATATTGGTTATGCGCTGCCGTTGGTTAGTTGGAGGCAACTGGAAAAGTTCATTATTGTTATGTGTAAGTGAAAAGCTGATATCCGGGTGCGCTAAAGCTACCCGTTGGAATTCATCTATGATATGCCGCGTTTCAACATTATCTGATTTCAGAAAATTTCGCCTTGCCGGAATATTATAAAAAAGATTCTTCACGCTGAGACAAGTCCCTTTCGGCGTCACACATGCTTCCTGAGAAGTTACCTGGCTACCTTCAATTTTAATACAGGTCCCAATTTCCTTCTCTTCTCTCTTGGTCTTCAGTTCTACATGAGCAATTGCAGCAATAGAAGCCAATGCTTCACCACGAAATCCCTTAGTTCTCAAACTGAAAAGATCATCTGCCAGTTTGATTTTAGAGGTCGCATGCCGTTCAAAGCTCATTCGAGCATCGGTAACACTCATCCCCTGGCCATCATCAATTACCTGGATCAAGGTTTTTCCAGCGTCTTTGATATTCACCTGAATTCTGGTCGCTTTTGCGTCTATGGAATTTTCTAAAAGTTCTTTGATTACAGATGCCGGCCGTTGCACTACTTCTCCCGCAGCGATCTGGTTGGCAACATGATCGGGAAGCAATTGAATTATATCACTCATTTAGCGCGGAATCGAGAAAATGGACAAATCAAAATCTAGTATCCACAGGCAAATAAAAAGAAGAATTAGAAATATGATCAAAAAACGCTTATTCAGGCTTCGGTTACCGCGTGTGCGGCTACTCTGCCTGTCTGAAGCCCATTGAGAGCCAAAATCGATTGCGTTTGTTGCTTCTCTGTATTTATTGAATTTTGAATCAAAGTCATAAATATTACCACCGTCTTTACCTTTATAGTAACGTGGGGTATAATTATACCTGGTATTCTTTCTGACCTTGTAAAAATTGATTTTCAAAACTGCGGATCGTTTGTATTTCCAAATTTACTCAAAATGCTTCAAAAAAACGAAGCACATTCACATTAATCAGGAATCAAGAACAATGCCGTTTTCAAGAACAGATCAATCTAGCCTTTGTAGAAGTCGGCATCTTTTCGAAGCTGTGCCATCTTGATTGCGGCGATAGCAGCCTCTGTTCCTTTATTCCCGTGCTTTCCGCCACTTCTGGCTCTGGATTGTTCGATGTTATTATCTGTCAACACGCAGAAGATCACCGGGATATCACCCTGAATGTTCAAATCTTTAATTCCCTGGGTCACGCCCTCACATACGAAATCAAAATGCTTGGTTTCACCCTGGATCACACTTCCAACTGCAATAATAGCATCCAGCATTTCAAATGTTTGCTGAAGTTTTTTGCAGGCATAGATCAATTCAAAACTTCCGGGAACGTTCCAGCGAACGATATTCTCCTTTTTAACACCGTTCTCTATGAAGGCATCAAAAGCACCCTGGAAAAGACCTTCTGTGATTTCTTCGTTCCATTCTGAAACAACAATCCCAAACCGAAAATCTTTCGCGTTTGGGATTGAATTTTTATCGTATTCTGAAAGGTTATTACCTTCTGTAGCCATAAATTAGTTTTTCGCTGAAGCCATTCCTAAGTAAATAGGCACTTTATCGGCTTCTGGAGATTCTGGATACTCTTCTTCGATTTTACTTAAATATTCCTCAGCAGTATCGTTATCTCCAAGTTCAATTGCAGTGATCGCAGCTTTCATCAAAAATCTTGGTGTGGTAAAAGTATTTGAGCGCATATCTGCAGCTTTCTCATAGTACCCCAGTGCATCTTCTGGCTGACCTAATTGTGCAAAAGCATCACCTATACCTCCAGTTGCAAGCGGTGCGAAAATCTCATCATCGCTGCTGAAATCTTCCAGATGAGAAATAGCTTCGCGGTATTTCCCAGTTCTTAAATAGGCAAAACCAGCGTTATAATGCGCTAAGTTCGCTGCATCGGTTCCACCGTAATTATCAATAATATCTAAAAATCCGAATTTACCTTCACCTCCATTTAATGCAAGGTTATATAAAGAATCACTTTGAGCACCGGTAGCTCTCAGCGCAGCTGCCATGTAATCTTCTGCCTGCGCCATCTCGTTAGCCGCTTCATTTTGCTTAGGAGCATGAACAAAACGGTTATAGCCTAAATATCCCAGTACGGCAACGATAGCCACACCTACAATAATGTAAATCCATTTTTGATTGTCAGCTACCCACGTTTCAGTTCTACTAGCACCTTCATCCAAACTGTTAAAAACCTCTGCCGTTGTAGAGTGTTCTTCAACCTGATTTTCACGCTCAGTCTTGTTAGAAGGCTTATATCCTCGTTTCTTATAAGATGCCATAAGTTATTTTTAATGCGTGGCAAAAATATAATTTTTTGTGAAAATTAAAAGATTATTTATTTGTATTTTTTAGATAATTTCGGGTTCTTTCGCAGTCTGAAATTTCAGCAAAAATTATTTAGAAAATCCAATAATCAAGGCCTTTTATGCACCTTCAGAATCTTCATCTTCTTAATTATAAAAACCTGGAGGCGGCTGAGTTTGAATTTGACAAAAAAATAAACTGCCTGGTTGGGAACAATGGTGTAGGAAAAACCAATGTGCTGGATAGCATTTATCATCTATCCTTCGGAAAAAGTTATTTTAATCCTATCACGTCACAGAATATAAATCATGATGCTGACTTTTTTGTGGTAGACGGAACTTTTGATAAGAATGATAAAACCGAAAAAATACTGGTAAGTGCCAAGAAAGGCCAGAAAAAAATTATAAAGAGGAATAATAAAACCTATGATAAGGTAAGTGATCATATTGGTTTTATTCCGTGTGTGATCATTTCACCGGCAGATCGCGACCTGATTATTGAAGGTTCGGAAACCCGCAGAAAATTTATGGACGGCGTGATCTCCCAGAGCGATCCTGTGTATTTGAATAAACTGTTGCAATACTCCAAACTGGTATCTCAGCGAAATTCACTACTCAAATATTTTGCCGCTAACAATACATTTGAGCGGGACACCTTAGAGGTTTATAACCTGCAAATGAGCAGCCTTGGCCAGGACCTTTTTGAAAAAAGAAAAGAATTTCTAAAGGAGTTCATTCCCATCTTCAATAGACGCTATGGGGATATTACCAATAATAAAGAGCAGGTTGATGTAGTCTATAAAAGTCAGCTTTTTGACAAGAGTCTTTCCGCATTGCTGGAAGAAAACCTACAAAAAGATATGGCCTTGCAATACACTTCCGTAGGAATCCATAAAGACGACCTCAGCTTTGAAATTGCAGGTCATCCAATCAAAAAGTTTGGTTCGCAGGGACAGCAAAAATCTTTTTTGGTTGCCTTAAAACTAGCCCAATTCGATTTTATAAAAGAAATCAGCAAAGTCAACCCAATATTATTACTGGATGATATATTTGATAAGCTGGATGAAAACAGGGTGGCACATATTGTCGCACTGGTCGCCACTGGGAATCTAGGACAAATTTTCATTAGTGACACGCATGCCGATCGTACCGAAGAAGTAGTTAAGAAAAGTGGACAAACCTATAAAATTTTCAAATTGTGAAAAAACTGATAGTCCTTCTGGCATTGGTCATCGCATCCTGCCAGCAAAACGATCCAGAAGCACAGCTTAAAAATCTCGACGGTTACTGGGAGATCGATCGTGTGGAAGTAGAAAAAGACTCGGTTATCAAATATGGGATGAGCCCATATATCGATTATATTGAAATGAAAGATAGCACAGGTTTTCGAAAAAAGCTGAAACCTGAATTAAATGGAGAATTCAGCACAACCGAAAATGAAGAAAAAATTTCGGCAAAAATTGAAGATAGAAAATTGATTCTGGAGTACTCCACTCCTTATGCCAGCTGGCAGGAAGAAGTCCTGGAAGCCAATGACAAAAGCCTCGTGGTTATAAATAGCGACGGCAAAACCTATTACTACAAAAGATTTGAATCTGTAATAAATCAAGAGAATGAAAAGACGGAATAATGAAGAAATGAAGCTCAGCGATCTTCTAAAGAATTTCGTTGACGAGAATAAACTTGACAAAAAAGGTCTGGATCAGGTAAAAGTTCGCGATGTCTGGAACAATCAAATGGGACCGGCCATCCAGAAATACACGACCAATATCAAGCTGAAGAACGACGTGCTGTATGTACAATTAAGCTCTTCGGTTCTCCGGGAAGAATTGAGTTATGGTAAGCAAAAAATCATCAGGATTCTTAATGAAGAGATGGGGAAAGATTTGATTCACAAATTAGTATTGAGATAAACTAAAAAAGCCGGGAAGTTCCCGGCTTTTTTCATTCTGATTAAAAAATGTTTAGAACATCTCTCTTCCTGAGAAATGGAAAGCTCCTTCAATAGCAGCATTTTCATCACTGTCACTTCCGTGTACAGCATTTTCTCCAACATTTTTTGCGTATTTTTTTCTGATAGTTCCTTCAGCAGCATCTTCAGGGTTTGTAGCCCCAATAAGCGTTCTGAAATCTTCAACAGCATTGTCTTTTTCAAGGATCGCTGCAACTATAGGTCCACGAGTCATGAATTCTACTAATTCTCCAAAGAACGGACGTTCCTTGTGTACTGCGTAAAATTCCTGCGCATCTGCAGTGGTCATTTGTGTAAGCTTCATGGCAACGATTCTAAATCCTGAAGCTGTGATCTGTTCTAAAATTGCACCGATATGCCCGTCTTCAACCGCATCAGGCTTGATCATGGTGAAAGTTCTATTTCCTGCCATTTTATGGTTTTTAAATTCGGGGCAAAAATAATTAATTCCTTTCCAATTCCAAGCTAATTCATATTTTTAGTTGAACTACTGAAAATCAAGCTGATAATCCTGCTGTAATTTGTTGTTTTTTCCTCGCATTTCCAGGATCGCTGAATTTTTATCGAAATCGAGCCTGATCACCCCAAAACTTTTATCCTTCACTACATAGCCTTTTCGGTATTTATTGGGTTCGCCATCAAATTCTTCATACGTATGGGTGAGACCGCTGGAGGTGAAATCCAGTAACTTATAATCAAGCCCACCAATTTCCGCTTCAGAAAATTCAGATATATGCCGGTCGCCGCTTAAGAGAATCACATTTTTTGCGTCCGAAGAAACGATCAGGTTTTCCAGCCTTTCAACTTCTGAAGGAAAATTTCCCCAGCTCTCAAATCCGTGGTCGCCTGAAAGCACCTGCACACTGGAAAGAATAATATTGAAATTAGCATTACTCTTCTCTAATTCATCCTGCAGCCACTCCCATTGCGTTTCTCCTAACATCGTACCTTCTGAAGGCTCAAACCGGCGATTTGGATTTTCGCTTTTTTTCAGCGGACTACGAAAATAGCGCGTATCTAATAAAATGATTTTCACACTCCCTTTTTCCGTATTAAAAACTTCAGAAGAATACACACCTTCCTGGTCTCTGCGAGGACTATTCATAGGAACATCCATAAAATCCAGGAACAATTGCTGACTGGTATTCTTGAATTTCCATTCCCGGCCGCCATCATTCACTCCATAATCATGATCGTCCCAGGTAGCCAGCACAGGCATTTTCGCCAAAACCTGCTGATAATCTTCATTGCTGCGTTGCAGGTCATAATCGGCTTTCATTTGGTCAGCATTATCCGTATCTGAATAAATATTATCTCCACCCCACAAGAAAACATCAGGTTGATTCCGAATAATTGCCTGCCATAACGGCTGTTTATCATATTGATGATTACAACTGCCGAAGGCGATCACGAAATCATCTTTGGAATTGCGTTTTTGTTTTTTAGTGCCACCACAGGAGGAAACTAATATGAACACAGCCAGTAGTCTGAAAACTATTCTCATGAGGACCAATTTGACTACTAATTTAAAGTTTCCTGTATTTCTTAAGTATTATTAAATTGTATATTTAGCCTCGATTATGATAGACACGAGAATTCTGGAGATCACCGCCGAACTTGACGGTGCCGAAAATATAGTGATCGTACCGCATAAAGGACCCGATGGTGACGCAATTGGCTCATCACTTGGCCTGTACCATTTTTTAAAGAACAAGGGCCATAAAGTACAGGTCATTGCTCCAAACGATTATCCGCATTTTCTGAAATGGTTACCAGGAAATGATGAAGTGATGATCTACGAGCAGGAAAAACTGAAGGCCGATGAGATCATTGAACAAGCTGATATGATCTTTACGCTGGATTTTAACCATCTTTCCCGATGCGGAGATATGGAAGAGATTTTAAAAAAATCTGATGCGGTTTTCGTGATGATCGATCATCATCAGGAACCCTCAGATTATGCATCTTATACCTATAGTGATTCTGAAATGAGCTCTACCTGCGAAATGGTGTATAATTTCATCAATAAGCTCAGGTCCAACAAAAAGATCACACCAGAAATCGCTACCTGCCTTTACGCAGGAATTATGACCGATACGGGTTCATTCCGATTTCCAAGTACTTCGAGTGATACCCACAGGGCCATTGCCGACCTGATTGACAAAGGTGCGATCAATGCCCAAATTCACAATAATATTTTTGATACGAATTCTCAGGATAAGTTGCAATTACTGGGAACAGCTCTTTCCAACCTGAAAGTACATGAAGAATACAGGACGGCTTATATTACACTTTCTCAGGAAGAATTAAACCAGCATCATTTCCAGAAGGGTGATACCGAAGGATTTGTAAACTGGGGCTTATCGCTCCAGGGCATCATTTTCGCTGTTATTTTTATTGAAAAAGAAAATGAGGACATGGTAAAAATATCTTTCCGCTCTAAAGGTGATTTCGATGTAAATAAATTTGCACGCGCCCATTTCAATGGTGGTGGTCATATTAATGCTGCCGGTGGAAGAAGCGACTTGTCACTTAATGATACGGTTGTGAAATTTAACCGTTTGCTTCCTGAATACCGCGAAATGCTCATAAAATGAAGAAACTAATTCCAATTTTCATATTAATTCTCATTGCATCCTGTAAATCTCCGGAAGCACGCTATCCTGTAAGTCAAAAGAGTGGTTCCTATATAGACGAGTCGGTTGCCAGGAATAAAAAGTTGGTCGCGAAAGAAGAAGAATATATAAAGGCAATTATCCAGAAAGATTCGGCGCATGATTACGAAGCCTCAGCCGATGGATTCTGGTATTACTACAACACCAAGGTTGCCGACAGCATCACAGATGTACATCCCGAGTTTGGCGACCTGGTGAATTTCGATTACAGTCTTTCAACCGTAGATGGCGATCCAATATATGCGGAAGGTGAAAAGCCAACCCAAACCTATGCCATGGACCAGGAAAAATTATTTTCCGGTTTAAGACAGGGATTAAAGCTGATGAAAGAAGGCGAAACTGTTATTTTCCTTTTTCCATCTCACAAGGCTTTTGGGTATTACGGTGATAAAAACAAAATTGGAACTAATGTTCCTTTATCAGCAAAAGTTACTTTGCATTCTATTGAAAAACAATCCAATAACGAAACCAATAATCAGTAATGAAAACAAGAAATTTCTTTCTCCTTTTAGCCATTGTGGCTTCATTAATCTCCTGTAAAGAAGAATATCCTGACCTGGAAGATGGGATGTATGCCGAATTCCAGACTTCCATGGGGCCATTTGTAGCTCAGTTGTATTTCCAGGAAACTCCAATGACCGTTGCAAACTTCGTTTCCCTTGCAGAAGGAACGAACTCGATGGTTGACAGTACTTATAAAGGCAAAAAATATTATGAAGGCATCATTTTCCATCGGGTTATTGATGGCTTCGTCATCCAGGGTGGAGATCCAACAGGCACTGGAAGCGGTGGTCCTGGCTACAGATTTCCAGATGAATTCGTGGATAGCTTAAGCCATGATTCTGCCGGAATTCTTTCTATGGCAAATGCCGGTCCTGGCACCAATGGCAGTCAGTTTTTTGTAACCCTTGGCCCTACCCAGAATCTGGATGGAAAACACACAGTCTTCGGAAAAGTTGTTAAAGGCCTTGACGTGGTTGAAGCGATTGGAAAGGTAGAAACCGGGCAAGGTGACAGACCACTTGAAGATGTAGTAATGAAAGAGGTGAACATCATCAGAAAAGGAAAAGCTGCAAAGAATTTTGATGCCGACAAGGTGATGCAAAATGAAATGAAGAAAATTGAAGATGAGAAAGAAGCGGAACGCCAGAAGATGGAGCAGCAAATGACCCAAAATGCTCAGCGGTTTGAAGATCTTAAAAAGCAGGCCGATTCTATGGATAGCGGTTTGAAGATCTATTATGAAGAAAAAGGTGACGGTCCTAAGCCGAAGCTTGGCCAAAAAGTAATGGTGTTATATGAAGGTTATTTTGAAGACGGTGGATTTTTCGATTCAAATCGTAAAAAAGTAGCTGAAGAATATGGCGTTTATGATCACCGCAGAGAAGAAATGGGAATGTATGGCCCAATGCCTATGGACTTTAGTCCGAATACCCCGTTAATTCAAGGCTTTAAGGACGCTTTACAGCAACTTCGCGT
>CAXPUM010000088.1:0-97562 GCA_964220295.1 Flavobacteriaceae bacterium | reverse complement strand
ATAGTCTTAAATATAATGCGGAAGAGAAGATCGTGATTGATATCGATTGTGTAGAAAGCAAAGAATATTTTCATTTTACTATTCATGATAACGGAATTGGAATCCCTAAGGATAAACTGGAAAGTATCTTCAACCTTTTTACCATCGTGGCAGATAAAGACCGCCAGGGTAAAAAAGGGCATGGAATTGGGCTTTCCACCGTAAAAAAACTGGTGAAGAGCATGGATGGTGAAATAAATATTGAATCTGAAGAAGGAAAAGGAACTTCTTTTAAGTTCTCTACGAAACGCTCAAATCTCGGAGATTAGGATTATTTTATAAGAAAGTTGAAATATATTAGATATCTTGGACTTTCATGTATTTGGGGCAATGCAACATAAGTTAGTACCATTCAATGAAAAACTCAGGCGCACTGCGTTGGCAGAATACGCCATTTTGAATACGGGACCAGATCAGGATTATGATAATCTTACTTTTCTGGCCGCGGCAATTTGTGACGTCCCTGTCGCAAAAATAAGCGTGGTTGACAAAACCCGGATTTGGAACAAATCTCTCTATGGCTCTGAGCACGACGAAATGGATCGAAAAGGTTCATTTTGTGATTACACAATCCATACAGATGATGAAATTGTTATTTTAAACAGGTCTGAGAATCCGGAGGTCTTCAAAGCAGCTAAAGGTATTTATGAAAAAGAATACAGTTTTTACGCTGGAATTCCTTTACATAATTTTCAGGGGCACGCCATCGCTGTGTTTTGTGTATTTGACACCAGGGAAAGAGAACTTACAGCTGTTCAGAAAAAATCACTGCTGTCCCTTGCCAACCAGACGCTCAATTTATTCGAATTCCGAAAGCAAAAGCGAAAACTTTATGAAGTTCAGAATAAATTGAAGGAGAAATATCAGGAACTCGAACGTTTTGCCAGTCTGGTATCGCATGATCTTAAATCACCACTCGCCAATATCATTTCTTTAAGTGAATTGCTGAAAGATGAGAATAAAGGCAAATTTGATGAAGAGACTTCTCAATACCTTCAATATTTAGTAGAATCATCTTACTCGCTTCGGAATTATATTGATGGAATTCTGAGTTTTTACCGAAGTGATCACGTTCTGCAAAAAGATTACACCAATGTAGATCTGCGAAAATTATTAAAAGGAATTATTGATCTCTATCAAGTGTCAGACGATATCCAGATTTCTTATCCAGATGATACCATGCTGAACCACGTGAATAAAGCAGCTTTGACGCAGGTTTTTATGAATTTGATCAGCAACGCTTTAAAATATAATGATAAGGAAATTCGGAAAGTTTCTATCAATTTCGAGAAAAATGAAACCTATTATATTTTTAAGGTAAAAGACAACGGGAAAGGAATTCCATCAGAAAAGAAGGAGGAAATTTTTCATTTGTTCACTACTTTAGAAACCGCTGATCGTGAAGGAAATTTAGGCAGCGGTATAGGCCTTGCGACCGTTAAAAAGCTTATTGAATCAATGGGTGGGGAAATTACGGTTGATTCGGAACCAGGTCAAGGGAGTACATTTACTTTCAGTATTAAAAGGATCTAAAGAAATCCCAATTCATTTTCTATCTTTGGGAGAAAGCTGCTTTCTTCATGAAATTCGAAAATCCGGAATTATTATATGCCTTAATTTTACTGGTAATTCCGTTGATTGTCCACCTGTTCCGACTGCGAAAATTTGAAAAACATGATTTTACAAATGTCAAATTTCTGAAAAAAGTCATCCAGGAAACTCGGAAAAGTTCCCGTTTGAAAAAATGGCTCGTTCTCCTAACCCGAATTTTACTTTTCACCTGTCTGATCCTGGCTTTTGCGAAACCATACATACCCAGCGAAACAACTGCTGAAGAATCTGCTTCCACACTTTTTTATCTTGATAATTCCTTTAGTAATGAAGGTGCTTCTGGCACTAATTCTCATTTTCAGGAAGCTATCAATGAGCTGTTTGAAGCCGCAGGAAATAAGCAGGATTTTGCAGTTTTCACTAACGACCGGGAGTACTTTGATCTTAATGCGGCTGATTTGCAGGAAGGTCTTCAGGATATTGAATTTTCCTCCAATCAGCAAGATTTTAGCACCATCTCCATTCGTGCATCAGAATATTTTAAAAACCGTCCCGCGGCCAGTCAAACCTTAATTTTGGTATCAGACCTTCAGCAAAATATGGGCTCACCGGAAAATCTATTTCCAGATTTTCAAGTTGCTGTTATAGAACCAAGCTCAAGTCTTATTAAAAATATTGCCATCGATTCTGCTTACGTGGTAAATTCGGATCCTCAGAATATTGAACTTCAGGTTTTATTGAATTCTAATTATACTTCAGAAGAGCCCGTAAGTGTTTCCATTTTCGATGGAGAAAAGTTGCTTGGTAGAAATTCGGTAAAATTCAATGACAGCCTTGCCTCGATTAGCTTCCGCTTAAGAAATGAGCAACTTGATAATGGGAAAATTGTTATTGCCGATAACGGAATTAGCTACGATAACACGCTCTATTTCAATATTTCAGAAGCGGAGAAAATTAAAGTGGCGATTATTGGTGATGCTGACGATACATTTCTGAAAAAAATTTATACCGCGCCAGAATTTGAATTGAATTCCTTTAAGCCTAAGCAGATCGATTTTGAAAAACTAACAAATTCCAATCTGGCCATACTGAATGAACCATTATCCTTCCCTCCTTCTTTAGCAAATAATCTGCAAAGTTTAATAGAGAATGGCTCGACGATCGTTTTCATTCCAGCTCTAGAAATTACGAATCAAAGCAGTATGTTGAACCTTCTGGGCTTTTCAGGATATGATAATTTGAATCAAGACGAAAAACTGATCACGCAGATAAATTATGACCACCCAATTTTTAATGCGGTTTTTGAAGATCGCACCCAGAATTTTGAATATCCAAAAACTCAGAGCAATTATGACATTCCAGCTTCCAACTCCATCCTGCAATATGAAAATGGTGCGGCATTTCTGCGAAAGAGCGCTGGAAGCACCTACCAGTTCGCAGCGCCAGTCAATAAATCAAACTCCAATTTCCAAAGTTCACCGTTAATCGTTCCTATTTTTTATCAGTTCGGTTTGACGTCACTAAAACTTCCGAAGATATATTACAATTTGGAATCGGAGAATAAAGTGAATCTTCGTGTGGAAGCCAATACCGAAGCGGTAATTCACCTGGCGAACGGAAAAGAAAATATAATTCCTATTCAACAAAATTTGGGAAATAATATCGAATTGAGCACCGCAGAAATCGATCTTCCAGCTGGAAATTACGCGGCTGAATTAAATGGAAAGCGTGTTGCCACACTTAGCTTTAATTATTCTCGATTCGAAAGCGACCTTCAATATCATAGAATTTCAGACCTGAAAAACGTCAAAACTTACGATTCGGTAAAACAATTTCTGAATGACTTAAATGAAAGCAGGGAGATTACTTCGCTTTGGAAATGGTTTGTTATTTTTGCCCTGATCTTTTTAGCTCTTGAAATGCTTCTATTAAAATTTCTGAAATGAAGTTACTGATAAAATCAGCCAAAATCGTAGATCCCCACTCCTCTTATCATGGGAAAACGCTTGATATTTTTACTGAAAACGGGGTCATAAAAAAAATCGGGAAGCAGCTTTCTGAAAAATATGATGAACAGATCCAAATTTCCGATCTTCATATATCAGATGGATGGTTTGACAGTAGTGTGAGTTTTGGAGAACCCGGATTTGAAGATCGCGAAACAATTCAAAATGGACTGGATACGGCCGCAAAATCCGGTTTTACCAGTGTGGCTATGAATGCACATACCAATCCGGTACTGGATCACAGTTCTGGAATTTCTGCTGTCAAGAGCAAAGCCGCCAATCATCCAGCGAAAATGTATCCTATTGGAGCACTTACTTTGAAAAGTAAAGGAGTGGATCTGGCAGAATTGCTGGATATGAAAGATGCGGGAGCAGTCAGTTTTTCAGATTATAAATTACCCATATCCAATCCCAACTTGCTAAAGATTGCTTTGCAATATGCTCAAAATTTTGATGCGCTCGTGCAAAGTTTCCCGATGGAGAAAAAAATTAGCAGCAATGGTATTGTGAACGAACATCACAATTCCACGCTTCTAGGTTTAAAAGGAATACCGAACCTGGCGGAAGAGCTGCAGATCACTCGTGATCTTTATATCCTGGAATACACCGGTGGAAAACTACACATTCCAACAATTTCAACGGCAAAATCAGTTCAGCTGATCAAAGATGCTAAGAAAAGAGGTCTTGATATAACCTGCAGTGTGGCAATTCATAACCTGATCCTCGATGATTCGGAATTAAAAGAATTTGATGCTAACGCCAAGGTAATGCCTCCACTAAGAACAAAAGAAGATAAGAAAGCGCTCATCAAAGGTTTAAAAGACGGAACCATAGATATGGTTACCAGTGATCATGATCCTATAGATGTTGAGCACAAAAAAGTGGAATTTGATAATGCGCTATTCGGAACTATTGGTTTAGAATCGGCTTTCGGCGCTTTGTCGACTATTTTTGATATGGAGCAAACTGTAAAATTTCTGACTTCCGGGAAAGATCGCTTTGGGATCGAATCCTCAAAAATAGCGGAAGGTCAAAAAGCAGATCTCAGTCTTTTCGTTCCAGGCGAGAAATATGCATTTTCTAAAAAGGATATTTTTTCCACCTCCCAGAACAGCATTTTTCTAGGTAAAACTCTTAAAGGAAAAGGTTTTGGCATCGTTACTGAAAACGGCTATCTAATCAACAATTAAATGGAACAGCAACTAAGCGGAAAAACGCCTGCTATTATGGCCTATTTTACCATTGTGGGAACGATCATTGCTTTCTTCATGAACATGGAACCGAAAGATCGCTTTGCAAGTTTTCACATCAGGCAGGCATTTGGTATTCATGTACTTTTTTATCTTCTTGCGGCTCTATTAGGCTTTGTAAATAGCGGCTGGATCATCGCAGCCTTTTATGTATTTTTCTTTGTACTGTGGCTTTATGGAATCATCCACGCGATTAAAGGGGAAGAAAGAGCGCTTCCGGTTATTGGTCCCTTATTTCAAAAATGGTTTAGAACTAACTCATAATGACAAAACTTTCTCTCGAACACATCGTAAGAAAACCAAAAATTCAATCTGAAAAAACTCCGGCTTTATTCATGTTTCATGGGTATGGCAGTGATGAAAATGATCTTTTTTCATTTGCCGAACATTTACCGGAAGAACTATTTGTGATCTCGGCAAAAGCTCCATATGCTATGCAACCTTATGGAAATGCATGGTATGCGATCTATTTTGACAATGAAAATGGAAAATTCAGTGATGATGAGCAAGCGATTAATTCCAGGGAACTGATCAAAGATTTTATAACCGAAGCGATTGAAGAATATAACCTGGATGCTAACAATATCAGCCTTCTTGGTTTCAGCCAGGGAAGTATTTTGAGTTATGCCGTGGCGCTTTCGTATCCTGAAATGGTCAAAAATGTGATCGCTCTTAGCGGCTATATCAATCAGGATATTTTGAAGGATCATTTTGAGCAGAATGATTTTGCTGCTCTAGACATCTATGCTTCACACGGTTCAGTAGACCAGGTAATCCCGGTTGAGTGGGCGCGGAAAACGAAGCCTTTCCTGGAAAACCTCCATATCAAACTACACTATTCTGAGTTTCCGGTTGGACATGGTGTAGCTCCTCAAAATTTTCAGGAATTCAATAGCTGGTTAAAAGAGCGGATTTAATCCTGTGGATATAGAAAGCTTTTTTCAGAAGTAAAACTGAAAGTCCCGTCAGGGTCAACGGTATAGCTTAACAGCATTTCACCCCAGTATTTTCCATCAGTAAATTCGGCGATGACCCATTTATGATTTAAAACCTGGATTTTATTTACCCGTACAGGACCGTTAATGCCATCATAAGGCACCAAAGGGTTATCCTCATCGCTTTGATTTTGACTTATAATCGCGTCTTCAATTTTTTGGGTAAGTCCGTTTGTATCCACTCCAATTTTATCAAAATAGGTTAGCGCGCTTTCATTTCCGTTTAATTGAAAATCCAGTTCTTCGGAAGCTATTGCGTTATCTTCGATTTCCCTTTCATTTTCTTTCAATTGTTGAACGCGATTTTCTAATACTGAAATTTTCTCTTCGCGATCATCGAGAATACGTTTGTCATTCACATATATAAAAATGGTGAACAATAAACTGAATATGAACAGATACATTAGGATTTGCTTTCCCATATTATAGTTCTATAAAGTGATTTTTAAATTGTCATAGGCCAGATGAACATTTGCCGGCAGCTTCTTCTCAACTTCTTCATGAAATCCGAGCATATGACTAATATGTGTGAGATAGGCTTTTTCAGGTTTCACTTCCTTAATAAAGTCCAGCGCTTCTTCCAGATTAAAATGAGAATGATGCGGTTCAATTCTTAAAGCGCTAACCACTAATACCTTTAGATCTCTTAGCTTTTCAATTTCTTCTGGTTCTATGGTTTTGATATCGGTCAAATAAGCGAAATCTTCCATTCTGTATCCAAAAACTGGCAACCGATTATGCATAAATTTTATCGGTGTGATGGTAAGTCCTTCAAATGAGAATGGTCTATTTTCAATTTCATTCTCCTTTACTCCCGGCGCACCAGGATATTTATTTTCGGTCTTAAAAATATAGTCAAACCTTTTCCGAAGTGCGTCTAATACCCTCTTTTTAGCGAAAACCGGTATGTCTCCCTGGCGAAAAAAGAAAGGTCTTATATCATCTAGTCCCGCTGTATGATCGTTATGTTCATGTGTGTACAGGATAGCGTCCAGATGATCAACCTGGTTAGCAAGCATCTGTTGCCGGAAATCAGGACCGCAGTCAATTAAAATATTGAAATTATTCCAGTTTATGAGAACGGAAACGCGGAGCCGTTTATCTTTTGGATCATCACTATGACATACCGGATGGTCACTCCCAATAATTGGGATTCCCTGAGAAGTTCCAGTACCTAAAAAAGTGATCTCCAAAAGTCTAATTTAGAGTACAAAAATGCAAAAAATTACACTTTCAACAACCGAAAGATGCTTCAATCTTCTTAGCTCAGACTAAGCATAAAAATTATTAGCACTCCAAGTACTAATATTGAGATCGTTGCAACATTCAATAGTCTAAATCTTTTAGTAGCAAAAACTGACTTATTTTGTTTTCTTTTCATGTTCCCCAAAATATGGCTGCAATTATAAAGAACAACCTTATGAGTTTTGAATTTCATCGATGAATGGCAGGAAAGTTTAGACCGTTCTAACAGTTAAAGCTATGAATGGATTGAAATTGGAATGGTTTTAGATAATTTCTAATTAAACCGGTACTTCTAACTGAATTTTTGAAAAATTGTGAGCCATTAAGATTTCGGCTTTAAAAGTTTATAAAAATTTATGATGGATGCACCGCATAAAAAAGGCCTAAGGTTTTTCTAAACCTGCCTCTTTTAGTATTTTTGACCTAAGCAAATTTGTATATCTAAACGAGTAATTATGCCAATCACCATAATGGGCGATAAGGAATTTGAAAATGTTCCTTCCATCAATAGTAAAGCCCTTCGTATCAATTTAAACGAAAATATCTACGGAACATTTTCAGAAATTGGTGCAGGTCAGGAAACGGTAAGAAATTTCTTCCGTGCCGGTGGAGCATCTGGTACCATTGCGAAAGCGATGAGTGCATATGATAAAGATTTCAGTGATGCGATCTATGGCGTTGAAAATGACCGAAGATACGTAACCGAATCCCGCTTAAAGAAAATGCTTGCTCACGAAACTCGGCTTATCGAAGACCGAATCTCTCGTGAAAAGCATCCTAATAAATTATTTTTCACCTATGCCAATACCGTGGCAACCATTGATTTTGCTAAGAAATACAAAGGTCACGGATGGGTAGGAATCAGATACCAGGTAGATCCAAAAGAAGAATATAATGAGATCATCCTGCATGTACGCTTTCATGAAAATGATGCACGTCACCAGCAAAACACGCTTGGGATTCTTGGAGTTAACCTGATTTACGGTGCTTATTATAAATATGATAATCCTAAAAAATTATTGCGTTATCTCTACGATCATATAGATAAAGATCAGATCGAGATTGACACGATCAACTTTTCAGGTCCAAGATTTGAAAATGTTGACAATAGGCTTATGAGCCTTCAGTTAGTGAAGAATGGAATGACCGAAGCCGTGATGTTCGGCCCTGATGGCAATAACGTTCTACCAGCTAAGATTTTATATAAAAAAAATATCCTGGCGCTACGCGGAAGCTTCCGCCCTGTTACGAAGGTAAATATGGATATGTACGAGCGCTCAAAGGAATTGTTCCTCAAAGAAACAAAGGTTTCTGAAGAAAATACCGAGATCATTTTTGAGATCACGTTATCGAACCTTCGTGCGGAAGGGGAAATTGATGAACGAGATTTCATGGATCGGGCTGAACTGTTATGTTCCCTTGGCCAGACCGTTATGATCTCTAATTTCCAGGAATATTATCGTGTAGTTGAGTATTTTAGCCGTTATTCTAAACAACGCATGGGTCTTACCATGGGTGTTCAAAACCTGGTTGACGTATTTGATGAAAAATATTATCGCCACTTAAGCGGTGGAATTCTGGAAGCATTCGGTAAGCTTTTCTTCAAAGATTTGAAGGTTTATCTTTATCCGCTCAAAGACCCTGAAACAGGAGAAATCATTGATAGCGATGGCTTAAAAGTGCATCCTAGAATGAAGGAGCTATATAAGTTCTTCAAATACAATGGTCGTGTGGAGGATATTGAAAACTATAATCCTGAAATCCTGGATATTTATTCCCGCGAAGTGCTGAAAATGATTTCCGAAGGAAAAGAGGGTTGGGAAGATATGCTTCCTGAAAAAACCACTAAAATGATCAAGGATAAGAACCTTTTTCATTATAAGGAAAACAAGAAAAAAGCAGATACTGAAAAGGTCTAATTTCAGATTAAAACAAAAAAAAGCTGTTCTTAAAGAACAGCTTTTTTTATTTCTATTATAGGCATTTAAGCTATTCTCTCAATTTTGGCTCCAATAGCTTTCAGTCTTTCTTCAATATTTTCGTATCCACGATCAATCTGTTCGATATTATGAATTGTCGACGTTCCTTTCGCTGAAAGTGCAGCGATCAAAAGAGAAACACCGGCACGAATATCAGGTGAAGTCATGGTTGTAGCTTTCAACTGAGATTTAAAGTCATGACCAATCACAGTAGCCCTGTGTGGATCACAAAGAATGATCTTTGCTCCCATATCAATTAGCTTATCTACAAAGAACAGCCTGCTTTCAAACATTTTCTGATGAATCAACACACTACCTCTTGCCTGCGTAGCCACCACCAGTAAAATACTCAATAAATCTGGAGTAAATCCAGGCCAAGGCGCATCAGAAATATTCATAATAGAACCATCAATAAAACTTTGTACCTCGTAACCGTTCGTATGGGCAGGAATGTGAATATCGTCCCCTACTCTTTCTATTTTAATTCCCAGTTTGGCAAAAGTAGTTGGGATTATTCCCAGCATATCCCATCGTACATTTTTAATGGTAATATCACTTCTGGTCATGGCAGCCAGGCCAATCCAAGAACCGATTTCAATCATATCCGGCAAGATCGTATGCTCACATCCACCAAGTTTTTCAACCCCTTCAATAGTCAGAAGATTAGAACCTACTCCGCTGATCTTGGCGCCCATGGAATTCAGCATATTGCATAATTGCTGAAGATAAGGTTCGCAGGCAGCGTTGTAAATAGTGGTAGTCCCTTTCGCCAGAACAGCAGCCATAACAATATTTGCAGTTCCTGTAACCGAAGCTTCTTCCAGCAACATAAAGTCACCTTTGAGTCCGTTTGGCGCTTCTACACCGTAAAAACGTTCCTCTTTATTATATCTAAAATCGGCACCCAGTTTCATGAATCCTTCGAAATGAGTGTCCAGTCTTCTTCTTCCAATTTTGTCACCTCCTGGCTTCGGTATATATCCTTTTCCGAAACGACCAAGTAGCGGTCCTACAATCATAATGGATCCACGAAGTCCGCCACCATCACTCTTGAACTGGTCTCCATTCAGATAACCCATATTTAGTGAATCACTTTGAAAGGAGTAACTCCCTTTTCCAAGTTTTTCCACTTTCACTCCTAGATTTTGAAGCAGGTTAATGAGTTTGTTCACATCAATAATATCAGGAATATTATTGATGTGGATTTTTTCATCGGTTAACAAAACTGCACAAAGAATTTGAAGGGCTTCGTTCTTTGCTCCCTGAGGAATAATCTCCCCACTGAGCCTGTGCCCTCCTTCAATCTGAAATGTTCCCATTAATTAGTTAGGTTTAGTGACGTTTACGGCCTCGACGACCACCTTTTTTTGAATTGTTTTTGGAGTATTTTCTTTTTCCGCCTCGAACAAGATCTGAAGCTTCACTTAGGTCTTCATCGGCATTCTTCAAATTAAGCTTGCCATTGCTCAGGTCTTTTAAATGATCAAAAATCACCTTATCATCTACAGAATCTCTATTCCAATTAAGGTAAGATTTTTTCATATGGTTGGCAATGCTAAGAACAAGAGCCTCTTTTAAAGGGCCTTCTTCCCAGTCTTTTACCTCGTCTACCATCTTCTTAATATTGTTTCCGTAGAAACGATATTTCGCATTATTTTCAGGATAATCCAGCCTGTCTGGTCTTTCCTCCAAAAGCTCTTTGGTAGGCTTCGGAAAAGGACTTTCCACATCTAATTTAAAATCACTGATGATGAATAACTGATCCCACAATTTGTGCTGAAAATCTGGCACATCACGAAGATGCGGATTCATATTTCCCATCACGGCAATGATAGATTGGGCCACTTTATTTCTCTCTTTATCATCTTCGATGCTTACAGCGTGTTCCACCATTTTTTGAAGATGACGACCATATTCTGGTATTAAGAGATGACTCCTTTCAGAGTTATATTCTAATGCGTTTGTCAAAATTGAAATTTAATTAAGGTAATATTTGAAGAATTTCTCCTGTTTGCAAAATACTAAATTAAATGCAAGAACAGCAAAAAGCTTCTTCTGATTTTTTATAAGGAGATAACTCCTTCTACTTTATCGCCCACTTCATGGTATTTTTCTATCACCGCATCCGGATTTTTCATCCTCACATTAATAGATACACTGGTGTACTTGCCGTTTTTAGATTTTTTTGTTTCTATAACTGCTCCAAGATTATCAAAAATGTCCTCGATCTGCTCGATCTTTTCTTTTTTGGTTGGAACAATAAATTTATACAAGTATTCAGATGGCCAAAGGGCGGTATCCTGTAATTGCTTTTTTAATTTGGAATAAAATTCTTCTGGATTGTTTGTCGTACTCATTTCTCTCTTCCTTCTTTTGTGCAAAGATACAAGGAATCATCGCATTTTTATAATCAATTTCAATTGTCGAAATTTGCAGCGTGAAAGCAAAGAAAATAGTTATAACCGGCGGCCCCGGAACCGGTAAATCATCTATCATCCACGATCTCGAATCTCGTGGTGAAAAATGCCTGCATGAAGTGTCAAGGCAGGTAACCTTAGAAGCTCAAAAAGAGGGAATTGACCAGCTTTTTCTGGTGAAACCGCTTCTTTTCAGCGAAAAATTGTTGGAGGGAAGACTCCGGCAGTTTATGGAAGCTGAAAAAATAGCATCAGACCATGTCTTTATTGATCGCGGTCTTCCCGATGTTACGGCTTATATGGATTATTTTAAAACAGATTATCCCGAAATGTTCGATAACACCTGTAATGATCACCAATATGAACAGGTTTTTATTCTTCCACCATGGAAAGAAATCTATCGCAGTGACAACGAGCGTTATGAGAATTATGAGGAAGCAGAAAAAATTTCGGAGTATCTTTATAAAACTTATGAAAGATATGGATACAAACCTGTTGAAGTTCCAAAGCTTTCAGTTGAAGAACGCACGGATTTTATTCTGAATAATATTTAGACTGCATTGCAGGATGAAGCTTTAGAAATACTCAAAAAATTCTGGAATCACGATCATTTCAGGCCAATGCAGTGGGAAGTCATTTCCGCTATTCTGGAAAACCGTGACAGCCTAACTCTTTTTCCTACCGGAGGCGGAAAATCTTTGTGTTTTCAGCTTCCAACCATGATGAGAGAGGGACTCTGCTTGGTTGTTTCGCCGCTGGTATCCTTAATGGAAGACCAGGTGAAAAATCTTAAAAATAAGAATATCAAAGCAATGGCACTTACTGGTGGGATTGCTTTTGAAGACCTTCTTCGAGAATTGGATAACTGCACTTTTGGAAATTATAAATTTCTCTATCTATCTCCGGAAAGGCTGCAACAGGAAATTGTGTTAGAGCGTCTGAAGCAAATGAACATCAGCCTGGTCGCCATTGATGAAGCGCATTGTATTTCCCAGTGGGGCCACGATTTCAGGCCTGCCTATCGAGAGATTCATCAGCTAAGAGAGATTTTACCTGAAGCGCCATTTGCAGCATTTACAGCCACAGCAACCAAAAAAGTAGCGATTGATATTTGTGAGCAGCTGAAAATGCAAAATCCTGCTATTTTCCGAAGTAGTTTTGCTCGTGAAAATCTGGTTTACGAAGTCTTAAAAACCGAAGATAAATACCACCGCCTCTTGCAAAATATCGGTTCGGGAAGTGCAATCATTTACGTTCGAAGCAGAAATGCCACGGAAGAAATCGCCTCTTTCCTGAACAAAAATAAAATTACTGCGACTTCTTATCACGGCGGATTAAAAAACGAGCTGAAGCAAAAGCGTTTTCAGCAGTGGCTGAATGAGGATAAACAGGTCATGGTTGCGACAACTGCCTTTGGGATGGGAATTGACAAACCTAATGTGAGAAGCGTTTTTCACTGGGACCTGCCAGAAAGTTTAGAAAGTTATTTCCAGGAAGCTGGTCGCGCGGGAAGGGATGGAAAAGAATCGAAAGCTATTTTATTGACCAATGATGGTGATATTCCTGTTCTAAAAAATCAGTTTTTGAATAATCTACCTGATCTGCAGGACATCAAACTGGTTTATAAAAAACTCATGGCTTTCTTCAGAATAGCTTATGGAGAAGGCTCACAACAGGATTATGACCTGAATTTTTCTGAATTCTGCAATCATTATCAATTCAATTCGCATAAAACTTACAATGCGCTGCAACTTATGGATAGGACCGGAATTCTGAGAGTTTCCGCGAACTATCACAAAAAAACTGTAGTAAAGATCCTCCTCTCTGGAGGTCATTTAGATCATTTTCTGGATGAAAATCCCAAATATGATCCCCTTCTTAAAACTATTTTGAGGAATTATGGGGGAGTTTTGGAAAATGAAGTGGCTGTGAGCATTGGCATGATCAGTGACAAATCATTTATTCCAGAGCAAAAGATTCTGGAGTTGATGGATGAACTGGAAAAAATTGAAGTGATTTCTTACCAGATTTCGAAACATGATATGATGCTTACCTTACTGCAACCAAGGGAAGATGATGTCACTCTAAATCCGTTTGCTAAATTCATCCAGGAATATAACTCTTCTAAGAAAGAGAAGATCAGTGAAGTTTTAAAGTTTGTAGAGAATGACCAGGAGTGCAAACAAATTCAATTGCTTCGATATTTCGATGAAAAAAACCCAACACCATGTGGGAAATGCACTATCTGTCTTTCAGATACAGAAAATCTTAGCCGGGAAAAAATGAATGAAATATTCATTAGCATCAAAAAATTGATACAGCATCAACCTCGAACTTCAAGAGAAATCGTAGCTAACTTAGATTACCCGGAAAAAGCTATTTTAAAAGTCTTAGGTTTGCTGGTAGATAAAGATCTGGTAAGGAGACTTCCTTCCAACAAATATGAACTAATTCAAAAATGAAAGATCTCAGAATACTATTTATGGGAACGCCAGATTTTGCAGTTGCCAGTCTGGAAGCCATACTAAATAACAAAATGAATGTAGTTGGAGTGGTCACAGCTCCAGACAGGCCGGCGGGACGAGGAAGAAAAGTGCAGGAAAGTGCTGTAAAAGCATTTGCTGTTTCTAAAGAATTAAAAGTGCTGCAGCCCACCAATCTGAAAAGTGCAGATTTCCAGAAAGAGTTGTCAGATTTGCAGCCGGATGTTGCGGTTGTGGTGGCTTTTAGAATGCTACCTGAAAGCGTCTGGAAACTTCCAAAATACGGAACCTTTAACCTTCATGCTTCTTTATTACCGCAATATCGTGGTGCAGCGCCCATCAATTGGGCTGTCATAAACGGAGAAAAGAAAACTGGAGTGACTACTTTTTTTATTGATGAAAAGATTGACACGGGCAATATAATCCTGCAAAAAGAGGCGAAGATTGAAAAAGATGAAACCGTTGGTCACCTGCATGACCGATTGATGCATATCGGTTCTGAACTCGTGGTGAAGACGCTTACACAAATCGCCAAAAATAGAGTTGAAACTCACAAACAGAAGAATTCGGAAGATTTGAGGCCTGCTCCAAAACTGAACCAGGAGAATACCAAGATAGACTGGAACGATTCAGTAGACCACGTTTACAATCATATAAGAGGTTTGAACCCCTACCCCGCTGCCTGGTGCTGGCTGGAAAATTCAACAGAAGAATTGCGGGTGAAGATTTATGAGGTAGCAAAGATCTATCAGGAACATCATGCACCAAATGGTCATTTGAGCGTTCAGGATAATAAACTGAAAGTTGCAGCGGGAAATGGCTACATTATAATTAAAGAAATTCAACTGCCAGGAAAGCGAAAAATGGATACTAAATCCCTATTAAATGGTTTCAGTTTTGCTCCCGATGCGAAAATGCGCTAAAGCCTTATTAACACTGAATTCGTTGCATTTTAATAAAAAACAATTATCTTTATTAACAAATAACTGAAGTTATCAACAAATACGGGCATTTCCCTTGTCATTACTTGCGTGGGCGAGAATTCCGTATAAATTTGTATATCAGTTTAACAGAATGTTTAACCAACAATTAATTTTAAAATTCAAATTATGAACAAAACAGATTTAATCGACGCAATGGCTGAGCACGCTGGAATTTCTAAAGCAGCAGCTAAAAAAGCATTAGAGTCTTTTCTTGAAAATGTAGAGAAATCTCTTAAAAAAGGAGATAGAGTATCTCTAGTAGGATTCGGATCTTGGTCTGTATCTAAAAGAGCTGCACGTGAAGGAAGAAATCCACAAACCGGAAAAACAATCAAAATTGCTGCTAAGAATGTAGTGAAGTTTAAAGCCGGAGCTGATTTACAAAAAGCTGTAAATTAATAATTTGCATTCAAAAAATTTAAAGCCTTTCTTCGGAAAGGCTTTTTTTATTTAAAATTTTAGCAACAATATTGCATTATTACAGAGAAATCTTTAGATTAGTTTAAAAGACTGCTTTAATGATCGCGTTAAAACCTACCAAAGGACACCTTTTAGTAGCAGAACCTTCCATTATCGGAGACGTTTCCTTTAACCGTTCCGTGGTTCTTCTTGCCGATCATTCAGATACCGGATCGGTTGGATTTATCCTGAATAAAATTCTTGATTTTTCATTGAAAGATCTAATTCCAGACATTCAGGGAAACTTCAGTGTATATAATGGTGGCCCCGTAGAGCAGGATAATCTGTATTTCATTCATAAAATTCCAGATCTTATTCCCGATAGTATTGAAATTGCAAACGGAATTTACTGGGGAGGTAATTTTGAAGCGGTAATGGATCTTATTGCTGAAAATCGCCTGGATGAAACTCAAATCAAATTTTTCCTGGGATATTCTGGTTGGGATGCAAACCAATTGGAAGAAGAACTGAATTCTCATTCCTGGGTCGTAACTGCCAATGAAGACCACACGACCCTGCTGGAAAAACCCTACAATTCTTTCTGGAAAGATATGATGCTTGAACTTGGGGGCGAATATATGCTATGGTCTAATTCGCCTGAAAATCCTTCCTACAATTAAGTAGCTAACCTGGCTTTCGTATTTAGTTTTCCTAACAGATCTTTGGCGACTTTAGCTGAATATTCCTTTTTTCGGTATTTGCTGACTGGTTGAATTCCAACCGCAATATTTGTAATGAACAGTTCATCTGCTTTTTGTAATTCAAATGGAGAGATGGATGTTTCTTCCAGCTCATAATCTGATTTCTTAAGGATATCAATAAGCTGTTTTCTAATAATTCCGTTTAGTGCCCCATCGGCTAACGGCGGCGTCTTAACCTTTTTGCCTTTTACCAGAAATAAATTTCCATTTAAAGCTTCAACTACGCTTTTCTTTTCATTGATCAATAAACAGTTATGATAAGCATTTTCATCTGCGAAAATACTCCCAAGCACATTAACCGCTCTGTTATTCGATTTAATGGTAGAAAGGAGTCCGCTGGTAACATAATGATCCTTGAACAATTCAATTTCGTAATCATCCTCATTTAACAAATAGAAAGCGCTTTCAATTTCATTTGCCATGATCACATAACCTACTTCCCTGGTTGCGGGAGTATAATATCCACCTTCTTTTCTAAAAACAGTAAGTTTGACTCTAGCAGGTTTATCGGTTAAATTATTTTCAGCAATGATGGTTTTGATCTCTTCTTCGAGAAATTCTGGAGAAAAGCTAGTAGGAATTTCCATTCTCATGATCCGCATGGATGCCATAAGACGGAAATAATGATCTTCCCAAAACATAATCTTGCCGTTAATAACACGAATCGTTTCAAAAACAGCATCCCCGTAAGCGAAACCACGATTGCTGACTGATATTTTGGCGTTTTCTGCTTTTACTAGTTCTCCGTTAATATTGATCATAAAAAAAGCCCCTTTTGTGGAGGGGCAAATTTAAGGTTTATAATAGGATTTTTAAACCGATCCCAGTATCTGTTTTAGATCTGAGATCATATTTTCCCAAAGCATTTTACCTTCATCTACTTCATCATCTTCAGCATAATCAGTAATCATCAGGGAAACATCCTTTGTAATATCATCTACTTGAATGCGTAATTCGAAAAAATAAGGTGTGTCTTCTTCGTCTAACCATTTAAATTTAATTCTCTCATCACTTTTCTTACTCACCAGTTTGGCTTTTTCTTCACTACCCTCCCAAATGAATGTAAAAAATTCACCGCGAGAATTCACGTTATCAGCGTACCATTCGCTTAAACCTGAGGGTGTTGAGATATATTGATAGAGTAATGATGGAGAAGCTTGTATGGGAAACTCCATTTCGTATTTCACCTTTTCTTCCATTTTTGATTAATTAGTTTCGGGCAATATAGATATTAATTAGAAAGATTAAAAGAAATCAAAATAAATATTTCTCAAAATAATATTTGCGGCAAGATAAATAGTTTTTATATTTGCACCCGCATTCACAAAAAGCCGAAAGCGTACGTGAATCAAGGCTTGAGAGAGAATCAAGTATGTATGGCGAGGTAGCTCAGTTGGTTAGAGCGTCGGATTCATAACCCGGAGGTCCCGAGTTCAAATCTCGGTCTCGCTACAAGTAAAATCAAGGCTTCACAGAAATGTGAAGCTTTTTGTTTTTATACCTAGTACAGAATAAGTACAGAATCTCATTTTTTTTAATAAATAAATAAGAGCCATATAGAAAATCTCCGTTTGATATCAATTGAAACGGAATTTTATATTTATTCCGAAAATTAACTCTAGAAAGTAACCATTAATTTTCCATCGTTAATAAGATTCAATATTTTAGTAATTAAGATCCAATCTTGAATCACTGCCCATTACTTCCCTGGAATAGCTCAGCATGCCTGAAACCTGATAGCTATGAAATACATCCTCTTCCCTATCGTAAAAAGTTCTCATATATATCCCTTAGAGATGCAGCTGTAAAAAATTCCTAAAAGTAAAGCAGTGAAGAAATGCGAAACGTTAGATTCTTGAAATGAAGAAATCACAAAAAAAAAATCAGGGTGCAAACATAGCCTATAACAATAAATTACACCCATTAATTAGAGTGAAAGAGCTTTTTAAAGAAAGGTGAATTACAAGTAATTAGAGCTATTATTTAAGGTTATTAGGAAATTGTTTAAAAGGAGTCATAATCATCCGAAGGAATACTATTCCAGGTACTTCTTAGCCTCAAGACTATAAAGCATAGTAACTCATTTACACCGCTCTATTTTTCTTAAAATTCTCCGCTTGTTCAAATATTTCTTCATAAACTTCATCCCGTTCCACCGGCGGATAACCGTGTTCATCGAGTAATAAAATTAGCCCCACTTTTAAGGCAGATTTAATGTCGTTCCTTTTGCTCCAGTCCGGGAATTTCGCCTGTTCATCCACTAAATCTTTTATAGCTTTTGAAAGCTCGATGAGCTTATGTTCGGGATATTGAAAATCATACTTTACACAGAGCTCTCTTAAAATATCATAGAAAGCTTTTTCTTCAAAATCAATTCCTAACTTTTCCCCGGCCGAAAACTCCTTTTGTACCTGCCAGATTAGGTCTGTGAGCTGCTCTGCCATCTCTTCGTAGACCTCTCCGCGTAATACATCTCCTTTTCTCTCATTGTATCGGGAGACGAGGCCTTCCATCTTTTTAGAAAAATCTACTCCTTTTACCTTGTTCACTTTTTTAATCTCTCCAATCGCCCTGGCCAGTAATTGCTGTAAAAGTTTGATTTTAGTATTGGGCAATTTGATCTTATCGATTTTCGCCAAATAATCCTCATCAAATATGTCCTGCTGACTGTTGGTCTGATCGCCCATTTTAAAGATCTCCTCCACGCCTTCACTTGCCAATGCAATTTTGATCATCTCTCTTACTTTGGCGTTCATCTGGGCGGTATCCGGTGCATTTCCCCTGGTGAGCTTAAAGACTATAGACTTTACAGCTAAGTAAAAATGAGTATAATCACGTTCTTCCTGTGTTAACTTTTCACTCCCCGCACAAATATCATAGGCCGCTTTCAGGCGTTTCACTAAATCCATAAAGCGTGTTTCCAGCTCCTTAGTTTGCTGTACGTATTCAACGGCCTGGTTAAGATTGTTTAACTGGCTTAAAGGATCTCCATGGAAATAATCGGTACTATCGAATTTGTGAAAAATCCTGGCCAGTAAATCCAGGTGGTCCCTAACTATCTTCAGGGACTTTTCAATATCCTCAAAATTCTGACGCTCACCCTTATTGTATTTGGCAAGAGCTAAGTTCATTTGTTTCTTAATACCAATATAATCTACTACCAGTCCTTTGTTTTTGCCCTGGAACTTCCGGTTTACCCGAGAAATCGTCTGGATAAGGTTATGCTGCTGGATGGGCTTATCGATATAGATACTATCCAGAAACGGCACATCAAAACCTGTGAGCCACATATCTACGACAATGGCAATTTTAAAATTCGATTTCTCATTTTTAAATTGACGGTCCAGCTCTTTCCGGTACTCTTTTGTTCCTAAAAGATCATACATTTCTTTTGGATCGTCTTTTCCTCTTGTCATGATCATCTTTATCCGCTCAATAGGCTTGAGTTGCTTCCTGTCTTTTTCAGTTAAATCGGCACCTTCTTCTGCCTTTCTAATCTTTGCCCATTCCGGTCTTGATTCGATGATGTTCTTATAAAGCTCGTAAGCTATTTCACGATTGCTACAAACGAAAATTGCTTTTCCTTTTACGGTAGCACCTTCCTCCAGCCTTTTTTCATAATGATTGACAAAATCATCTGCTATGGCCTGTAAACGATCCGGATCACTCAAAATGGCATTAATGTTAGCCGACTGCTTTTTACTCTCTTCTACCTGGTACTCATTCGCACCTTCTTCCTCAGCTACCCGGTAATATTCCTCAATTTTCTTTAATTCTCTGTTTTCAAGGGCCACTTTCGCTGCCCTTCCTTCATATACAATACGTACTGTAATTTCATCTATTACAGATTCTGTCATTGTATATTCATCTACTACCTTCCCAAATACATCTAAAGTAGCATCGATTGGCGTCCCGGTAAAACCTACAAAAGTAGCGTTAGGCAAAGAATCGTGAAGGTACTTAGCAAAGCCAAAAGTTTTCTGCACCCCTTTTTCTGTGATTTTTATTTTCTGGTCAAGATTGGTCTGGCTCCGGTGAGCTTCATCAGATATACAAATTACATTGCTTCTATTCGTAAGTAACTCGGTATCTTCTGTAAACTTATGTATAGTGGTAAGGAACACGCCTCCACTTTCCCTTCCTCTAATCCGTTTGCGTAAGTCTGCACGGCTTTCTGCACTTACGATAGCATCATCCCCAATAAAGGCTTTGGCATTGGTAAATTGCCCTGCAAGCTGATCATCCAAATCGGTTCGATCTGTAATCAAAATAATGGTGGGGCTTTCAAAATGATCACTTTTCATTAAAAGCCGGGTTAGGAAAAGCATTGTAAAACTTTTTCCGGAACCGGTTGCTCCAAAGTAAGTGCCTCCTTTTCCGTTTCCGTTAGGTTTTTGGACTTTCTGAATATTTTCAAATAGAGCCCTGGCCGCATAATACTGGGGATAGCGGCACACGATCTTTTCGTCTTTCTTGGAACTGTCCGGTAAATAAATAAAGTTTTTAATAATGTCCCGAACGCGATCTTGCTGAAGCATTCCCTGGATAAGGGTGAACATACTATCAATACCGTCAACCTCTTTTGCCAATCCTGCGATCCTGCGCCAGGCATAAAAGAATTCATAAGGCGCAAAAAATGAACCTGCTTTGGTATTTACACCATCACTAATGACACAAAATGCATTGTACTTAAAAAGTTCAGGTATGTCCCTTTGGTAACGTACTGTTAATTGAATATAGGCGTCATAAATGGTGGTATTTTCCTGAATCGCCGTTTTGAATTCGAAAACAACTACCGGAATTCCATTAATATAAAGAATCCCGTCAGGAATACGTTTTTGGGTTCCGGTAATTTCCAGTTGATTAACGAACTTATAAGTATTTTGGTTGTCTTCTGAATAATCAATTAAATAGATCCAGATATCTTTTTGGGAACGGTCTTCCCGCTTTAGCGAAAAACCATCAGAAAGCATTTGCATAAACTCCTTGTTGCTTTCATAGAGGTCTGATGCCGGAAGAGTTTTAAGTCTAAGGATAATGGAATCTATTTCATTTTTAGTAATCCCGTTTTTCCGGTACCTTGTCAATAGAAATTCCCAAAGATCACTTTCAATGAGCACTTCATCTTCCTTTCGTGAGATAGTGCCTCCTATTTGGTGCTTATAACCTTCCTGTTCCAGCTGGTTGGCAAAAACACTTTCCAGTTGTGCTTCGGTAAATTTCATTCCTGTCTGGCTTTTCTTCCCTTCTCAGTTAACCTATACTTCTGTTTACTGCTTTTGGGTTTGTCTGGTATTGTTAATTCTACCAAACCCTCTTCTAAAGCGGGGTTTAAGTAATTGATTCTAAAATTTTTTCTGTCCACAAGACCTAATGATTTTTGTAATTCGGTTCTACTTTCTTCGCCCTTAAAAACATTAAGAAGATCCCGTACTTGGGGGGTGACTTGCGGGGTAACTTGGGGGGTGACTTGCGGGGTCTCCCTATAAACATCATCTGCGGCAGGAAATATCATCCTGAGGAAATTATCAGAAAAACGGAAACATTCTTTGCTGTACGATTCCAGTATTCTGGGAATTCCCGAACCTAATTGCTCTACCAGGTCCAGATCTTTATAAATACGCATCAGCTCCTTGTTCCGGGGAATTGAAAAGCCTTCAAAAAACTCATTTTTACTTAAGCCATCAGGTAAAGAACCTGCGGAAGTTATTTCGATGCGATCATTAAATATCTCAAATTTTGGTGCTATTTCTCGGGTATAGTCATTATGTACAAAGGCATTTATAATTGCTTCCCTAAGTGCAATGGCATTCCATAGACGATGTTCCTTTCGTTCTTTCTGAGTTATTTGTGTGATGGTGCGGTTTTCCAGGCTTATTTTATCCAGTACACTCTTAGTAGCTTTCACAAGGGAACAATAACCGTATTCGTTGCTTTCCATTAAATCTACTCGCGTGTCACCCTTATATTTTGCGACCTTTACGGAAAGGTTATTTTCATCGGCCAGCAAATAAGCGGCGTAATTCAAATCACCATCGGTGGTTGTAAGCTCTAAATTCTTCCTGAACTGTTTATTAAGGGGTTTTTGTTTTTCCTGGTAATAAATATGAAGCTGCTCAAAGTTTAGATCCTGGCGATGAGCTTTTATTTTCCCTATGGAATTCCGGGTACGAGAAGCAAAAAGTTCTTCAATTAGTTTTTGGGACATGGGTTCTGCAGCAGAACCCAGGCGTATAAAACAGCCTTTTTCACTCATCCCGTATTTTTTGAGATGGTATGGTTTCTCGGAACCGCTGGCCACAATAATCTTTAAAATTTCTTTCCCATCCCTTTCTTCACTTACAATATCAAAAAGCCCAAGGGCTGAAGGACGAATATTATTCTTTAACCGATCTTTTATTTTTAGCTGGTCGCTATCAGCATCCTGAACACCTACTATGGTACCTTCTTTATCAATGCCTATATAAATTATGCCGCCTTCACGGTAGTTTAAAAAAGCTACCACTTCCTTCTCCAGCCCTTCGGAAAGTTCACGTTTATATTCTATACGGTTGGTTTCGGGCATATTTTTTTAATTAGAAAGCCAATTATCAAGCTTAGTATATGAGCGGACCTCACCAATCTCAATTGGAGAAACAACATAATAACCTTCGTCAAAATAACCACCAATTTTTCTTTCAACAGTAAATCTTCTAATGAACTCTATCGTAGGATATATTTGAAGGTATTCATTACCTGTATAGCCTTTATAATCTTCTTTCACTGGCATTAAAGCTATGTGATTTATATACTTATGCGTATCTCCAATGCCTAGTTCCCAATTACACCATTTGGAGTTAATAGCACCTTCAGTGGCCAAGAATATAAATTTTCTATTCTCCTTTATCTTACTTTTTATTCTTGAAGCTGTTTTACCAGAAGTATTTTTAGGCATATCACCATCAAGCCAGTCCACATAAATATTCACATTCATTCTTTTCAAGAATTGGATAGCAGCATCTAACTCAGTTCTTTCATTATGTTTATGAGATAAAAAGATTGTAACTTTTCCTACTCTACTTTCGTTACTAAATTCGTTTAAGCTTCCATTCAAACCTTTAGAAAAGGTTCGCGTCTCATTTCTGAAGCCTAATAGTTGGGACTTATCTATTATGCTCATCTAATTATTTTTTCTAATTTCTATAGCCTCTTCAATCCAGTTTTCAATGTTTTCTCTTATGTGATTGTACACTTTTTGGCTATCTGTATAAGGTGGATTGTAACATTTGATAACGGAAGAAAATTTCTTGCTGCCAAAATCAAAATAATCAAAGGGATTATCTCCTTTATTAGATTTTTCCCCATTTCCGTTTTTTAGATTATGAATATGAATCCCAACAATACCTTTTTTTTCAGACCAGGCTCTTTCAATTTCATAATTGATCCATTTTCTATTTGCAGTATTTTCCCCTACTAATACTATGACACAGGATTTACCTGTCATATTATCATTTATCCATTTCTTAATCGCAGCATCTCCTCCATTGGTTACTGTTTCCCATTTATTAGGAGTGGCAACCGAATTACCTTCTATTTTCCCTATACTTCGAACTGTCGAGGCTCTCCAATTATCTGGTTTGTAATGAAAACTTGTAAATACATTTCTTGCCATTTTATTTGTTTTTAATTAATAAATCTTGAAAGAGTGACATGTAAGCATAATCCTCTAAAAACCTTTCATTTTTTTCAAAATCAAAATTATCATAAACCATTTTAGATCCCGCACCAGTACTGCCTAAAGGGATTACCTTTGCATTCGGATGGAACTCTCTGAACATTTTATACTCTATTTCAATTCCTTCCATTCCACCTATAAAAACACCAGCATAAAAATCATTAGTTCCAATCATTAATTCACGCATCAAACCTAAGCTAATTTCTCTGTCATCGTTAGCCGGAGTTAAGCGCACATTTTCAAACTTGTTATTATCTTCAGGAAAAAAATTTTCAAAAAACCTAGATTGATAGAGTAATACGTGATCTTGGATTGTCAAATTCATTTTCTGTAGAACATAATTAATTAAGGGTGTAATGGAGGGATGCCCACCCCAAATTAATCTATAGTGCGGTAAAATAGTAGTGGCCAAAGCAATAACCGAATCTCGTATTGCTATAACATCGGCTGAATCTATATATTTTGGATCTCGCTCTGGTAGTGGTATGCTTGCTGATAGGAAAATATTTTTTAATTTTTTTGAAACCATTTGTCGAAATTTTGCTTTTTAAGTGTTTTGATTTTTAAATAATTGTTCAACCAGTCCAAATGTTTTAACCATTTTTCTCGAATCCTAATATCATCAAAAATTAAGTAAACGCTTTCCACTTCATATTCACTAATCTCTTTTGCCAATTCTTCCGACATATTACAATCTAAAGACTGTGGTATCCCGATAGTTGGAATAAAAATTCTTCTTTTTTTATTCCCCAATTCCTCTGTTATAATTCTTTCAGGCTGTAGGTTAATTTTTTTTCCATATTTCAAAGCAATATTTGAAAATTCAGTTATTAAATTATCTTGCCTGGAAGCTAAATTTCGGGCTCTAACGGATTCTGCACTACTTACTATTTCATTAACAATATCTTCTTGTAATTTAGAGGCATCCTTGTTTTTATATAAATTATCAATAAAGTCCGAATCTTTTAAGTATTTGGGAAATGAGACGTGTGCAGCGCTGTCAATTTTATTGTTTGGCCAAATCAACTGAACAATTCCAATCTGTTTGGCATTAGCCTCTGCTAGCTCCTCTTTACACCACTTACTTGTTAAGAATTTTGGGGTATTTAGCAAAACAATGACGTCACAATCGGTCATACGATGCCATAATTCCTCTTGAAAAGGCTCTCCTTGTTTGATGGAATGTGTATCTAGAAAAACATCAAAATTATTTTTTTCCATAGCCTCATATAATTGGATTGCAACAGAAGAGGATTCATCTCTTTTATAACTAATAAACACCTTGCGTGTATGTCTTAGTTTTCCGAAAGATTCTAAAGCCAAGTTCGTTATTTTACTGTCTTTAGTTTCATCGTAAAGCTGTCCATTTTGATTTTCTAAAATTTTCGGAATTTCTGCACTAAAAGAATCGTAATAAATCGGCAAGATTAATGTTGCATCTTTTAGTAACTTATCTATAATTTCAATATTTTTAAAATCACGATTTTTATCTCCAAAATAAATGGCAAACGCAGGTTGATTAGCTTTATATTCTTTAGTAAAATTATTTTCATCAATTAAAATAAAAGAATCTTTCAATTGCTTCAATTCAATTAATTTTTCGAAAAAAAGATCTACTATCCTATCTGATAATTTTCCTGTTGTGCCCAGAATGATTAGTTGGTATTTGTATATCATATTAATGGTTCACTATTTCTTCTTCACTTTCTACTCTCGCCATCCTGGAAAAAAGAAGGGTTTGGAATTTTATTAATTTTTTATTTGCTTTTGCTTTCGTCTCAACTAATGAAAATAATGTATTGGTCATTTTATGGAATTTAAGAATTACCTCATTTGGAGGTACTATTGATGGAAAATCTAAGAGAGTTTGTCTATCCCAGTTAGGAAATGTTGAGCCGGTAGTATATGTCAGTAATTTATCCAAATTTGATTTAAAGAGTTCATCAATAAACCGTTGAGATTTTAATCCCTTAAAACTACAAACGCCGCGTCCTAAACAATATACATCATCGCTTTTTACGTATCTACCCGTAGTACTCCCCCTAACACAAACAATTAAATCTCCTTTTTCACATAACTTAGTTGGAGCCGAAGTCCATTTTGTTTTCTCTGTGAAAAACTCTCCGAACTCGACCGGACCGTTTATAAGAGGAGTTCCAACACCTTCTTGATTGTAAGTATTTCCTTTAGGAGATTGACCCATTTTGATTTTTATATGATTTTCAAAAGAGCCACTTAACCACCCCTCTGGAATCTCCTTATCCAATTCATCATTATAAACCATTTTTCCTCCAGAAGATTTATATGGCTTTTCTTCTTCATTAGGAAACTCAAAATCAACAAACCAATGCCTATAAAGCGCTTGCGCAGTTTCTTCCAGTTTTTTGTTGAGTTGCTGATTTAGTGCGATGCGATTTTTTATTACATTATATTCCCTTACAATTTCCCGCTGTTGTTCGATGGATGGAACGGGAAGTTCAAAAGCTAAAAAATCCTCCCATTCCAGGCTTCCTCTTACACCCCCAACAGCGTGAAAAGTCGCTTGCCTGTCAAATTCTGAGCGTGTAAACCACATCATCAAATATTGAGGTGATAAAACTTCGGTATCTATAATTTCAAATACTGGATAAGCCTGGGAAATAATAGCTTCTTCAATATCTTCAAGTAATGCCACTGGCATTTTACCATCTCTCCTCACCTGCATAATACTACAAGCAAACTGATTTTTACGAATGATCTTATAGTTGCGCATATTTGTTCCAACCGTATTTGCCACAGAAGGAATGAATTCTTTTGATATACTTAAGCCTAAAAGCGTAGAGACTTTTAACTCTTTATTACGTTCATCAACTAGTCGTATGTAATCTCCGATAGGCTTATAGTTTGATCGCATAGCCCAGCTCATTAAAAACGTCTAACAATTCCTTTTTAGATTGCTCTTCCTGTTGTAGTAAATCGGACAGGTCGCTTTGTAAACCCGCCATTTTGGAATCAAAATCAATATTTTCATCCCGGTTTACAAATTCAATATACTTACTGGGCACCAATGAAAAATCCTTTTTTTTAATATCTTCTTTGGTGGCACTGTAACAATATTCCGGGATATCTTTATAATCGGTGTTTTCCTGTTGCCAATCGTGGTAGGTTTTGGCAATATCCTGAATATGCTTTGGACTAAACTGAATAAATTTTTTCTCAAATGGTTCCCCAATCTGGCGTAAATCCAGAAACAAAACCTCCTCCTCCCTATCCCGGTAATGGCGTTCCTGATCACCAATAGAACGTGAATGTGCGGTTTTATTCCTATTCAGGATCCAAACGGTTACACTTATGTTAGTGGTATAAAACATATTTTGTGGTAAAATCACTATAGCTTCCACCAGGTTGTTTTCCACCAATTTTCTCCTAATTTTATATTCTTCGCCACCCCCGGAAAGAGCTCCATTTGCCAGAATAAACCCGGCAACCCCATCATCTGAAAGTTTGGAAACCATATTTAGAATCCAGCCGTAGTTTGCGTTGCTTTTTGGAGGGACTTCATAACCCTGCCATCGAGGATCATCAATTAATTCCTGCGGCCCACGCCAGTCCTTTTGATTAAAGGGCGGGTTAGCCATAATATAATCTGCTTTCAGATCTTTATGCTGATCGTTGCTAAAGGTATCGGCCGCTTTTTCACCCAGATTAGCAGATATCCCCCGAATGGCAAGGTTCATTTTTGCCATTTTGTAAGTAGTATTGGTGTACTCCTGTCCGTAAATTGAAATTTCCCGTTTGCTCCCGTGGTGGCTTTCGATAAACTTGATAGACTGCACGAACATTCCACCTGAACCACAGGCCGGGTCATAAATTATCCCTTTATAGGGTTCTATCATTTCAGCAATAAGGTTTACAATACTCTTTGGCGTATAGAATTCTCCCTTTCCTTTTCCTTCCGCCAACGCGAATTTGGACAAAAAGTATTCATATACACGCCCCACAATATCCTGGGATTTGTCTTTTTGAGTATCTATTTTATTAATGGTGTCTAAAAGAGAGGCTAATTTACTTTTGTCCAGTCCTAAGCGGGAAAAATAATTGTCCGGCAATGCACCCTTTAGAGATGGGTTGTTCTTTTCGATCTGGTTTAACGCGGTATCAATCTTTAGTGCAATATCGTCTTGCTTCGCATTTTTAATAAGATAGTTCCATCGGGAAGTCTCTGCTAAGAAAAAGACGTTCTTCATATTATAGAAGTCTTTCATCTCAAGATACTTTTCTTTGCCTTCGGCAACAAGTTCCTCACGGCGCACTTCAAATTTATCACTGGCAAATTTCAGGAAGATAAGCCCGAGCACCACATGTTTGTATTCTGAAGGTTCGATGGAGCCACGTAATTTATTCGCAGCATCCCACAGGCTTTCTTCAATAGATTTTTCTTTGGTAGTTTTCTTTTTTGCCATTATTAAGATTCGGGTATGTAGTAAATAATTTATGCTTCCGAGGTAGGGTAGAGTAGCTGGAGCAATTTAGTAAAAATCTTTCTAATGTTAAAGGATTCTAAAGATTGGGCATTTGAATCTCTGAAAGGTTGCAGTTGGCTATTGTGCGGAATATAGCACGCTGAGTTGTCGGCTTGTTTTTTTGTTGTTTGTTTTATAAATTATTCGTTTTCATGGAATACCCCATATTAGCCCCTTTAATCGCCGTTAGACACAGTCTTACCAAATACTTTTAATTTCAATTTTATTTAATTTTTCTTGAAGAGCTTTCGCTTCTTTATTATTACTATTCTCTTCAAGAAACTGATTAACCAAGTTGAGCATCATTTCCTTTAATTTTGACATTTCAGCATGTTTTAGTTGTTCTTCAATTTCATCATCAGCGTTATAAATCGTAAAAGAGCTGTTTTCTAATTCATCTAACCATTCTCTAAAAGTTTCTTTTTTCATTTTTTCGAAGAATGAATTAGTTGATTTTATTAGATATTTTGAAAGTTCATAACCGAGTTCAATGCCTTGACCTCCATCCCTTTTTTTAAATGAATCTATTAAGCTTGGTAGTTTTTGTTCCCCAATTCTAGCTTCTAAATTATCCAAAATTTGAGGTCCGATTTGAATTACCCAATCGTGAATTTTCTTGTCAACTTCTTGACCGTGAGATGCTCGATTAAGGAATGGTAAAATGTCTATTATAGCTGAAGATTCTATATAGGTGAGTACTCCATTTGTGGAGAGTTCTCTAGTCAATTGATTAATACCCTTATTTTTTATAGAAATCGAATTATGTTCGGCTAAATCTTTTAGTCGGGATTCAATTTCCATTCTCAAACCGGACAACGCCAAGTTTGAGTCTAAATCAACTACATTTAAAAAAGAATATTTATAATGTTCTTTGGAAGTTTCTACTGAATCATCTTGTTTTATCCACCCTGCACCTATTAATTTCTCAGTAGCATTTTCTAATTGATGATATTCAAATTTTAATCCTCCAGGCAATTCAAAGGACTTAAAAAGTGGTGCTAACCAAGGAACAATAATTATGACAACTAAAATTACTGTTATTCCGTCAATTTTAAGTCCTGGCCATAGTAAATGAGATACGATAAAAATTAAGCCTATTATTGATATTGTAATTTGAATAATTCTTTTTTCTATCATACTATCTTTTAGATTGTGCCTAATCTTGTTATATCCTCAGCAAGATAACTATTACATCCAAAAATTATTTAGATTAGACGCATAACTAGTTTCAGAAAAGATGAAAAAGTATAAATAATCAAATCAGAAAAGAATGCCAACATTAATTTTTCTATTTTGCTTTAAGATTATTTAACTGCTTGGCAAGTTGCCGTAAATTGGAGGTTCCAATAGATTCATAGACTTCTGCAAAGTTCTTAATTGTAAATCCCATAGCTTCCACTATTAGAATTAAAGTAGCTGTACTAGGATTGGTCTTTGCATTGAGAATATTGGTAACTGTAGCTTTTCTTAAGACTGCAAACGAAGCTATTTTTCCTTGACTTGTAGCAATATCTTTTGTTTGATTTTCAGAGTAAGATTTTGCTTGGTTTAGAAGAATGTTTAGAGTTATTGCAGTCTTAAACTTAATATGGTTTACTAACTCTTTTTCCATCAATGCAAGTAAATGAGTATAAAATAAATTATCGGTACGCTTTGCCGTACCGATAATTTATTTTATATTTGATTGTTTTTATTAAATTTGCGAAACTTCTTAAAGTAAAAATATTAGAAGCATTCGCTTTGAATCTCGCGTCAGAAAACTGGTAATTTTCAAATAAACCACGAGAGGATAAGTAAGGATGCTCACGACCCGGGCGTGAGTTTGCTGCTTATTGTGGTTTTAAGGTATACCAGTACCTCTGATGCAATAAGATGAGCTCTCACGCCTTTTTTGTATTTAGGTGTTTCCTGCTCTACTTATTTTTTAAAGCATTTGTTTCTTCACTGAAAAGACGTCGCTATAATTAATCCTACATTTTAAAAAAAGGTCAAAGCGGCCGGCATTCCCGACGGAGTGTTTTTATCAAGCTTGTTTACGGGAACGAGGTAAAATCCGCTAATAATCCCGTGGGATACTGTAAACAGTTTATTCTATTACAGTAGTTGGGTGGGCAAAAGCCAATTCTCATGTAGAGATGGTTTTGGGAACGGTGATTTTTTGCTCCAATTTAATAGTTTGTTTAGCCAATAAAAAAATGCATATGGAAAAAAGAAAAGTGAACACTCGTTTTGACGGGTAAAAGCAAAAAAGCCTTCCCTTGAGATTGCAGTCGTCCAGGGAAGGCCTAAGCTTTAATAAAACAAATGTTTCATTTAACTAATGTAAAATTATGAAAAATTTTTACAAGCGGGGCATGCTTATCATCATGTTCCTCTTAGCCATGGCCTTATTGGTCATGTTAGCGATGGGTCAGGCCAAAGCGGCAACGCCCTACTCTCCTACCCTATTTTACCAGCAACCAATTACTGGTGCCATTACGAATACTAATGGAAAGTCTCTACCGGGAGTTACAGTTCTGATAAAGAATAAGCAGTACGGCACAAACACAGACCTTTCAGGGAATTATAGTATAAATGCCAATTCACAGGACACCCTTGTTGTTACATCTATTGGATATAAAGACCAAGAAATAGGGATTAATGGACGTTCCATTATTAATGTAATACTCAAAGAAGATATTGCGTCGCTTAACGAAGTAGAGATTAATGCAGGTTATTACACTACAACACAGCGAGAACGTACCGGTAACATTTCCCGCGTAACCGCAGAGGAAATAGAAAACCAACCGGTGGTTAGCCCTATCCAGGCCCTTCAGGGAAGAATGGCCGGAGTGGAAATTATTTCCGGTGGGGCTAATCCCGGTATGGCATCTACCATAAGAATTAGAGGAACCAACAGTTTAAGGAAGGATGGTAATTACCCACTCTACATTATAGACGGTGTTCCTATCAGTTCCGAACCGGTAGCAAGCAACTCACTATTAAGCACATCGGGAATAGATCCTTTAAATAATCTAAATCCGGCTAATATCGAAAGTATCGAGGTCCTCAAAGATGCAGATGCTACAGCAATTTATGGTTCTAGGGGCTCCAATGGTGTAGTTTTAATAACTACGAAATCCGGGTTTCAGTACGGGACAGGACTTGAAGCAAGGGTTTATACCGGGGTTTCTAAAGTACCAGGAAGAATGGATTTATTAAATACTGAAGAGTATTTACAGGTGAGACGAGAAGCTTTTCAAAATGACGAAGTTGAACCGGATGTAAACAATGCTTATGATCTCGTTTTATGGAACCAGGAACGTTATACCGACTGGCAGGAGTATTTGTTTGGTGGAAATTCAGAGGTCACTAATGTTAATTTGTCGTTTTCCGGTGGCAATGAATCTACTTCCTTTAGACTGGGAGGAACTTATTTTACACAGGGCACCGTTTATCCGGGAGATTACGATTACCGTAAGGGTACCGGTAATATGGCTTTAAACCATTTATCAAAAGATAATAAGTTTCAATTAAACTTGAAACTGAATTATGGGACAGATCGAAATAACCTTGTTGGTAATGGTAATCTGGATCCTTCAATAATTCTATTGCCACCAAATGCACCTTCCATTTTCAATGAGGAAACAGCGCTGAACTGGGAAGAATGGGGAGAAGCCGGTCTTACGAATCCATTTGAAGGCTTCTATAATACTACCAACACACAAACAAAAAATTTAACTTCCAACGTCCTACTTTCCTAT
Organism: Flavobacteriaceae bacterium; assembly: GCA_964220295.1. Lineage (GTDB taxonomy): Bacteria > Bacteroidota > Bacteroidia > Flavobacteriales > Flavobacteriaceae > Christiangramia. The sequence goes on along the minus strand of CAXPUM010000088.1, from coordinate 65,495 downwards.
GAGATTTTTCCAGGATTAAAGTTGAAATCAAGTCTCGGCTATACTGATTATCAAAGTGACGAATTATGGAGGTTGCCGGCACGATCTTATAATCCTTCAAACAATCCGGTAAATAATTCTTTTCATCTTACTACCGGTCGAAGATCCTGGATCATAGAACCGCAGCTAACTTATAATAAAGGGTTTAATAAATTCCAGACCGAATTTTTATTAGGGGGAACTTTACAAAGAAATAAATCAACCCTTAGCAGTTTTCAAGGAAGCGGCTATGCATCTGAAGCGTTAATAGGTAATTTAAGTTCCGCAGAAAGTATCCTCAATGCTAAAAGTAGCGAAACGAAATATAAATACGCAGCAATCTTTTCCCGTATTGGATTGAACTGGGATAAGAAATATTTCTTGAATTTTACGGCCCGTAGAGATGGGTCTTCCCGTTTTGGACCTAATAATCGATTTGCCAATTTTGGAGCGGTTGGCGCAGCATGGATAATTAGTGAAGAAGAGTTTCTAAAAAGCAATCTTTCTTTTCTATCCTTCGCAAAGCTTCGTGGAAGTTATGGTAGTACCGGCAATGATCAAATTGGAGACTACGGTTACCTTGATTCATATCAGGCTACCAGAGGTATAAATGGTCTATACCCTACTTCATTAGCGAATCCCGATTATTCCTGGGAAGTGAATCGTAAACTTGAAGCAGCACTACAACTTGGATTCTTAAATGACCGTATAAATCTTGGATTAAGCTGGTATCGTAATAGGTCTTCTAACCAGTTGGTGGGGTATTCCCTGCCCTATATAACCGGCTTTACTTCGGTTCAGGCCAATCTCCCGGCGACCGTTGAAAATCAAGGACTGGAGATCGAATTGGCAACCCTCAATTTAGATAAAAAGAATTTTAGCTGGAGATCGAATTTAAATATTACCATTCCAAAAAATGAGCTAATCAGTTACCCAGACTTAGAACAATCTTCTTATTCCAACACGTATCGTGTAGGATATCCTTTAAATATTGGTCTATTATATAAATATGAAGGACTTGATCCCGAAACTGGATTATATACTGTAAAAGATATTAATAATGATGGTAAACTTGATTTTGAAGATCGAGTGATCATTAAGGACCTGAATAGGCAATTCTTTGGAGGCATCAGTAATAATCTGAATTATAGAAATTTCAACCTGCAGTTTTTATTTCAATTTGTTAAGCAGGAAGGAATCCAGACCAACTTTCAGGCGGGAATCAATAAAAATGTATTAAGCTCTGTTTTGGATAACGACCGTTATCAAAGATATTCTGCCTCTTTTCTGGGAGGGACGGCTTATCGAAATGTTCTGGAAAGCTCCTTTCCATACCAGGATGCCTCATTTTTGAGGTTAAAAACGCTGTCATTAAGTTATGACTTATCCTCTAAGATGCTAGATCGCATGAATCTCAGAAAAGTCCAATTATTTCTACATGGACAGAATTTGTGGACGATTACCCCCTACACCGGCCTCGATCCAGAATTAGCAACTTCAGATTTGTCTGTAGGGAACCTACGATCTATTACAGCTGGCTTACAGTTTAATCTTTAATTCAAATGATATGAAACCTTTAAATTATAAAAAACAACTACTAATTATCCTTCTAAGCATTTTTACGCTGTCCTGCGAAGAGATGGTGGAACTGGATCCCCCATCAAACCAATTAATCCGGGAAGAGGTTTTTAATAATGAAGCAACTGTAAAAAGTGCGATGACGGGAATTTACAATGAGTTATTCCAGCTGGATTTTTCTAATGGGTACAGGAGCAGTGTTACAACACTTGCGGGATTGTCTGCTGATAATATCAGCAATATTAGCACTACCAATCTCTCAAGGATGGAGTTTGAACAAAATGAAGTAAATCCTGATAATCCTGACAATTTAAATATCTGGTCCAGTGCTTATAATATGATCTATATCACTAACTCATTTCTGGAAGGGATAAATAATTCACAAGTGCTCGATCAGGATTTCAAGAAACAAATGGATGGACAAGCCAGATTTGTAAGGGCCTTCACTTACTTCTACTTGGTTAACTTATATGGAGATGTTCCATTAATTCTAAGCACCGATTATCGCGAAAACCAGTTGGCATTCAGAACTCCTAAAAATGAGATTTACGACCAGATTCTTTTAGACTTGCAACAAGCGGAAGAGGAATTGTCTTCAGACTACGTAACTGGAGAACGAACACAGGTTAATAGATTTACCGTAAAGGCCCTGATGGCACGCTTTTACTTATATACTGAAAACTGGTCCAAGGCCGAAGAATTAAGCGGCCATTTAATCGCCGAAAATGGAACCTACAAATTGCAGGATGATCTCAACGAGGTTTTTTTAGCAAATAGTAAGGAGGCGATTTGGCAGATTTCACCAATTGGGGGAAATGGTATCTCCACCCAGACCAATGAAGGAAACTTTTTCATTATAGATCCAATATTTTCATTCTTTGCAGCAATCCGCTTGCAGGAAGATTTTGTAGAGCAATTTGACACCGAAGATCTACGGTTACTCAACTGGATCGGTTATAACGAATCAAAAAATGCTCATTTTATTTATAAATATAAAATTTGGAATAGTACTGAGTATCCTATAAGGGAGTATTCCATGGTGTTAAGATTAGCAGAACAGTATTTAATACGTTCCGAAGCGCGAGCTATGCAGAATAATATTGCCGGCGCTATCTCAGATTTAGATATCATTAGGCAACGAGCCGGTTTGAATTTACTGGCCGATTTAAATCCTACTATCGAACAGGCTGAGTTGCTGGACGAAATATTCCTGCAGCGCAGAAAAGAGTTGTTTGCTGAATGGGGACATCGCTGGTTAGACTTAAAGCGTAGCGATCGTACATCAGAAGCACTGGAGGATGAGAACCCTTATTGGGAAGATACGGATTTATTATATCCGATTCCAGAGACTGAACGAATTAAAAATCCAAATCTAACACAAAATGAAGGTTATTAAAATGACACAACATACCCTAGCCATGTTTTTTATATTATTCTGTGTTGCTATCACATTCTCGCAGGAATCAAGTAAGGAACATCAAGAAAATGTAGAACTTTTAGACTCTACCGTAAGGTACGGAAAGTTAGATAATGGATTTACTTATTACCTGCAACATAATGAAAATCCACCGGGAAGAATTGAGATGATATTATCGGTAAAAGCTGGATATTTTCAAGAATCTCAAAACCAAATTGAGTACGCTCATTTATTAGAGCATATGGGATCTTTTTATACTGGTAAATTTCCAGATCTGCCACGCTTTACAGATTCTTTAGGAATATATAACCACGCCAGGACTGATTACGAAAAGACATATTATACATTAAGCTTCGCAGCAGGAGATCAGGTTAGATTGAATGCCGCCATGCAAATTCTACATGAATGGTCAACTAATATGTTATTTAAGCCTGAACATTTAGCCCTTCAAAGTGGTGCTGTTATAGCGGAAGGAAGACCTACCTCTCCCTATGATAGCTGGTTACTTGATACTTTAAGTAATACGACACTCTATAATACTAATTTTCGTTTAATTAAGTATCCCAAAAAAGTTGAAAGCATGAAGCATGTCAACTTAAATGAGATTAATAAATTCTATCAGGACTGGTATCGTACTGATTTGCAAGCAGCAATAATTGTTGGAGATGTTAATGTAGATAGTCTGGAAACTATAATACGAAAAAAATTTAGCGATCTAAAAGTAAAGAACAATCCAAAGGATCCCGAAATAATCAATAAGAAATTTGATTTACAGCTACCCGATAAAAATCAATATGTTAGTATTCGTGATTCAATTAATAAAAAAAGAAGAATCATAATATTGAAGAAGAAAATCAATCATGATGATGATATTCTCCGATCTAAAGAAGATTTGAAAAATGTGATCCTGCAAAGGCTTAGTATGAATATTTTAACAAAGTTGCATAGCCCATTTGTGAAGCAATACGAACCGCCTTTTATAAGGTATACAAACAAGTTTATTTCTAACACTCTGGCAAATCGACAACTTCAGGTAAGCTTATGGGAAATCCCATTAGGAAAGGATGAAGATATAGAGGAGAAAATGCTTAATTTTTTTAAAGCATACCAAGTAATAAAGACACAAAGCAGCACCTCTCTATTAAATAATGAAAAAGCGAAGCTTCTGGATGACCTAATAACAGAGACTAAAAGCTCAAAAGATAAAGCTTTGAGGTTCCAGGATCATTTTATTTATAACAATAAAACCTGGACTTTAGATGAAAAGAAAAAAACCATTAGAGTAATACTGAATGATATAGGTGTATCGGAAATTTCAGAATATATAACAAACCAATGGAACCTTAATAAAAATACTGATTTTGTATTTTTTAATGTGGATGACAAACAAGTACCTGGTCATGGACAAATAATCAAATGGATGAAAAACTCTAAGGACCTCTCTTCACAGCCCGTTTTTAATTTTAAAGCTATTGATTCGTTACCAAATCGATTCTCTTCGGTGAATCAAAAGAAAATATATGAAGATAATTATGAAGAGAATATTATAGGATTGACCCAGGTAAAATTGAATAACGGCATTAATTTAGTATTTAAACCCAGTGCACCGGCATCTCCCAGTTATAACAATATAGTTTCTATTCTAGGATTTAAAAAAATACCGGTAGCGACTTCAGATGTCAAAAATTATATCGCTACAACCTCGTCTTCAGACATGGTCTTATCCGGTGATGCCGGTGGTTATTCCAAATTTCAGTTACAGGATTTTATGCTTGATCAGCAAATTCGACTACGATCACAAACCACCGAAAATGAATTTAAAATTGAAGGGGAATTTAAGGCGGAGGATGTCAAAAATTTCTTTAACCTTTTATATCTATATGTTACAGATCCAAATGAAAATTCTAAAGCTTTCCAATCCTGGAAATCAGATAAACAAGAGTTGCTGAGTGGTTATAAATATGGTTTAAATGATGTATTATTAAAAGACATCTCTAATGAACTTCAATATTCCAATTTGCCCAAACTCTCTAAAGATGATCTTCGGGAGATTGATTATTCAACATATTTAAGAGCATATAAGAAAGGTTTCGGAAATCTAAGTGGTTATACTTTTATAATCACAGGAGATTTTAATACCGATAATATGCTCCCTAAAATAACTCACTATCTTTCTGAGTTTCCAACATTGACAAATCAAGATTCTTTGACAGCAGAGAAATACCATTATAATTATACACCATTCGAAGAAATAGTTCACTTCAACAACCTTAAAGAGGCCATTGTCGAAATATCATTTCCAGTAAAGGTTACTAAAGATGTTAAAACCCAGGTACAACTGGATTTGCTGGTCAAGAAATTAAATCAAATGATCTTTGACAGACTACGCATTGATTGTTATACCCCGAGAGCATCTGGAAGATGGATGGATTATGAAAATGGAATATATGCCTTCAACATCAGTTTTGACAGTGAATTAGGTAACGAAAGAAAAATGATAAAATATGCTATGGAAGAGTTTGGAAACTTAAAGCAACATGGCATCTCAAAAGCCTGGCTGGAGACTGCTATAGCGCAGGAGCGATCTAAATATGGACAAAATCTGGAAACATTCTGGATGCTTAATTTCTGGCCTAAATATCTGAAAAGATCGTTGCAACATAATGAAGACCCAGAAGATAAAGTCTTAAAATACGAATCGGTAATTTCTCATTTTATAAATCTTGAGGAACTGAATAAAGCAGCCAAGAAATATCTGTGTGCAGAAAACAGGCAGCAACTTATCATTCTACCTGAAATTTAGTTTTAATTCAAAAGGAAAAGAATAGCGCCTTGAATAGTTCAAGGCGCTACTCATTTAAAATAATTACTTTATTTATGGATTAATCAAAGTAGCTCCAGGATTTGGACTTTTTCTCAAAGTACTTAAGTCCATTTCATCATATACTCTAAACTCTTGTCCATTCTCTGTAAATTTCACCTTACAATCATAGGAGCCAGTATTACAATCCTGTTCAGATATAGGTTGCCAGTTTCCATTTACACGTATATAATCACTGGCAACAACTTCAGGTTGCTCTTCAATTTCGCTTTCAAAGCTGGTAAAGGACATGCCTAATACAACCAGAAGCGCCATAATCGGAATTAAAAATAACTTTTTCATAATATTAAAGTTTAAATTCACCTACTCTTTCAAGGATTTTCGGCTTCTCCTACTTTCTGCGCAAAAAGATTTTATAATTTCTTTTATTGGGTGTAAAAGCCAGCATGGTACTGAAAAGTAAAGAAGTAATAGAATCTTAGTATTTCAAATTTTACAACCCTGGTATTTCACAATAGTAAATTTCACCAAATACCTTCAAATAAAATGGTTGTAAAGGCCGTAAAACTATTCTCTCATGAAATTGGGCTTATATTCTCTTCTGTATTCGGAAGGTGTCTGTCCAAACTGGATTTTAAAATTTTTTGAAAAATGGGAGTGATCTTTAAAACCGCATTTTTGAGTAATCATAGAAATTGGTAGTTCCGTAGTTCTAATCAAGAGTGCTCCTTTGTCAAGCCTTTTTTCCATATGAAACCTATGGATGGTAGTGCCGTACATTTTTTTAAATCCTTCTTTAAGTTTAGTTTTATTAGTACGATGAATAAGACCTAATTCTCTAAGAGATGGAAGATCGGTATGAAGATTTTTAAGGATATAAAGACGTACTTGTTTCAGCAAAATTTTTGTTGCAGCGCTTTCCTTTTTTCCCGATTTTAATGAATGTCTTATATTACTTACTTTTCTCAGAGGTTCTTCACCATTCGTAAAACGAAAAGCTGTAATGACATATGCACAGGAGGGATCTACTCCCACCATCCTTTGAATAGTGCAAGGACATCTATGTAATCCTTTATTTTTAACAATGAAGTCAACAGGAATAAATTGCTGATACATTTTTCCAGTAGCTGAATCAATTTCGTCCGTCAGCGCTTTCTCCGAGTTTTTTGAAAGAATTTCAGAAACCTGGCAGTCAAATTTGTCCTGTTTCCATTTCAAAATTTCAGGAGTATTGGAAGAATATGACGTGATGTAAAAATCCTTATCTAAAAAGATTGAAAATTGTATTTCCGGTTGCTTTATTTCCTGATTTGTTCCAAAACAAAAATTATATATTTCCTCTGACATCATATTCAGCAGTACGGTAACAGTATCAATGGGATCTCTTCTGCCGGAAGGCTCCTGACGAAACATGAAGTTACCACAGGCAATTTCTATGATTTGCTGATATAAAGAATTGAATCTCATTTTGTCCTCATTGTTGAATGCATATTCCATAATTCTTATTTTAAAGATTACTATTTATAGTCCTGCAGAAACAAAAGCGCCTTCTTTTTATCTTTAAATACCCGGATAGGGTAATTCGGGGTGCTTGTTTTTATAAAGAGTTGGGTAATAGCCATCGCATGATCATCTTTCACCAGAAGAGCCAGAGCTGTCGTCATAAAGGCACCTTCTATTGCGAGATAATCCCTGGCTTCCTTCTGTGCATTGGTAATGGCCCTTAGATCACAAAATATAGGATACGAATTTTCATTTTGCAGCTGCAAACGTTGACTAACTATCTCTCTGGCCATACTCCTATTGATCTCATAAATCTCTTTATAGACAAAGAATAAGATCCCCTCAGAGATCCACATTTTCGCGTAGGTTCCATCCACCACCATCCCGTAAAGTTTTGGATATCACTAATATATAATAAAAAATAAATAGTCTTATCAGAACACCTTAATTGATTTCATTTAACATGTTTTAAAATTATAAACATAGATTTTACCTGCATTTGGATGAAAAGCCGTATGACTGTTCTGAAAAGACTTTTACCAATAACGGTTAGATTTATAATAATTTTTTGTCATAGTTTAATATGAGAATTTTCAAATCTATAGTTATGGCAAAAATAAAACACAACAATTTTCTGGATACGGTAGATGAAGTAATCACCAATGCAACAAATGCAGGAGTCTTACACCTGCATGCTGAAGGTCCGGGTTTAAACGGTCGGAAAATAAAAGTAAATGGAATTGAATCCTTTCATTTTGGAACGACTGGCTACCTGGGTCTTGAACAGGATCAGCGCCTTAAAAATGCTGCCATTGAAGCTATTCAAAAATATGGCACCCAATTTCCACTTTCAAAGACCTATATCTCTCATCCATTGTATGCGGAGTTAGAAGAGAAAATAGAAGCCATCTACAACAATCCAATTCTTATAACAAAGAACAGTACGTTAGGCCATATTGCGGTTATACCAACTGCGGTAAGGGATGAGGATGCTGTAATTTTAGATCACCAGGTGCACTGGAGTGTTCAAAATGCGGCCCAATTCCTTAAAATTAGAGGTATACCTGTAAGCCTAATTCGCCATAATTCCATGGACATGCTGGAAGACCGGATAAAGAGATTATCAGGAAAGGTTAAAAAAATATGGTATATGGCAGATGGGGTTTATTCCATGTATGGTGATTATGCCCCCATAGAAGATCTTATCTCCCTTTGTGAAAAATATCCTCAGCTGAACTTGTATTTTGATGATGTGCATGGAATGAGCTGGAAAGGCCATAACGGTAGTGGCTATGTAATGGAAGTCCTAAAAGAACTCCCTGAAAAAATTTTATTATTTGGCACCTTAAGCAAAACCTTTGGAGCCTCGGGTGCAGTCTTGGTTTGTCCAGATCGAAAACTCTTTAGAAAAATTAAAAATTTTGGCGGCCCACTCACCTTCTCTGCCCAACTGGAACCCAGCGCAGTTGCTGCGGCAAGTACTTCGGCAGACATTCATCTTTCTACCGAAATATATTCACTACAAAAGGCACTACAGCTCCGGATAAATTATTTTAATGAATTGCTTTCAAAAACCAACCTGCCCTTAATTTCAAAGAACGACTCCCCGGTTTTTTATATTGGTACGGGCTTACCCGCCACCGGCTATAATTTTGTGAAACGAATGCTGGATGAAGGATTCTTTGTAAACCTGGGATTATTTCCAGCGGTTCCTGTAAAAAATACCGGGGTAAGAATTACGATTTCCTGCCACAATGAATTAGAAGATATTAAAGCCCTGGTGGATGCCCTGGAGTATCATTATGAAAAAGCGCTAAATGCAACGAATAATACTTTGGAGAGGGTTGGGAAAGCTTTTAATATAGGCTTGAACCCAACTACGATAAAAGAAAAATCAGGTTCAGATGTATCGGTGAATTATGCGGAAAGCATCGAAGACATAGATACAGATCTATGGAATAAACTACTTGGAAGTCATAATATGCTTAATAAAGAAGGACTTCAATTTCTGGAAAAATGCTTTTCCCATAATGACCAAAAAGAGCATAACTGGAACTTCCATTATTTTATAATTACAGATCAGAAGGATGATCCAATTTTAGCTACATTTTTAACCAGCGGCTTATGGAAGAATGATATGCTTGCACCGGAATCGGTATCCAAAGCCATAGAGCAAGACAGGGAATCCAATCCCTATGCGATGACTACTAAAGTACTGTCTATGGGATGTCTCTTTACCGAAGGTAGTCATTTGTATTTAGACCACAAGCATTCACAATCTGAGGAAGCTATCAAAGAACTCTTATTAAGAATCGAAGCGCTGGGAGAAAGACTAAGAACTGGAATGTGCGTTCTGCGCGATTTTAAGAAATCTATAGCCTTGGCAGAAGTTTTCCAAAAGGAAGGTTATATTCCCGTCTCCATGCCAGATTCCTGTGTAATTAATAATTTAGATTGGAACAGTGAAGAAGAATTTCTGGAAACATTAAGCTCCCGGTCTCGAAAACATTTCAGAAAAGAGGTACTGCCGTTTGAAGATAAGTTCCATATATCAATTTTAGACTTCCCTACTCCTGAAAAAATTGATACCTATCATGAACTCTATAAAAATGTGAAATCAAAAAATTTTGGATTAAACACCTTTACCTATCCGAAAAAAGTATTTCAAAATATGGCCTCCGATAAAAACTGGGAGTTCATCGAATTAAAACTTCAAAAGGAAAACCAGATTGTCGGCGTTATGTTCTGTTACAAAAATAAAGAAGGTATATACGTCCCCAATTTAATCGGAATGGATTATGACTATGCCAGGGAGTATCAGGTATATCGTCAATTATTATATCAGACCATAAAAAGGGCTAAGAATTTAAACTTTCAGAAAATAGATTTAGGTTTTAGCGCCTCCTTTGAAAAACGAAAATTTGGTGCAACCATAATTGAGAAACAGGCTTTTATTCAAACTTCCGATAATTTCCTGTTAGAACAATTGGACATGATGAGAAATGAGATTTCATAATTGATATTGTAATCGCGGTCCTTACCTAGTCTTTATAAAACCAAACAATTTGAAGATCCCGTTACCACACTATTTTTTAATGATTCAAGGTAATAATAAGATGTTTGATGATGTAATACATGAGTTTCACAATAGTTTGAACACTAAGGTGGTACCAATCCCTCATCCCTTAAAAAAAGCGGATAAAGGGATTGATATTTCAAATCACACCCTTTCTAAATTAAAAGAGATTGTGGAAAAAGAGGATTTTGAAAACACCCCGGACGAGATCGAATTCTTTAAAAAAATCAAACCCTGTCCTATGAGCTATCTCATCTATTTCTCAGAAGTACGATCCTGTGAGACTCGTAAACCTAAAGCAGGTAAGAATTTTCAATTTCGATTTTTTGAAAAGGAACTACGTAAGATCAATAAGTTCTTTTATAAGAATAATGATTTTGTCCAATATATGGAACAAGGGCATGAATACCTGGATCACCAGCTTTTTACTAGGAACCATCGTAAGAACTATCCTTTCACTCCCATGATCAATTACTACCAGTATCCTGAATTTTCAAGCTCTCATGATATGCTATGGGCAAAGATCCAGGCTATGTATCGGCTCATCCATTTCATTAGAGAAGCAATGGAAACTCTACGACCAGGAAAACAAAGTGGTTTGATGGATAAAAAACATAAGGTCATGCTGTGGTCAGGGTCAAAAACTTCACTGGTAGAACTTATCTATGCCTTATACGCCAATGGAGATCTTAACCATGGTACTGTAGATATCAGCACAATCACTTCTTCTTTTGAGGATTTCTTCAATATCAAACTGGAGAACATCTACAAAACCTATTCTGAAATAAAGTCCCGAAAAGGTCCCAGAGCAAAATATCTTCATAATCTTATCCTGCGTTTGGAAGCTAAGATGAACCAGGATGATGAAAAATGAACTTTTCGTAGTTACGAGTTACTACGAAAAATCCAAGAATTGCCGTACAAAATCAATTTTCTAATAGTTTGGTTTATAATTCTAAGCAATACTTCCCCAAGAAAGACCATACTATAGCAATAAATATTAAATGTTAAATTTTCTCGTAACTACGAAACCCATAGGGAAAGATATCTATCAAACAGTACCAATTTAGTAGAACGAAAGTCAAACTTTGATAGGGGCTATCAATTAAAAAGCTTTAACCATTTGGTAGTCCCTTTCTATTAAAAATGTTCTATTATGCCAACAAGTATTATTACCACCGACGATCTTCGCGAATTCAAAATGGAGTTGCTCGAAGAATTAAGAACCCTTCTTACCAAACAAAATTCCGGAACGCTGAAACGCTATCTTAAATCCTCTGAGGTTATGGATCTGCTACAAATCAGCCCGGGAACTTTACAAAATCTTCGTATCAATGGTACACTGCCTTATACTAAAGTGGGCGGGATTATTTACTATGATGTCCAGGAGATCCACCGAGTGATGGATGAAAACAGAGTTCAACATAATTTTGATCTATAAAAGATGAATTATATTAAGCAACTCAACGCGGTTTTTGAAAAATTTTTTTCCGACGAGCGCCTAAACCCAACGCATATTAGTTTGTATATGGCTCTATTTCATGAATGGAATAGTAGTCGGTTTGCAGATATATTTTTTGTCAATCGTAGAGAACTGATGCGTGTAGCCAAGATAGGTTCAAAATCTACCTATCATCGCTGTATAACAGATCTTGACTCTTGGAACTATCTCTCGTATTTTCCATCCAACAATCCTTACAAGGGAAGTAAAATTAAGATGTCCATTATAGGGACAACTGATGAACCGGTTACGGGAGACTACGATCCCATATTGGAACAGCTTGCGGAACAGTACTATCCCAAAGATGAACCAGTTGTGTACCAGCACCATCCCATCAATGGACAAGCTGAAGACCCACACCGTCCCATCAGTGGACAAGCATTGGTACCTTATATAAACAATACTAAACAAATAAACATTAATAAACAGCCAAAGGGCAGGCAGGCCGTTTTAATTTTTTTTGAAGAAAAAGGATTTAATGCTGATGAAGGAAAAAAATTCTTTGATCATTACCACTCCAATAATTGGAAAACAAGTGATGGAAACGAGGTAAGGGACTGGCAAGCCTTAGCGATTCACTGGATGGATAGAACCGAATTATTCAACGAAGATAACAAGGAAATAAAAAAGAAAGCGTCCCATAATCAGGACAACCTCAAGACTATTAAAACCAAGAATTATGCACAACCCCTCTAAAATAATCGAAGGCGGCGTAGAATATTCTTTAGGCAGGTTTGATGGAAAATCCGTGCAGTATGATTTTCCGAAAATCCTGGTGTATCTGAATGCGAAAGGTAAGCTCCTTTTTGGAGAAAAGTTTAAAATTTACAAAAAGGATAAAGATATCTTATTAAAGCTATGCTCCTACTTCATCAAGGATAAGGAAAATTGCAAAAAATTTGATATTGACCTAGATAAGGGACTCTTACTTACCGGTCCCGTAGGATGTGGTAAAACAAGTCTTATGAAACTCTTACATTTTTTAGTACCACACCAACGAAAATATGTAGTGATGCCCTGCCGCAATATTGTTTTTGCCTTCAATCATTTGGGATATAAAACCATAGAAGATTATGGAGAAAGTAGTTTTTTCTGTTTCGATGATATGGGTGTAGAACCTATGGGGCGGCATTATGGAAAAGATTGCAACGTGATCGGGGAAATCCTGCTCTCCCGCTATGATCTTCTTCTTGAAACCAAGCTAAAAACTCATGCTACTACTAATTTAAATGCAGAGGAGTTGGAAGAACGCTATGGAAATAGAGTACGCAGCCGGATGCGAGAATTGTTTAATTTGATTGCTTTTGATAAGAAGGCTGGAGATAAGAGAGTTTAATTTATATACATTGTCTCGAAATGTAGGAATCCTTAAGGTTTTTATTTAACACTTTATTATATTTATCGTGAAGAAACCGGCGAATTGATTCTTGGTTGGGAGCTAATGACTATCATTAGCTTTTTTATTGCTTCAAAACTATTGAAAGATCTTTATAATGCATATAAGTTCACTATCTATAAGGAATTTTAGAAATTTCTATAATTCAAAATTCATCTTTAAAAAGGGTATAAATACTATTATAGGGGAAAATGGCTCTGGTAAAACAAATCTGTTTTTTGCCTTACGAGTTTTAATTGACGATAAACTTCCAAGGTATATAAGATTTTATGAGTCTGATTTTAATAGGAGCTTGGGGAAATGGGCTGGGCATTGGATGATTCTAGCCGTCACTTTTGAAGAACTGGATGCAAGCGAAGAAGCCCAAGTCCTTGCTGTTCAATCTTCAGGAGATATGGAAGGAAACAAAAACACCGGAAGTTATTCAGTTTACTTTAGACCAAAATATCAATTTAGAAAAGAGCTTTACGATTATTCACAAACAGTAGGTAAAACCGTGGAGGGACTACAGCTTTATCTCGATAAGCTCACAGTCGATGATTATGAAACATCCTACTTATGTAGAGGTACAGGAGATTTCAGCGATGATGAAATTTATAAAAAATATGTCGGCGATTTTGAAGCTGTTAAATTTCCAAATCCAGATAATAAGGAAGAGCTGATTTTCGGAACATTTCTACCAAGGGAAATTAGTGTGCATAATGAAGTTTCTTGTACATTTATAAAGGCTCTTCGTGACGTTGAAAGCGACTTACGTTCATATTCCACCAATCCTTTAATAAATTTACTAAGAGGAAAAGAAAAAACAGTTGAAATTTCTAAACAAACCGATATAATTAAAAGCATCGATAAACTTAACGACCAGATTAGTTCTCTTAAAGAAGTAAAAGAGGTTAAAGACGGAATCGACAAAAGTATTAAGGAGGCTGTAGGGACGACGTATGGGCCAAATATCGATGTGAAATCCGAGCTTCCTAATGATATGGAAAAGCTATTGCAATCACTCAAATTATGGGTAGGAGACCCAGACGAAGAAGGCTATATGGGTAAAATATGGGAGCTTAGTTTGGGCGGTGCAAATATGATTTACCTTTCACTTAAGTTATTGGAATATGAAAAAATTAGGACGGATAGAATTGCAAATTTTCTGCTAATTGAAGAACCAGAAGCACATATTCATACACATATCCAAAAAACACTATTTGATAATGTACAAACAAATAAAACTCAAGTTATCATTTCAACGCACTCAACACATATTTCGTCCGTTAGCCGCATAAGTTCAGTAAATATTTTAAGTAGGGGGAAAAAGCAAACACTGGTATATCAGCCAGCAAACAATCTTGATGATGAATATATAACAAGAGCCGAACGATATTTAGATGCTATTAGAAGCAATTTACTCTTTGCAAAAGGGGTTGTTCTAGTTGAAGGCGATGCCGAACAAATCCTCATACCTCAAATGTTCAAAAAAGTCTTTGGAATTTCCTTAGATGAAATTGGAGTTAGTCTTGTAAACATTGGGAGTACTGGTTTTAAAAATGTGGCAAGACTTTTTCATAATGATAGAATTAAAAAAAACTGTGCTATCCTTACTGATTTAGATGCTAGCATAGTAGATTTACCGGCCAATGAAAACGAGGATTCTACCTATCAGAAACATTGCAGGGCATCTCAAGTTAGTGGGGCAGAAAGAAAAGTAAAACTAGATAAGTTTTGCAAGAACAACGATTTTTTAAATCCTTTCTATTCAGATTATACATTTGAGGTCGATTTTCTTATGAATGGTAATAGTCACGAATTCGTAGAATCGCTTGATGAAATTTTCAAGCAACAAGCAACCATCGATTCATCAAAGAAAAAATTGCAAGACAAATCAGTTTCAGTTGCTGGCGTAGAAGTCTTAAGATTGGCCGATAAAAAAGGTAAGGGATGGCTAGCTTTAGTGGTTGCTGATAATTTAGTGTATAACACCTATATTCCAGATTACATTCTCAGAGCAGTAGCTTTTGCCTCTGCCCACTTAAACAATGCTACTAAAGCTAAAACCGCTAAATACAGGTTACGCAAAATCGGCCGCAGTAAGTTCGATGAGTACTTCGAAACGGCAAAAAAAACGAGCTTTAAGGGTAAGGATGACCAAGAGGTTATCGATGAATATGTAGCCAGTTTTCCAAATGACCAATTTACCAAATTCTTGTGGTATTTATGATTTTAGATACTCTAAGCGACCAACAAAAACATGCCGTTGTTAAGGATGGTAATGTACTTCTAACCGCTTGCCCAGGAAGTGGAAAAACTCGGGTAATAATCCATAAACTCGCTTATGCTTTAAAAAACATTGATGCAGACAGTAAGCAAAGAATTGTGGCACTCACCTTTACCATAAGGGCTTCCGAAGAAATATATCGCAGATTAAATGCAATGGGCATCAATAGCAAACGGGTTTGGTCTGGTACTTTGCATTCATTTTGCCTTGAGTGGATTATTAAACCTTATTCCTGTTATTTACCGGAACTTAAAAATGGATTTTTAATTGCAGACGAAACTTATGTTTCTGACATTATTAGTGAACTTAAGGAAAAACACAAATTAAAACCTATTGACCCGATTAATTTCAGATTCAATAGGGACGGCACATTTGCCGAACCAAAAACTGTACAGAAAAGAGTTCTTAAAGAGTTTCATGAAAGACTACAAGCAGAAAAATTAATTGATTTTGAACTTCTGCTTTATTACTCCTATAAGCTCTTAACCCAGCATCCGAAGATAAAGAAAACACTATCCAATATTTTCAGCCTAATATGTGTTGACGAATACCAAGATACACAGGATTTGCTTTATGCAATTATTTCTTCCATCATAACAACTGGAGAAGGTAGTTCAAATCTTTTTTTAGTCGGGGATACAGATCAAGCAATTTACGCATCTCTGGGTGGTGTTGCCAAGAGTTTGGAAGAAATTCAAGATGAGTTAAATACTTTACCAATTGAGCAATTAACCCTTACAGGGAATTATAGGTCAACCCAAAGGATTATTGACTTCTATTCCATTTTTCAGACAAATCCAATTACAATTGAAGCAATCGGTGCCAACAAAGACGCTAATAGTATTATAACTTACAACAATACCGTTGACAAAGGGCATTTGGTTGAGGAGATAGCACTACTTATAGAGCATAGCTTGGATAATGGAATTCCTGAGGATGAAATTTGTGTATTAGTACCACAATGGTGGTTAATAACCACAATAACAAAACAGCTAAGGGCAAAACTACCAGATGTGAACTTTGATGCATCAGGTTTAGCACCGATGTCAAAAAACCGAAACAATATTTGGTACAAATTATCGAGATTGTTCTTGACGCTACCGAAACCAAAAATATATTCGTTGCGATACAAATGGTGTACCGAAGTAATTGAAAATTTCAAAGAGCATACGAATACAGATTTCAAAGAAGAGTATCAAACAGAAAGGAGCGTCTTAAGACTGATTAATTCTATAACATCTAATGAAACCGAAGGTATGGATTATCTAAATGACTGTTTTGACCAGTTTCTAGATGCTGTTGGTATTGACCAAACCATTTACGAGCAACTTCTCATAAATCGAAAGACCTTTTTTGACGTAATAAAGAGCCGCTTAGAAGACCCAACCTTTCAAGTCCCTAGTGATATAGAATCTTTTATGAGTTTTTACAGAGAAATGTCAGGTGTGGTCATCAACACATGTGTTGGTGTAAAAGGTGAAGAGTTTGAAACTGTTATTGCTTATGGTTTGCTGAAGGGTTATGTTCCTCATTGGAATGACATATTTAATGCGGATCCAGTTACAGCTTCAAAAAAACTGCTTTATGTCATTTGTTCAAGAGCCAAGACCAATTTACACTTGATTTCAGAAACTGGAAGACAAACCAAAGCTGGAAATCCATTGGAGATAACACCAGAATTACAAGGATTAGAATTTGAATTTGACGAAATATAAAATTTAAAGTTGCTGATATTATATCTATGGATTTCCCATATTTATTACCGAAAATAAAAGTCTTTATAAATTCAACGGTGACCCTTAAGCTCTATCATCCTTGATCAATACCAGCAATTGAATTTAATAGTATATTTTTCAAAACTAATAAATGGACAATCAAATAAGATAAGTATCTAATCGAAATGGTTAAGATCATTTAAAGAAAAGTCTTTTTAACCCTAAAATAAATTTTTAAGATTTTCCTCAATATCCTCATAATCTCAATGCTCTAAAAGCTTTTAAATTTTTGAATTAAATTTTGAAATATTGCTAAAGACAAAACTCTTATCGATTTCGGTGCCTGGAAATATTCACTCTCATCCCAATTACTCAAAAACCTCAATTCTAAAAGGACACTGAGACAATAATCAACCATCTCACGCAGTACCTGAAAACTAGCAAACTTCACCCCTACTCTCATAACCCTACTTCTTATTTAAATCATCTTGCTACTGAAAAGCAAGCCAGGTGGACTCATCCAAATACTGAAATGTCCATTAGCGACATAAATTTCGATTCCCTGGCATTTGGATTATCCGAACCAATTCAATGCAGCTAAATAAATAGCTAATGGTGCATCCTTATTCTCATTAAGCTCCAAGATTTTAATTGCAATTTTCAACACTGCGTCCTTTTCCTGAATCCATTTATTCCCATGGCACCGGAATCTTTTCCGCAATGTTCGGGATCTATAACTATTATTTTGATTAGATATTTCCTGCCCGAAAATGATACACATTTTCAAGAGCAAAATCATAAAACTGACGTTTTTGAGTGGTTTTTTGATTTTCAGTTTTCAGGTTATCAACAACTTAGGACTTTATATTCATAGAATTTAATGCCAAATAATAATAACGGAATTCAAATAAAACCAAATAATATTTTATTCACAATTATCTGATTTTCAATTATTTAAAACTATTTATGTGTAATTTTTCTTTAACGAAAACAACATCAAAAATCTAAACTTTTCCGTTATGAAAAAATCAATCTTTTTGGCCACGTTTGCTTCCCTAATTTCAACATCACTCTTTGCACAAATTGGGGGAATTGAAAATTCCGTTAACGATGTTTCTGATACTATTAGGAGCATCTTCCCTATTATCCTGGGGGTCATCTTCCTTATTGGATTTCTTTTTAATGCTGGTCATTTCTTTGGAGAAAATTCTGATCTCAAAAAAGGAATCACCAGGGTACTGGTCTTTGTTCTCATTGCCGGCGCTGTCGTAGGTATTTTTTCCTATTTGATAACCATTGTAGTATAAGATCCTGAAGTAATAATGAACTAAACGTTATGAAAAAATTTGAGATCTATAGAAATATGAGAAAGAAGGCAATCATTTTTGGATTGCCTTTATCCCTGTTCGCACTGATGATGGTATCCATAATAGCTTCTCTTCTGGTCATCATCTTTTCTTTCAGTTTTGGGATTATTAGTGGTGTATTCCTTTTCAATTCGGTCTTGTATATCACATTAACCAAGTCAGTGAATAATCCTCAAATATTTTATGTGGCCAAAGTATTCCCAAAAATCATCAGTAATAAAAAAAATTCAGGCTTCGACTATGAAAAAGATTAACCTATCTGCCCATAATCCTATTGTAGATATTCGAGACAATATCATTTTTGCCAATAATGGTAATGTGGTTTTGTGTTATGAAGTGATCTTACCAGAGATATATTCCCTATCTGAAAAAGATTTTGAAGATATACATGGAGCATGGTTTCAGGCACTTAAATCACTACCGGTAGGAACTGTTGTCCATAAGCAGGATATTTATTTAAAGACAGCCTATTCGTGCGAGAAATTACCACGCGAATCCTTTTTAGAAAAAGCCACCCATGATCATTTCAAAGGAAGAGGATATATGCAACATCGCAGTTTTCTCTTTTTTATACTGCCCAAAAATAAAGCCCTTAATAATTCCAAATATGTCAATCCGTTTAGAAATATCTCAAAAGCAATTGTTAGGGAATTAGATGATATTGTACAAAGCTTTACAGCTGCAGTGAGCGATTCGGTTTCATTTATCAATAACAGTCGTAAAATAGAACTGGTTGCGATGGAAGGTAAAGGTATAGAGCACCTGACTAACAACTATTTCAATGGTTTCAATAAAGGCTTTGACACCGATATCTTACTGGATAAGAAAAATGTCAATATTGGTGAAAATAATTTTGACACCCTGGCCATCAACAGCGAACTATGTTTTGGCGAAAGTGTTCAAAGTAGCAAGACCAATGAAAAATTCACTTCAGACGATTTTGTGTTTCATCAGGGATTTATTGATGGTTTAGGGCTCACCCTGAATGAAAATCATATGATAAACCAGATCATATACCTGGACGACAAACATAAATGGAGCAGGCTGCTGGATAAAAAAGTGGAGGAATTAAAAAAGAGTTCCAATTTCGGATCTCAAAACAAAATAGTACTGGGAAAAATACAGGATACTCTGGATCGGGTCAATGGGGATGAAAATTCCAGAATCATACGCGGTCATCTAAACATCATCTATTGGGATCGGAACGCTAAAAATTTGGATAGAATTGCTTCCAAAATAAAGACCGAATTCAAAGAGCTGGACATTCTACCCTACTACCCCGGAGGTGAAGAACGTAAAAATTATATACTAAACAGTTATTGCTGTTTTCTTCCAATTTCTCCAATGAAGATCTATATGTGACAGATCTAAAACATGCCCTGTGCCTGTTTATTAATAATACAAATTATAAGTCTGATCCTACAGGTATCATCTTTAATGACCGGGAACATAATATCCCTGTACTTAAAGATGTCTGGGACGAGAAAAAGAAACGGATCAAAGCTCGGAATTTTGCCATTTTTGCTCCCACTGGTGAAGGCAAATCCTTTTTGGCTAACAACATCTTGAGACAATATTTTGAAAGTGGGATACGCCTGGTCATTATAGATCTGGGAGGATCCTACACCAAATTTGCTAAACTATATCCGGGACAATATACTGTACTTCGCTATGAGAGTGGAAAGAGTCTAGGTATCAATCCTTTCTACATCAATAATAAAAATGATCTAAGCCCGGAACGTCTGGAAGATTTGTCGGTATTCTTATTCGAATTATTTGCTTCTGATCTGAAAGTAACCAAAGCCCAGTCGGTTTCCATAAAAAAGATATTACGCCACTATTATATAAACACACCTGGGAATCATTCTTTGGATAGCTTTTATCACTTCATCGAAAGCAATCAAAAAGAGCTGTTGACCAAACTCAAAATCCATCCCGACTACTTCAACATTACGAACTTCTTACATATCATGTCGGAGTATGTTGGCGATGGTCTATATAGTTTTCTATTTGAAGTCAGCAAAGATCAGACCTATAAAATCGAAGATAAACGTCTGATCGTTTTTGAACTGGATGAAGTAAAGGATAACAAGGAAATCCTTTCAGTGATGTTGAAGCTGATCAAGTCGGCTATACAAAGAACCATATGGAAGAATCGTTCGGAAAAAGGAATTATCCTTTTTGATGAATTTGCCAAACAGCTAAAATTTGAAAACGTACTAGAGAGCGTAGAATTTTACTATCAGGCTATTCGTAAACAGAACGGTGCTATCGGAATCATTTTACAATCGATCAACCAGCTTCCCAATAATTCCACTTCAGCGAGTATTCTGGAGAACACACAGGTGATTTACAGCCTCCATAACGAAAAAGGATATGAAGAGCTGGTAAGACGTTTAAACCTCTCCAAACATGATCTTAACCAGTTAAAATCTATTAAGAACAACCTTACCGGATCCAGAAAATACACAGAGATCTTTATAAAGATTGGAAAACAAAGCAATGTATTCCGTCTCGAAGTACCCATGGAAGTTTATGCGGCATATCTGACTGACGGGTCAGAAAATGACAGCATCATGGCGCTGTATGACCAACATAACTCCATGGAAAAAGCAATTACAGAATTTATTAATCCTAAAAACAGGAAATTATGAAAAAGCAAACTCTAACTTTGATTGTAGTAATGGCTATAGCCTTATTATTGCCTGCACGCGCTGCGTGCCAGGGAATGCCCGTTTATGATAATACCAATTTTATCAGTCTGGTAAAATCCCTTGTAGAATCAGCAAAACAGACAGCCAATCTGGTAAAGACGGTTAATTTTCTAAAAGCTCAAAAGGAGAATATAGAAAAGGTCAATAGTGTCATCCAGGATCTGAAGGCTGTTCGGGAGATCGGAAGAAATAATCAGCGATTGATCAGCGTCATGCAGAATGACCTTCGAGACATTCTGGATTCTCCGTATATCGAACCCGATGAAGTAACCAGGGTCACAGAATCCTTTGATGCCGTGGTAGAAAATTCCCTGGCAACCCTGGATTTTATCGATGAGATCTTATCCAGTGACCATTTAAAAATGAGTGATGCCGAGCGAGCCGAGGTATTAAAACAAAAAGAACTGGAAAGCCAGGAAATGGTGAATGATGTGCGCTTGAAAACCAGGCGTTATCAGGAAATCATCTCGTTCCGGAAGATGCAGGACAGGATCAATAACCGGGAAACTGCTTTTTAATGACAGCTGGTGCCATCATATCCGCAATAGGTCTTGAATATATTGATACTGTGTTCCAGACGATTCAGAGTAGTGAGTTCTCGCAATACACTATAGTAGGAATGAAAACCTTAGCTGTTTTATTTTTCCTGGTCAACATTCTGAAGAAATATAATGAGGGTGTAGCGGAAAAGGATGGATATACGTGGGGGCTTAGTCCTGGTGAACTAGCTAAGAACTTTGCCGTGGTATTGCTGGTTATTTTCTCTACTCAGATTTTAGGATTTTTCGATGGGATCCTGGTAGCCATAGAGAATCAATACCGTGAAACTGCTCCTGCCCTCCTCCCCTTACAAATGCAGGAGATCCCGATTGAAGAAGATGTATCCGCACTGGACGCGATGCGCAAAGCCATGGCCTTATTATATGAAGCACTGGTCACTCCATTATATGGTTTTAAAACTTTTGCCTTTCTGATCAGCCTGTTTTTATGGATCCTGGATCTGTTCATTTATCCCCTTTTCCTTGCGGAGCGCTATTTTATCCTGGGAATCATGCAGGCTTTCTTCCCTTTGATCCTTAGTCTTTCGGTATTTGAGAAATTCCGTTCGATGGCCTATAGCTTTTTCAGATTATATGCGGGAGTATATATGCTTGTTCCTGCTTTTTTTCTGGTCAATGTATTTATTAACGCGCTATATACGGAGATCAACACCAACTTCTGGCAGAACCTTTTCGGTACCGATTTCGGGAGTAATTTCTTTGCTCCGGTGGTGGAACTTGGATCAATTGGTTTTATCGTCTTTTTAAAATTCAAATTATACCGCCGCGCCATCTCCTTTACCCTGAGATTATTTACCAGCTAAAACCTTTGCCAGTTATGGAAAAGATAGATCAGAATAAGCAGATGTATAAACACTAAACACAAAAACTATGAAAACTCCTTATAAAGATATTTATACCGTCTTAAAACTCAACCGATTTATTGTATTAGCAATTGTTATAAGCGCACAAATATTTAGTGCTTTTGCCCTCTGGGTCACCTTCACAACGAATAAAAAAGCGTTGAACTCTACTTTTGCCATTAACAATGACGGGAGTATTATTCCTTTAAAACTAGTCACCCAAAAAGAAAATTTTCAGGTGGAAGCATTAGCACATTTAGACCTGTTCCACACTTACTTCTACAACATTCACGCCACCAATTATGAGAAAAACCTTGAAAAGGCATTATGGTTGGGTAATGGTTCTGTTGCCGATCTATATCGCCAGAAAAAAGCCGAAGGTGTTTATAATCGTCTGCTTCAATATTCATTGGTACAAAAGGTCATCAGTATCGAATCGGACATCGAAGAAATGGATGATCATTATAGGTTTAGAACAACTACCGTTTTTGAAATCAACCGAGGCTCTATTGTAGACACTTATGAACTTATTTCCACGGGAAAACTTATAACGGTAGACCGGCATTTTCCAAATAATCCTCATGGCCTCCTGATTACGGATTACTTTGAAAACAGTCTGAGAAAAATCGTTCCTGAATCTTAAAACATATTATGATGAAAATAGAAAAGAATAAGATCGTGGTTGGGAGTATCATCGCTATCACCATCATTTTTTTGATCTCTTATACGATCATGATCACAGGTGATGATCAAGATGAGGACAAGAACCTAAAACAAACAACGGTTCCAGAGCTGCAGGAAGATCCACCTTCCTATGATTCGAAACTGGATGCCATCAACGATTTAAAAGAGGTAAGGGAGACCAATGTCCCCAGTATTTATGATGAAAAACTGATGGATTCTCTGGGTTATTACGATGCAGAACTTCCCGAAAAGGAAAAACAGCACATCATCGATAGTATATATTTTTTGGGAGAAAGAAGGTATGCGGAAGTAAGTGCGGTGGCTGCCCGGTCTAAAAAATCAATTCCCAGGAAAATTCAAAGGACAGATACTTCAGCAATTCGGGAGGAAGTGAAGATCCAGGCTAAAGAGATGGGACTGGAGCACCAGCTTTTCTTTGCATCCAATCCTAAATCAAACAACATTGCTGCTTCTGAAACTACCGATTCGGAAATTTTAGCTGTAGTCGATGGTACCCAGGTAGTCAGGTCTAATTCCCGGCTCCGTTTACGGCTATACCAGGATGCTACTATCAGCAATAAGCCGATCCCAAAGAATACCCCCATTTTTGGTTTTGTAAGCTTTCAGCCTAACCGGGTGCTTATCGAAATAGAGAATTTAAAACATCAACCAACCGCATTAAAAGCTTTTGATCTACAGGATGGAAGTGAAGGTATTTATGTGGAAAATAATTTTCGTGAGGAAGCCACTACCGAAGTCCTGGATGATCTTTTAGGAGAGATCAATATTCCCAGTGTGCCACAGGTAAGTGGTATAGGCAAGCTCTTAAAAACCAAAAATCGTAATGTAAAAGTTACGGTCCTGAATAACTATAAACTCATATTAAAACCAGGTTTATAAATTTCTGGTATAATTTAAACTCTTTGTCATGAAAACATATCTTCTTATTTCCGCGATCCTTTTAACAGGCATCCAACTTTATTCTCAAAAGGCAGAACGCTTGGACACGATTTTTGCCAATGAGCACAAAAACGTAGCTCTATTTTTTCCGCAACCTATCAGCCAGGGTATTACAGGTGCCAGTCATTTTGTTTTTAGCCATAATAGAGAAAGACAACAATATTTCGGTTTATTACAGGCTAAACCTGGGACTGAGAGTAATCTTCTGGTAATAGATGCTGGAGGTTCGGTGTACTCTTATATCCTTAAGTATAGGAAGGACCTCTCCAGATTAAACTATTTTATCCAGGGTACAGAACGTATAGGCACTGAAAAGCGTGATCTGCCAGCCCCTTTTAAGGATATAGAACCAAACCAGCTCGACAGAGAAACCCATTATCGAAATTTTTGTTTCTATCTACTGAATAAAAAGGAACGGATTGGTAGGGTAAAGAAAAGAAACCAGGGCATCATATTAAGTGTTGAAAATATAGTTTTTAACCAGAACGAACTGTATTTTGTAATTCAGATTGAAAACCAATCCAGCCTGGATTATGATGTCAATTTTCTAAATCTTTCTGTGACTACCAGGCAAAAGGGAAAGAAAAAATCGATGCAATCACTTAAAAAAGACCCTGTATTCGCCTATAAAGCTCCTACGAAAATTAAAAAAGGTCACACTGCTCGATTGGTGTATGTATTTCCTAAGTTTTCTCTGAGTAACGACCGGCAGGTATTACTGGAGCTCAACGAAGGAAAGGGTGAAAGGGATGTGGTATTAAAAATTTCTCATCGATTTATAAATAATCCTAATTGAAAACCAACTGACTATCCGAAATCAGGATTTTCAGATAGACCACTTTATATCTTTTAATCTTGATCCGATATTCCTCAAAGATTGCAATACCTCTTTTTCGTCTGAAAGTTCTCCGGTTAGTAATTCCCTGAATTGACCATTATAAGTTGGGCTTAAACTTTCCCAAACCTTCTCGGTATTTTTAAAAAACAAGGATTCTAACGGGTGTTTGGACAACCATTCTTTATCTGTGGGAATAGCTTTATCATCATCTTTCCCTACCTGCAAAAGCATTACTTCAAAATCATCTGATTTTAGGAATAACGAAATTTTATACTCCTGCAGTAACTGGTGTAAATCGTAGGTATGTCGGATCTTATTTTTTAAATCCTCCAAAGGATTCTCCGTATATGAAAATCTTATCAGGCTAATGATTTTTTCACAAAAGGTTCGTTCGATGCTTGCCGTTAAATTAAAAGGTTCAAGTTGATATTCTTTTATAAGGTCCGGATTGTTTGTGGTCGCAATAAACTGTGTGATCATTGAGTGTACGCTGACTTTTTGCGACGGGTAAGATCTGTCTAAGCTGGAAACTTCCAAAACAATCTGGTCCCGAACCTGCCCATATATACCTTTTACCCCTACTTTATCATAACCGTACACCAACTTTCTAATTTTGCCTTTTTTATTTTCAAGGGGGTGATCAGGAACAAGCTTCATTTCTGATTCCAACACACTGGTGACCTTCTTAAGTTTTCTTTTTAAAGAGTTATCCGTTTCTCCATCCTCTTTTATGACAACGAGATCTATATCCTCGGAAAACCGTTGAATGATACCGTAACATTTAGACAGCGAAGTGCCTCCTTTGAATACGGTTATATCTTTGGAGTTGGGATCCTTAAAGATGATTTTAAGCGCAAAGGTCACCCAATAATCTTTTTCTATATAGATTTCAGAAATTCCGAAATGTTGGGCAGTGGCCACGATGGCACCTTCAAAAGCGGCTTTATAGTGATGTAATTTCATTAAGAAATATTCCAGTTTGAGATCGTAGGTAAGATACTTTTGGATAAGCCAAATTTATAAGTACTCAGATAATTGATACTGTCTTTTAGTGATGTACTGAGAGAATTTAAAGAAAGAGCTTCAAGGATGGCACCTAACAGAGCTCTTACTTTTGGGGGATATGCTTTGGCAATAGCAATCAGTCTATTTTTCTCTACATCAGTAAGCTCCTGAATTTTTTTCCTTAAAAAGGTGATTCCCCTTTTTTTATCCATATCCGGAATATTTTTAAAATCTTTTATAACGTCTAATAATTGAAGTAACGATACATTGTTTTCTTCAACGGGCACATACGCTTTTGCAGGTTTAATGACAAGATTACCTATTTTGGCTTTGATCTCTTTGTTACCTGCTACCCTTACCACATTCGATATTTGAGTAGTCAATCCCAGTTCATTGTATAGTCGCAATCCGGTAACGTATGCAATCTGTTTGTCCTTTTGAAAGAGATACAAGTCAAGTAGTGTAGTTTCTCTGGGCATTAATTCCCCAAAAGCAGTTTGTTTAGGTTTGTAATATACCCCATTTTTATATCTCCTGATTACATCATCCTCAACTAATCGGCTTAATGCCTTTGCAGCAGCCAGGAATTCATTTGGAGGAATTCCAAGGGTATCATAGGTAAAAACCTCTCCTGAATCTAACTTATTAATTTTATTTTTAATGGATGCTGCAATATTCATAGTACAGCAAAGATAATCTTTAAACTGAATTATGTCAAGTTTTTTATGGTTTTTACTTGACAAATATTTTTATTGTAATTATTTAAAAATTGATTTAGCTTCCTGATAAATTCTTTCGAAATTCATTTCCAAATCGGTTGAAGAGAACTCTTTAGCTGCTCCAGGAAGCTCTCTTAAAATCTTTTGTAATTTAAACTGTACTTTTTTGTCCTTACCATCAGCATAGGTAATAAACTCACCCTGTTTCAATCGAAAGAAAACATCTGCTCTAATTTTCGGAATTTCATTTTCCCCGGTAATCACTCGTGTATCAAAATTTAGATTATGGCCGCTGCTCACACTCTTAGTAGGATCCTTTATAATCTCAAAGAAACGTTCATAATATTTAGCAGTATCAGGATCATTTACCTTCCCAAAGAACTGGTAAGATAGATTGCTTAGAATAGCCTTACTAGCTTTATCCCCATACATCATATCATTCTGGATCTTATCCTGCATCACATATACGGTGGCAATATCATAACTTCTTAAAGTAGCTGGAATGCGGTGCATATTCAGTAAGCGTAAGGTAGGTGCTTCTTCCATCAATAGAAATGACGGATTGGAATTACGTACACTCATTTGTTTGGTAATGGTATGGATGATGGCTGCAATTACCGCAGAATAGGAAGATTCAAATTTAGGGTTATTCACAACGGAAATTACTGCGGGGTTTTCGGGATTATTTATATTTAAAGGAACGTCATCTGCTGAGAGGGCCATAAAGATACTTTGGGTACTGATTCGTTTTAAGGCATTGGCCAGGGTACTCTTAACACCTGCAGTTTGTCTTTCCGAATCTTTACCGCTAATAAAGGCATCTGCCATCGCCCTGGAGGTCCTGTTCGAGTCCAGGAAAGCTATAAGACTCTCAGTATCCAGAAACTGGTAAATCGCTATTAAATGGGGCAATGTACAATATTGTGGATAGGATGTTTTCAATTTCCAGATCATCCCTCCTATTAAACCTTCTGCAGCATCATTAAAGAATTTTGTGGTTCCGCTTGTGCCTGATTCCTTTTGCTCTAATAGATTCTCAATGAGAACTCTGGAAATTTCATTGACGCTCTCTTCATTTTCCAGATAGCGGGGTGCAATCGGATTGACCCGGTGGATAATCTTATCAAAGGAGATGATCTTAAAAGGAATATCTGAATCCTTAAAAAGCGGATAAGCCATTTCGGTAAGTTCAAAATCCTTGTAATCATGAATCACCCCACAGAAATTGTACTGCTGAAAATGCTTTAGAAAACCATAGACCACACTTTCCGTTTTTCCACTACCGGCAGACCCGATAATCGACGCACCGCGTTTGATGTTAGCAATTTTAAAGTCTTTGCCACTGGTTTTAAAATTTACCTGGTACTTCCTGGCAACCTTACCCTTTATTTCAGTGGAATGACAAAAAACATAGAAAACCGTATTGATTAGTAATAAGGGGCAACCCACAAACAGTAGGCCTTCTATAATCAGCTGGGGATAAAAGTAGAAAAGAATAAACCCTATTAGCAAAAGGGAATTGATCAAAAATGCATATCTGGAAATACGGTATAAACCGTAGAAAAGCAGACTACAAAAAATGACGATTATGGTGGTATTTACAATGTTGAATTCTTCCATATCATTTATATTATTTCATTTAAATTCCGATAGAGCTTGATTTAACTGCTATATCCACTCCCCTTCTCAACCGGTTAAAAACTTTTAAAGCCAACTGGGCTTTATTGGTTGGGATGTTTGGCATCATGGGCATTCCGGTTCCTTTTAGCATTTTCATGGCAATTGCTTTTTCACTGGTTGGCAGTTTCATCAAATTTGAAAAATAACTTCTAGGGTTTTTAATGAACTCTTTCCTGGCAGTATAGGTTTCCACGAAGTTTCGTTGATATCCGAAGTTCTTATCGAATGTTTTTTCAGCTTTTCCAAAGAATTTATCACGATCAAAACCCCGTTTGACTGTTTTCCCATTTAATTCAACCTTCGATGCTCTGTATTTGCTACCGGGAGATAAGCTATACTTATTCGAAGCATCCTTACGGCTCACTATAATATGGATATGGCTTTGGTTCCCTTCTTTGGGCATTCCCTGTACAATTCGTTGCCCCGCTTGTTTATGGGGAGCTGCTTTTTCCTGTTTATTGATCTCCCGTTTCATCTGAGCAATATTCCCAGGTTGTTCTCCGCGCTCAACTTTTTGGATATCATTTTTTAGTTGAAGTATTTTGGTAGCAAAGGGCTGATTTTCCCGTACCTGTTTATCGGTGCCTTTAAAAAATCGTTGATGTTCAATTTTGGCGTAGTATTTTATATCATCAATATTGACCGGTCGGCCATTGAGTTCACGATTAAAAGAAGCCACATAATCTTTCATCACTTCGCGGGTATATTTTTTTAGATCTTCGCTGTTGTTTTTCAACCTGTTCAACTCGTATTTTGAAGGGCTTATCGTAATAGAATAAAACCTTGGTTCCGTTTTTTCCAGTTTAGCGGTATTGGCATCAATTTCCCGAACTACTTCCTCTGCTGAAATTTGATCATTATACTGATTGAAAAAGAACTCCTTATCCTGCGAATCCAATCCCTCATTTTCCTTTTCCAGATAGTCAACAAAGTCGGCAGATCCTTGAGAATAATTTCCCCCTAATTTTTGTGCTGTGATGGTGATATACATCTTTAATAATTTATAAGTCTTGTTGATTTCGTTCCTGATATTTGGGTTGCTTTTCTTCCGTATTTTTCTTCTCCAGAATCAGGGTTTGTTTTTTAGGTTCAGCTTCCTGAAACAAAGATTGCATCATGGCTACCGTTGGTTTGGTTTGTCCTTTCTCAATATCTTTTAAGATAGCGATGACTCCACTGATCCTTTTTTTGATCAGGTTTTCCAGGGTTTGCATTTTAGGGCCCATAGATTCCGTTGGAGAAATTCCATTATCCTCAAAAAACTCCAGCATCAACAGTAGGCTTATCGATTGAGATTTTGACATAGCACGGCTAAACCGTCTAAATTTTTTAGCCACAGAAGACTTGATCTTTAAAGTCTCAAATTGCTCTTTTTTATATTCTTCATCCATTTTTTAGTAAAAAACTGACTATTTTTAAGGGGCTGCGGAAGGATTTTAGTAAAAAATGATTTCCGAATTCCCAGAATTTAAATAATTTAATTTTAAATAACTGATATTCAGTTATTTAAAATTGAGATGAAATATATAACGCGGCTTTGCCCGTTATCCTCTTGCTATTCCTTTTCGTCCCGCCAGGCGGGACAAAAATCTCATACAAACTAGACCAATGTCCATTTGCATTTTGAGGAATAAAATTCCATTATGTAAAAAATTATGATTGGTAAGGATATCAGCGAAAGTCAAAAATTGGGATACCTTACATAAAACTATGTGCTGAAGTTCAGCTAATTAAATATACCATATTTTTTTTCAAAAGGAAATTAATATGCTATAGAATGGCTAAAATTTTTTAGTTTTATTATTCATTTATTTCCATACTTAGAAATTAAAAAAGGAAGATTCAGGTAACAGCGAATTTTCCTTTTCTAAAATTTTAGACTACCGGTAACTAATAAAAATTTGAGGGGTAGAATAAAAAAATACCCCTAAAGTTTTTAGAGGTATTTTATAAGGGATTAAAAAATAGTTTACAGGATACCTTCATCCGCAAAGCTTACATAATCACCATCTGGTGTCAGTATTAAATGATCCAGGACTTTAATATCTAACAGTTCCGCTGCTTTGGTAATTTTTTCAGTCAGGCGTTTATCTGCTTCGCTCGGTTTCAAAGTTCCGGACGGATGATTATGTGCAAGGATTACAGAACAGGAAAGGCTTTTAAGAATAACCGCAAACAAGATGCGTAGATCTACCAAAGTACCTGTAATTCCACCGGTAGAAACTTCAAAAATACCTTTCACTTTATTTGCGTTATTAAGCAGCATTACTTTAAAAGTTTCCTGCAAGCCGATCTGGTCTTTGTTCCAGGTATTGTATAATAGTTCAGCAGCATTAACGGATGAACTTATTTTAGGCGCCTGAGAGATCTTAAAATTCCCCTGATATTTTATCGATATTTCATTAACTTTCGTTTTCATTTTAATCTGATTTAAGGTTAAAATTGAAAAAGAGGGCGTTACCGTGAGCAAGTACCCGCCCTCTATTAATTAACTACTGCTGGCTTTCTGTCTTAGCAGTTCCATTACCTAAAAGAAGAATTTCACTGGCTACCACTTCGGTGACATATCGCTTCTCTCCTTCTTTGGTCTCATAGGATCGAGTGGTCAATTTACCTTCAATGGCAATTTCTTTTCCAGTGCCCACATAATTCTCTACGATTTCAGCGGTTTTTCCCCATGTCACAACATTGTGCCATTGCGTATCCTGTACTTTTTCCCCTTTTGAATTTTTATAAAATTCATTGGTTGCAATTGAAAAGCTGGCTACTTTTTTACCACTTTCAAGATTTTTGATTTCCGGGGTTTGTCCCACATTTCCGATTAACTGAACTTTGTTTCTAAGCGTACTCATAATTAAAAGATTTAAAAATTAATAATTGATTTACTTATTATATCCGGGGCGTTTTCCTGTTTTTGATTTTTTTTACTTCGCTTCCGGGTATGTTGTTTTGAAATGATTTCATGAGATTTTTATTTGATTTACTTCCTATAGAGCCGTGTGCTGTTACCTTTTTTGATGCTGATACATTTTCAAGAGTTAGAATTAGGGAAGACTTATAAAAAGGAGTATGCGACTGGCTTATGCAGTCTGTACTAACTTCTAAATATTGGTATTTTGCATTACAAAAAAGGTAGGAACAGCAACGGCCGGGAAGGAAATGGAAATGCTGAAATTAAAAAACAACCGGAAGCGAAGTAAATGGATAAATGGAATTCCGATTTAGCGGGCGTCCTTTATTATTTAGTTTATAGAATAAGACTATAGGATGAGCACAAATTACTATATATCGAATACATCAAGAGAAAAATGAAAAGGATGCTCAAGATATCCTAAAGGAAGCTTTTTACCCGACATGGAGCATTTTGCAGAATGAAGCGGTAATGTGCTGACTGATTTACAACCAGAAAATTAATGAGATTAATAGTCACAATCTTTGGCGTTTTTTTTATTCCAAACGAAATACATGGTAATTTTTTTTTGGTTCCTAATTAATTAGTGATTCGACCTAGCTATCTGTTAAAAAGACGTGTTATAGTTTTTAATATTGTTATAACTGGATTAAGAACAATATCTATTAACCATGGAAATGCGAAAATCATAAATTCACTTCTAAAAGGAGAGTATTGGTCTAAACTCCTCTAAGTTTTAAATAGAATTTACAGGCTATATATTCAAAGTATTGTTGATTTGTTCCTTTAAATCAGTGCCATTTTATAATTGTTTCAATTCACTGATAGTTAATGTCAATTTATACACTAAACTAAATACCATAAAATTTAGAGTAGAAACAGATTATCTCCAAGTATTATTTCCGCCATAGTTCTTTATAGTTCCTGATTTGACTCTACATCCATCCTCTGGAAGTACTTTCAATTTTATAAAGTACATAATCCATTAAGGATTCTGCTTTATTTCGATCTATCAGCTCGAAGCTAACATCCCCTCCGGCTGAATGGAAAGTGAGAGTTACGAGATTTTTCTTTCTATACCAGAGCGGTTGCGAAATTGAAACAGCTTGTAGTTTCCAGATTTCCAGGTACTGCTGTTTATTTTCCCATACACCAGAATTTTTTAGAATAAATTCCTCCGAAAAACTTAGGCGCAAAGATCGAAAATATAGAAGTTGATATCCCAAGAGAATAACCGAATAAACTGATATAATGATGATCAACCATTTTAAAGGTAAATTAAGATTGTAAAATTTCGATATAATAGGAATAAGGAGCAAGGGTAGAAATCCTGCACTGATCTTTTTAAAAATAAGTAACTTATTAGGAATGATTTGAGTAACCTGTTTCTTTATTGGATTAACATGCATATATCCAAGGATCTTTGACAAAAGTTCTTGGGAAATACCGGGAATGGTAGTAATACTTTTCTCAGGATCATTCGGGCTGCTTGCCAAAAAAAATTTGATCTTTTGGAGATTAAGCCTTTGTTGAAAAGGATTGTTCAAAATTTCAATAGCCTGTACTCTTTTTGCTTTTAAGCTCACCTTTTTATTTTTCCGAAGCCCCATCTCTACCTGTAGTCCTGAGTTGGATTTTTTAAGACGAAGGCCATAATATTTAATGAAGGTGTCCGCCACAGTGACTGTAATTATCGCCAATAGCAGAAGTATAATTTTCCAGACGCTTAAAGGAGAGTCTAAGTTTGGCTCCACCATGATGAATTCGGGAGGGATGAATTTATTTAAGAAAAACTGATCTTTGAGAGTAAGGTAGAAAGTGATCAACAGAAGAAGCCCGCGCAGGTAGTTGCTGATTAACCCGAGCTTTAGAAGCTGGAGAATGTTTAAAGAAAAATGCCAGTCTTCAGCGGCTTTTTCTTCTTTTTCTTCTTGCTAAATGTTTTCTTCCAGCCGGGAATAACTTATAAGAAGTTCTGCAAGTTTCTCTGCCTTTATCCTGGATAAAGCCTTTATTTCCTCCTCTTTTTCTTTGCTCCCCGCAGTATCGATTAAAACACTATAGACACCTATTAATCGCTGCACAAGGTTTCTCCTAAGATTGACCTGCTGGATTTTATTGAAAGGGAGGCTGATAGTTTGAGAATTGAAAACCCCTTTTTGAAGTACAAATTCCTCAGTTCTAGGATTAATTAAAAAAACAAACCTCGAAAAATAAAGGATACTATAAGCTAAAGCTAAAATAAAAATTATAGTAGCCACGATAGCAGCATTAAGGATTGTTTGAGAATCTAATTCGTTCATGAAAAAATAGATCCCCAAAAACCACAAATTCTTAAAAAGAAGATAAAGGCTGTTCCCAAAAACAAGTATCACTCCTATTTTAGACTGCCTCTGTGGCCGATGGAAATTACTGCTATCCATTAGAAGACACCCTTTTTGAGATAGCTTCCTTTAATGCTTCCGCATTTCTCGAAAGAAGTCCAGAAATAGTAATGTCACTGGCTGAACCACCTGCAGAAAAAATTGCCAAAGATGAAATTCCCAAGAATTTGTCCAATAAATCTTTTCTAGCCGAGACATGTTGCACCCTATTGAATGGTACGATTGTTATTTTTTCATGGAGAAAACCTCTTTTAAAAATTATATCTCTTTCTCTTAAAGCATATCCATTTCTTTTCTGTAGCTCAAAATTGCGATAGAATAACCATAAGAAAATCGGTAAGAAAAGAATTGCAGACCAAAGGATTAATATTTTGAATTCTATCATAAGAAAGTATCCTACAATTAAAGCTCCCAAAATTACTAATGCACCAATACCAGTCCGAATATTTAGCTTAATCAGATACTTATGATCGAGCCGATAGAATTCCACTTCAGTAAATCGAGGTAAAGAATTTATATCCAGTTGTTTATTTTCAAATTCTGCCTGGTTTGAGGTCATCGCATTTCAAATTTATTTATTTCTTATTGTTGGATAAAATAACTTGTCAAAGACTGGTATAAAATATAATTTGTACTCATACCTTTAATTCACTTATTCTATTTTTTTCGTACGCAATCTCAATGCATTGGCTATTACTGAAACTGAGCTAAAGCTCATGGCAGCAGCGGCAATCATAGGCGATAGTTACCATAAGCGGAATGGAAATTATATTGGAACCCAGCAAATTTCCTAAGCCAATATCAGAAACACCACGGGCAGCACTTGTAATATTAATTGCCACTTCAGGGCTCGCCGTTACAATAGCAAGGAAAGCTGCTCCTGCAGAAGCCGTAAGCCCCCATTGCTTACGTAACATTTTTAAAGGTGTAAGGAGTTGGTCAGCACCCCAATGAGCAGCCCATGCCGCAAGAACTAATACCCCTACCCATAACCATACATTCATTTTAGTCTTTTTACTATTATACTATCTTCACTTGGAAATCTTTAATATTTTAATCGCCCCACGCATCACAAATGTGAATACAATACCTCCTATAATTAGATCCGGCCATTTACTCTTCAGAAAATAAACCAGAATACCAGCCAATATCACCCCACCATTTACGATAATATCATTTGAAGTAAAAATAGCACTGGCCTGCATATGAGCCTCTTTACTTTTAGCCTTATTGATTAGCCATAATGAAATTAAATTTCCTGCCAGGGCCAGAGAGGAAATAATAATCATCCACTGAAATAAAGGTGTTTCACTACTCATAAGAAACCTGCGTAAGACTTCTACGAATCCCAGAGTAGCTAAAAACATTTGAAAATAGCCGCTGAATTTTGCGACTTTCTTTTTTCTTGAAACAGCACCTCCCACTGCAAATAAGCTTAACGCATATACTATCGAATCTGCTAACATATCAAGTGAGTCGGCGATAAGACCCATTGAAGAAGATATCCAACCGGTGGTCATTTCAATAAGGAAAAAACCAAAATTAATACCCAATACCCACCAAAGGATATTTTTTTGTTTAGTTTCATCTTCTCCAACTGGAACCTCAGCCTTTTCTGATCGTATAAATTTATCGCCCAATTTTAATTCGGAAATCGAGGAATGAATGTCTTCAATCCCTTCCTGATGATATACTTCAAGTTTTCTATTGGGGATATCAAAATCAAGATATTTTATCTGTTCATAAGATTCTAGTTTCATCCTGATCATCTGCTCCTCGGAGGGGCAGTCCATTTGATTGATTATGAAGGTACTTTTGTTCATTTTTTATAAGCTAAAAGTCTTAAGGCATTAAATACTACCAAAAGTGTGGAACCTTCGTGTATAACTACCGCTACTCCAATATTTGCGAAACCAAAAATTGTTGCGGGGATAAGCAAAGCCACAATTCCAAGACTTACCCATAGATTCTGCTTAATAATTGCCTTAGCTTTTCTACTTAATCCAATAGCAAAGGGAAGGGTTTCCAATTTATCGGCCATAAGAGCAATATCAGCGGTTTCTAAGGCAACATCACTTCCCGCAGCACCCATAGCGATTCCTACGGTGCTATTTGCCATGGCAGGCGCATCGTTAACACCATCGCCTACCATTGCTACTTTAGATTCTTTCTTTTTCAGTTTTTTTATAGCCTCTACCTTTTCTTCCGGCAATAAACTACCCCAGGCATCGGTCAATCCAATTTCTTCTGCTACTGCATCTGCTACCTTCTGGTTATCACCGGTAAGCATGATCATTCGTTTAATTCCTATTTCCTTCAATTCAGAAAGGGTCCTTTTTGCTGCCTCCCGGGGGGTATCCATTAAAGCAAGGATGCCTATATATTCTCCATTCTTACGAAGAAGCATCGTGGTGTTTCCACCACCTTCAAGATCTCGTACTTTAGTAGTTATTTCTTCTGATGGAATAGTATCATTTAGTTCTTCGTATAGATCCAAATTACCAACATAGATCTTATCATTTCCCAATGTTGCTTTAATACCTTTTCCTAACACGGCTTCCAGATTGGAGGCATCCGGGATTTCCTCGCCTTCCAGGCGCTCCTTTCCATCACGAACTACTGCTTTGGCCAAGGGATGATCACTCAAACTTTCCACGGCTACTGCTATTTTGAGAAGTTCATTTTCTGAAATATCACCAAGTGGTATTACTTGCGTAAGTTTAGGCTTTCCTTCCGTTAGAGTTCCGGTCTTATCGAAGGCAAGAGCGGTCAATTCTCCAAGATCTTCCAGAGGTCGGCCGCCTTTAATTAATACCCCGCCGCGGGCCGCTCTGGCCACTCCACTCAATACAGCACTTGGGGTCGAGATTGCCAACGCACAGGGACTTGCAGCTACCAGTACCGCCATTGCCCGGTAGAAGCTGGCGCTAAAGGGTTCGTCAATAACAAAAAAAGCGAACAAAAGAATTCCGACCAAAATAAGAACGGATGGCACAAAATATTTTTCGAATTTATCGGTGAGCAACTGGGTAGGCGATTTTTGAGTCTGAGCTTCGTTAACCAGTTTCACCAACCGGGAAAGCGTTGAATCTTTGGCTGCTTTGATAACTTTAATCTCCAAAGTATTGTTCCCATTGATCGTTCCTGCAAAAACGCGGTTTTCATCTTTGATATCATCTACCTCAGAGTAATCCTGCTCAACATTTTCTACGGGAACTTTATCTACCGGTACACTCTCCCCGGTTATTGGAGCCTGGTTTACACTACTCTGCCCGTCTACCACTACGCCATCTGCAGATATTTTACTATTTGGTTTTACGACAATGATATCCCCAATAGTGAGTTTTTCGATACCAACTTCTTCCGTTTTACCATTTTTCTTAACCAAAGCTGTTTTTGGTGCCAATTCTGCCAATGCGGCTATAGATTTGCGTGCTTTGTTCATTGCATAATGCTCCAGGGCATGCCCCAGGCTGAAGAGAAATAATAATAATGCCCCTTCTGCCCATTCTCCCAAAATAGCTGCTCCAATAGCTGCGACCAGCATGAGAAAATCAATTTCAAATCCACCTTTGGCTACGGTTTCCACAGCCTCTTTAGCAGTATAAAATCCTCCAAAGAAATAGGCTCCTATATAAAGTGAAAGACTAACCCATTGCGGAACTGATTCTACAAAGGATAGTCCAAAACCTATTCCTAACAAAACACCACAAGTAATAGCAAAAATAAGCTCTGTATTTTTCCCAAAAATACCTCCATGGGCGTGGGAATGTTCTTCGCCGGCGCCGTGGCTATCAGCCTCTTTATGATTCAGTTCATCCTCATCTTCATGCTGATGTTCCTGGCTCATCTCATTTTCTTTATTTAATTTATCAGAGGTTTTTTCCGAAGATTTAAAGCCATTTTCATGACCAGAAGAAGATTTCTTGACTTGTAGGCTTTCTTTTTCGAGCTTTGTAGTTATCTCATCAAAACTTGTTTCTCGTTTATCATATTCTAAACGGATCATTCCTCCGGCATTGGCGGAAGCTTCCAAAACACCATTGGTATTTAGCAGACTCTTTTCTATAATTCTTGCATGTCGGGTATGTCTAATCCCCTCAACCTCTATAAGAAAATGTCCATATTTCTCGGTAATTTCAGCCCCGGTTCTTTCTGCCAATGATTGAATGCGGTCAATAGAAATAATGTCGGGATCATAATGAAAACACAGTTGTGGCACCGTATCTTCCTGATCGTCTTTTATATGCACTTTATCAAGACCTTCCTTGGCTTCTAATTCCTCAATGAGCCTTTGCACACAGGTATCTTTTTCATTTGGCACCTGAGGTAGCAGTACCGGAATTTTGAGTTGTAATTTTTTCATATCCCTATTGGTTTTAAATCCATCTTTTAACCTCTTCTTTTTCGGTAAGGTCGAAATATTTAACGCCTAATGTGGCCGCACTTATCACTTCTATTGTACTGTCCAGTGCCCATCCTATAAGAGCAGAACTATTGGCAGTTATTCCTGCAATTAGAGATACTATTACTTCAATGGTATCATAAATGACATTCCATATTTGAAGCGTTCTTGCCTTTTTTAAATCGTTTTTTCTTTTTGTTTCCATAAGCTGATTTTGGTAATCACCATACTATATAGTTCCATTTTCACCTCTTTTTTATATGCTTCCTTTCTCTTCAAAAATTAAACACCACTACATTTCTCACATATTCCCTTTACTACCAGGTTTACATTTTCTGCCATATATCCCTCTGGCAGGTTAATATGTGGAATCTTATGATCGGTCAAACAAACAGTTTCATCACAATTATTGCAATGAAAGTGGATATGTAAGTCCTGTTCTACTTCGCAATTACAATCACTTTCACAGAGCGCATATTTTGGTATGCCTGTGCCATCATCTATTTGATGCACAATGTCCTTTGTTTCAAATGTGCGTATTGTTCGAGATAATGTAGCCCGGTCCGCTTTTCCAAAAGCATTTTCAATTTCGGTAAGGGTTACGGCCCTGTCTTTTTTGGCCATAAATTTATAGATCAGGATACGCATGGCTGTTGGCCGAACTTCGTGTGCCTCTAAATTTTTTTCGATATCACTCATTTCCATCATTATTTAATCCAGATCGATTCAAAGATTCTCCGGTTTTTATTCGGAAGGCATCTTCAATATCTGAAAGATAAATAATTCCATCACCGGGTTCAGTTGTTTTTGAATTCTCAAGTATAATATCGATTGCTGATTGTGCTTCTTCATTTTGACATACCAGTTCTAACTTTACCACCGGGCTGTCGGTTACACGGAAATCCAAAGAAGGCGATGCGCCTTTTGCTTTAAATGCTCCGGTACCTTCCCCCTGAGACAGCGTCATACTTTTGAATCCGCTTTCGCTAAGGGATTCTATCACTATTTGAACCCGTTTTGGCTTTATAAATGCTTTTATTTCTTTCATCGCTGTTTTATTAATTCTTTATTAAGGATGAACCCTCTGAAACTTTAATTAAAACAAACATTTTACAGAGAGCCCATCCATCTAAATTTTTAAAATTCTATTTAATGACCATGGGAATTTTGGCTTTTTTGCATTTCAGAGACCAGGTAATAGGCATTGTTATAAGCAACCAAGGTACCTTCCGGAAGTGGCTCCAGCAGTTTAATTTCAATCCATCCATCTTCATTTATCCCAGTTCTTACCTGCACCGGTTTTAATTCCCATTCTGTTTTACCTTCTTCCTG
The DNA here is from genome assembly GCA_964220295.1 of Flavobacteriaceae bacterium. Classification (GTDB taxonomy): domain Bacteria; phylum Bacteroidota; class Bacteroidia; order Flavobacteriales; family Flavobacteriaceae; genus Christiangramia. The sequence continues at coordinate 25,800 of CAXPUM010000088.1, read as the reverse complement.
GTGTTTTTGAGCTGTAAAGATGTAAGGATTTCCCTCTTCTTCTATTACTGCATCTTCAGGTAGAGCAGGTACTGCTTCTTCTCCTGTCCTGATTTTGCCTTTGATATACATTCCTGGAATGAGATAATCTTCCTTATTATCTATCTCTGCATGAACATGTACCGCTTTGGGGTTTTGTTCAAATTGCTTCCCTACAGAATATATTTTTCCTGTAAGATTGCTTCCGGGAACTGATTCCAGTGTAAAAGCAATCTTTTGGCCTTCCTCCACCTTATAAATATCCTTTTCAAAAACCATTAGATCGGCATGCACGTGTTCATTATCCACCACCATAAACATGCTGGTTTGCGGTTCTACATATTGGCCAATTTGCACCTTTACTTTTTCTATATAGCCTTCGATAGGGCTTACTACCGGGATATATTCATACAGGTTGCCATTTCTGACTTGAGAGGCACCCAAGTTTAACTGTCTTAATTGGGATTCGTAACCACTTACCTCTCCCTTTACGGACTGAAAATCTGCCTGGGTTTGTTGAAATGACTTTCCTGAACCAACTTCTGCCTCGTATAATCGCTTCTGTCTTGCAAATTCCTTTTCTAAAAACTGCATCCGGTTATAGGCATTGATATAGTCCGTTTGTATTTTTGTCAAATTGGGATGGGATAGATACGCTAGTACCTGACCTTTATTTACCTTATCACCTTCAAGAACTTTTATTGAATTAATATTCCCGCCTAAGACAGCCGTCACGGTAGCTTCGTATTGAGGTGGTACTTCCAATTGCCCGTTCGCTTCTACTATTCCTGATAATGCTTTCTTAGTTAAAGTATCTACTTTGATTCCCAGACTATTGAATTTCATCTCTGAAAGATGCACTGAGCGCATTCCGCCACCTTCTTCTTCATTGTTACCTTCTGTTTCTTTAGAATCCGATGCTTTAGTTTCCTGAGTATTTTTTTCCAAATTAGAATTTTCTTCACACCCCAAAAACAATGTAAGTGATAAGGCAAGCATTAAAATATTTATTGATCTTCTATTCATATCGTTTTTCTTAGGTATTTTTTAATTTGATTTTTCGAGGTAATATTCGAGCTGATAACGACTATCGAGATAATCATCAAAAGCACTCCATGCGTTTATCTCGATTCTAATAGCATTTCTTATATTTTGAAGGAAGGTTACGTAATCTATAGCACCTTCCTTAAATGCCAATACTGATCCTTCTTGTTGCTCCTTAGCCAAGGGAAGCGCTTCATCCCTATAATAATTCCATGAGTTTCTCCATTTTATGAATTCTTCTCGCATATTTTTATAGGCAGTTTCGAGCTCGAGTTTATCCTGGTAAAAATTTTGCTCTGCAATCTGTCTATTTACTTTTGCCTCCTGGGTACGTCCTAATTCAGGTCCAAAAAATAACGGAATTTGGATTCCTATTTGATATTGGAAGAAGCCCGATTGCCCATTAATTTCCTGCCTGGCATACTGTCCCTGAAATTTAGGTAGAAATTCAGATTTTCGTTCTCTGGTAACCGCTTTTGCAACATTCACTCTCTGTCCTGAAACTTCAAGAGCCGGATGCGATTTGAGCGACTCTATCAGAAAGTTTAAAGGTTCATCTAATGCTTCGGAAGGTAAATCTGGCACATCATAGATCGTATCACTAACAAACCATAAATTTAAACGTTGTAATGATCTCAGGTAATCTCTATAAGCTTGTTCTAACTGTATTTTCACCTCATTCCCCTGATTTGAAGTAGCAAGATACTCCAGTTTAGAGGTAGCTTCTGTTTCATACCTGATTCGTGCAGCTCTTTCAATGTCTTCAAAAATTGAATCCATTTTCTTATATACCCGATACCTCTTTTTACTTGTATAAACTGAAGCCCAGGCCCTGCTTACTTCACGTTCCACTTCTAAAGTATTTAGTTCTAAAGCATTTTCAGCAAGTGCCACCCTTTCTTTTTGCAATTTTAACCGAGGGGCAATTCCAAAAACATCTATGCCTTGTTGTTGAACACCAATTTGCGTATAGATCCCATCAGAACCATTTCCTACCTCTTCTTTTCCTGTAAAGATTTGGGTATTCCCAAAATCATAGGCAGTTTTACGCAGTACTTCTTCGCTTTCAATTTCAAGCTGGGCAGCTTTTAGCTGAGGAAAGTTTTTGATGGCTATTTCGCGGGCTTTTTTCAAACTTATGGTCTGTAAAGTATCCTGTTGTGGATATTCAGATGAAACAGCATCAGATTGTGCATTTACGGAAAAGGTCCCGCCTAACATCAAGCCAATTATCAAAATCGTAGCTAAAAATCGCCTATTGGAAGAACCTAATTTATGGTGTTCTTTTTTCTCTCGATTTCTTTCCACGAATGTATATAATACTGGTAATACAACGAGGGTAAGCAGTGTAGCCGTAAGCATACCACCAATAACTACTGTAGCAAGTGGTTGTTGAACTTCTGCACCTGCAGATGTGGAGAATGCCATTGGTAAAAAACCGAAAATATCTGTCGTTGCTGTTAACATAATAGGTCGTATTCGTTCTTTGGTTCCTGTAAAAATTCTATCTTTTATACTGGTTACTCCTTCTTCTTTTAAAGAATTGAATCTATTTATTAGTACCAATCCGTTTAAAACTGCAACTCCAAATAGTACAATGAAGCCTACACCTGCGGAAATGCTAAATGGCATACCTCTTAACCAAAGTGCAAAAACACCTCCGATAGCAGCCAATGGTATCGCCATATAGATCATAATGGATTGGGAAAAAGATTTTAAGGCAAAATATAGAAGCACGAAAATCAGGAATAAGGCTATCGGTACCACAATCACTAATCGGTCTTTGGCACTCTGAAGGTTTTCGAACTCCCCTCCATAAGTAATATAATAACCGGGTGGCAATTCTAATTCCTCATCTAATTTTTGCTGGATATCGTTCACTACAGACTCTACATCCCTTCCCCGGGCGTTTACACCCACATAGGTTCTTCTGTAGGTATCATCTCTTGAAATTTGCATAGGTCCAGGAACGTATTCAATATCTGCTATTTCTTTGATTGGTACCTGGGTTCCATCTGGAAGGTCGATATACATGCCACGCAAATCATCTATATTCTTTCTATGATCTTCATCAAATCTTACAACTAAATCGAACCGCTTTTCACCTTCAAAAATGACCCCGGCCGTTCCTCCAGCAAAAGCAGTACTTATATAATCATTGACTTTCTGAATATCCAGTCCGTATTGGGCAATTTTATCACGGTTAAATCTAACAGTCATTTGTGGGAGACCGGAGGTTCTTTCAGCATTCACATCACCAGCTCCAGGTACGGTTTGGATAATATTGGCCATTTCCTGTACCTTTTCTGACAATACTTCTAAATCTTCACCATATAACTTTACCGCAATATCTTCTCGAACCCCTTCTAATAACTCATTAAATCTCAATTCTACGGGTTGCGTAAACACTAAATTTACCCCTGTAAGCTCTTCATTTAGTTTTTCCTTGATCAGTTCAATAAGCCCTTCCTTGGTTTCAGAAGATTCCCATTTGTCTTTGTCTTTTTCCAGGATTAGGTACATATCGGCAATATCCATTGGCATGGGATCTGTGGGAATATCAGCTACTCCAATCCTAGCCGTTACCGTTTTAATTTCAGGAAAGTTTTCTAAGAGTATGTTCTCTATTTTTTTAGAAACTTCAATGGACTCTGTTAATGAACTTCCTGGTCTTATTAATGCCTGCATCGCAATATCCCCTTCATCTAATTGAGGCACAAATTCTCCTCCCATTCTCGAAAAGAGGAAACCGGCTATCACAAGTAAAATAGCGGCAGATCCAATAACGATGAGCTTCAATTTTAATGCTCCTTTCAATAAAGGCATGTATACTTTTTGTATTCCGCCAATTATCTTGTCACTTATTTTCTCCAGCCAGCGTTCAAATTTTCCAAACCAGTTCTTTTTATTCTGAATTGGTTTCATGAATAAGGCTGACATCATAGGCACGTAGGTAAGACATAAGAAGATAGCACCTATCATGGCAAAACCAAAGGTGTAAGCCATCGGCTTAAACATTTTACCTTCCACCCCGGTAAGGAAAAGAATGGGTGTAAATACGATAAGAATTATAATTTGTCCAAAAAATGCAGAACCCATCATCGTACTTCCTGCATCATAGGCTACCTCATCCATTTTCGCCTGATTGAATTTTACTTTTCCAGATCTAATCCGTTTTTGTATTTCATATACCGTACCCTCAATTATAATCACTGCACCATCTATTATAATTCCGAAGTCGATTGCCCCCAAACTCATTAGATTGGCCCATACATTGAATTGCTTCATCAATATAAAAGCGAAAAGAAGTGATAATGGAATGGTGGTAGCTGTTATAAGTCCACCTCTTAAACTACCTAGTAATATTACCAGGGCGAAGATCACGATTAAAGCTCCTTCCAGTAAATTTGTTTTAACGGTGTCGGTTGTTCGTGCTATTAATTCACTTCGGTCAATTATCGGTGCTATGGTCAAACCTTCAGGAAGGGACTTCTCGACTTCAGCCATACGATCCTTGACATCCTGAATGACTGCGTTAGGATTCGCACCTTTCAGCATCATGATGATTCCTCCGACGGCTTCCTCCCCATCCTGGGTAAAAGCTCCATAACGTACCTGATTTCCAAACTGAACATTTTCCGCAACATCACCAATCGTTATTGGGATTGCATTTTCCGTGGTAATCGCAATTTTCTTGATATCCTCCAGTGAACGGATTAAGCCCTCACCCCTAATAAAATTTGACATTTTATTTTTCTCGATATAAGCCCCACCGGTATTCACATTGTTCCGTGCCAGCGCCTCATAAACTTCAGAGATACTTATACCCATACTGTTTAATTTCTCTGGGTTAATTGCTACCTCATATTGCTTTATGGAACCACCAAAAGAATTCACTTCCACCACACCTTCCAGTAAAGTTAGTTGCCTTTTCACTATCCAGTCCTGAATAGTTCGCAGTTCCATGGGGGAATATTCAGTTTCGTATCCTTCTTTTGGCTTTATGGTGTATTCATAAATTTGACCCAAGCCAGTTGAAATTGGCCCCATAGCAGGACTTCCAAATTTATCAGGAATGGTCTCTCCTAATTCATTAAGCTTTTCCTGTACTAGTTGACGTGGAAGATAGGTTCCCATATCATCTTTGAAAACAATAGTTACTACCGAAAGGCCAAAGCGTGAGATAGACCGAATTTCTGTAACCCCAGGTAAATTACCCATCGAAAGTTCTACGGGATAGGTTACAAATTGTTCAATATCTTCTGTTGCAAGATTAGGTGATTGGGTGATCACCTGAACCTGATTGTTAGTAATATCTGGTACCGATCCCAGATTTACGGTAGACATGGACCAAATCCCCGTACCTATAAGTGCCAAGGTGAGTAGTCCAATAATAAATTTATTATTAATGGAAAATGAAATGATTCTATTGATCATATAAAAAAATTAATTCAGTTAAACATCTCGATATTCCCTAAGTAGAGAGAGTCGATATACTGGTCTGAAGAAGTTATAGGACTTCAGGACAGGAAAGGATATAACTATCCTTTGAAAACTGAATTAAACTTTTGAAGGATCTAAAAAGGAAAGAATAGGTTCTTCCGCTGAACTGTCAAAATGAGCAAAAGCTTTAGATGGAATTTCCACAATTAAAGGCTCGAAGTGTGAGGAACCAAAATCTACTGTGTGAACATGGCAGCAATGACAACTACAAAAAGGAGGGCATAAATCCACTACTTTATCATGTGAATGGTCGAAATCTAAATCCTGGGCAGCAATCACTGTTACTTCTGAATCAGAATTCAACTGAGAAGTATCATTATCATTACAGGCTAATAAATTAAGTCCGAGTACGTAAAGCGATAATATGAGTGCCATTATTTTCACATTACAAAGATAATCAAATAGACATGCACAGGGTGTGCAAAAGCCCGGTACGCAGAATGAATCGAAGATTTTTATATGGTTTAATATGTTACTAAAATTTTTCGATATCCTATTTTCGTATAACTATAAATAATCCGTGTGTCTCTCACTAAAATTAGATTAAATATATTCTACAACAATTTTGCTCCTCTTAACCTCAAGGCATTGGCAATAACTGAAACCGAGCTAAAACTCATGGCCAGAGCCGCGATCATAGGAGAAAGTAATAACCCAAAGAATGGATATAATACACCCGCAGCAATTGGCACACCCAGGGTGTTATAAATAAGAGCAAAAAACAAGTTCTCTTTAATATTCCGCATTACTTTTTCGCTGAGTTTGATTGCCTTAAGCACTCCTTTTAAATCTCCTTTTACCAGAGTGACCTCGGCACTTTCAATCGCTACATCGGTTCCTGTACCCATAGCGATGCCAATATCCGCCTGTGCTAGTGCAGGTGCATCATTAATACCATCTCCAGCCATGGCCACTTTTTTACCTTCCGCCTGGAGTTTTTTTACTTCCTCCATTTTATTCTGCGGGATCATACCCGCTTTAAAATCAGCCAGGTTTAATTCCTTTGCCACGGCTGAAGCTGTTTTCTCATTATCTCCGGTAAGCATGATCACCTTAATACCTTCATTTTGAAGTTCGAATAATGCTTCCCTGCTGGTTTTTTTTATCTTATCTGAAATGGTTACAAATCCTACAATAATTGAATCTATTGCCAGATATGAAACTGTTTTCCCTTTTTCCTGTTCCGCAGTAACCTGATTATTTATTTCTTCTGAAATTTCAGCATTTTTAGCCTGCATTAATTTTTCATTTCCAAGCGCCAGTTGTTTTCCTTCAAAATTGGCCGTAACTCCTTTCCCGGTAACCGAATTAAATTCTGAAGCTTCGCCATATTTAATTTTTTCCGATTTCGCATAATTAACAGTTGCATTAGCCAGCGGATGTTCACTTTGTGCATTTACAGAAGCGATAAGGCGGGTGAGCTCCTTTTCAGAATATTCTGAAGAAACCGAAACAACTTTTTCTACGGAAGGTTTACCCTCGGTGATAGTTCCTGTTTTATCTATTATAAGCACATCGATCTTGTTCATTTCTTCCAGCGCACGGGCGTTCTTAATCAAAACCCCGTTTTTTGCACCTTTACCAACTCCTACCATCACAGACATGGGTGTAGCCAGACCTAAAGCACAGGGACAGGCAATGATCAATACCGCAATAGCATTTACAAGCGCATAAACATAGGCAGGATCGGGGCCATAGATTGCCCATACAGTAAAGGTTACTACAGAAATAATTACCACGATAGGCACAAAATAGGCTGAGATTCTATCAGCCAGTTTTTGGATAGGCGCCCGTGACCTGCTGGCATCATTTACCATTTTTATGATTTGCGCAAGCAGAGTTTCATTTCCTACTTTTTCAGCAGTCATGGTGAAACTTTGATTGCCATTTATGGTACCGGAATTTACTTTATCGCCTTCCTGTTTATCTACAGGAATCGGTTCCCCTGTGATCATGGATTCATCGATACTGGATTTGCCTTTTTTGATGATCCCGTCTACCGGGATTTTATCGCCGGGCTTTACTCTTAGAACATCCCCTTTCTGAATCTTATCTACGGAAATTGTTTCTTCTAACCCATCAACCACTCTTACAGCCTTATTCGGTGCCAGCTTTAGTAATTCCTTTATAGCTGAATTAGTTCTGCTGTGAGCACGTGCTTCCAGAACCTGTCCCATTAAAACCAAAGTGAGTATTACGGTGGCGGCTTCAAAATAAACATGTACGGTTCCCATTTCCGTCTTAAACTGATCAGGAAAAAAATTGGGGAATAGCATACCAAACACACTGAATATCCAGGCTACCCCCGCTCCGATACCTATTAGGGTAAACATATTCAGATTCCATGTTTTAATGGACCTGTAAGCACGTTCAAAAAACATCCAGGTTGCATAAAAAACCACCGGCAGGGAAAGTCCGAACTGTATCCAGTTCCAAATCTTCATATCTGCCAGGTCATACATTGGATTATCGGGAATCATTTCAGACATCGCTATCAGGAAAATAGGAAGTGTAAATGCTACTGCGATCCAGAATTTCTTCAAAAGTGTTTTATAACCTTTTTCCTCAGCAGACTTCTGTGGTTCTTTGGGAACCAAATCCATCCCGCAAATAGGACAATCTCCTGGTTCATCTTTTATTATTTCAGGATGCATGGGACAGGTATATTCATCCCCTTCTGAAGAAGGAGAACTCAAATCCATTTGCTCCACCAGATCCATTCCGCAGACCGGGCAATCGCCAGGTTTATCATAAGTTTTTTCTCCTTCGCAATGCATGGGACAATACCATGTGCCGGTTCCTTTACCTTTTGGTGTTTTATCTTCAGACTGATGCTTATGCTTTGCTTGTTCCTCCCCGGGGAGCATGATATGATAATTTCCTCCGTGCTCTTGTAGGGCTTTTTCAAAAACATCAAGTTTAATGTGTTCTTTCATACTGATCTCTGCCTCCCCTTTTTCAAGATTTACAGCAGCATTTACAACACCTGACACCGTATTTAAGGTTTCTTCAACATGAGATCTGCAGCCATTACAGGTCATTCCCGTAATCTTATAAGAATGTTTCATCAGTTGTCCGGCAGATTGCTCTGTATTTCCCGGCATCATTATATTATAATTACTTCCCTCTAAGGCACGCTCAAATCTCTCCAAAGAAATATGTTCCTTCATTTCAATCACTGCTTCTTCCTTATTTAGATCAACAGAAACCTTAGTGACTCCATTGACTTCGTTTAAGGATTTTTCTACATGTGACCTGCAACCATTGCAGGTCATACCAGTAATTTTATAAGTATGTTTCATCTTTTTGATTTAAACTTACTGAATTAGGAATTTCAGACGATATTAAACTTTGTAAAGTTAAGGGAGTGATGAAAGAAAGAAATTTCGATTTGATTTAAATCTAGTGAATTAAAAAACGCCTAAAATTAATAGATTAAATCTCAGGCGGTAATACTATTAAGCTGTATAAGCCTCACAAGCACTTACGCACTCTCTACAGGCCTTTGCGCAATCTTTACAATGTTGATGATCATGCTTTTCACATTCATCCGCACAAGCCTGACAAAGCTTTTTACAATAATCTACCAGATCCTGAACATCATCATACTTAGTTGCTAAGATCTGGCTTAAAGAAGAGCAAGCTTCTGCACATACCCTATCCAGTCTTATACAATCTTTCATCATTTTAACATTGTCTTCATCCAGACAGGCATCTGCACAATAATTACAATGATTAATACAATTTCCTAAAGCCTTAATTAATTTTTCATTTCTCATAATATATTAATTTATTGTTGATTCATCTAAATTAAGTATGAGTCTTCAAATTCGCTTACAGAATTATGCTAAGACCTTTCAGTTTTAAATGATTTTAACTTTGAGATGTTGATAATTAGGAATTTTTTATATCCACCAATTCCCAGTTCCAGCCATCCTGTTGTACCAGTGTCATAAAAGTTCGCCTGTTGTGTTCTATTTCGCCTGAAAAACCATTTTTACTTAGATTGATAATTAGTTTTGCATCTAAGAGCTTCTTGATACCCGGAACGGGAGGTGCTGATGGTTCCACAGTCATATGGGTAACTTCAGAAAGTACCTCAAAATAATTTTCGTAGGCGATCAACAGTGGTTTGATCTTCTGAAATTCCGGTCTTTTATCTTTGTCCACCTGGTTTGAAATGATCAATAAAGCTTCGTAAAGTCTTGCTAGCTGAAGGATAATCGCGCTTTTCTCTTTGGTATTATGAAAATAATGAATTACCGGGTAGGCACGATGTTGCTGACTGTATTTGATAATAGAATCTGATAAAGCATCTACTTTACTGATAAGTGGTTCAAAATTCTTCCCATTCCAAGATGTAAGAACAATTTCCTCAGGGCTGCTTCCAAGCGTACCCAACGTAATACCAAGTTTGCGCTGATCTATTACCGCAGACAATACCGGTATAAAATAAGTGACAGACATGGTGAGTAGAATAAGCCCCGTGAATGAATAAATACTCGTCAATACTCTCCATATATCCCCGGAAGGCACATAATCCCCCATTCCCAGGGTTGAAAGCGTAAAACCGCTATAGTATATAATTTTCCAGATATTGGCCGCAACTTTAGTAGTGCTATCTATAATAGCTCCAGGCTGAGAGTAAAGGATACAAACCAGACTCAGCCATAGGCACAACACCCAAATAAGTACAATGGCAATCAGTAAGAAATATCCTGCATGTGCCAGAATTTTAGACTTCCCGTTCTTACCTGAAAGGAAAAGAAAAAGCTTCCAGAAGAAATGAGAATACCTGCTAGTTAACCAACCTCCTCCTTGCATGGACAATGTTGTTTGAAGAATATCCAGTACTGTAGCTATATAAATAATGAGCCCTAAAGCCAGAAATATTGCCATATCATTAATTATTACTCAAATCGTTTTAAATAGAATTTAATCCTGTCAATATAAATTACACTAGTAACGGTTAACTTTTAAGTATAGTTATTTTGTAAACCCATATCTAACCATGTTTAGTAAATGATATAAGTAGGAAAATACAGGTTTTAGTGTCCATGACCTTCAGATTCGAGATATTCACCTTGAGGTCCCACTCCTTCTATATATACCAGCTGGGAACCATAATGTCCTGCTTCTGAAACCGAATAGGCTGCAAATCCCAGAACAAGGAAGACCAATATTTCAAAAATCTTATTTTCCCTTAAAAGAAAAAGACTTCCCAGTTTTAAAACAGCCCCTAAAGCACTTGCATAGATGGTCCATTCAGCATACCTATCATGTTGTTCAAGTACTTTTTTAGCAATCTCAGATAGATCGTGGGTATGAGGGTGGGCATATACTCCGGCAATATATGCTCCAATAAAACCAGTCCCGACACATAAAAGAATAACCCAGTCCAGGTTCCTTTTAAGTACAAAAAGCTGAATTAATTGTAATATCCCACCTAAAAGTAAAAGTACTATTGGAAAATGTACTACTAAAGGATGCAGGTTAGGAAAGTCATCCAGATTAGCTTTAACTGGTTTATCCTGATTATTTTCAAGTTTGGTTGATGCATTAACTTCTTTCTCCAGATCTATAGTGTCAACCTGTTGGATCGTATCTTCTTCATGGTTATGATGATAGTGCTCATCATCCTGTGCCCCTCCCAGTATGGGTAAGAACATCAAAAAAAATATAAGAACGGTTTTTTTCATAAAATTTAATTTTAAAATAACCAATACCTGTCTCCTATTATAATTGGCCTGATTAAGTAATAATTACAGAAGCTAAAAATGAAAGAAAAGGAGGGAGAAAAAGAAATTCAACTAATTAATACTTAAGACCATCCCTCCATTTTCCTCAAACTTATTATTCATGTTCATCGTCATGGTCCATAGACTCATCATGACCCATTTCCATATCATCATCTTCCATTTCTCCATGTTCCATTTCCATATCAACGTGGTCATCTTCAGTAGTTTCCCTGCAGGAGAGCATCGTAAGATTAAAAGCTCCCACAAATTAGACCAACATTAGAATTCTTAATTTTTTCATGATATTTATTTTTAAAGGTTTATTAAAATATTGCTTGTATGTAACGTATTTTTAACTGAAAAATAACTTCTTTCTGGACCCGGTTCAGAATCTTATTTCAAGATAAATCAGGGTAATTTGCCGACCTTAAAACTACCTAAACATCAGGACAGGATGATAAAAGCACTTTTAAGATAGAAAAACAGCTAATCAATAAAAACTATAGATTATGAATAACTTTTTCCAGTTTCTCCTTAATCTCTTCGGCTATCTCACCCAAATCTCCATTATCAACGGCCTGCATAGAAGCTATAGGGTTAACTGCGGCTACTTCTATCTCCCCGGCTTCCTTTTCCTGAACAATAACGTTGCATGGTAGCATGGTACCAATCCTATCTTCTGCTTTTAATGCTTTATGCGCATAAGGAGCGTTACAAGCCCCCAGAATGCGATAATTCCTAAAATTTACATCCAGTTTCTTCTTTAAAGTCTCGGTAACATTGATTTCGGTTAAAACCCCGAAACCTTCTTTTTCGAGTTCCTGGGTAACTTTTTCGAGTACCTGCTCAAAATCTCCTTTTATCGTTTTATTAAAATAGTAATTCATGATCTGTTTTTTTTAAGAATAATTTTTTGCTCTTCAAACTCGTCTTTACTTATTTCACCTTTTGCATACCTTTTTTTAAGGATTTGCAAAGGCTCTTCGAGGTTGTTTTCATTCTTTGTTTTCCAACGACTAACGGGCAATAAAATCGCGGCCAGAACAACAGCTCCTATTAAAATCCACCAGTACATCATCATAATTTCAAAAATTATGGTTTCTGTTTATGGTCTTTATGCTTCTCCCCTTCTTTTTTGGATTTGTCCATATGTTGTTTCATTTTTTCCATCATTTCAGGATCGTCATGCATTTTTTCCATCATTTCCTTCATCATTTCAGGGTTTTCTTTCATTTTTTTCATCATTCCCTGCATCATTTTTTTTCTGAATTCAGGATCTTTCTCCATGGAATGCATCATCTCATGCATCATTTTTTCTTTCATTTCTGGATTTTCCTTCATTTTCTTCATCATCATTTTCCCCATCATTTCTTTCATTTCGGGATCTTTTTCCATCTTTTCCTGCATCATTTTTTTCATTTTCTCCTTCATCTCAGGATTCTTCTTCATCATGGCTTCCATTTTCCCTGATTCCATCATTTGCATATGGTTCTGCATCAATGTTTTCTTTGCCATTTCATTGTTGGCAGCCAGATCCAAAAGCTCATTGAATTGAGCCGGATTGCTGATGATTTCCTGATAAACCGCATTTCTGTTTTGCTGTGTTTCCATCGCTTCGCTGGCATTAAAAGTTGCATTACAACTTATGAATGTCGCAATAGTTCCTACTAAAAAAGTTACTTTTAAAATTGTTTTCATTGTAATTTGTTTTAAATGGTTGATAAAAGTTTTTGTTTTAAATAATACTAAGCTTTCAAGGATAACCTCGATTCCGGTATTTGCTAAACTATTTTAAAGTTTCTCATCATGCCCATATCCTCATGCTCCAGATTGTGGCAATGGTAGAGAAACAATCCTTTAAAATCTTCAAATCGCATGATCAAATCCATTTGCATACCTGGCAATAGATAAACACTGTCCTGCCAGCCTTCGTTAATAAAACCGTCTTTAGTAAGCTCCCAGAGTTTCTGGTCTACTTCTTCAGTCTTCCGGTTAAGAATATTGAATTGTAGCTGGTGAATATGAACCGGGTGTGGCATTTGCATCATATTACCCATGCCTCCCTGACCGCCCATCATTCCACCATTGCCATGCATTCCTCGACCCATCATTCCGCTGTCATCATCAGAATCTGAAGAAAACTGGTTTCCATTATTGATACGCCAGATTTCGGTAGTATCTAATTTCACAGTCTCTTCTTCGGCTACTTCAGTGCCGTTATAGATACGCCCATTAATGGTCCATTTCATCATTCCGCCCATAGCAAAAGTGAAAGTTCTGGGGTTGTTTTTATTAATGGCATCTGTGGCTGCCAATGTATTGAAAGAACTGAGCTCACCAGGTAATTGAGCATTGTTTTCTGCGGAAGCCCCCACCTTTATTTCCAGAATATCAAACTGAGTGTCATAAGGCAAGTGATTGCTACTGCTATTTCCCATCATCCCGCCATTCATCATGCCACCACCCATCATCTCCAGTGGGATAGGTAAATGGACCAGTTTAATACGACTATTTTCTGACTGTTGAGATAAATCCAACCAAACATCTATCCGCTGGGCCGGCCCTAGCATTAAATAAGGCATTCTTTTTGGCGCTTTAAGCAAACCTCCATCTACACCCAATACGGTTATCGCTTCGCCGTGATCCCATGCCAATTTATAGGCACGGGAATTGGAACCGTTTAAGAGCCTTAAACGATATTTCCCGTTTGCGCCCAGGTTCAGGGTATTATCAATTTTACCATTGATCAATATTTGCTCACCTAAAAAACCCTGCATTCGATCCATCTCTCCATCACCTAGGTATTGGAGCTGCCTATTATCATTAAAAGTCCTGTCCTGGATTACCACGGGAATATCATATTCACCCTGGGGTAAATTTAATTTTTCTTCATCTTTATCAGATACGATAAACAATCCTGCCAGTCCCTTATATACCTGTTCCCCTGTATGTTTATGCGGATGTGGGTGAAACCAATACGTTCCAGCCCTGTTCATCACTTCAAATTCATAATAATAGGTTTCGCCTTCACTTATTACATGCTCTGGGTGGCCATCATTCTCGTGAGACACGTGCAGGCCATGCCAATGTACAATAGATTCGGCCGGAATCTGGTTTTCATACCTCACCCTAACCTTATCGCCCTTTTTTACCCGAATAACAGGTCCTAAATAGCTACCCTCTATATTTTGTAAATTACCTTCACTACCTTTTATAATAGATGCTCTATAGGAATATGTTTTGGTACTACTTTCTGGATAGATGCCGGTCTGGGAAGGTAATGCGGTAAGTTGTAGATCTAAATCGGCAATAAAATCCTTGTTCATTTTATTTACGGTCTCGGGATGCCGGGTGGAGGCATCCGATTTACAGGAGGCAAAAAAAGGCATTACATAGAAACCTGCAGCTGCCAGGCTTGCAGTTTGTATAAAATTCCTTCTGTTTACGTTTTTTTTTATCATTATATTATTTTGAATTGCATTCGTAAAAATTTCAGCACAAGGAAGGTTAAAGCCCCGCTTAAATTTTAGATACTTAGACAACTTAAAAGTCGTAACAAACTAACAGCTCCTAATTCGTCAACCCTTTTTCCGGAAGTTTTCGATTTAAAAACCATCTTTCACCTAGAAAAATGAGCAACATAGAACCAAATGCTATCCAAATAAGTGCAGGATCCCTTTCTATTTTAATAAAAACAAAAGAACTTAATACCACTAGATCCAGAATTATGGCACTAATTACGATCCAAGCTTTCGCCTTTATATCTTCTCTCATTTTGGTAAGCACCCCCCAGTGAATAATAATATCCATAACCAAGTAATAAATTGCCCCAAGAGAGGCTATCCTGGAAAGATCGAAAAAGATAGTAAGCACAATAGCAATTACTATAATATACACCAGCATATGCTTTTGAATACTTCCTTTCATGCCAAAATGGCTATGTGGGATTAGCTTCATATCGGTAAGCATAGCCGTCATTCTTGACACCGCGAATACGCTGGCAATAACCCCTGAAATCGTAGCGATTATGGCTATAGAAACCGTAAACCATAAACCAAATTGGCCAAATAAAGGCCTCGATGCTTCCGCAAGACTATAATCCTTTGCTTCAATTATTTCAGGAATACTTAAATTGGAAATAACCCCCCAGGAAACCAGTAAATAGGTCACCCCGCAGATCAATAAAGATATGACAATGGTCCTGCTTACATTTTTATGCGGATTAACAATTTCACCTCCACTGTTGGTGATCGTCGTAAAACCCTTATAAGCGAGGATCGATAAGGCAAGTGCTCCAAGATATTCCATAACTCCCCTTTCCCCGCCGGTATCTCCTGAAGGTACTAAATCTGATACTACAAAACCCGAAGCATATATAGCTCCTCCGGCAAAGATCAATAATCCACCGGTTTTGAGGATCGCCATGGCTAGGGAGGATTTCCCTATTACTTTATTACCTGAAATGTTAATTACAAAGGCTAAAATGAGTAAGCTTACTCCTAAAACGGGAATGAGATAACTGTCTTTTGGCGCATCGAACAATTGCAAAGTATAACTACCAAAGGTCCTGGCCACCAGACTTTCATTAATAATCATAGAGAACGTCATCAGTAAAGCTGCAAAAGCAGTTACAAGTCCCTTTCCATATGCTTTCTCCAAATACATGGCGATACCTCCTGCAGATGGATACGCATTAGACATCTTGTTATAGGAATAAGCACTAAATCCTGATATAATTCCACCCACAATAAAAGCTATTGGAAAATACTCACCAGAAAGTTCTGCCACTTGACCAAGAAGCGCAAAGATTCCTGCACCAATCATAACATTGGTACCCATAGAAATGGCTCCTATCAGACTTAAACTGTTTTTTTTGTAATTTGACATATTGTATATCTTAAAACCAGATTTCTAAACCGGTCCCGCCCCAAAGCGGTTATCATAACTACCAATTACCTGGATTGTTTTGCTCACTACATATTCCATCCCCACTTGCCAGATAGTTTCATTTTCAAAATTTGAACCTTCAGGAAGATCATTCACCCAGCCAAAATCTATCTGGTATTCGTCTTTCCTGTTGACTAAAAACTGTACTTACTCCCATAAGAAAGAGATCTAGCAAATTCATTTTTATCAGTTCTCGCATATAATTTTCTTAATTTTTAACTTCACTCTCTCCAAGAGATTTCCTTCCTTAATGTAAGAGCTGTAAAATATTCAGATTAATTCTCCTCGTTTTTCAGTCGATAAATGATCTTCTTCATTTGGGCAATTTCGCGTTTCTGTGCTTCAATGATCTCCTCGGCTAGTTTTTTGGTTTCAGGATCTTTAATATCTGCCCTTTTACTGGTTAATATCGCAATGGAATGGTGGGGGATCATAGCCTTCATATATAAAACATCCCCAATGATAGGTCGTTGTGCTCTTACAAGACCTAAGGCCGAAATAAATAACACCAGGCTACCAATATAAATAGCGATGTTCTTTTTTTTGTTTTTATACATTTTCAGCATAAGAGATAACATGATCACTGCCATAGCTGCAATTCCCAAACAGGTCATATAAAAGCGGGTTAAACTAAAATATACATGGTCAAACTCATATGTATTCATGTACATCGTGATATACATAGCTAAAAAGGACAGACCAAGCATTAGGAAAAACCGACCATAATTGCTTCCACCAGACTTGTGGTTATTGTTATTTTCTGAATTCATCTAATTGGGTTTTTAAGGTTTATTGGGAAATTTTACTTTTCTATAGTTTTTTTTACGGAACCACAATTCAGCATTTTATCACCGAAATATGGATTTTTAATCTCCTCTACATCAGCATACCAGTATGCACCATCATTATTAAAAGCCATAGGACAGAATTTCTTGTAAATGGTCCCACCGGATAGGGCTTCCTCAAACATAGGCCCAGCCAATTCTGTAAACTTTGAAAATAACCTTCTCTGCTCCTCAATATCGTCAGTGTCTCCCAACTGCGCAGCAATTGATTTTAATTCTGCACGATCTTCTGAGAAAGAATCGACCATACTTTTCGCCGCATCCTTTGCCTGGCCGGAGTCATCATTGGTAAGTGCCATTTTGATTTCAAGATAGTTATGCCAGATCTTCCCCGTCATACCATCTATAAAATCCTGATCGGCAACATCTGCGGTTTTTTCTTCATTTTTTTTCACTTCCTGAGGCGTGTTTACTTCGACAGATTGGGTTTCTTTTTTATCCACACAGGAAGCTAATAGTAAAACTAATAAGGGAGCAATTCCCAACTTAATGATAGATCTCATAATATTAATGGTTTGGTTAATTGGTTAGGTTGATTTTTTTACACCTCTATTTATTTAAATTAATTAAAAAATTGTAGTATTTGTTATAATTCTCAACATCGATTGAATTGAGAGAGATAAATATATTTTAGCTAAAGGTTAATTAAAGTGAGCTTGCTTCTAAGGAATAGCAAAATTAAAAATCGATGAAATCAATTTCTTATGTTTTTATGGGAAAAACTTTCACAATTAAGTTTATTTAACAAAAAAGTGACATTTTATAAGAAATGAATTATAGATTCTATGGAGAAGGAATAATAAATTTCAAATTACCAAATCAAAAATTGATAACACTATCCAAAGCTTCATCAGCATCCCTATGGATAAAATTTGCCTGATAATTTAAAGTGGTTTTTAAATCACTATGTCTATATAATTTTTTCAGCATTAAAGGGTGAATTCTATCACCTGCAATATTTCCAAAACTATGACGGGCTATATGATTCGATAATGTTTTATCAATGCCACAGAGTTTAGCTATTCTTTTTAAATATTTATTGAGAAGTTTAGTGGTGCTCTTTGTCCTTGTATAAATTCGTTCAGCTTGGGTTTGATCTACTTCCCGTAAAAAAGGGAATAAATATCCGTTATTTAATTTCTTATCTGGGCGATAGTAATCAATTATAATCCTAGCTTTATTCAGGACTAGTCAATAAATTCTTAAATATTATATATTATAGCGCTTTAGCAACTGAATAACTCTGGGGTCATATTTATTCTGAATATGTTCGGTGGCATTGGCAAAGAATGATTTAGAACCATCTGCCCTTTTAATTTTTGTTTTATTTGCTTCGGAATAATTTTTTCTTGGAATTGAAATAATTATCATTGACTTCAAACTTCCTTTTCATCAAAAAGTTATTTAACTTCTTAAAATCCGGATGAGTCTTTTTATCTTACCAGAAACGTCATCCCAATCTTTTTCAAAAACAGATTGTTCTCGCCAGACATAATTCGTTTTATAATTTTGGCTAATTCTTAAGGCCAGAGGTATTCTTCCTTCTTTCTTTTTCATGTTTTTTCTCAAAATAATCTTTAAATTTGCCATACAGTTAAGATTTAAAACCTTGTAAAACAAGAATTTATTATAGAATCAGTTGATTTTTTTTATCAAGCAGAATTTCCCGCTGAAATATTTTTCATAGGAACAGCTCAAATACCTTTAAAATACAAATATTGTGCAGGCCGATTGTGCGCCTACTAATGTTGATAGTGCAAAAAAATAAAAAAATCTGGGTCTGGTCCAATATTATTTCGATGCTATGCCTGTACCGAATGATTTAGTTTTTTTGGAAAATCCAACCTAGAGATGGGACCACCTTACCACCAAACCGCCTGATTCACAGATAACAATGTTCTAGGGGACCGTGGTATTTAAGATAAATTCAAAAGAGGACAGATCTATTGGAATAAATTAGGTTATAAATCCAAATCTGTATCTCTTTGCCGGACACTGTTAAAAAAATATAATAATCCAATAGCAACCAAAATAATAATACCAGCAATAATAAATGGATAATAAAACCCTCCCACCACTAACCAAGTTCCTATAACCGGGCCCAAAATCTGGCCTATGCTATTGGTTGAGCTTTGCATAGAAATATTTCTACCCGTATTTTCTTGTGAGATTAATGAAACAGCGGACAACAGATTTGGCGTGACCATAGCAGCACCAGCAGCAAACACCACTATTAAACCGTACACAACAAATTCATTTTTGAAAAAAGGAAAGACAATTAATGAAATTCCTGAAATGAATAACCCAATGCCAATTTGCTTTTTCACAGATAGAATCTTTTCCCCATAACTGGCAAATACAGGCTGCAAAACAGCCATTATTGAACCACATAGCATAAAACCAATACCAACTTGATTACTATTAAATCCTAATTCATCTTTTCCGTAGATTGAAAAGACAGTTTCAAATAGCGTCACCACAAATTGGAAGACAAACGAAAGCACTAGTAATACGATAAAATATTTAGTAAATGTGAACCGCAAACTCACTTTTCGTGTTGTGAACTTATGTACGCGAGCGGTGTTTTTTAACCATTTCATCACAACCAAAAGGACAATCAATCCTAGTAGTGCAGCGAATAAAAAGGGCACTGAAAATCGGTCTAAATGTAGCAGGCCTAATGTATATTTTATATGAATA
Source organism: Flavobacteriaceae bacterium (assembly GCA_964220295.1). Classification (GTDB taxonomy): domain Bacteria; phylum Bacteroidota; class Bacteroidia; order Flavobacteriales; family Flavobacteriaceae; genus Christiangramia. The sequence continues at coordinate 6,005 of CAXPUM010000088.1, read as the reverse complement.
TCAGTTTGGGACAGAAAGCCGCCAATGACAGGGCCAAAAATAACACCAGAGCTAATGGCAACACCAGACCAGGCCATTATTTTTGTTCTACGTTTTTCAGATGTAATATCACTTAAATATGCATTGCTAACTGGAATAACTGATGACGTAAAAATTCCACCAAAAATTCGAGCAATATATAGCATTGTCAAGGATGTGGCTAGGCCAGTAAGTAATTGCATAATTACAAAACCGATTAGTCCACAAATGATAATAGGTTTCCTGCCGTATCTGTCCGATAGTTTTCCCCAAACCACTACGAATAGTAACTGAAAAAATGGATAAATGCTTGTGAGCAATCCAATATGGAAATTGATAAGGTCGGTGTCAAGATTGTCTTTTAAAGCTAATCTTTCGGTATAGTAAGGAAGGGTTGGCAATAATATACCATAGCCCAACATCACTACAAACAAACTCAATAGAATTAAAAATATCCTGTTGAGTTTTTCTTTTTTGTCCATTTATTTTTTACCGATTTTTCGCTTTAATAGTTGCGCATTAATGGCCACTATAATCGTACTTAAACTCATAAATACCGCTCCTACAGCTGGTCCTAAAACAAAGCCTGAAGAATATAATACACCGGCTGCTAAAGGAATAGCCACTACATTATATCCTGTAGCCCAAATCAAATTCTGAATCATTTTATTGTAGGTGGCTTTTCCAAAGAGAATTAAGTTGGCAATATCCTGTGGGTTACTGTTGACCAGAATGATATCTGCTGTTTCGGCGGCAACGTCAGTACCTGAACCAACGGCAATACCAACATCAGCTTTTGCAAGTGCAGGCGCATCGTTCACGCCGTCTCCTGTCATTGCCACAAACTCTCCCTTACTTTCCAATTCTTTTACTATTTCCACTTTTTGATGTGGCAAAACTTCGGCGTAGTATCCATCCAAGCCGAGTTTATCGCTAACAGCTTTGGCAGTTCTTTCATTATCACCGGTAGCCATTAAAACTTTTATATTATTCTTTTTAAAGACTTTTATAGCCTCGGCAGATTCTGGTCTTATTTCATCGGCTAGTGCAATATATCCTGCCAGTTTTCCATCAATCAAGACAAAAACCACCGTTTCAGCGGCGTCACTATAGGCATCTTCGGGAATAGTTATTTTTTCATCCCTTAAATAACCAGGACTAACCACTTTTACTTGCTTACCTTCTACATTGGCCTCAACGCCTTTACCTGTAATTGCATTAAAGTTTTCAGGCTTTGGGATGGTCATATTATCTTCTTTGACTTTTTTAATAATACCTACGGCGATAGGATGTTCCGAACTTTGTTCCAATGCACTCGAAAGCCTTAAAATTTCTTCAGATGAATAAGTTTCGCTAACAGACTCAATTCGAGTAACGCCAAAATCGCCTTTGGTCAATGTTCCCGTTTTATCAAACAATAAAGCTGATATTTTTCGGGATTCTTCAAAAGCTGTCCTATTTCGAATTAATAACCCGTTTTGAGCTGAAACAGCAGTAGAAATAGCAACCACAAGTGGTATGGCAAGACCTAATGCGTGTGGACAAGCAATGACCATAACGGTAACCATTCTTTCTAAAGCATAGACAAATGGAAAGCCTAAAATCAGCCATACCGCTAATGTTCCAAAACCAATAGCCAAAGCGATATAGGTTAACCATTTTGCAGCCCTGTCTGAAAGATTTTGCATCTTGGATTTGGTTTTTTGCGCTTCTTCGACCATTTTGATGACCTTGTTGAGATAGCTATCTTTTCCAGTATGCTCAACCTTTACTTTTAAGGTACTGTTACCATTTACCGAACCACCAATAACCTTATCGTTTTCATCTTTTTTTACAGGTTTGGATTCGCCTGTAAGCATAGATTCGTTCAGGTAACTTGAACCGTCTACTATAATCCCATCAGCAGGAACTTTTTCACCTGGTTTAACCAAAATCACATCATCCTTTAGTAAATCTTCAAGAGGGATGTCTTCTATGATGTCGCCTTTTACCCTGTGCGCTTCCGCAGGCATCATACTTACCAGTAACTGTAAAGCTTTTGACGCACCTAACACACTTTTCATTTCTATCCAATGACCAAGCAACATTATGGCTATAAGTGTTGATAGCTCCCAGAAAAAGTCTTCGCCTCTTAAGCCAAATACGGTCGCGGTGCTATAAAAATAAGCTACAGAAATTGCCATAGAAATCAAGGTCATCATTCCTGGCGCACCTTTTTTGATTTCAGACCAGAATCCTTTTAAAAATGGCCAACCACCATAGAAATATACGATTGTGGAAAGTGCAAAAAGGATATATGGATTTCCGGGAAGCAAAAACTCATATCCAAAAAAGTCCTGAATCATCGGCGAGAAGAACAGTATGGGAATAGTAAGTACAAGGGTTACCCAAAACCGTTTTCTAAAATCGGCAATCATCATTTTATGATGGTCGTGGCCCATTTGACCGTGACCCGGATTGTGACCCGAATGGTCCCCACCTTTGTGGTTCATTTTAGAATGGTCTTCTTTTTTGTGTTTCATCTTCGAATGGTCCATTTTAGAATGGTCCATTTCATCGTGATTGTGGTGTTCGTGATTTTCCATTATTGTCTTGTTTAAGTGTTATCGTAATTTTTTTCTCATAGCTTCCGAAATGTTTTCGGCATAGACGCCATAGGCATCTACCAGAAGTCCTTTAATTCCATCATTGGAGGATATAGCATATAAAATGCTATTATCGTCGGTACTGCTCATACCCTCAAAACGATGCATCTCGTCAACATTAAAATCTTCTGGGTGTATTTCAATTTTTAGTGAGGCACACTCCAAACATTCTGGTTTTAGGTTAAAATCATATGTATAGCCATTTCCCTGTAAATCGTTTATGGCTTCAGAAAGTGTATCGTAATTTTTCATCTGTCTTTATTTATAGTTTATTGTAAAATAGCTGTTATCTGCTTCTGAAAATTTCTGAAAAGTCAATAATCCTTTTTCATTTAATTTTTCAATAACAGTATAATTGAATTGCTTGATGCGAATACCCCAGGCATAGGCCTTAATATTTATTTTTGATTTAATAGTGTTTTTGCCAGCTTCTAATTTTCGATCGTAAATTTTTATGATGCTTTTGGAACCAAAAAAGTTTAACAAGCCCGAGTCAAAACTCATTTCCAATTTAATATCTTTCAAGTTTTGTAAATCGTAGAGCTTTTTAAAATTTTCAGAAATGGTATTAATTTCGGTTTCTTTTGATTTTGGCTTGGAAAACGGAAAAGCCATTATCATTACATTGGCGTCATCTGGCTCACAACGGTAGGTAGTAGTGTATTTATCGGTTGATTGTTTGTTTTTGTCAAACAATTCTGTAACTACCTTTATTTCATAATATCCATTTTCCTTTATTGTTTCTCCAGCTTCAAAAGTTTGTTTATTGAGAAAATCACCTTCTTTATCAAAGTTTTCCCGAATAACAACTCTGCCTGAAATCTGCCCAATGAGCATTTCAGTTTGTCCAGTCATTGTGATGCTGAATAAAGTGATTAGTACTATAAAGCCTTGTTTTCTCATATATGGTGCATTAATTTTTTTACCTCTTTTGCCATAATATCACTTAAATCAATTCCATTTGAAGAGTGTGGGATGGTATTACAAGTCACTATTTTTTCTACTCCGGAATCCAATAAATCTTGATAGGCGTTTCCTGAAAAAACGGCGTGAATGCCTACACAAATAGGTGGTTTCATTCCTGCTTTTTTAAGATGTTGTACGGTTTCAATCATTGTTCGGGCTGTGGAAATAATATCATCTACCAAAATGGGTGTAGCATCTTTATATATATCCACATCGGGAACAGAGACTTCTACATCACGGTCACCGTGACGCACCTTTTGTAATACCGTAAATGGTGCTCCTGCATTTTTGGCGACTTCTGATACCCATTGTTCACTTTCAGAATCAGGTCCGATAAGTACCGGGTTTTCGATATTTTCTTTAATCCATTCTGAAATTGCATCGGCAGCGTGAATCACTTTATTTGGAATTTGATACACTTCTCCCAACGAACTAATTCTGTGCAAGTGAGGGTCAACCGTGGTAATGCTATCGGCGAAACCAGAAATCAATTTTCCGAAGAAACCGGAAGTCACTCCTTCTCCTTCATTAAATACTTTGTCCTGCCGCATATACGCCAAATAGGGTGCTACCAAACAGGTACACATAGCTCCTAATGATTTGGCTGTGTGGCTTAAAAAATATAGTGACAACAGTTTTTCGTCCGGTTCGTGCAAGGTGCATACCAGTACCACACATTTATCTTTAACATCAGACAATATGCGCGTGTATGATTCCCCGTCAGGGAATTTCCTTAATGTGGCTTGACCCACTTCAGCATCCATTTTTGTAGCCATTAGTTCTGTGAGTTCTTCATTTCCGGGAAGACTGAATAATATTGTTTTCATAGTATGTTCTTTAATTTATAGTTATGATGTCGTTATGGTTGTTTTCATATTCCAAGGCATAATTAAGTTCACCTTTGGATTCAGCATATATGGTATAAAGCAGTTGGTTCTCTTCGATTTGTTCTCCCAAATGCACATTTAGAAGAATCCCTGCCGATTTAGATTGTGGTGCTCCAGAAAGCTTGGCCAGTTTTGCAATTTTACGGTTATCAATTCGTTGCAAAACGCCTGACTTTTCAGCTTTAATTTCAATTTTATAAGGTGCTAAAACTGGTTTTGAAAATTGACCTTGCGCCTTACAAATGGCTACGAATTTTTCATATGCTTTTCCAGATTTGAGAATTTTATGTGCGGTTTCCTGTCCCTTTCCTTTTTCTACTTTTCCAGAAAGTTCTAATAGTTCAGTAGCTAAAAGCAATGCTCTTTCTGTTAAGTCTTTAGGTGCATCTTCCTCATTTTTCAAAACTTTTAATATATCTATGGCTTCTAAAGTTGGACCGATACCCCTTCCAACAGGCTGCGTGCCATCCGTAACTACAACTTTTACATTCAACCCAACAGCAGTTCCAACGGTTTCCATATGATTTTTTAGTTTTTCTCCCATTTCGGTACTGCGAACCTTGGCGGTTTCTCCCACGGGAATATCAATGACCACGTGAGTAGAACCAGCTGCTGCCTTTTTAGAGAGTACTGAAGCGATGAGCTGACCTTCGCTATCAATATCCAAGGCTTTTTCAATTTTAATGAGCACATCATCGGCAGGACTTAACTGCGCTGTACCGCCCCAAACAAAACATCCGCCTTCTTTTTCTACTACGGTCTTTATTTCCTCGGAAGAGAGCGTAACATTGGTCAGTACTTCCATTGTATCTGCTGTGCCTGCTGGCGAAGTGATTGCCCGTGAGGATGTTTTTGGCATAGTAAGCCCATACGCGGCAACAATGGCAACTACCAATGGTGTTGTCCTATTGCCAGGCAATCCACCAATGCAATGTTTGTCGACCACGATATCCTTGTTCCAGTTCAGTTGCTTTCCGGAAGCAATCATTGCTTTCGTTAGGTCGGATATTTCATCAATATCCATTCGGTCGCCAGCACAGGCAGTAATAAATGCCGAAAGGTGGATGTTGGAATAATCGCCTTCCACGATATCGGTTATGATGTTGTTATAGGCCTTATAATCCAGTTTTTTGTTATAGATTTTTGCCCTGACGTGGCTTAACGATTCTATAGGTTCTAAATGGGAAACATACAATGTATCATTTTGGGACACATTGAGTTTTTTCGCAGCAGCATCTGATAGTCCGATTTCATTGTGCAACAAGATATCAGAATTCAAAACATTAAGACTTGCCACGATTGATGTACTTGCGTTGGATATTCTTATTCGGGTAAGTGCCTCAAACCCTTCTGAAATACAGACGTGGCAATCTTCGCGCATATACACTACATTTTCGTTTTGGGTATAGATTCCGAGATGTTTATATTTTAATATGTTTGAGTGTGTGTCCATATTTTATTGGTTGTTGTGATTTTTCGATTTATTCTA
>CAXPUM010000087.1:0-11966 GCA_964220295.1 Flavobacteriaceae bacterium | reverse complement strand
ATTATTTCAACGTTTATCGCAATTCATTTGAAGAATTGAATGATCTGGCCAGAAGAAGCGATTGGCGATTTAATAATCCATCTCCAGATCCTGTTTTACAAATTCCTGACGAGGCTGATGAATTTATAGATGTGGTGATCAGTTCACAACCTGGCGATGGAAATCTTACCGAAGAAGAATACTTTAATGTGATTGATATCGCTCAGCGTAAATTTCGTTTAACACAAAACAACCTAATATTTGCAACGAATTATACTTACCTCTGGAACACCAAAAAAAGTTTATACGACCAGGAATTTACCCGCTTTCGCTTCAAAATAGAAACTGCTGGTAATGTTTTGTCTGCAATCTCAAAATTTTCAGATTTCAGTACAAATGAGCAGGGGCAATCAGAAATTATGGGTGTGGCGTTTTCTCAATATGTGAAGACAGAAATTGATATGATCAAGCATTGGGACCTGGGTCATGAAAATGTGATTGCCGTTCGTGGTTTTGGAGGTATCGCCATTCCCTATGGCAATTCCAATAGTATCCCAATTTCCAAAACATTTTTTGCGGGTGGGCCAAATGATAACCGGGCGTGGCAGGCTTACGACCTGGGACCTGGAAGCAGCGGTAGTTTACTGGAGTTCAATGAAGCAAATATGAAATTGGCCTTTAACGCGGAATATCGTTTCGGTTTATATGAAGCTTTTAAAGGTGCGCTGTTTGTAGATGTAGGAAATATCTGGAATGTTCTGGACAACACACGATTTAACGAGTATACTTTTGACGGTTTTAAGGATCTTTCAGAACTGGCAGTTGGCTCAGGATTTGGTATTCGTTATGACTTCGATTTCTTCGTATTACGCTTCGATATTGGCTTTAAGACCTATAACCCCGCACTTCCAGCAGGTGATCGTTGGTTTAAACAATACAATTTCAATAATGCAGTCTATAATGTAGGTATCAATTATCCTTTTTAAGCCAACTTATTTTCTTATTTTTGTAAGCCTAATTCAACTTAAACTATGAGTCACAACATTAAACCTGGCGTAGCCACAGGAAAAGAAGTACAGGAAATATTCAATTATGCGAAAGAGAAGGGCTTTGCTCTTCCTGCGGTTAACGTTATAAGTTCCAGTAGTATCAATGCTGTTTTAGAAACTGCTGCTGAACTTAAAGCACCGGTAATCATTCAGTTTTCAAATGGAGGCGCTCAGTTTAATGCTGGAAAAGGCCTTTCTAATGAAAATGAACAAGCTGCTATTCACGGTGGTATAGCTGGAGCTAAACACGTTCATGAAATGGCGAAGGCTTACGGCGCAACGGTCATTATGCATACTGACCATTGTGCAAAAAAATTACTTCCATGGATAGACGGATTGTTAGATGCCAGTGAAAAGCATTACGAACAATTCGGAAAACCACTCTATAGCTCTCACATGATCGATCTTTCAGAAGAATCTATCGAGGAGAATATGGAAATTTGTAAAAAGTATCTGAAAAGAATGTCTAAAATGGGCATGACTTTAGAAATCGAATTAGGAATTACCGGTGGTGAAGAAGACGGCGTTGATAATACAGGAGTTGATTCTTCCAAATTATATACTCAGCCAGAAGAGGTTGCTTATGCTTATGAAGAGTTGAGCAAGGTTAGCGATCAATTCACTATCGCGGCTGCTTTTGGAAACGTTCATGGCGTATATAAACCAGGAAACGTAAAGCTGACCCCAAAGATTCTTAAAAATTCCCAGGAATACATCACTAAAAAGTACAACGTAGAAGAAAACCATATCGATTTTGTTTTCCATGGCGGTAGTGGTTCTACAGTTGAAGAAATCCGTGAAGCAATAGGGTATGGTGTGATCAAGATGAACATTGATACTGATCTTCAATATGCGTACCTGGAAGGAGTTAGAGATTATATGGAAAGTAAGAAAGATTATCTTGCAACCCAGATCGGTAACCCAGAAGGCGATGATGTTCCTAATAAAAAATATTATGACCCTAGAAAATGGGTACGTGAAGGTGAATTAACTTTTAAAGCCCGATTAAAAAAGGCTTTTGAAGACCTGAACAACGTAAACACTTTATAGAAAATCTTTTAAAAAACAGTCTTTCTTAATTGAAAGGCTGTTTTTTATTGAAAACAAATGAAGGAAATGGCTTGGTTTAAAAGAACACAAAAAGGGATTCAAACTCCAACTGAAGAAAAAAAGGATGTACCAAAAGGTTTATGGTATAAATCCCCAACAGGAAAGATTGTAGATGCTGAACAGTTAGAGAGCAATTTTTACGTGAGCCCGGAAGACGGCTATCACGTAAGGATTGGCAGTAAGGAATATTTCGAAATTTTGTTCGATGACAACAAGTTCAAAGAACTGGATAAAGGAATGACTGCAAAGGATCCTTTGAAATTTGAAGACACCAAGAAATATACCGACAGACTAAAAGCTGCGCAGGAAAAAACCGGATTAAAAGATGCGGTAAGGTGTGCGGTTGGAAAATCGAAAGGGAAAAATGTGGTCGTTGCCTGTATGGATTTCAAATTTGTTGGAGGAAGTATGGGCTCTGTAGTTGGTGAAAAAATAGCGCGTGCTGCAGATTATGCGATCAAACATAAATTACCACTAATTATTATTTCTAAATCTGGAGGTGCAAGAATGCAGGAGGCCGCGCTTTCTTTGATGCAGCTGGCTAAAACTTCGGTTAAACTAGCACAGCTGGCAGAAGCTAAACTTCCATATATCTCACTTTGTACCGACCCTACGACTGGGGGAACCACTGCTTCATTTGCCATGCTTGGGGATATCAATATTTCTGAGCCGGGAGCTTTAATCGGGTTTGCGGGCCCGCGAGTGGTGAAAGATACAACGGGAAAAGATCTTCCTAAAGATTTCCAGACTTCCGAATTTTTATTGGAAAAAGGCTTTCTGGATTTTATCGTAAAGCGATCCTTATTAAAAGAAAAGGTGAATCTTTATATAGACCTTATTCAAAATCAGCCGGTTAGAGCTTAACATTTTCAGAATAAATTTTAACGCAAAGTAGGTTTTTCTGAAATTAGTAGTATCTTTGCCGCCTGAAAGAAAAACTTTCGTACATAAAAATCATTTAAATAATATTGGCATGTATTTGACAAAAGAGAAAAAAGAAGAGATCTTCGAAAAATTTGGAAGCGGTAAAAAAGATACCGGTTCTGCAGAAGGTCAAATCGCATTATTTACACACAGAATTGCACACCTTTCTGATCATTTAAAGACAAACAGAAAAGATTTCAATTCAGAGCGTTCACTGGTAAGACTTGTTGGTAAAAGAAGAAGTCTTCTTGATTACCTTATGAAAAAAGACATTATGAGGTATCGAGCCATCGTGAAAGAGCTTGGACTAAGAAAATAAATTTCAGGGGGCTTTATGCCCCCTTTTTTTATATATTGTTTTGACCTATTTTAGGTTTCAAAAATTGTCGCCCAGGGGGTAGTTTTTCATTGGTCTGGCACAACTACACACAACACAACAACCCGGCCGTCCGGTTAAGACGGAGACCTATGTTTAACTAAATGATCTGGTGAAGTTATTCAGATCGAACATTCAAAATTATTATGATTCCAAAAACATTTACTGAGGTTATCGAGTTAGGAGATGGCAGAACCATTTCTCTCGAAACCGGAAAATTAGCAAAACAGGCTCACGGGTCGGTTGTTGTTAGAATGGGAGATGCCATGCTACTTTGTACAGTAGTATCGTCGTACACCCCAACCACGATGGACTTCTTTCCATTAACTTTAGATTATCGTGAAAAATTCGCTGCAGCCGGGCGCTTTCCTGGTGGTTACTTCAAAAGAGAAGCAAGACCTAGCAGTGAAGAGATTTTAGTAATGCGTCTAGTAGACCGTGTTCTACGACCATTATTTCCAAAAGACTATAAATTCGAGACGCAGGTAATGATCCAGTTGATGTCTCATGATGATAACGTGATGCCAGATGCGCTTGCAGGCCTTGCAGCTTCTGCCGCTATCCAGTTATCAGATATTCCTTTTGAAACTCCAATTTCTGAAGTACGTGTTGCCAGAATTAATGGTGAATACGTAGTGAACCCTAGTATGGATCAGCTGGAAGAGTCAGACATGGACCTTATGGTTGGTGCTTCTGCAGATTCTGTGATGATGGTGGAAGGTGAAATGGATGAGGTTTCAGAAGAAGAAATGGCTGAAGCGATCAAAGTAGCTCATGAAGCAATCAAAATTCAGTGTGAAGCTCAGGTGAAATTGGCCGAAGCATTCGGTAAAAAAGAAATCAGAGAATATGAAGTAGCTGAAACAGATGAAGCTATCGAAAAGAAAGTTTTTGATGCTACTTACCAAAAAGCTTACGATATCGCTAAAGGCGGCACCAGTAAAAAAGAAAGAAGCGAAGCTTTTTCTGAATTGAAAGACGAAGTGAAAGCGATGTTCACTGAAGACGAACTGGAAGAAAAAGGAAAGATGATTTCCGGATATTTCAGCGCGGCTCATAAAAAAGCTGTTCGTGATCTTACTTTAAAAGAAGGAATTCGTCTTGACGGTAGAAAAACTACCGATATCAGACCTATTTGGTGCGAAGTAGGATATTTACCTTCTCCACATGGATCTTCTGTATTTACAAGAGGGGAAACTCAGGCTTTGGCTACAGTAACTCTTGGTACATCCCGAGAAGCAAACCAGGTAGACCTTCCAACCCAGCAAGGTGAAGAAAAATTCTACCTGCACTACAACTTCCCTCCTTTCTCAACTGGAGAAGCTTACCCAATTAGAGGTACTTCCAGACGTGAGATTGGTCATGGTAACCTGGCTCAAAGAGCACTAAAAGGAATGATCCCTGCAGATTGCCCATATACAGTTCGAGTTGTTTCTGAAGTTTTAGAATCTAATGGTTCTTCTTCCATGGCGACGGTGTGTGCCGGTACAATGGCCTTAATGGATGCTGGAATTCAGTTGAAGAAACCAGTTTCTGGTATTGCCATGGGATTGATTTCTGAAGGAGATAACTACGCAGTTCTATCTGATATTCTTGGTGATGAAGATCACCTGGGAGATATGGACTTTAAAGTAACAGGAACTGAAGATGGTATCACTGCCTGCCAGATGGATATTAAAATCAAAGGTCTATCTTACGAAATCCTTGTAAATGCATTAAAACAGGCTAGAAACGGAAGATTACATATCCTTGGAAAACTGACTGAAGCGATCTCTGAGCCAAGAGAAAACGTGAAAGCTCATGCTCCAAAAATCATTACACGAAGAATTCCTGGAGATTATATTGGTGCACTTATTGGCCCTGGAGGAAAAGTGATTCAGGAACTTCAGAAAGAAACCAAAACAGAGATCGTTATCAATGAAGATCCTGAAACGGAAGAAGGAATTGTTGAAATTCTTGGAACCAATCAGGAAGGAATCGATAAGGTTCTTGCGAAGATTGATGCCATTACCTTCAAACCTGAAAAGGGAAGCGTGTATGAAGTGAAAGTGATCAAAATCCTTGATTTTGGTGCTGTTGTGGAATACTTGGATGCTCCAGGTAATGAAGTATTATTGCATATTTCTGAATTAGCATGGGAACGTACGAATGATGTTACTGATGTGGTTAAGATGGGAGATACTCTGGATGTAAAATATTTCGGAATTGATCCTAAAACCAGAAAAGAGAAAGTTTCCAGAAAAGCGCTATTACCAAGACCAGAAAGATCGGAAAACGATAACAGAGACCGAAATCGCGATAATAATCGTGGAGATCGTGATAATCGTCGTGATGATCGCAGAGACAATAGAGGTGGTCGCGATAATCGAGGCGACAGAAAGCCAAGAAGAGATAATGACTAATTGTTATCTTTTAAATTATAGTAAAGCCCGGTTCTCCGGGCTTTTTTTATTTTAATTATGAATAAATGAACAACTATGCGGGAGAATGAAATATTTTCAATTTTTAGTTATTAATCTGAAATGATTGAAACACTACTGCGACTACCTTCGCGATTAGAAATTTAGAGGTTAGATTTTTTGCGTTAGGGATTGCAGCGCAAAGCCCGAAGCGGCCAGCGGCAGCGAGGACTTGAAGCGAAAAGCCCGGCCCGAAGGGAAACGCCCAAATAAAATAAATTAGTTTTTTTGTAACATTTCCAGGAATTCTTACGTATAAACTAGTACAAGAGCTATTCACCATTAAAAATCCAAGGAGAAGATAGATGAGACAACTTAAAATTACGAAGCAGGTAACGAATCGTGAAACTGCTTCGCTGGACAAGTATTTGCAAGAAATTGGAAAAGTAGATTTAATTACGGCTGATGAGGAAGTTGAATTAGCACAAAGAATAAAAGCGGGCGACAATCGTGCCCTTGAAAAATTAACAAAAGCAAACCTTCGTTTCGTGGTTTCTGTAGCGAAACAATATCAAAATCAGGGTCTTACCCTACCCGATCTTATTAATGAGGGGAATTTAGGACTGATCAAAGCGGCAAAACGTTTTGATGAAACTCGTGGTTTCAAATTCATCTCCTACGCGGTATGGTGGATTCGTCAGTCAATTCTTCAGGCGCTGGCTGAGCAATCTCGTATTGTTCGTCTTCCGCTGAATAAGATTGGTTCTATTAACAAAATCAATAAAACTTTTGCTTTCTTAGAGCAATCTCATGAGCGTCCACCAAGTGCTGAAGAGATCGCGAAGGAGCTGGACATGACCATTAACGACGTTAAGGAATCTATGAAGAATTCTGGTCGTCACGTATCTATGGATGCTCCTTTAGTAGAGGGTGAAGATTCTAACCTTTACGATGTTCTTCGTTCTGGAGAGTCGCCAAACCCAGATAAAGAGCTGCTGCACGAGTCTTTAAGAACAGAGATCGAAAGAGCTTTAGAAACTCTAACTCCTCGTGAGGCTGACGTTATTCGACTTTATTTTGGTCTAGGAGATCAACACCCAATGACTTTGGAAGAGATTGGCGAGACTTTTGATTTAACAAGAGAAAGAGTTAGACAAATTAAAGAGAAAGCCATTAGAAGATTAAAACATACTTCTCGCAGTAAAATTTTAAAAACGTATCTTGGCTAAAAATATTTAAGATGACAACAGTTTAGTGACGGAGTGATGACCCGTCATGAAAATAACTGTTCGTTTTTTGATTGATGAATGACCCCGGCCTGATGAACCGGGGTTTTTTCTTTGGTTTATTTAGCTTAAGATTAAGAGAGTAGCCCTTTCATTTCATATTTAAAATCCTAATTTTGAATTGCCTAAACCAATCATCAATCATATGCGTTATGCAATTACCTACGTTAGCACCGCTAGCGAGAACCTTCGGAGCAAGGATATAGACCACCTTCTTGATCATTGTAAAACCAAGAATAATTCTGAAAATATCACGGGAATTCTGCTTTATTCTGATGGAAATTTTTTCCAGATCATCGAAGGTGAAAAAGATAAGATTGACCATTTATTCCACAAGATCGAGGAAGATGCTCGACACCGCGGTATCATCAAAATATTCGAAAGGCGAATTAAAAATGCTGCTTATGATGGCTACGAAACAGATTTTATAACCGGGCAACACCGATATGAACAGGAAAAGTTTGAACATTACCTGAATTACCTCCAGGTTCTGGATGAAAAATCCAAGAAAACGGTGGTGACTATCCTAAAAGCTTTTTTAAAATAATTCATTCGTTTTCATTAAAGGCTTTTTCTGCCTAAATTTGTCAAAACTGTAATTTAATGGCCGAGACACTTATTGCTCCATCCCTACTGGCAGCCGATTTTGCCAATCTTCAGCGTGATATTGAAATGGTAAATAACAGTGAAGCCGATTGGTTTCATATTGATATTATGGATGGTGTTTTTGTCCCTAATATTTCTTACGGGATGCCGGTGCTAAAAGCAATTGCAAAACACGCAAAAAAAACCCTGGACGTTCACTTAATGATAGTTGATCCAGACCGTTATATCAAGAATTTTGCTGAACTAGGCACCGAATTTCTTACCGTGCACTACGAAGCTTGTACTCATTTACACAGGACGATTCAAGCGATCAAAGCCGAAGGAATGAAAGCCGGAGTGGCGCTGAATCCTCATACTAGTGCAGATCTTTTGAAAGATATCCTGCCTGATCTCGACTTAGTGCTTGTAATGAGTGTAAATCCTGGTTTTGGCGGACAAAGTTTTATTGAAAATACCTATAAAAAAATTGAACGCCTTAAAGAGCTCGCTGCAGAAACGAATTCGAATTTTATAATTGAAGTAGACGGTGGTGTAACCGACAAAAATGCGGCTCAACTTGCTCAAGCCGGTGCTCAGGCATTGGTGGCCGGAAGTTTTGTTTTTAAATCTAAAGACCAGCTCGAAACCATTAAAAACCTAAAACAAGTTGCAAATTCCTGAAAAGAATACATACGACCTGATTATTGTTGGTGGCGGGCCTATTGGCATCGCGTGCGCTCTAGAAGCCGAAAAAAAAGGATTGAAATATCTTATCCTTGAAAAAGGTTGTTTGGTAAATTCTTTATACCACTACCCCACCAATATGCAGTTCTTTTCAACTTCAGAGAAACTGGAGCTGGATAATATTCCCTTCATTAGTGATAAAGCAAAGCCACAAAAACGGGAGGCTTTGGAATATTATCGCAGGATCGCAACTTCAAACAAAATTAATATCCATCTTTTCGAGAAGGTTTCTGGTATAGAAAATATTGATTCAGAAAATCATATTATCAAGACTACTAAATCTTCTTATCAAACCAGAAATGTCATTATCGCTACCGGTTTTTATGATCTTCCGAATAAGATAAACGTACCTGGAGAAGATCTTCCGAAGGTTTCTCACTATTATAACGATCCTCACTATTATGCGACTCAAAAAACCATTGTCGTAGGCGCCAGTAATTCGGCAGTTGATGCAGCATTGGAGATCTATCGGAAAGGTGGAGAGGTCACAATGGTGGTACGCAAACCTGAAATTGGTGAACGTGTAAAATACTGGGTTCGCCCCGATATCATTAATAGAATTGAAGAAGGAAGTATTAAAGCCTATTTTGAATCAGATATTGCTGAAATAAAAGATGATTCAGTTATTATCAATACTCCAGACGGGAACGTTGAGATCGAAAATGATTTTGTCTTACTGCTTACCGGATATAGACCGAACTTCGATTTTCTAAGAACGATGGGGGTAAAACTTTCCGAAGATGCGCGTAAAATTCCGCAGTACAATGAGGAAACTATGGAAACCAATGTTTCCGGACTTTATCTCGCGGGAGTGATCTGTGGCGGAACGGAAACTCATAAATGGTTTATTGAGAATTCCAGAGTTCACGCACAACTGATCATGGATGATATCGCTAATAAGAAGAAAATTATCGCCTCTTAAGGCCTTTCATAGAATCAAGCGTAAAAACAATCCCCACATTTAAAGAATTTCTTGAATTCCGCAGTTCGTAGGGAAGGTTTTCTACGATATTCATGATACTACCAAAACCCTGATAATCTATATATAGCTGGGTTTTTCTATCTAAATAGAATTTATAACCGATACCGAGGCTCATTCCGAGGTCATATTCTTTAAATTTGGCACCCTCTTCATCTGTAAGATCGAGAACATCTCCATTTTCATTTTCTGCCCTGCCAACCATTAGTAGGGAAAGCGACGGACCAAAATTCAAATAAAAATTTCGGAATCTACCAAAGTGCCAATTGGCATTTATCGGAACAGTGAGGTAATCTAACATTTGAGTGTATTGCGAATTATCCTTAGCGCCCATACGGTCATAAATTAATCCTGAACGGAAACTCCAAGTACCACTCAGATAATATTCTCCTATAAACCCGCCTGTTGTAGAAATTCTGGGATCAAAACCAGGCTTGGAAGTAAAATAAGTTGAAAGGCTTACTCCTGCTTGTGGAGAAATGGTAATATCCCCGGGAAAAGACTGTGCAGTGACAGAACTAATTGAAAAGGTAATAAATAAAACAAAAATTAATTTTTTCATTAGCTATTTCTGATAATACACTTACTATTTGAAACCAAAAATAATCAATCCTTATAG
Organism: Flavobacteriaceae bacterium; assembly: GCA_964220295.1. Classification (GTDB taxonomy): domain Bacteria; phylum Bacteroidota; class Bacteroidia; order Flavobacteriales; family Flavobacteriaceae; genus Christiangramia. Next base: position 1,916 of record CAXPUM010000087.1, on the reverse strand, counting down.
GTTTTCAAGAAATTGATTGAAATAAACTAAAAAGCCGCTGATCACAGCGGCTTAATAATTACAATTATTATTTTGTTAGTTTAGATCAAGGACCAAACCTACGTTGAAAGAACTACTGGAGTTACGAATGGAATATGGTAAGACATTATCTTCCGCAACATCAAGGAATCCTCCATAACCCTGGTAATCTATGAATAGTTGCATTTGGTCATTAATTTGGAAAATGTGACCAATCCCCACACCTAAACCTACGTCAAAGCTGGAAACAGCATCTTTAATATCCATTTCTATCCCCTCGTTAGTTTCTGAATTTCCTGAAATTAAATAAGAAAATGTTGGTCCAAAATTCAAGTACCAGTTACGATTTCTGGAAAAATGCCAGTTCGCATGGACGGGTAGGCTGATATAATCCAGTTTATCGGTATACCCGAAAGAATCTTCTGCTCCCATAGTATTATAGAAAAGCCCTGTGTGTAAACTCCATGAGTCATTGAAGTAAAAATCTGTAGCGATACCACCAGCTGCTGAAGTTCTAGCATCATAACTTACATCAGAAGAAAAATAAGTTGAAAGGTTCAACCCAACCTGCGGAGCGATGGTGATATCCCCTTGGTTGTGCTGAGCAAATAGTGTTGTACAGGAAAGCAGGATGAAAATACCTGCAAATAAGCATGTTTTCATTTTTGATTGAATTAGATTAAAAGTTGACAAATCTAATATTAAAATCGATTCAATAACGCTTAACCCTATAAAATTTCAGAAAACAAAATAAAAAAGGCAACATTGCTGTTGCCTTTCCTTCCCGGGGGTGATATTTTTTATCTCATCAAGACTACTGAAGAAGTTCCTATCCCTTTTTGCTTATTTAAAAGCTTACCATAGAATTCAAGATCTTCATCGTTTTGTCTAAAAGAATTACTGATTCTTATTTGAGCATCTTTCAGTGGAATGGTATAAACTTCTAATTCCGGGTATTCTGCATTGACATTAGAAACATCAATTCCCACTTCAATGCTTTGATTAGAAGGATTGTATACGGCGTATTCCGCTAAAAAATTATGCCTAATAAGATCAATACAATCTTGTGATAGTTCATTACACTGTTCACAATCATTAATATACTGCTTAATCAGGTTAGTCATTGCAGTTTTTAGTTCATCGGTATTAAAATACGCTGCCATAGTTCACATGTTTTTCATAATTACAACAACGAAAATATAGGTTAAGCTGAGCGATAAAAATTAATTGTGTAATGTTTAACGTCAAGGTTTAAAGAAAACAAAATTTAGATCGGAATTAATTGAATTTTATTGAGACTTTAATAAAAAAACCCGCCGATTTGGCGGGTTGTAATTTCTAAAAAAATTCATTATTTGATTACCAGTTGCTTTTCCATGGTTTGATCTGTATCCGTATAAAATTTTAAGATATACAAACCACTCATCAGATTCTACTTATCAAATTGAATAACCTTATAGGAACCTCCCATAAGCCTTCCGCTATAAAGATCCCGTACTACTCTACCATTAAGATCAAATAGTTTCACGATGATATTAGAATCTTCCAGCATCGAAACTTTAATTTCAGCATAATCATAGATCGGGTTCGGTGCAATTTCTAAATTATCTAGTACAAGAACTTCTATTGAAGTATAAAAATCAATCATTATATCGCTAAAAAACGCATATTGACAGTTATTCAATCTAAAAATGATTGAAACCCATTTATCCCCTAAAAATTTTATTAATTATTTATATATTCATAAACCAGATGAATTAATTCAAATTCATTTGTTAGACTCACTCTTATGAATAAAATTTTACTCTGGTCAATTTGCGCTGCTCTGGCTGGATTTCTCTTTGGATTCGATACGGTTGTAATTTCTGGAGCCGATCAACAATTACAAACTCTTTGGG
>CAXPUM010000086.1:0-67902 GCA_964220295.1 Flavobacteriaceae bacterium | reverse complement strand
GTTATTGTTTCCTCTTTATCAGAATCTTACTGGAATGAAAATTTTGTAATGGCACGCAGGGTGATGTAAATTTTAGCTATCTTCAGTTTGCTAATTTTTTCACTTGAAAAGCCTGAGTTTTATCTTTATACGGCTTACCTGCTATCTCATTTTCGGGATACTTTTCTATTTTTATTTTCGACCGGAAAAACTTTCAATAATAATTCTAGGTATTACTGCCCTGGCAGTCTTTCTTGTTGCATTTTCCAGAAGTAGAAAACTCATTTTCAATGATTCGATCTTCGGGATTACCACCTTTTTACTGGTAGCAGTTATAGGAATTGTCTCCGCATATTTATCTGTTCCAGAAAATAATCCAACTCATTTTTCCCATCAGCAAATCAATACAACAGCTATTGCCGAAGCAGAAATCCTGGAGCAGCTAAAACCTACAAAAAAACATGAGCGCTATTTAGCGGAAATCAGAACTATAAAAAATGAACAATCGATTGAAAATTCAAAAGGTAAAATTCTGATCAATATTCCAAAGGAAGCCAATCTGAAGCTTCTACCAGGAATCCATGTTTTAATTCCGGCACAATTTGAAACTTTCAGTATTCCGAAAAATCCTTATGCATTTGACTATGCGAAATACATGCAGAATCAGAAGGTTTCCGCGCAAAGTTATTTGTCAAAACCTGAAATTTTCCAATTAAAAAAGCAATCATTCAGTTTTAAAGAAATCCGAGCTAAAATAATCGGCAATCTCGATCGCTCCGGGATGAATAGCAATGAACTCGGCATTTTAAAGGCTCTGGTGTTAGGCGAAAAGAGTGAAATTGACAATAATCTTTATAAAAGCTATGCGGCAGCCGGAGCGGTACATATTTTAGCTATTTCCGGCTTGCATATCGGGATTTTATTGCTGTTTCTGAACTTCCTTTTCAAACCGATGGAAAGAGTAAAAAGAGGTCCCTTAATCAAGCTCATCCTAATAATTCTAATCCTTTGGCTATTTGCATTTTTGACCGGTTTGAGCCCATCGGTCGTAAGGGCCGTAACCATGTTCTCTTTTATCGCTGTTGGATTACAGGTCAGGAAAAAATCAAGTGTTCTAAACAGTGTTTTTTTATCCTTATTCTTTTTACTGCTCATCAATCCATATTACTTATTCCAGGTCGGTTTCCAAATGAGCTACCTGCCGGTTACCGGGATTATACTTCTTCAGCCGAAATTAGAAAGATTGCTCAATTTTCATTTAAAGATTGCTACCTATTTATGGAAATTGATTACCGTAAGTTTTGCGGCACAGATCGCAGTTTTACCTTTATCCTTATTCTATTTTCACCAATTTCCGGGCTTGTTTCTGCTCACGAATATCTTCGTACTACCACTTCTAAGCTTTATCCTGATCTACGGCTTTATCGTAATCCTTTTAGCCACTTTGAATATCCTGCCAACATTTCTTGCACATGGTTTAGGTTTGCTGCTCAATTTTATGAATACTCTTGTATTAAAGATCAGTTCGTTTTCGAGTTTTGTAATTGAAAACATCAATTTTTCATTATTGCAAATGCTAAGCTCCTACCTCCTGCTCTCCTTAATCACGGTGCTGATTTACCGCCAAAAATCCTATTTAATCTTCGGAGTTCTGGCGAGCATTCTTTTATTTCAATTGGCGACGTTGGAAAAGCATCTATTAAAACCTCGAAATGAGCTGGTCATATTTCAGGAGTTTCGGTCAAAGCCTATACTTCTTCGGAAAGGCTCTGATTTGCATTACTTCGGAAAAGATTCCAATTCTCCTAACATACAACACTATAGAACAAATAATTTTACCGATAAACTATATCAGAATGATTCAGTTTCCGTCTTCCGTTTTTGTGAGCAAAACTTTCTGATTGTTGATAGTAGCTTCAAATATTTTCCATCAGAAATCAATTTTCAGAATATCGTACTGGAAAACTCTCCAAAGGTGAATTTGCAAAGATTGATTGACGAAACTCATCCGGAAATGATCATTGCAACTGCTAATAATTATTCTTCCTTTCAAAAACTATGGAAGAAGACGGCTCTAAAACAAAAAATCCCTTTCCATTCTATTGATGAAAAGGGAGCTTATATTTTAAATTGCGAATGATCTAACTGGAAAAAGTGCCTTTAAACTCTTCCTGGTATTTCTTCCACTCTTCGTCTGTCTGAACATTTTTATAGTCGTTCGTCGCAAAGATCTTTAAAAAAATTTCGATCTGCTTCGGCGTCATATAACCTTTAATCGGAGTAAGATACTCCCCTTTTTCATCAAAGAAAACCATCGTTGGATAGGCATTCACACCCATTGCCAGCGCAAATTCATGTACAGAATTTCTGCCTGTCCGGCTGCTATCGTAAGACGGATTTTTAAAAGTTTTGTCTTTATAATTAATCGTTTCATCCCCTTCAGCATTAAACTTCACGGCGTAGAAATTATCATTAATATATTCTGCAACGTCTTTATTTCCGAAGGTATTTTTATCCAGCATTTTGCAGGGTCCGCACCAGGTAGTGTAAGCGTCGACTAAAATTTTCTTCGGATTTTTTTTCTGGGCAACCAGCGCCTCGTTCATGCTCATCCAATTAATTTCCTGTGCCTGAGCAGCAATTGAAATTAATGCAATGGCAAATAGTAAGAGATATTTCTTCATCATTAAATTCTTTTTCATCAATAAAACAAAATCTGTTCCCAAATTTAATGAATTCCGTGCATCCATTTCCGTAACAAAGGTACCAAAGCGAGTAAAAGTAAGGCTGCACCACCAACTACGAAAACTCCCCATATCAAATAAGTATCTGAATATATTCCAAGAGTCAGCGCAGCGGGTGTATCATCAGTTACTTCTTCGCTGGTGGTTAAGGTACCGATCAGTCCTGCCATTTTGTTAGCCAGTGCGATACTGAGGAACCATGCACCCATTACAAAACCAACGATTTTATCTGGTGAAAGTTTAGTTACCATGGATAAACCAATTGGTGAAAGGGATAATTCTCCCATGGTATGTAGCAAATACATTAAAGCCAGGAATACGATTGGCACCAGCCCATCACCCGATGCAAAGAATTTTGCGCCTAATACGATTATAGCGAAACCGGCCGCGAGCTGTACCAGCCCTAAAACGAATTTCATGGGCGTGCTAGGCTCTTTCCCGGTTTTTCGTAAACGAATCCACATCCAGGAGAAAACCGGCGCTAAAAGCATAATAAATAGCGGATTCAAGCTCTGGAAGATCGATGCAGGAATTTCTGTCCCGCCAACGAAGCGGTCTACGTTCTTATCAGCAAAAATGGTCAAGCTACCTCCCGCCTGCTCAAACAGCGCCCAGAAAACAGCGTGAAAAAAGAAAAGCACCACAACAACCAGTATGCGCTGGCCTTCCACCTTATCCTTATTGGTTAAGGCCTGATAAACAAGGTAAGCGATAATCGCAAAAGAAATGAGTATCAGGGCACCAGCCATAAAATCGCTTAGATCAAGCATAAATGCACACACCGGGATCGCCAAAAGAGAAAGTCCGTAAACCGCGATATTCGGCTTCATCCCGAGCAGTTTCTTTTCTCCGTTTTTTACCTCCTCGGGTTCGCCACCTTTTCCTTCCAGCATATTTGTTTTGGAAGCCAGGTAGAACATAATTAAACCTAACATCATCCCAATCCCGGCAAGTCCGAAACCGTAGTGCCAGTTCACCTCCTGACCTACATATCCACAAGTAAGAGTCGCTAAGAACGAACCAATGTTTACTCCCATATAAAATATAGAAAATGCTCCATCTTTTCTGGGATCGTCCGTTTCGTAGAATTTACCTAAAAATGAGCTAATATTTGGCTTAAAGAATCCGTTACCAACTATGATCAACGAAAGGGCCGCAAAGAAAAAGGGCATATTTCCCTCCAGGTTTTCTATTCCCTGTAAGGCGAGAGTAAAATGACCCAATGCCATTAAAATTCCGCCCCAAATAATGGTTCTTTTGAAACCCAGCAATTTATCAGCTACCAGTCCACCAATTACGGGAAAAAGATATACCATAGCGGTATAGGAGCCATAAATTCCGTAGGCCTGAGTTTCAGCAACATTTTGAGCGAGATCTATGAAGAGGACTTTCGTCATGTAAAGTACCAGCAAAGCACGCATTCCATAGTAGGAGAAACGCTCCCACATTTCAGCAAAAAATAAAACGAAAAGTGCTTTGGGGTGAGATTTCTTATTGGTGTAAATGATAAATGGCACCCACAGGAGGACAAAAATCCACCCGATAATCATGATCCAAAGAGTCAAATCCATTGCTGTAAGTTTTTAGTTATTCAACCGTTGTTTCTTCAGGAATTCCTTCTTCCATAGTTGCATCTTCTGCACCGTGAGTGAGACGTTTCAGTGGCTTAAGAAGTAAAATCACAATAACACCGATCAGCGACCAGATCACAGCGATACCCGTGAAAACTTCAAATTCACCGAGAGATTGTGCTGATTCGCCAATTAGTCCCGCAACTTTATTTCCGAGACCGGTCGCAGCCCAATACATACCCATGATGATGGATGCATATTTTAGGGGAGCCAATTTAGTAATAAATGAAAGTGAAACCGGCGAAGCACATAGTTCCCCGATAGTATGAAATAAATAGGCTAGAATTAACCAGTACATTGCAGAGGAACCTGTTTCTTCATACTGCACGGAAGCGGCACTCATAAATCCAAATCCAAGCGCCATAATGATAATTCCCATTGCCATTTTGAAAATAGAGGAAGCTTCTTTTCCTTTTTTCTTCCATTTATACCAGAAAGAACCTACAACAGTTGCCAGCGTAATAATGAAGAACGAGTTAACAGACTGAAACCAAGAGGCAGGTACTGTAAACCCAAGAATGGAACGATCGGTTTTTTGTTGAGCATACAGGTTCATTAAACCTCCGGCCTGTTCAAAAGCTGCCCAAAACAGAATGATCAACAAGAAAGAAAGTAATAATACTTTAATCCTGTCTTTTTCAATGCTGGTAAGCGGTTTATCAAGAATTGCCTTATCGGCTTCATTTTTTCTGGAAATAAGGTTCCCTACGTGTTTCAAATGTTTTTGTCCCCACATGTAAACTACCTGCCCTAAGAACATCCCGATCGCGGCAAGACCAAATCCCCAGTGCCAACCGTATTTCTGAGCAAGGAATCCACAGGCTAAAGGCGCCAGGAAACCACCAATATTAATTCCCATATAGAAAATATAGAAACCTAAATCTCTTCTTTCATCACCCTGCTTGTAGAGTCCACCAACCATCGATGAAATATTTGGCTTAAGACCTCCAACACCCAAAATGATAAATAAACAACCTATATAAAAGCTAATTTCTGAATCGAAAGCAAGAACCGAGTGACCAATACAAAGCAGGATCCCACCAAGCAGCACCGTCTTTTTCTGACCCAGTAATTTATCGGCTACCCATCCACCAGGAATGGAAGAAACATAGACCAACATGGTATACCAACCATATAATTCTAAGGCTTCCTGATTGGTCCAGCCAAAACCAGGATTATCGGCAGTTGTCTCCGCAACAAGGAAAAGGGTAAACAATGCACGCATCCCGTAGTACGAAAAACGCTCCCATAATTCTGTAAAGAAAAGGATGTAAAGGCCAATTGGATGCCCAAATAACTCCTTTTGATTCTCAATAGCTCTAGCTTTATCCATAGATTTTCAGTTGATTCTTAAAGTTTTTCCAATATAAAATTCGTCATCATGGTGTATAAATGCAGACGGGTGTTCCCGCCATAAATGCCGTGGTTTCTATCAGGATAGATCGCCCAACGGAATTGTTTATTCGCCTGCACCAGCTCTTCCACCATTCTCATAGTATTCTGAAGATGCACATTATCGTCTCCTCCACCATGAATCAGTAAATAGTCTCCTTTCAGTTTTTCAACATGATTTAACGGAGAATTCTCATCGTAACCTGAAGCATTCTCCTGCGGCGTTTGCATATATCTTTCGGTATAAACCGAATCGTAGAATCTCCAGCTGGTCACCGGTGCCACAGCAATTGCCATAGAGAACGTATCATTCCCTTTCAAAATAGCATTGGAAGACATAAAACCACCATAACTCCATCCCCAAATCCCCATTCTATCTGCATCGATATATTCTCTTTCACCTAACTTCTGGGCCGCAGCGATCTGGTCTTCTACTTCATATTTTCCTAATTCCTTATAGGTTACTTTTTTAAAATCGGCACCTTTAAAACCTGTCCCGCGACCATCAACGCAGGCAATGATATACCCTTTATTGGCCAAAAGCTGATACCAGTAATCATTCGTTCCAAAATAGGAATTAGAAACCGACTGTGAACCTGGACCTGAGTACTGGAACATCAAAAGTGGATATTTCTTAGACTCATCAAAATCTGAAGGTTTAATCATCCACATGTTCAGATCATTTCCATTCACCTCGATAGTAGAAAGTTCTTTAGGCGAGAAATTATATGGAAGTTCCTTTTTCAGCAATTCTTCGTTATTTTGAATTTCACGAACGACTTTTCCGTTTTTAGAATCACGGAGTGTATAGATCGTTGGAGTTTCAGTATTAGAAAAAGAATTGATAAAATAGGTGAAATCAGCACTGAAATCGGCATTATTCGTTCCTGTTTTATCGGTAAGGCGTTGTTTGGATTTGCCATTCAGTTTGATGGAATAAACATCTCTGTTCACACTCCCATTTTCGGTACTCTGATAAAAAATCTTTTTTGCTTTTGGGTCATAACCGTAGTAATTCGTCACTTCCCAATCGCCTGAAGTCACCTGGTCTTTTAATTTTCCTTCTTCGGAATAGTGATAAATGTGATTCCAACCATCCTTTTCGCTAGTCCAGATAAAACTATTGTCATCTAAAAACGTGAGATTATCAGTAATATCGATATAAGCTTTATCAGTTTCATTCAGAACCACTTCAGCTGAATTATCTTCGGCATTCACAAAAATTAGATCAAGGTTATTCTGATGGCGATTCAAAACCTGCACGCTAAGAAGCATGGGGTCATTCGTCCATTTAATTCTAGGAATATAGAAATCGTTGTAATCTCCCAGTTCAATTTCTTCTGAATTTTCTGAAGGGACATCATACATATGCAGACTAACCTTCGAATTCGATTCTCCAGCTTTTGGATATTTAAACTCCTGCTGTTGTGGATACAGATCTTTTCCGAAGATATCCATTGAAAACTCTGGAACGTCAGCCTCATCAAATCTCAAAAAAGCAATCTTATCGCCAGTTGGATTCCAGGCAAAAGCTTTTACAAAACTGAATTCTTCTTCATAAACCCAGTCTGTAATACCATTAATAACACTATTGATCTCTCCATCTGAAGTGACCTGAGTTTCCTTTCCAGTAGCTAAGTCTTTGATAAAAATATTATTGTCGTAAACGTACGCCACTTTAGTATTGTCTGGAGAGAAAGAAGCCTCCTGGATTTTATTATCGCTAACTTTTGTAAGCTTGTTGTTTTCAGTATCAAAAACGTAAAAAATATCCCTGCTGGAATGGCGATAAATTGGTTCCACTTCTGTGGAAAGCAGGATTTTCTTTTCGTTATCACTGAATTTAAATCCTTGGAAATACTTAATGCCATCCAGGTCTCCAGAGTTTACGATCGTTCTGGTCTTTTCACCAGTTTTATAGCTATAAGCATCTATACTGGTCGTACCATTTTCCCGGTTGCGATTCAAGACCACATATTCAGTACCGTTATTTAAAGATTGTAAGGACTGGAGTCGCTGTTGAACAAAATTTCCGCTCCAAATCTTCTCAAGAGTGATTTTTTTATCCTGCGCAAAAACGGCAGCTGTTGCAAATAGAAATGCAACCAGTATTTTCGAGAACTTCATAAAAATTTGAGAATATTTAACGATGGCCAAGTTTACTAAAAATTAGGCAAAAAATTGCGATCTAATGCTGTTAAATACTAACAATGTGTTAAAATAAATACTGTTTTCATAGTAGTGATTCCAGATCGGAGTCCGGTTAATATTTTAAGGAATTGTATCTTTGATCTCCTGAAATACCAACAGAAATGGCAAAACCTATAAACGGATTTTCAAAACTCAGCAAAAATCAAAAAATTGACTGGCTCACGAAAGAGTATCTGCTGGACGATGCTGAAGCGAAAAAGGTCATCAAACAATATTGGAATGATGATGAAAAATTGCAACAGCTGCACGATGAGTTTATAGAAAATACGGTTTCAAACTTTTACCTTCCGTTCGGTTTAGCGCCTAATTTCAACATTAACGGTAAGGTTTTTACATTACCAATGGTTATTGAAGAAAGTTCGGTTGTCGCCGCGGCCAGTAAAGCAGCAAAGTTTTGGAGCGAAAGAGGCGGTTTTAAAGCCAAGGTGATCAGCACCGAAAAGATCGGGCAGGTTCATTTCAAATATTCCGGTGACCGACTTGAACTGGAAAAGATCGTTCAGAAATTGAAGTCAGAAATGCTCGAGGCTGCTGAACCCATTACCAGAAATATGGAAAAACGAGGTGGCGGTATACTGAGCCTCGACCTTATAGACAAAACACGGGAAATGGAAGACTACTTCCAGCTTTTCGTGACTTTTGATACGCGTGATTCCATGGGAGCCAATTTTATCAATTCCTGTCTGGAGAAATTTGCCGAGGTGCTGGAAAATAATATCCCAAAAGAACATTTAACGGTGATCATGAGCATTCTGAGTAATTATGTTCCGGAATGTCTTGTGCGAGCCGAAGTTTCCTGTAAACTAGAAGAACTCGGTGGCGAAACACAACTCAGCGGAAAAGAATTTGCCGAGAAGTTTGTACAGGCCGTTAAAATTGCAGAGATCGAACCCTATAGAGCGGTTACGCACAATAAAGGTATTATGAATGGTATCGATGCAGTGGTACTCGCAACAGGAAATGATTTTAGAGCCGTCGAAGCCGGAGTACACGCTTACGCCTCTAAAGACGGAATGTATTCCAGCCTGACGCACGCAGAGATCAGGGAGGATAAGTTTCATTTCTGGATCGAAATTCCGCTCGCTTTGGGGACTGTAGGAGGACTTACATCTTTGCATCCTTTAGTGAAACTGGCTCTCGATATTCTTCAGAAACCATCAGCAGAAGATTTGATGAAGATCGCTGCTGTTGTAGGACTTGCACAGAATTTTGCTGCGATCAGGTCTTTGATCACCACTGGGATCCAGCAGGGACATATGAAAATGCACCTCATGAATATTCTGAATCAGCATGGTGCCACCGAGCTAGAGAAGGAAAAACTGCTGGCATTTTTTTCTCAGCACACGATTACACACAGCAGCGTGCTGGAACAACTTGAAAAATTAAGAGCCTGATATGGATTTCAGAAGCAATGGAAAAATTCTCTTAACCGGTGAATATGCCGTGCTGGATGGTGCTAAAGCACTTGCTTTACCTATCCGCTTTGGCCAAAGTATGAAAATTACTGAATTGGCTGATGCCGGCCGGATTGAATGGAGCAGCCTCGATGAGAATGGCCAGGAATGGTTTTCAGCTGAAATTAGAATTCAGGAAAACGAATTTCAGGCTATAGAAGCCAATCAAAAACCTACTGCTGAAGAAAAAGCGATCACAACGCGTTTGCTCCAGATATTCAATAAGTGTTTTGAACTAAAACCGGCGAAATTTAGTAATGCAGGTTTTCAAATCACCACGAAACTGGACTTTAAAAGAGAGTGGGGCCTGGGAACTTCCTCCACCTTAATCTATAACCTTTCACAATGGCTGGAAATTGATCCGTATCTTCTTCTGAAAGAAACATTCGGCGGTAGCGGCTACGATATTGCGGCTGCCAGCCACGACTTACCAATTACTTTTCAGCTGACTGATAAGGATCCAGCTGTATTTGTAGCCGACTTTCATCCCGCATTCAAGAACGAAATCTTTTTTGTTTATCTGAATCGCAAACAGAATAGCCGCGAAGCCATCGCGAGGTACCGAAATCAGGATACACTAGCGACGGAAGAACTTACTTTAAAGATTTCCGGGTTAACCGAGCAGATCATTCAGACTACGAACATTGAAGAATTCAAAATCCTTGTTCAGGCTCATGAAACACTCATTTCAAAAGCAATTGACCTTCCAAAGGTAAAGAATGAGCTATTCCCAGATTTTAATGGATGCATTAAAAGCCTGGGCGGTTGGGGAGGAGATTTTATCCTGGCGACAGGAAAGCAGGAGGAAAAAGACTATTTCCGCAGTAAAGGCTATCATACGATCTTCGATTATTCTGATCTCATCTTATAAAAAAAGCCCCGCTAATGCGAGGCTTTCCATATAATTATTGATCGAGATTCTATTAATAAAATCTTGAACGATTATCTTCAATATCAGCTTTCTCCCTTAAAGCATCAAAAACTTCCATAGTGGCCTGAGTTCTGGTTGCCATACTCTGTTGCTGAGCAAATGGCTTATAGGAATCCATTTTAGGAGCTTCGAACCTGCTTTCTAACTGAACTACATACACTCCTTTATTACCAGCAATAGGCTTGCTCATTTCACCATCTTTCAAACCGAAAGCAGCACCGATCACTCTTGGCTCTTTCCCAGCTCCGGTAAGAGTTGGGCTGGCAAGGTTAATCGCATCAGCATTCTGAACACTTACTCCCTGATTCTGGGCGATCTGGTCTAGTGACTGGCCCTTGATCTGGTTTTTAATGATCTCTGCCTTTTTCTCATTCTGAAGAATAGGCGTCACGATTGAAGAAGCGTCCTCCGCACTCATTAATCCTTTTTCATTCTTAGCAGTTAGCTGAGCCACTACATAACCGTTATTCGTATCAAATCTTTTTACATCACCAACTTTAGCATCATCTTCAAAAGCCCATTGAACGATTCTTCTTTGAGACCCGGCACCCGGTATATTCTCTTCCATCGCTTTGATGTCTCTGGCAGTTTTAACGTCGTAGTTGTTCTTTTTGGCGATCTCGTCAAAATCACCATCTGAAGCTGCGATCTCAAATTTGGTAACCTCATTGAAAAGGGTATTCATTGTTTTCTCTGAAGGAACAATCTCTCTGGCGATCGTTGCAATTTTAACCGCTTTCGCAGGTTCTGTCTGGTCCTTGATTGAAATTACATGAAATCCAAGAGGTGTTTCAACAACACCAACATCTCCCGGTTTATTCTCGAATGCATAATTTTCAAATTCAGGAATCATTGTTCCAGGTGTAAAATATCCAAGATCTCCGTTGTTCTGCTGAGCAGTAGGATCTGCAGAAAATTCAGCAGCCAATTGACCAATCTTAGCAGTATCAGCTTTGATCACTCGCGCAAGGCTATCAGCAAGTGTTCTTGCTTCAGTTTTATTTCTACTGGTAGTTTGACCTAGACGAGTTCCCTGATAAGCGATTAGAATATGGCTTGCTTTTACAGAATCTGGAATCTCTTTAGATTCCACCATCTTGCTTAACTTCCAGTAACCATTTTCTTCATAAGGACCAAAGTCTTCACCTTTGTTAAGATCGAAAAGATTATCACTATACTCTCCTTTTAAATCGTTTCTGAATTTATAAGCCCCGTCATATGGAAGATCTGAATTGTTGTTCACAAATTCCGCGTAATCATCGGTATTATCAAAACCTGGCAAGGTATCATTCGCACCAACCGCAGCATTATACTCCACTCTCTGGTCTCGCAGTTTGGTTAAGGTTCCCTTCGATTCAGATTTATCATTATCAGAAGCAGTTTCATCAAACACTACATATTGGATGCTTCTTGAAGCTTCATTCTCAAATCTGGCAGGATGCTTCTTAATATAATCGTTGATCTCTGACTTGCTTACTTCAGCTTCAGCATTCGGAATTTTATCGTAAGGAATCTGAACGTACTTCAGGTTCACATTATTATTCTGAAATTGGTAAGCCAACTCCCCTTCTTTTTCAGTAGCCCCAATACCTGCACCTACCATGGTATAGTAGTTATTGATCTTTGCAGTTTCGCGAAGATTCGCGGTAAACTGGTTCCATTGCTGGTATGCCTGAGGGGAAGAAGCTTTTAGATTTGCTACATATTCTCTCAACCTGTTCTCATCGAACATCCCGGCCTCGTTTACGAAATTAGGATTATTGGCCATCTGAGTTCTCACCAGGTTGGTAACCTGGTCGTCTCCGGCACGGATTCCCAATTCTTCAATTTGATTCTCGATGATCACCTGGCGAAGTTTCTGATCCCAAACACGGTTCACAGCCTGAGTTGTACTCATACCGCCCCCCATGTTTCTTTCAAAATTCTCCACTTCCTGAGCAAACTCAGTACGATCTATGTCGTTACCATCTACGGTAGCAATCACGTTTTGAGAATTCCCGGAACTCATTCCACCATTTTTGATTACATCAGCCAGCACAAAAGAAAAAAGCGCCAGAGCGATAATAATAATCAGGAAAACAGACTTTTGTCTGATCTTATTTAAAACTGCCATTTGGAATTATTTTATCAAAATACAGGGGGCGAAAATAAGGCTTTTAGGCTAATAATAAAATTTAAAATTAGCAAAATCTTAACTTTAAAAAATTAGTCCTCTTCCTTGATTTTTAGCTCCACCAATTCGATGCGTGTATTAGAGGTTTCGAGGATATTGATCTCAAATTTTTCGATCTTGATGAGCTCTCCCTGTTGCGGGATTTCTTCGGTATGATTTAAAATGAAACCGCTCAGGGTCTCATAATTTTCGCCTTCTGGAATCTGGACTTTATAATTCTCATTGAGATAATCCACTTCCAGTCTTGCAGAAAACTTAAAATGATCTTCTTCTATTTTCTCTTCGATCAAAATAGCAGAATCATGTTCGTCTTCAATTTCTCCAAACAATTCTTCTACAATATCTTCTACCGTCATCATGCCGCTGGTCCCTCCATATTCATCGATCACCACGGCAATACTCTTTCTTTTTTTGATCAGAATATTAAGCACATCCTTTACCCACATCGTCTCCGGAACAAAAACAACAGGCAATAAAATAGATTTGATGGTTTTTGGCCTTTTGAAAAGCTCAAAAGAATGGACATAACCAATAATATCATCTATGGTGTCATTATAGATCAGGATCTTGGAAAGACCGGTATCAGTAAATGTTTGTATTAAATCCTTCGGAATAACATTCTGGTCAACCGCAATGATCTCGGTTCTTGGGATCATCACTTCCCTCGCCTTAATATCAGCAAACTCCAGCGCATTCTGAAAAATCTGAATTTCACTGTCTACTTCGTCATCTTCTTCAACCGTTTCCATCTGCTCGGTAATGAAGTTCCCCAATTCCACTTTACTGAAAGCAAGCTGCACTTCGTCTCCTTCGGTTTTAAAGAACTGCTTCAGAATAAAATCTGAAATCCAGATCACAAATGAAGAAATAAAACTGAATACGATATAAAAGAGGTACGCGGGAATGGCAAAAAGCTTCAGCATGGAATTCGCATAGATCTGAAAAAATACCTTCGGAAGGAATTCCGCAGTCAGCAAAATGATCAATGTCGAGATTATCGTTTGCGTAAATAAACTAAGATCGGTAACTATATAATTCAGAAAAGCATTATCTAAGGGTCGCATCCCTTCCAGCCAGGCCATGAGCAGATCACCCATAAAAAACCCATAGACAACCAGCGCGATATTATTTCCCACGAGCATGGTTGCAATAAACTTGGATGGTTTGCTGGTAAGCCTTTTTAAAACTTTGGCAAGAAAATCATTCTGCCGTTTTTCAATTTCTATGAAGATTTTATTCGAAGAAACGTATGCGATCTCCATTCCTGAGAAAAAGGCAGATAACAGAAGACAAATAAAAATAATTAGTAACTCTACCTCCATCAGGGCTATTTGTTTCTTTCTTCAAATCTACGCCTGAAACGACGCTTGAAGAAAAACATGAACACAGCGATACATACAAAGAACAGAAAAATATAGGCGCGATTTCGCTCGGTATTCCAAATACTTATCGCCTGGTAAACAAAAAAAGCGGCGAAGCATAGATACGCGTATTCAAAATATTTGAAATATTTAGTCATTTTCTTCCTCTTCTATTATTTGAACTCCTGTGTTTGTTCTTGAACGAAAATTAGTGAAATTCTGATTAGAATCAAAACCTCTACCCCTGTTCACGGCCCCGTTCGGAAACCAGATCGTATTCGGCTGATCGGTAAAAACCCAGCTCTTATCCTGATCCCAGAAAAGCTGGTCGCCTTCCAGCACCGTACTGTCTGAAGTGACGATCTTCACATCTCCGCGAAGATCAATAAGGTTCGTTTTGTCGTATACGATAGCGTAATTGGCCTGGACAGTACTTTTTTTGTCATCTTCATCAAAAAATTCGACTTCCACGCCATCAGGAAATTCCCTATATGGAAAAGACTTGTTCGTATAGTCCAACATTCTCGGACTTTTCAACGTTGCCACGAGTTTACCTGAATCGGTATATTTTAAATTAATTCCTTCACCGATAGCCTGCGGTGCATCTGCTTCCATACTAAAAGCTCTCACCTCTTTTAGGTTACCCTCACATGAAAAAAGCATTGTCACGCCAAGTAGCGTGACAATGCCTAAAATTATATTGCTATATGTGATTTTCATCTTATAGGTTCGGAACTCGAACGCTCTCACCTATCCAGCATCCTATGCTGATAGATTCTCCCGCACTGTGAGAAGACTGGAAGATGTCAGACTTCTGAGGAGCAAGACCTCTATAAGAACTAGCTGCCTGGTTTGCGTTGCTAGCGATAGAAGGGTCTACTCTCGCTGCTCTTGAAGCATAATCTGCAGCTAACCAGTATACCGCTCTTTTAGTAAAGGTATCAGTACCACAACTGTTTGCACTTTTTGCATACATACTAGCGATTTGCAAGTAAGCAGAACCTAGAGATGGTTTGGCATCTATAGCTTTTCTGTAAAAACTTCTAGCCTGACCATAGCTACCCTTATCTTTATAGTTTCCAGCGATTCTGTAATAGATTCTCGCTTTATCATTATTGTTAGTCTCAAGTTCAGCAGCTTCATTATAATACTCCAGTGCTTTAGAGTTTTCACCGTTAGCTTCAGCCAACTGACCTAAAGAAAAGGCAGATTTTGCTGATGGCTCTAACTTGTGAAGTGCTTCAGAAACCTGAACGAACAATGGATCTTCAGTACAATCTTTAGCTGAAAGTCTCGCGTTAGCGTTTTTCAACCAAGAAACATCGGTTTTCTTTGATTCGAAATCTTTTTTATAAAGAGGGATAAGGTTATCACAATCTGCTCTCGCACCTAACTTAGCGTTCAAAGCCGCTTTTACATTACTGTAGTTATTAAGATTGATTTCAGAGTATTTGATTTGCTTTTTCTCTTTATCAGTTAAGTCTGCACCTTCTTCCTGCTTTTTCATAAGTGGAGCAAGCGCTTCTGCTGCGTCGTTCTCTTCTTTTTCGATTTTAGCGAATACTTTATCGTATTGATCAAAAACATCCTGAAGAGTTCTCTCTCCAGCATCCTGCATATTTACCACAAGATCAAAATAAGCATAAAGACCTTTAGGACTTGTAAAGCTTTCTTTATCCTCGTTCCAGGCTTTGTCATAAGCTTCATAAAGCTCTTCTGAATCACCTAGTTTATTATCATATTTCAACTGAGCGATGTCAGCATAGACTTTTCCTTTTGGAGTCTTATCTGGGTAAAGTTCCAATCTCTGTTCCCAAACCTCGATAAGATCTTCTACTAATTTTTCTTTTTGACCATCAGGAGCATTGTCGATTTTTGCTTCCAAAGCTCTTTCAAGATACTGGTAAGTTGCCATACTGTACTTAGGACAGTTTTCTCTAACTTTTTGTAGAGCCGGCAAAGCAGCATCATAATTCTTTGCTTTAGCCTGGTCATATGCTAAAGCAGCTTCTCTCGCACAGTCGGCTTGTGCGTTGGCTATCCCTGAACCAGCCAGAGCAACCGTCAAAAGTGCTAAAATTCTCTTTTTCATCTTCTTGTTATTGTGGTTAATAAAATTTTCTTTTGGTGAACCATTTGTCATTTAACGAGAGTCCTATGGACACTCTAAAAAAGTTCTCTTGAATAAGTCCCTGATCTTTGGTACCCCTTCTACCTAGCTCGATTCCGAGGTTTAGGTTAGAGAAAGGATCGTTAACTCTGAGACCCATCGGTAATCCTAGTCCAAAAGACATGCCAAACTCTTTTATAGATTCGTTCTGAACAATGAGTCCGGTCCCTTCATATCTAAAACCACCGCGGTAAACAATACGGTCTAAATAGCTTGTATATGAATCATACTGAGGTATATAATACCCACCGATCTTAAACTGAGATGCATCTTCATATTCCCCACCATCATTTCTAAAACTAAAACTATCAGCATAAGATGAAGTGCCTAAGTTAACATATTCTGCCCCAACAAACCACTTGTTTTGTTGACCTATTCCACCACCTAAAGCTATTTTTGAAGGATTAGTGAAATTGGTATTATCTACATCGATTATCCTGTTATCTACAACAGCTTCGCTTCCATCAGGCCCAATTAAAATAGTCCCTACTTCTCTGTAATTTTCTGAATTTAGATCAACGGCAGGAGAATAGGTGGCTGAAAGGTGCAATTGCATATTTTCAGCAATATCCTTCTGAAAATTAGCACCAATATTAAAATTGAAACCTTTAATGTCAGATCTATTTATATCACGAGTTCCGTACTGAATATTTTCCTGCAGGATGGTTCTCCTGTTCTGGAAATTTCCGAAGTTATACTGAGCATCGACACCAAAGCTTAAAGCCTCACTAAATTCATAACCGGCCGCCAAAAATACTTTGTTCATTCCGCCACGACCATTCAGGCGTGCACCATCACTATCATTGATGTCCAGAATCCTGTATCCAACCGAAGTATAGGGAACAAGACCTAGACCAATACCGAAGCCCTTTCCTAAAGGTATCGCAAGCGCCAAATAATCTAAAGAAGATATCTTGGCATTATCACTGGCATCGTTGGTTTGCAGGTTGACACGCTCATGGCTTCCTCCAACCACAAAATTCGTCAGTTTTAGCCTACCGTATGTTGCAGGGTTTTGAAGGTTTACGTGAATACTATCGGTTAAAATTCCAAGCCCACCCATAGACCGGTTGGTAACCGTTCCTTTAAAGTTTGTGAGACCAATCCCGTAGTACGAATAAGGAGAAGAAACGTTTTCCTGAGCTTCAGCTGCAAAAGCTGTTAAAAAAAGTACGATTGCTATTAATCGTTTTATCATTGATTGATGTTAAATTCTAGAATGAAATTCAGTCCTTCCAATAAAAAATTTGAGTTGGCAAATATGCTATTTTTTAATGGTATAGACAAAAATTGACTATCTCCGCCCGTATAAATAACTGTTAAATGTTCAAATTCAGCAGAATAGGATTCAATAATCCCTTTCAATTCCATTTTTAGACCGTTAATAATTCCGGATAAAATGCTGGTTTCGGTAGAGTTACCTATTAATTCAGCATCCGGCTTCGGTGTTATTAACGGTAAATTTGCGGTAAACTTGTGCAAACTTTCAAAACGCATGTGCATCCCTGGGGAGATTCCACCGCCAAGATATTCCTCATTAGCATTCTTGAAATCATAAGTAATACAGGTTCCTGCGTCTATAATGAGCACATTTTCAGATTTATGAGCATACACTGCTGCTGCTACTAAGGCAATCCGGTCTTTTCCTAAGGTCTTTGGAGTGGCATAGTTATTCTGAAAAGGAAGGCTGATATTTTGATCGAATTTAAATAGACGAAGTCTTTTTTGAAGGTTTTCCAAAGCTGATTCGTTCAGTTTTCCAACGTTTGAAATTATGGAATGGGTCAAATTTGGGTGTTCAGAAAAAATTTTTTCAATTTCTTCTGAAAAATTATCCAGATTGAAAATAAATTTTTCTTTCAGCTCAGCTCCCTGGAAGACAGCTGCTTTCACCCTTGTATTCCCAGCATCGATGACAAGATTCATGCTCTTTTGGTTATAATAACAAAGTTACAAAAGCAAATTTTTAAATTTTCCTTTGTGAGTTTTTAAAATTGAAATTATATTTGCCACCGCTTTCAAAAGCAACTGGTGCCTTAGCTCAGTTGGTAGAGCAAAGGACTGAAAATCCTTGTGTCCCTGGTTCGATTCCTGGAGGCACCACCTTTAAAAACCTGTATGAAGCTGACTATTAGCGGATTACAGGTTTTTTTATTTGTTCAGGGTGCTTAAAAGGGTGTCTTAGAGTATCTATTGGATATTTTAACGATATATATAGTAATAGGGGTAACCAAAAAAACCCAAGTGATATAACAGAATTAGATACCGGCGGTAATTGGGAAGGGGCACATCTTAATCTACCATATTCATTTTAAGAATTCCTTCATGAAATTAAATTATTTGGAGATTGGACCGCAATTTTTTTTAATTGACGAAAACAGCTTAAACCTTCAATACTTCAATCAACTAAGTGTAAATTGTTCTTACACCATTCTGCTATTTCTCGATATTCTTGAACAATTTTATCATTATTAACGACTGAAAAATTATTTATAGTCAATGATTTTGTTGAAATTTTGAAAGGCCATCTATGGGTAAGCGTATACTTTATTATTAAAGTGTCTCGGGGTGCAGGATATTCTTCAATTTCGATTTCTTTTGCTGATGTATAATCGGAAACAACCTCTTCGGTCTTGATTCTTGAATAGTAGTAATTAAATTTTTCTTTAGCATGAATGACCTTATTATATTCAACCTCAGTTCTTTCCTCCCTTTGTTGAAATTCTTTTATTGGCTTTTCGATATCTAAAATCACTGAGAATAAATTGCGGTTCTTAGAAATTAGGTTTTTTTCTTTTTCAATTTTTTCAGAATGTGCCTTTGAACGTATTAACTCCAACTCTTGATTTTTCCTGAGCTGCTTTTCATCCTTGGCTTTTATCGAATAATAAATAGCAAGAATGACAACTATTCCAAAAATGGTAGCCACCATAATATATCAAATTTAAATCTTTAGTTTTCTTTCTTAAGTTCCATTATACGAGTATAATTCGTAGCATTTGAAAATTTCAATTTAAGATTGCTTGGTGTTATTGAGATAATATCAGCTTCAGCATCATCTAAAAAATAATTGTAGTCAATAAATAAGATGTGATTATCATTTACTAATTCATATTGCCCCATGAGATTAGTTTCTCCGCTATAGCTATGACAATTTTTAAAAGTTAATTTACTTTCCTCCAGAAAAATAAAATAGCTACAAATTTCATCATAAGTCCTGTCTCCATCTTTTACAACGTTCCATTTACCCATGAGCATTTCTGAAACACTTTTTTCGGATTCGCTTTCATCACTCGAACAACCACTCATTATAACTGCAATGGCTAATATCATTAACTTTAAATTTTTAATCATCTGAATTACTGTTTTATTAAAACTGAATTATTAACCTGATTCCAAGTTATTTCACTGTCAGAAATTTTAGTAAAGCTTAGATTGACGTTCTGTCCATTTTCAAAATCAAGTCTCACTGAATAGTATTCATTGGACTTATCTTCATTAACTAAAACTTCTTGTCCTAAATCCCTGCTTTGATTTATCAATTTCTTTTGACTGGTTTCAAGAAAATTCTGGATTAGCACAATATCATCATCAGTAAATCTAACTCCAACACTACCATTCGTTGACCCTTTAACTAACCAAGTACCTTGAATCCATGAAGGTGGGTTTAAATTGCTGGTAATTTTTTCATTATCTGTTGAACAAGACGAAATAGCGAGCATCATTAAAAGCAAAAAGACTAATTTTCTCATATTTAGATTAGATAGCGCATATATGCGTTGATATTAAAATTCAGCATTTAGCACCTTTATTCGGTGCAAAAAATCAAAAATAAATCCTTCATTAAATCATTCGGCAATAAGCTTCGGGAGACAAGAAAGCTCAAGAATTTTTCTCAAGAACAACTTGCATTTGAAGCTGATATTCCCATTTCCCAGGTAGGGCGTATAGAAAGAGGGGAAGTAAATACGACTATAAGTACTGTTTCTGTTTTAGCTAAAGCTTTAAAAATCTCTCCTAAAGCTTTATTCGATTTCGAGTAAAATTTGAAATAATATTTCAAATAAAAAAATTTAATTCTTAAAAAAGCAAAAAAAGCCCCTTCCAAAAATGAAAGAGGCGAATTTTTCAATTGTATTATAGCTTACATTTTCCCCTAAGCAGCTACTTTAATTTCTCCTGAACTACAATTCATTAACCTCCTGAATTCCTTTTCAAGTAAAGATTTTATTTTCCACTTTTCCCGATTAATTGAGAAATTCTCTACGTACCTGCTACAATCTCGTTTCGCCCGGAAATAAGCTTTAGAATCTAACTCCTGTTTTAGATTATACCAATAATGAGGATTGGAATAATTTTTAAGTAAATTGATTTCAGCTGTTTTAAGAGCTTTGCGCATTACCAACCAATCAATTATCAATAAATTCTCAAACTGCTTTAAGAGGAACTCAAATAACTTTCTATATGCCTCTTCATTATACAGATCAATTAAGGAATAAATTTCTAATTCTTCTAACTTTCTCCGTTTAACAATCTTAATTTCTATCCTTAGTATATTCCTTTGAAGACCGTACTGCTTTGACTTATTATAAATTTTGACTGAATAATCACTTCTTTTGAATTCTTTATAGTCCCCCTTGTTTTTGAATTTCTCTTCTATTGTCGGAGGTTTATAATCATGCATTAAAAGGCAATTATCTATAAAAATAGCCGGATCATACTCCAGTGGTATATTCAAGCCAAATTCGAGATTGGTAACTTTTGTATTTTTGGGTTTCACAAATAACCCATCTCTTAAGACATCTAAAGCCTCAAAATTATCACATAGGGTTAAAGCATTATAATTATGCTCTCCGATATCACGATAGTTATTAAGCATCTTATGCAAACTACCTTTTAAGTAAGTTGACTTTTCAGTCATTTTTAGTTCCAGGTTATAAAACCTTCCTTTTCTGGGATAATCCTTAATTTCACCGGTTTCCCTATCAAATTCAGACTTTAATTGAACTGTTTTTTTATTCTCAGTTCTAAAATCAAAACTTTCCTTGTCCGTTACAAAACACTTTATTAAATCTAACATTAGGCTGCGATTTTATAGTTGGACAATTCAAGCTGCTTTAATAACTCCTCATAATGGTATAAAGGTTTTCTACCCACCTTATGAGTTGGCATTAAAATTTTCTTGTGTTTGAGGTTGTGAAGTGTTACTAAGGATACACCTAATAGTTCTGCCACTTCTGTTCTACTTAACAGGTTTTCTTTTTTAGTCATATTAATTTTATATGTTAATTATTATGACACAAAATTATTTCAACTACTTGTTTTTCAGCTACTTAGGGACTACATAATTTTACCCCTAAAAACCTAACAAACTGATTTTCATTTTATTAATAAATGCAACCGAAAAAACTTATTTTTAAAGGGACCAAAATCCAATTAAAAGGGACTAGAAATAGATGGAAAGGGACTAAAAATTACTTAAGAAAATCAAACAACCTCGGTTTTGGAGATAAATTAGAGATACGATTTGGATCTGTTTGCTTTTCTAATTGAATATTATACCTATCAGATAAAAATTTTAAATTTTTTAGATGTGATTTTTTATAAGAGTTTTTAAATATCTCCAAATCATCTAAAAATATATAGTACCTAACTAAGTCATTCTTGGATCTTCTCCATGTTTTTTCAGATGTTAGGAAATTAGGAAATAATTGTTTTTCATACTCCAAAAAAGTATTCTGGCAATCTCTGTAGATATAGTAATCTAATTCATTGATGAAACCGAAATTATTTTCATAGAGTAGTCTCAAATCATCAATCTTCTTCTCAAAATGGATTATGAACTCTGGAAAAAAAATTTTATTCGCATTGACTATTTTCTCGATGAAAAATATATAACCTTTAATAAGTTCACCTGCAACAAGCCTATTATATTTATTCAATTCTAAATCCAAAATTTTCATTATCGCACTTTGGATTTTTTCAATAAACTTGGCTATAAACTTTTTTTGATTAGCGTCTGCATTTATTTCATTAAGAATATCTTCAAACTTGTTGAAATAACGCTCTGAGAATCCTCTAAAATAGTTCTTTACTCTATTTTGGAATTCTTTATCAGATAAATAATTAGGGATTTCTTTAGGTCGAAAAGAAAAGTGATCCCCTTTTTTAAATTGAGTGCAAGGAAAATATTCTTTTTCATATTCATCCTCCCCATAACCGAATAATCTCCAACATTCCAAACAGTTTATTAATGGTTCTCTTAGACTTTTTATTTTTGGAGAAGATACAGTTCTAAAAGGGTCCTTAAAATCAAATAGAAAGTCCTGGTTGTTGCCTTCTAATTTTGGAATATAAAGTTCCTCAATTTGACTAAGTTCTGATATGAAAAATGGCTTAAATTCTTCCATCATAAATTAAAAAATCCACTGGTGGCGATATGCGTTGCTCTATCCCGTTTACTGATTCTAATATATTTATAAAATTCCTTTTCCGTAGAATGACCTGAAAAGTACATAATATCATATATAGGCATATTTTTCCTATAATAATTAGTACAAAAACTCCTTCTTGCTGTATGGGTAGCAATTAAATCATGCTTTTTGATTGGTTTTTTCTTCTTTTTTCCTTCTTCAATATACTCAATAAAGATTTCTTCATTGATATTAGCCATTTGACCAACCTGTTTTATATATTCGTTTATTTTCTGATCTGGCATCTTAGGTGGTGGAGAATCATTATAACGTTCCATAATTTCTTTTATCTCATTCGTAACAGGGCAATGAACTAATTTACCCGTTTTCCTTTGTTTAATTTCAAAATACTCTACACCATCAATATTAACAATATCATCCCTTGTCAGCCCATTATAATCACTTACACGTTGGCCTGTATAATAGCCAATCAAAAAAATATCTCTTGCTCTTTCTAAATCCTTGTATTTACTTAAATCTTTTTTTCTTAAAGATTCGATTTCAATAGTATCTAAATAAATTGCTTTAGTTAACTCAGATTTAGCTTTAAAATCCCGTTCCTTATATCTTCTATTAACTTTAATACCATCTAATTCGGCACTTCTAAGAATTGACTTTAAATTACCAATATGTTTACCAATAGTATTCAAGCGATATGAATTCTTCTTTAAATAATGAGTGAAATTATTATAAAATCTCTTATCGAATTTCAGAAAATTCAACTCCTCATTGTTATTAGAACTGTATTCCTTCAATAAACGAACTGTTTGCTTATATGATCGTAGAGTTACTGCTTTAATTTCCTTCTCTTTCAACTGAAAAAAGTATTCGGTGTATTGCAAAAAACTAAAATCGCTAACTTTTGTAACCTCGTTATTCTTATTAGTAAACTGATTCAGCAACTCTCTTAAAATAGCTTTATCAATTTCCTTTCCTTCAGCTATTAATCTTGAGAATTGCTTATTAATAAAAACTTCTAAGTTACTAAGGAATTCATTTACTTCATCAGCATTTAAAATTCCGGCTTTAGTAGTTTTTATACGTTGCTTTTCAAAATTCCAATCACTATAACAAGATTTATAACCTGTAGAATACTTTAACCTTTTGCCACCATATGAAAAATGCAAAAAAATTAAACTTTCCTTTTTAGGAGATTTCTTTAAATCCTTGATTGAATCTTTGAAAGCGAATCGCACTTTCCCCTTTAGATTATTAATAGTCCGCATAAAATCTATTCTTTTTGTAAATATCGGAAAATTAATAATAGGGTGCTCAAAAGGGTGCTTATTTTTATGAACGAACAGAAATATAAATTAATCTTAATTAACTCCCAATGCGTTGTAATACAACAAAAACAATAGATATAACGGTAGTTTGCGTTAATCGAAGTTAATCAAGATTAAAACGAAAGTGGTACTGGAGGCACCACCTTTAAAAACCCGTAACAATGTTGCGGGTTTTTTTATATACAAAAAAACCTGCTGTTTCCAGCAGGTTCTTTTTAATCAAACTCTAAATTACTAGTTATTATATAGGTATAGAGAAGATGCTCCAGGTAGACTATTGCTAA
This sequence comes from Flavobacteriaceae bacterium, assembly GCA_964220295.1. GTDB lineage: Bacteria > Bacteroidota > Bacteroidia > Flavobacteriales > Flavobacteriaceae > Christiangramia. The sequence goes on along the minus strand of CAXPUM010000086.1, from coordinate 43,813 downwards.
CCGCTGGTGCTACATCTCCACTTGTTGTCATAGCATTAGAAAATGCCAAGATCTTACCACCTCCGTTTGCGATCTCTGCAATAAAAATGGTTTTAGTCTTATGATCATAAGCAACATCAATAGGGTTTCCTAGTTCAGTTGAACCTCCTGCAACACGCATTTGATCACTCATAGAAATGCTTCCTCCATCCATCGTTGTTTCTAACAGAGCGCTAAAATTATCGATAACATGGAATCCACCATCTGAATCACTGGCTGCAGCTCCAATATCTGTCATAACAAGTACATCGTCTGCTTCGCTGTAATCAATTCCGTGAGTTCTTACGATCCCATCAATAGTTATTTGCTTATCTGCAGCAAGACTTCCGTCCATATTGTTAGAAAAGAAATCTTCAAAAACCGCTAAATCGCTAGTCTGATCTACTACAGCAAGTAAATGACCACCTTTGAAGGTAATACCCCATACTGCAAAACCGATATCAAAAGTATTTTCTAAATTGAATGAATTACCATCAAAAGAATACACAAAGAACTGGTTTGAACCGTTATCAGAAACTACAATGTGGTTTCCTTGTACTGCAATTTCACGTGGACTTGGTAATTCTGAAGCTCCCATAGCATCTGAAGAAATGGTTGATCCATCTCCAGCTGCCGCAAAATTGTTATAGAATTCAATTCTCATATCTGTTCTGTTGGCTTTCATTAAAGCACCTGTTCCAGAATAATAAATTCCTTCAGCCGCCATACCATCGGTCATTACAGTCTTAAGTTCTGCACCAGATTCGTTATAAACGGTGACATTACCATTTGCGGTACTGGTAGTAAATAACCTGGTCATCATTCCCATAGAACTCATACCAGTATTACCATCTGTCTCATCACTAGAGAAATATATAGATGATGCAGCTGCAAGATCCTGATCAAATGATGGTGTAAGATTTCCCCCATCTCCTATAGAAGTAAATCCTAGAACTTTTCCATTTCCAACTTCGGAAATATATACTGCATCATTTTCTGAATCGTAAGCTACGTCAATTGGATTACCCATCATCGTATTGGAGCCTCCAACTCTGGTCTGAGCCTCTAATGGAATCATTTCACCATCTGAAAGCGCATCAAAAACTGTTGAAAAATTATCAATTATATGGAATGCACCATCATTGGTAGCATTTGCTGCTTCTCCAATATCAGTCATCACCATCACATCATCGGTTCCATCATAAGTAAGCCCATGAGTTCTTACAATTCCTTCAACACCAACTCTTTTAGATGGCATCAAAGTACCATCAGTAGAATTCGAACCAAAATCATAAAAAACAGCTAATTCGTTTGTAGTATCCACTACTGCATAAAGATCTTCACCTTTAAAAGTAATTCCCCAAACTGGAAATGGAATGTCGAATGTATTTGTCAAAGAAAAGCTATCACCACTTTTTGTGTAAACGTAGAACTGGTTAGAGCCGTTATCTGAAACTACATACATGTCTCCATTCACAGCCAATTCCCTTGGACTCATTAAATCTGCTGAACTGGTATATTCTGGGGAAATCATTGCTCCGTCCATTACACCGTCTAAATGGTATGCCTCGATCTGGTTATTAGAACGTGATGCCTGAAAAACATTATTTTCAGCAAAATCATAAAAAATTCCTTCTGCTGCTCCTGAAGGAGTTGTATAACTACTTGAAGAACCTGCGGTCAAATCGTACATGGTAATATTACCATCACTATTATTAGTTACGAACAATTGAGCTCTTCTAGTATCTTCTTCGCACGAAGTATCACTTTCCAAACCTAGAATCGAAGTTCCAAAAACACTTGATTCATATCTCAGTTGCCCATCGTAATTCTGGCACGAACCATTTGTAGCGTATGTATATGTGACATTCTGCATATATATTGGTCCTGTATTACCATAAAAAACTACCATATCTTCTGACCCACCTGCAGAAACAACATCACAAGTAAAAGTTCCATCTCCATTATCCACGCAATTGGTTAACTCACCACCTGGACCTGCTTCTTCACTAGTATAAACCCTTCTGGTTAAAGTTAGCTGAGTGCGTATTTCATCACCATTAGCAGTCATATCGCCATCTGTATCTCCTAAAACCAAAAAATTAAAGGTTTGAGTAGTTCCGGTGCCGAGTTCTGGATGATTTCCACAATCAACGCAAAAGTAGGTCCCTGTAACTGGAACGGCGTGAGCTTTGGAAGTGTTTTTAGCGACCATCATATCCCCCTTGGTTCCGCTATAGACCACATTCGTAATTTTCGGATCTGAACCATCATCATTTACATTGAAATCAAACGACAGTTCTCCGCTTGAAAAATTCATTCCATCTTCCGGACTTTTATTTTTCTGTACAGTTGCACGAATAACATTTCCTGTATTTAAGGTTAATTTTGAAGAAGCATCACCTTCAAATGGAATAGCTATATCTACAGATCCTCTGGTTTGACCATCATTAGTAGTAAAAACGGCAGTATAAGAACCAAAACTGGTTTTATCGAATTCGCCGTTTTGTAAATTCTGTTCAAATTCGGAAAGATTCTCATCCGTATCGGTCATTGACTCATCTTCCTTCATTTCGATTTGATCCTCAGCGCAGGAATAGAACATTAGCGCACCGAGAAAGTAAAATAAAACTTTTTTCATATTTTAAATTTTAGTGGTTAAAGTAATATTTACGAGGTATTTAATGTTCTGGTTTTCAAACGTTAAGAATTTAGTAAACCTTTAAGATTCTTTTAAGGGATTCTGCAAAATTAATAGTAACAAATCTTAAAACTTTTTTCAGCCTAAAAAGCTTTAATTGTATTAATACTATTGATGGTTCCTTTCTTATCAATAACTTTACAACTAAAAGAATTTTTATGCTTCAGAAAATGATACCTATCCTGTGTGTTTTGGTTGGTTTTACAAATTCCGGGATTAGCCAGGAATTAAAATCTCCTGATGAAAATTTCAATTTGAAATTCAATCTTGATGAGAACGGAACTCCAGTATATTCCCTTTCCTATAAATCAAAAACCATTATCAAAACCAGCAAGCTGGGCTTTGAATTAAAAGATCAGGATCCTCTCACTAATAATTTTGTGGTTACTGATACTTCTAAAACCAGTTTTGATGAAACATGGAATCCAGTCTGGGGTGAAGAAAAGGAAATTAGAAACCACTATAACGAACTGTCGGTAACAGTAACTCAACAGGAAACAAGTCGAAAAATGATCATTCGCTTCAGACTTTTTAATACGGGTCTGGGCTTTCGTTACGAATTTCCGCAACAAGATAATCTTGGTCATTTTGTAATTATGGATGAAAAAACGCAGTTCGCCATGACAGGTGATCATACTGCATTGTGGATTCCCGGCGATTACGATACGCAGGAATATGATTACACAGAATCGAGACTTTCAGAAATCAGGGGCAAATTTGATAAGGCGGTTACCCCTAATGCTTCACAAGAACAGTTTTCAAAAACTGGTGTGCAGACTTCACTACAGATGAAGACCGATGACGGTATTTACATCAACCTCCATGAAGCTGCATTAATAGATTACCCTGTGATGCATCTAAATCTCGATGATCAGAATATGGTTTTTGAATCGTGGCTAACTCCAGGTGCCAAAGGTGCAAAAGCTTATATGATCACTCCCGGTCAGACTCCCTGGAGAACTATAATTGCCAGTGATAACGCACGTGATATTTTACGCTCCAGGATTACCTATAATCTCAACGAGCCTTCAAAAATTGAGAATACCGATTGGATCAAACCCATGAAGTATGTAGGTGTTTGGTGGGAAATGATAACAGGAAGAAGTTCCTGGTCATATACCGATGAGTTTAAAGCCGTGAAACTTGATGAAACCGATTATTCTAATGCAAAGCCGAATGGAAAACACGGAGCAACCACAAAGCATGTAAAAGAATATATAGAATTTGCAGCGGAAAATGGTTTTGACGGCGTTTTGGTAGAAGGCTGGAACATTGGTTGGGAAGACTGGTTTGGATTTTCTAAAGACTATGTTTTTGATTTTGTAACGCCTTATCCTGATTTTGATGTAACAGAAATTGAAGCCTATGCGAAAAGTAAAGGTGTAAAAATGATCATGCACCATGAAACTTCTTCTTCCGTCAGGAATTATGAACGCCACCTGGATACCGCCTACCAGTTTATGAAGGAACATAATTATGATGCGGTTAAAAGTGGTTATGTTGGAGACATCCTTCCTCGCGGTGAAAATCACTACAGCCAATGGATGGTAAATCATTATCTATATGCTGTAAGAAAGGCTGCAGATCACCAGATCATGGTGAACGCCCATGAAGCGGCTCGCCCAACAGGAGTTGCCAGAACCTGGCCCAATCTTATAGGCAATGAATCGGCGAGAGGAACAGAATACCAGGCATTTGGCGGGTCAAAAGCGAATCATGTCACCGTTCTGCCTTTTACCAGGCTAATTGGCGGACCTATGGATTACACTCCCGGTATATTCGAAATGGATATCAGCAAAATAAATCCGCAAAACACCTCTCATGTTAACAGTACGATTGCCAATCAGCTAGCATTATACGTCACAATGTACAGTCCTTTGCAAATGGCTGCCGATCTTATTGAAAATTACAAACGTTTTCCAGATGCCTTTCAGTTTATAAAAGATGTTCCAGTAGAATGGGATGAAACGAAATATCTCGAAGCAGAACCTGGTCATTATCTCACTATTGCGAGGAAAGAAAAAGATTCTGATAACTGGTACGTGGGAAATGTGAATGGATTTGACAAACGAACCTCCAAAATTACTTTTGATTTTCTGGATAAAAGCAAGGATTATATCGCCACGATTTATTCAGATGCTGAAGATGCTGGTTATAAAACGAATCCCCAGGCTTATGAGATCAAAAGATACCTCGTAAGCAATAAATCCAATCTTAATCTACAGTCTGCTTCCGGAGGCGGTTACGCAATTAGTATCAAAGTCGCTGAAAAAAACGAACTAAAAGGATTAACTAAGCTCTAAAATACCCCTTTTGAGGTATTGTTAAGGACTTGTTAATGAATTATATTTGTTTTAGATGCGATTGCTAAGAATCTGATTTTGAGTAGGGACGAAATTGGAAATCTTTTTCACATCTATCATAAACTTTAAAATATCCTTCAGATTAGCTTCTGAAGGATTTTTTTTGCTTAAATTTTTAACGCAAAAGCCTCGTAAAATCTCAGAATTTTATATAATTTCTATCTTGCGCAGCCCTAACAAAATTAGTGCATGAGTAAGGACCTGAAGGAGATTGTTCATTATTGGAAAAATCAATATTCCAGCCATTTAAAAAATTACCGTTCATATGATGCCGGTGATCAATTTAGTCGTGTAGCATCTATGTTCTCTCCTGGAAAAAGCTATTATTACATTGTCAATTTTCACAATTTAGAACTTGATGAGCTTTCCAGCTCCATCAATAAGTTTGTCCGGAAGGATCCTTCGAAAATTAGAATCGAAGATCTGCTTCAAACTATTTTACCGGAAGATCTAAAAGGTATTGGCAAGAAAGAGGCGGTTATTAAAGATTTTTACAATCGGTTTCTCAATAATATTGAAGACATTCTTCAGTATAAAATAGTATATAGTTACAGGGCTGTCGGCCTCGACAACCAGGTAAAAACAATGCTTCACCAGGCCACTATTCTTTCTACTGATGAAAATGGAATTATTCAGCATGCGTTTTCCATGCACACCGATGTCTCGCATTTAAATATTACCAGTAACGATGACATTTCATTCATCCATATGGATGGTGGTGTTTCCTATTGCAATATCAAAACCGGTAGCGGCACCTTTGATCCTGAAAATTCAGAATTTAAGAATAAGGACCTCCTGAATTTGTTTAGCCAGCGGGAGAAGGAAATCATTAAAAAGCTGGCAGAGGGAAAGAATGCAAAGGAGATTGCGGAAGCTCTAAATCTGTCACTTCACACGGTTAGAACACACCGCAGAAATCTCTTAAGCAAGACAGGATATACCAACACCGCGCAACTGGTTGCCAAATGCCTGGTGGCAGGTGTGATCAACCTTGACTAAAATAAAAAATCCGGATTGCTCCGGATTTTTGTTTTTAGAATCTTCTGCTATTATTAGGATCCTTACCTCCAAATTTCTTCAGCTTCCAGGTAAAGCTCAGCATAGCGTATTGCCTTAGAACTAACTGCTGAGTATTCTGAATATAATCCTCTCCAACCATTCGGTTAGTTGAAGTATTTTCATTTAAAATATCAAACATCTTCACTTTCAGGATACCATCATCGCCGAGAATTTTATAGCCTAAACTGGCATTCCAAAGCATAAAGGAACTTTTGAAACCAGCCGGAATATTTCCGAATTTCTGGTAACTAAAGTCACTACCTATTACGAATTTATCTGGCCAGTATGAAGTGATCTGGAAATTCAATTCGTGATTCAGGAAATTTTCCTCTCTATTGTTCAGGGAATAATTCGCATGGTTGATATTCATTCGGTAATAAGGCTCAAAAGTAATCAGGTCTTTGATGTCGTACTGCAAACGAATATTTGGAGTAACTGTAACGTATTTAGATTCGAAAGGCACATCGTTCGAGAAACCCTTTCTGTTATAAACATTCCCGTAAACACCCGGATCTACTTTGATAGAAGTTAATGAATCGATTTCAAATCGCTTGTTCAGGTTTGCACCTCCATAAAAATTGTAAACTCCATCTACATTAGTATAGGTTGTATTTCTTACCAGGTTATCATTTGTAGTCGTGATCGGGACAATGGCATCCTGCTGAAAAGAACCGCTTACATAGGTGTAAAAACCAGATCGTGAAGCGAAATCGTAATTGTTGTAATTCAGGTAAACCGAATTATTGAAAGTAGGATTTAGATTGGGATTACCCGTGAGAATATTCAACGGATTCACTGTAATCGAAACCGGTTGCAACTGGTTGATCGATGGAGTTTCCCGGCTGTTCCTGAAATTCATATAAATCGCCTTACTTTTCGTAATCCTGTAATTCAGGTAAGCATTGGCATATAAATTATCGTAGGTATTATCTATTTCAGTGTCTGAAAACAAATCGGTATTCTTCAATCGGGTATGATGAACACCTGCAGATACCTGAAATCTCAGCGTATCGTTACTATAAGCAATCCCTGCTCTTGGTCTCAGGTTGCTAATCTCCGAGCGAAAATCATTACTTAAATTGTTATCCAGGTCCTCATACTCTTCCTCACCTGTAGCGTTGTAAACCAATCGCTGATTTTTAGAATGCTCATTATCATAATCCAGGCCTACATCCACGTTCCAGTTTTCGGCAACAGGAATTCTCAGATTACCGGTGATGTTATACTGATTCCTTTTTTCGTCTTCGTCTATAAACTGATCCTGGATTTGCGAATTGAGCAGGTCTCCGTTTTCATCAAACGTATTTCTTTCAGAATAAAAATAGTTTTTCTGAATACGGTTGTTGTTATTATTGCTAAAACCGAAGCTGTAGAATCCGTCTCCATCCCCATATTTCCTGGTGAAGTAGGCGTTATTGGAAAAAGAGGAATTAAATAATTTGGTATCGTTAGAAGTTGTGGCATTATTCAGAATATTGCCATTGTCATCTAGAGACTCCGTAAAGCCATCACTGTAAGATTGCGCATCATTTACGTTAAAGTTCGGGCGGAATGAGATACGGGTAAGGGTATCTGGCTGTATTTCGAAACTGGTGCTAAAACGGTGATTGTCATTCAGCCTGTTCGATCTGGAATCTGAATTGATGAAAAATCGCCTGTCTGGAAGAATATTTTCCCGCTCCACCTTCGTTTCATTCACATTATCATTATGATTGAAAAAATAATTTAGTGACAATTCAGTGTGTTGCGCCCATTCATCAGCATAACTAAACCCAATGTTATCGGTTTCATTGATCCCGCTATCTCCATTGCCATAACCAAAGCCGTTAATAGCGAAAGAACCGTTGGAACTACGGGAAATAGAATAAGCGTTCCTTCCCATTGAATCATAAATCTCATCAAAGGTAAAACCTGAAGAGTTGATGTTATTGGAACTTGCTAGGAAACTGATTCGCTGCTTATCTTCAAAATAATTACCTATAGCACTAAGTTCATAGCGGTCATCTGTTCCTCCACCTGCTGTGAGCCTGCTAAAGAAACCGCGGTTCTTATCTTCATCGATGGTGATATTGATGGTTTTGTTTTCTGAATCTCCCTCTTCCCCGGTAAATTCTTCAGATTTTGTTTTGGTATCGACCACCTGGATCTTATTAATGATCTCCTTCGGAAGGTTTTTTGTGGCAATCTTAGGATCATCTCCAAAAAACTCCTTTCCGTTTACCAAGATTCTCGAAACAGATTTTCCGTTGACGGTAATATTCCCGGAATTATCCACCGATACTCCTGGTAGTTTTTTCAGTACCTCTTCCAAATTCGCATCCTCGCGGGTTTTGAAGGAAGAAGCGTTAAATTCCAACGTATCACTCTTGATACTCACGGGAGCTCTCACCGCTGTGATCGCGATTTCATCCAGCTCATTACTGGAAAATTGCATTTTGATACTCCCAAGATCCTGGCTTTCTGTCTTTACTTTTTTGAAATAAGGTCGGTAACCGGCATAAGAAATAACAAGATCCAATTCTTCGGCTCCTGAAGAGGCATCGAGAAGAAAAGATCCATCTTCATCTGAAATGGTGTAAGTTACGAGGCTGCTATCTGCAGCTTTTTCAAGGTAAACTGTGGCAGAACCAAGCGGGACTCCGCTCGTATCAGTTACTTTTCCTTTAATTTCAAAATTTTGCGCGTAGCTAAGGCCCGAAATTAATAAAAGGGCCAGAAATAATTTCAATTTCATAAACGATGATTAGTGATTGATGAATGGTTTTCGGCGTTACGAATAACTATAATTATAGTTTAAAACGCAAGCTTTTCTGTATTATTATTTCAAATTAAAATTTATCTTCTTCGGTATCTGCCGCCACCGCCGCTATTTGGCATTTCTCCTCCTCCAAAACTGCTCAATTTATAAGTAAAACTCAGCATCGCATAGCGCGTTAAGATCAGATTATTCGTATCCTGAATAAAATCATCGCCTATGAACCTGCTGGTACTGATGTTCTGGTCCAGCATGTCGTAAACCTTGAGTTTAATATTTGCTTTTTCATCCCAGAAATCATAACCAAGGCTCATATTCCATAAAAGAGAAGTATTGTCAAAGCCCGGAGAAACGTTTCCATAGGAATTATAGGAAAGATCATTCCCAAAAACCACATTTTTAGGCCAGTATAGCGTCAACTCCAACCCTGCCTGGTGATTCAGAAAATCTTCATTACGGTCTGGGTTAATATCAAAACGCGAACTATTAAAGGTGACATCGTAATAGGGTTCCACATTCAGAAATTCCTCGATCTCATAATCTAAGCGCACACGCGGACTCACATTATAACGTTCAGAAACATATTTCACCGCGTTCGTAAAACCAACCGCCCTGTTGTATCCACCGTTCAATGCCAGACTGTATCTAAAACTTTTTTCTTCATTCTGAATACGCTTATTGTAGAAAAATCCAGCGTTCGCAGAAACCCTTCCGTCCACATTGGTATAAGTCGTGGTTCGCACAAGATCCTCGTCTACCGTGGTGACCGAAACCACGTTATTATCGGTTAGCTGAACATTCATATAACTGAATATTCCTGACCTTGTGGAGAAATCAAAATTTCGATAGTTCAAATCAAATGATTGGGTGAAAGCAGGTTTCAAAGCCGGATTACCTACTACGATATTCAGCGGATTCGTCACATCTCTCACCGGCTGCAGCTGCTGGATAGATGGGATGTTCACATCGGTATCATAGCGCAATGAGAAACTCTTCGAACGTTCCGGCTCAAACCGAATGTTCGCACTCACAAAAACATTATCATACGTATTGTTGAAGGAAGATTGACGGAGATAATTCGTGTTTTCCAGACTGGTGTGCAATAATCCTACCTCAGATCCTATTCTCCAGGTTTCGCCTTCATAGTTCACCCCGGCACTCGGGCGATGCCTGCGACTGAGCACCTCGAAATTACTGCTCAAAGAATCGATAAGCGTATTGTAACTCTGCTGCGCGCCATTTGCCTCATAGACATAACGCTCATTAGTAGAACCTGAATACCGGAAATCGTAAGACGCATCCAGGAACAACTGGTCTGCCAGAACAGTTCTTTTACTAACGTTTACTGAATAATTATCTGCTTTTTGATCCTCATCAATGAACTGATCCTGTATCTGGATATTTTCCTCATTATTTCTCACAAAGACGCTTTCTGAATAATAGAAATTATCGTTCATCTGGCGGTTGTGACTATCATTAAACCCAATTTGCAAATAAGAACCTCTGGAGCCAAAGCGCTTGATGAAATCTATATTATTACTGAAGTTCTGATTCTGCAGATCTTCATTCTGGCTAGTCTCCGTACTATTGATCAAATTCTGATTTTCACCCAGGGATTCTGCGGAACTGTTTCGATAAGATTCTCCATAATTCCCACTGAATCTTGGATTGATGGAAAGCCTGGTCAAGGTATCAAATTCCACTTCAAATCTTGCACTGGCTTCATGTTTATCGTTCAGCTGATTGTTTCTTGTTTCTGAATTGGTGAAATACCTGGAATCTGGCAGGATATTTTCCCGGGCGATCGTTGTCCTGCTTTCGGTATCCCCACGTTCAAAAACATAATCGGTATTCAGCGTATATTTATCATCCCACCTATTGCTGAAGTTGAGTCCGCCGGTTTCAGCTTTCGTAATTCCTCCACCTCCACCAAAGAAGATACTTCTACCGGCATTACGGCCCATCATGCCAAAGACCTCATCATAACTAAAACCAGATGCATTTATGTTATTGGAACTTCCCAATGCCGTTATCCGTAATTTATCCTTGAAATAGTTACCGATCGCACTGAGCTCGTAGCGCTCGTCGGTTCCGCCACCGGCCGTGGCCCTGGCGAAATAACCTTTATTTTTGTCTTTTTTAATGGTGATATTCACTGTTTTATTATCGGGATCACCTGCTTTCCCGGTAAACTCTTCAGATTTTGTTTTGGTATCTGTCACCTGGATCTTTTCAATGATCTCCTTCGGAAGATTTTTCGTAGCGATCTTGGGATCATTTCCGAAGAACTCCTCACCGTTTACCAGAATACGCTGAACCGGTTTCCCGTTAATCGTAATATTCCCATCATTGTCTACTTCTACTCCGGGAAGTTTTTTCATCAGCTCTTCCAGGTTCGCGTCCTGCCGGGTATTGAAAGAATCAGCATTAAATTCCAGTGTATCTTTTTTTACTGTGATCGGTGGCCTGCTTCCTGTTACGGTAACTTCATCCAACTGGTTATCCATCAATTCCATTTTGATGGGATCGAGTGTCATCTTTTCTTTAATATCTATAATTCGCTGGTAGGTTTTTAAACCGGCAAAAGAAATAATAAGCCTAGATTTTTCGGGTTCCGATCGATCTTCAAGATGAAAAGTTCCATCTTTATCTGAAATGGTATAAGTTACAAGACTGCTATCGGCTACTTTTTCCACATAAACAGTTGCAGATTCTAAAGGCACGTTATTTTGATCCAAAACTTTTCCATCGATCTCAAAGCCCTGCCCTATCGCAAGATTTGAAATTAAAAAAAGGGCGAATAAAAGGTAATTTTTCATCCAATACGGGTTAGGCTTAAAGATTTTCGGGCATGTAACTGACCCGCTTCAATCTATAAGACTACGGCTTTGGATAAAAGTTTAATTTACGCTTATTTTTTTCTGAAGAAAATCGTGATCGGCACTCCCTGGAAATTAAACTGCTGTCTTATTTTATTTTCCATAAAACGTTTATACGGATCTTGAACATATTGCGGCAGATTACAGAAAAATGCAAACTGAGGATACGGCGTAGGCAATTGTGTACAGAATTTGATCTTAACGTATTTCCCTTTGTAAGCCGGCGGCGGATTTTTTTCTATGATCGGCAGCATGATATCATTAAACTCCCGGGTTTTAATCTTTCTGTTTCGGTTTTCGAAAACCTTTACTGCAGTTTCAATAGCCTTAAAAATTCGCTGCTTGTTTAATACTGAAATAAAAACGATAGGAACATCAGTAAAAGGTTCCATTTCTTTGCGAATTGAAGCCTCGTATTCTTTCATGGTATTGGTCTCTTTCTCTAAAAGATCCCATTTATTTACCAAAACCACGATTCCCTTATTGTTACGCTGAGCCAGCCAGAAGATGTTTTGTACCTGCCCGTCAAAACCACGAGTAGCATCCAAAACAACCAGGCAAACATCACTGTTTTCAATAGCCCTAACAGAGCGCATCACCGAGTAGAATTCCAGGTTTTCTTTAACCTTGGATTTTCGCCTGATTCCTGCAGTATCGACCAGGTTAAATTCAAAACCAAATCGGTTGTATTTGGTATCCATAGAATCCCTGGTGGTTCCAGCAATATCGGTCACAATGTAGCGTTCTTCCCCGATTAGCGCATTGATAAAAGAAGATTTTCCAGCGTTTGGTCTCCCCACAACAGCAAAACGTGGTAATTCGGTTTCTTCCTCAGCCTCAGTTTCTGGCAGCGCATCTACCAGTGCATCTAAAAGATCCCCGGTTCCACTCCCGTTAGTACTGGCAATTGGAAAATAATCACCTAAACCTAAGGAATAAAATTCCACCGCATTTTCGCGACGCTTGTTATTATCAACTTTATTGACCGCTAGCAAAACAGGTTTATCTACGCGGTGCAATAGCTTGGCTACTTCCTCATCCATAGGTGTTACGCCACTTTCCACGTCAACCATAAAAATAATGGCATCGGCCTCTTCAATAGCGAGTTCCACCTGCTTATCGATTTCAGATTCAAAAATATCGTCGCTTCCCTTCACATAACCACCGGTATCGATCAAAGAAAATTTCTTCCCGTTCCAGTCTGACTTACCATAATGGCGGTCACGTGTCACCCCACTAACAGAATCCACAATTGCTTCGCGCCTCTGAATGAGACGATTAAAAAAAGTAGATTTTCCAACATTTGGCCTTCCAACTATCGCAACGATATTGCCCATTTTGCTTTTAAATTTGGTGCAAAGATAAACATATATGCAGGAAACTTGCAGCTAATAAATAAGAAAAGCGCAAGCGGGAAGGCTTGCGCTTTTAAAAAATTATGGGTTACGATTAGTTATTCTGATAGATCGTCACCGTACCACTGTCTTCATTGCTAACTATCAATAAGTCTTTCTTATTCGGACTGTCTTTTCCGGCTATTGCCAGCACGCCTTCCGGAGCTTCATCTCCTTCGTTACTCAGGATCTGTAGAAATTTTGGAGCCATCGGGTTGGAAATTTCAAAAACCAATACCTGGTCTGTTCGCTCCAGTCCAACAAATAGCAGCTGGCGATTCCCGTTGATCTGCAGTGTTTCAACAGATTCCGGTTCAGCACCTTTGTCGTCGCTACGGCTGTCGTCATCGTTAAAAGTTTCAGGAGTTAAAGCCAATGTAATTTCAGCAATATCATTTCCGCTATCGTACAACAACTGCCCGTTTCCAGACCAAATGCTAAACGATCTCGCACCATAACTATATAGCTCATCAAAATCTCCATCGCCATCTGTATCTCCGAGCGAATTAGTAATATTCAACCTTCCAAGATTTTCATTTTCCTGAAGAAATTCAACATTAGGAAAAGCGACTGGATCCAGTTCGATATCTTTGATGCGCGCTTCTTCGCTATAGCCGTCGTAATCCCTGGCGTCACCCTCGTTGGCAGAAATGATATAATCCATTCCCTGGATTTTGATGTATTTGATCGCGTCTGGCTGATACATTCCATAAACCGGCCAGGTTTTCAGTGTTTTCTCGTCATCGCGGTTACTGGCATCCAGTGAATTTTCAGCTAAAGAATAATCTTTAAAGCCTAATGGAAAAATATCCTCAATCGCTTTGGTTTCAAGATTGACCTTTGCCAGGCCATTATTCTCCTGAAGCGAAACCCAGGCGTAATTCGAATTATCAGAAATTGCAATGTATTCCGGCTCTGTATCGGCTGCAAGATTGGCTCCCGGTCCAAAAACGCGGTATCCGCCTCTTGCCAATTCCGAAGCAATGGAATTGAATCCAGAAAAATCTAAAGTCGTTATGGTATTATTCTGAATTTCGATAATGGAAATCGTCCCGTCAGGATCCACGCTATAGTCATCATTTGGCTCACCTTCGTTGGCGGAAACGACATATTTGCCATTCGGTGAAAAAGCGACCATATCTGGCAAAGCACCTACAGAATAAGAGTTGATCAAATTCAAGTTTCCGGCGTCGTAAATGTTGATCTTTCCAGGATTTTGTTTTGGATCGGCCTCGATTGCCACGGCAACCATTCCATGATGAACAGCTACTGAATTAGGGCTGCCATCAACAATAGCAATTGCTCCCATGCTAACGGGATTTTTCACATCGGAAAAATCAAAAACCGAAATCTGGTCATTTGCAGGATTTACGGTAAAAAGTCGGTTGCTCTTAGAATCAAACGCAGAAATTTCTGAAGATGCCTCTCCTCCAACCTGGATAGTTGCAACAGGATGAAAGTTCACCTCAGCAAACCTGCCGGAAGCATCAGCTTCTGAAACCGTTGAAGACTGATCGAATTCCTGGTCATTCGCACAGGAAAAAAGCAACAGAGATGCTGCTACAAATAATGGATACGTAATTTTTCTCATGAGTGGTTAATTGATTATTGTCAAATCTAACCACCCCGTTTAAAGTGAAAGTTATGCGAATTGCAAGACTAGGTTAGTTATTTCTTGTTATTGTAACCAAAACGTTTCAGCTGGCGATCGTCGCTACGCCAGTTCTTGTTCACCTTTACAAACAATTCTAAATGGACCTGTTTTCCGAAGAATTTCTCAAGATCCTTTCGCGCCTCCACTCCTACTCTTTTGAGCGCCGAACCTTTATGCCCGATGATGATTCCTTTTTGAGTTTCCCTTTCTACCATGATCACACTCCGCATCCTGATGATTTCTTCCTCCTCAAAAAATTCGCTGGTTTCCACCTCCACGCTATAAGGAATCTCTTTTTTGTAATTCAATAAGATCTTTTCGCGAACGATCTCATTCACAAAAAATCGTTCCGGCTTATCGGTTAAAGCATCTTTAGGATAAAACGCCGGTCCCTCAGGAAGCAGTTCCACAATTCGCTGGAAAACCTGCGGAATATTAAAACCTTCTAATGCCGAAATTGGATAGATTTCAGCATTTGGCACTTTTTCCTTCCAGTATTCTACCTGCTCTTCCAGTTGTTGCTGATTGGATTTATCAATTTTGTTCAGCAGAAGCATCACGGGAATTTCCGCATTTTTGATCTTATTGAAAAAAGCCTCGTCCTTTAGGTCTTTTTCTCCAATCTCAACCATATACACCAGCACATCGGCATCTTCAAAAGCAGACTTTACAAATTCCATCATAGAATTCTGCAATTCATAAGCCGGTTTGATAATCCCCGGAGTATCGCTCAGGATCGCCTGGAAATCTTCTCCATTCACGATTCCCAGAATGCGGTGCCTGGTGGTCTGCGCTTTTGAGGTAATGATCGATAATCGTTCGCCAACGAACGCATTCATCAAAGTAGATTTCCCAACATTCGGGTTACCAATAATATTTACAAATCCTGCCTTGTGTGCCATAATCCTGAAATTGATTCTGCAAAAGTACGAACAAAGTCTGCTGAAGACTAATTCCTGCTGCGGCAATTTCTGAATTCGACTTTTTGGCTTCAGAATTTGAAAATTTCAACAGCCTAATTTTATCATATTATTAATGATTATCAGATAATTAGCATTCAGCTTTGGTTTCAGATTAAATTGCCTATTTTTGCCCGCTTAAAAATTAAGCTAGAGAGATGAAAAAAGTCCTGAATCTATTCGATTTTTCTCAAAAAGTAAATTATAAGACCGAAATCCTGGCCGGGTTAACTGTTGCCCTTGCACTGATCCCGGAAGCAGTTGCTTTTGCGATGATTGCAAAGCTTTCACCCTTGACCGGTCTTTATGCCGCTTTTATGATGGGTTTGATCACCGCTATTTTTGGCGGCAGACCCGGAATGATCTCTGGTGCAACCGGGGCAGTTGCTGTAGTGATCGTTGGCCTTTCCATAAGTCACGGGCCTGAGTATATTTTTGCTACCGTGGTACTTGCCGGCATAATGCAGATACTCGCAGGAGTTTTCCGGCTTGGTAAATTGATACGACTCGTACCACAATCGGTCATATTTGGCTTTGTGAACGGGCTTGCAGTCATCATCTTTACCTCTCAGCTCAATCAATTTAAAACCTTGAACGATGCCGGAGAACTGGTGTGGATGACCGGCTCACCAATGTATATTTTTCTTGGACTGGTTTTCGTCACTATGCTGATTATATGGGGACTTCCTAAGCTTACCAAGGTTTTTCCAGCGTCTCTTGCCGCGATACTGACCGTTTTTGCCATCGTAATGTTCTTTGGCGTGGACACTAAAAATGTAGGCGATATGGCCTCTATCAGTGGTGGATTCCCACCATTCCATATTCCGGAAATCCCGATCAGTTTCGAAACCCTGGAAATAATATTCCCTTATGCCCTGATCATGGCTGGAGTAGGATTGATAGAAAGTTTATTGACGCTAAATATCGTTGATGAAATCACGGAATCTCGCGGTCGCGGAAATAAGGAATGTGTCGCCCAGGGAACCGCCAATATCTTTTCCGGATTCTTCTCCGGAATGGGAGGTTGCGCAATGCTTGGACAAAGTCTGATCAATGTTTCTTCTGGTGCAAGAGCCCGACTATCTGGAATAACCGCAGCCATCATGTTGCTCGTCTTTATCATGTTCGGCGCAGACCTGATCGAAAAAGTGCCAATGGCTGCTCTAACCGGGGTAATGATCATGGTGGCAGTTGGAACCTTTGAGTGGGCCAGCCTGAAAACCATCAATAAAATGCCAAAATCTGATGTAATCGTTATGGTTCTTGTTACAGCTGTGACAATCGTACTTCACAACCTGGCATTGGCGGTATTAATTGGGGTGATCATTTCTGCATTGGTATTTGCCTGGGACAACGCCAAGAGAATTCGTGCGAGAAAACATATCGATGAAAACGGGGTGAAATATTATGAAATTTACGGGCCGCTTTTCTTCGGATCGATCAGCGCTTTCAATAGTAAATTTGATGTGATTAACGATCCGGACGAGGTGGTCATCGATTTTACGGAAAGCCGCGTAGTGGACATGTCTGGTATCGAAGCCCTAAATAAACTAACGGAGCGCTACCTGAAATACGGAAAAAAATTACACCTGAAACACTTAAGTAAAGACTGCCGAATTCTGCTGGATAACGCCGATAAGATCATCGAGGTAAATATCCTGGAAGATCCTACTTACAAAGTGGCGACAGATAGATTATAGGCTACCATCATTAATTTCTATCCAGTACCCGTCCGGATCCTGAAGATAAATCTGCTTCACACCATCTGGCCGGGTATTGGTGGTATTTGGCTCTCCGTTCCAGTTTTCAAAATGAATGTTCTTAGTTTTTAACGACTCCATTAGCTCCGGCAGTTTATTGGTATTCCAGGCATAATGAACGCCTTTATTCTTTTGAACCGGCTCCTCGCTTTCAATTAAATGGATCTGGATTTTATCGCCTAACTGGAACCACCTGATGTGGTCTGGTAAACCACCGTTCGGTATTTCCTGGAATCCGAAAACATCCGCGTAGAAATTAGCCGATCTTTCAAGGTCTTCTACCTGGAGCGCATCGTGATCTTTTTTGATGTTGAACGGATTTTGAGAAAAAGCGGCCGTACTCATAATGGTAAATATTAAACTGGCGATTAAGATTTTCATTTTTCTTGAAATTAGAAGCCTAATATAACTTTTTTACTGCAAATCTTCCACTGCAGTAAATTCTCTAATTGCCTCATTTGGCTCCATAATTTCGAAACCGTCCCAAAACGATGCATCGTACTTTTTAAATGTTTGGTAAGTAAAATCTTCGCTTTCCGCTAAAGAATCGAAATCACCATTTTCCATGACGCTGCTATTATAAATTAATAACTGATATTTTTCTACCTGGCTTACCTTGATCAAAATATCCATATCGAGTTCATTTTGTTTTCTTCTTCCGGCAACTTTCTTATTCTTTTCTATCAGCGTCAAAGGCCGGTCAATACCAAAACTTTCTCCTTTTTCCAGCTCAAAGTATTTGGGCTCATATTTCCCTGATATATTTTTTGAGAAAATCATTTTCCCGTTAAAAACATCACTCGCGGTACTAATACCTAGTAATTTAAATTTTTTCAAGGGTTTTACATTTTGATAATCAATTCTCAGTATTCCGTAATCTTCAGCATTTACAAAAGCTCGTCCCTTGAAATCGGCACCGCCTTTCGGCCTGAAATCGATCACATAAGCTGCCTCTCCATTCATATAGGACACACCCTTTACCTCATATTCGTATTTTTTCAGTTTTTCAAAAACATCAAAGGTGTTATCCTCTTCCCAGAAAACGGCATTCATTAAAAGAGCGATGTCTGATTTGGCAGAGCTGAAAACACTCTTTTTCAGGTCACTTTCAGATTTTAGCTTTTCTTCTTCGGAAGGCTCCTCAGGTTTCTTTTGATCTTCTTCCGCAGTATCAGTTAAATCATCGGCATCGACCTTGACCCCGAATAACCCAGATTTAATCTTAAAGTATGAGGTTTCTTTTACGTTTTCACGGAAAATCTTATCCAACTTGTCGGTCAATTTCTGAAGGTCTGCAGTGCTTTGCGGGTTATGCAGATTTGCCGCACGAATAACCTCAATTTTCTGTTCGGAATAATTTCCGAAGACATCACCTAAAACCTCTTTGAACGAATCACTATTCTTTGGCACACTATTGCTCAGGCTATCCATTAAATCCTGTGTTATATCTTCAATTGAACTTTCATCAATATTTAAATCGAATTGATTTACCTTATTAAAATTAGATTCCCGAAAGAAAAACCGACGTTTGGCAGGTTCAAAATCATAATTATCGGTTACTTTTTCCCGGGCTCTTTCCATAATTTCCCGGCCTGAAAGTTTTTTATTGGTCAGAAAAACATCGCCCAGCTGCATGACCTGGGATTTTAAATACAGGACAGGCTCCAAATCTTTAGAAAACTTCAGCCTAAGTGTTTTGTACCCCATGGAACTGATAATAAGACTATCCCGAATTTCCTGTATTTCTACGACAAATTGCCCTTCCTCATTTGTCATAACTCCTTTATTTTTTTGAAACTGTACCGCCGCATAGGGAACTGGCAACTTTGAATCCTGATCAATGACCTTTGCTTTAAATTCCTGGGCGTTTAACTGGGAAGCAAATAGAAAAACAAGAACAGCTAATAGAAGAATATTTCTCATAAAGATGGTTTTCTTTTAGACGAAACTTCTAAATTATTGTTACCGCGACATTCAAAATAAAGCAGCTTCCAATTAAAATATTTGTTTTAAACATTACTTAAAAGCTAGGGCAGGCCGCCAGAAGTTTCCTAACTTTCTGCATCCAAAAAATTCGGCTCTATGTCAGTTATTGATGAAAACGACGAAAATTTTCAAAGTGTTCTTTCTATTGAGAATAAATGTACCCGTCTCAATCTCAATGAAAATATCTACGGAACCTTTGCTGAAATTGGTGCAGGACAGGAAACAGTTCGGCATTTCTTTAGAGCCAGGAATCCCAAAGGAACGATTGCCAAGACACTTAGTGCCTATGATAAGGATTTTAGTGATGCGATTTATGGCCTCGATCCTCAGAATAGATATGTTACTGAACACAGGCTAAAAAGTATGATGGCCTATGAAACCGGTCTCATCGAGAAACGGATTTCCCGAAAAAAGCATCCCAATAAGCTTTTTTTCAGTTATTCTAATACGGTTGCCACGATAGACTGGGCCAAAAAATATAAGGGTCATGGCTGGCTGGGTATTCGTTTTCAACGGGAACCGAGGCAGGAATATAGTGAGATCGTACTGCACGTGCAGTTTCATGAAAATAATGCTTCCCAGCAACAAATCAGTTTAGGGATCATGGGGGTGAATTTGATCTATGCTGCTTTTTATCAAAGCGATGATCCGCGAGAATTAATCAGAAGACTTTACGATCACCTCAGCGTGGACAAGATCGAGATTGATGCGATCAATTTTACCGGACCTGTTTTCGAAACCGTAGATAACAGGCTAATGAGTTTGGAACTGGTCAAAGAAGGAATTACCGATGCCGTAATGTTTTCTAAAGACGGGCATAATATTTTACCCGCTAACGTTCTTTATAAAAAGAATCTTTTAACGCTGCGGGGTAGTTTTAGGCCGGTGACTAATCTGAACCTACACATGTACAGGACGGGTAAAAAACTGTTTTTAGAGGAAGAAGATGTAGATCCTGATAATACGGTTATCATATTCGAAATGACGATCAATAATCTGAAATCTGAAGGAGAGATCGACGAGCAGGATTTTCTCGATCGGGCAGATCTACTATGTTCTTCTGGTCACACCGTAATGATCTCCAGTTTCCAGGAATATTATAAAGTAGTAGAATATTTTTCACAACATACCAAATCCCAGATGGGACTGGTCATGGGGGTTGACAACCTGCTGGATATTTTTAATGAAAAATATTATCGAAATCTCAGCGGGGGAATGCTGGAAGCCTTCGGAAAATTATTTTTCAAAAATCTGAAAATTTACCTCTATCCTATTTTAGATGAGAAAACCGGAGAAATTATTGATAGCAAAAACCTGAAAGTACATCCCAGACTGAAAGAACTTTATAAATTCTTTACTGACAATGATAAAGTTGTTGACATTAAAGATTACGATGAGGACGTTTTGAAAATACATCCGCGGAAGGTTTATGAAATGATCCTCGAGGGAAATAAAGAATGGGAGAAAATGGTTCCCGGTCTTACCGCGAAAATGATCAAAGAAGGTCATATGTTCGGAATGAGAGAAAGAGAAAAATCAGAAAACTAAGTCGAAAATTTAGTTTTCGAGGCGCGATCATACATCACAATACTTCCAGCTACCGAAACATTCAAGCTCAATCTTGATTGGAATTTGACAAGAAAATGAGATTTATCAATCGCTTCGCTGGACAAACCGTGATCCTCCGCTCCAAGTAAATACACGCACCTCCTGGGATGTTTGAAAGTTTCTAAAGCCTCAGCTTTTTCGTCCAGTTCAACGCCTACCAGCATTGCTCCTTTTGGCAAATGCGAATAAAAATCTTCAAAAGTTTCATAATGAAAATAGGGCATTGCCCCTACCGCTTTGTGCGTATCGCACGCCTGTTTAGCGTAACGATTTCCAATTGTAAAAATAAAGCTCGCGCCCATGTTTTGAGCAGAACGCCATAAAACGCCAAGATTTTCTGGTGTTTTACCATTCTGAATTCCTATTCCGAAGAAACCCTGATCTAGATTATCTACTAACATCGGGCAAATTTAGCCATTCTATTATTCTATAAAAAAACTTGTTTTGACAGGCATTTTTTGACCTTTCATCTAATTAAGTCACTACAAATCAAAAAGTTGTACTAAATTTAAGTTATTAACTAATCAAACATTTTTATGAAAACGAACCTTTTAAAATCTGATTTTTTTCTTGGTGCCTTCCTGTTCCTGGCTCTGCTTCTAATCTCCTGTAACGATCATAAAGACCAGGATATGGAAGTAGAGGAAGTGCAAATGACACTTCAGGACAGTATCCAACGCGGAAAATACCTGGTGGAAACCATTGGGTGTGCCGATTGCCACTCTCCAAAACGAATGACTGAACGTGGCCCGCAGGTTATCCCTGAACTTAGTTTATCTGGCTACCAAGCAACTGACACTCTTCCTCCGGTGGTGACAGAGGCCCTGCAAAAAGGCTGGATGATGATGACCGGTGACCTTACTGCTGCGGTGGGGCCATGGGGCGTATCATTTTCTGCAAATATCACTTCAGATGATACAGGTATTGGAAATTGGAAAATGGAACGATTCAAAACTGCCATGCGGGAAGGAAAGCTGAAAGGAGATCAGGGCGGTAGAATGATGCTACCACCAATGCCGTGGGAAAATTTTTCAAAGCTTACAGATGAAGACCTGGAATCGATGTTTAAATATTTACAAAGCACCAATCCTGTCGAGAATGCCGTGCCTTCACCAATACCACCAACCAAATTAGATAGTCTGGCGACATCCTAAGCACAGAAACCGGCATAAAGCCGGTTTTTTTATTCCACCTTAAATTCCTTTAGTAAACTCTTTTCTTTTTGGTTCGGCACTTCAGAAACCAGCACATAATTTCCCGGTTTCAGATCAGCTTTAAAATAACCTGTTTTTCCTTCTGCCATCTCCTGGATTCCGCCTATGAATTTAAATCCCTGGGGAGCTGGGGTCATTAATCCCTTTGGGATGCTCCAATTTAACCAGCTGGTAAGAGAGTCTTGGGTAGCGTCATTTTCCACCCTGACGAGGTGCACATCATGTCCCACAAAATTTTCATGCAGTTTCTGATCTTTAAAATCAACCCGAAAGGTTTTAATACCAGCAGACGGATTATCTTCCATGACGATCCCGTTTTCAGATCCAATCTCGATGGTATAATCTGATTTTGGCGGGTCCTGCTCATTTTCTTTATTGGTCACGAAGAGCTCATCAACCATGCCCGCAGCAGAATGAAAGCGACCATCAGGCATTTTTACATAGCACTCAAGCACATAAACTCCCGGATCTAATTTAATCGTTGATTCTGCTACTGATTTTGGTGAAATAAGCCCCGTACCTCCATAAAACTCTACTTTACTATACCATTCTGGGAGCTTTCCAAAGGCAGCCATTGCTTTATCCATCTCACCTTCCATGATGAAATCCATCCCTTCCTGGAAAGCAGGTCCTACTTCTTTTTCAGTATCTGCAAGGCCCTTACCTTCAGGATATTTTTCAAAAATGACAAAATGTGTTTCATTAGAATTATTGCGATATTCAATGTTATGCCATCCGGATTGAAGTGTATTTTTAGGAAGATTGAATTCCATTGAATTGGTCGTGATCCTGTAAACTTGAGCTTTTGGTTCTTCGAGGGTTGCCTGGCTGTTGTCTACCGATTCATTTTCCTCTAAATTTTCGTCTTTTTGCTGATCGTTCTTACAGGCGGTAAAAACTAGTATCAACACGAGAAAAATGTTCCTCCAGAAATTTGATTTAAAGTGAACTGCTTCCATCTTTTTTGGTTTTTAGTTATTGAAACTAAGCAGCTTAAGTTGGTGAAGGGCTATTAAAATTCTTAAAAAATCATCAGAATTCCTAATAATATCCCAATGTTGATGAACAACTACAACGTTGTTTCCTTAATTAATTGTCAAAATTAAAAACAAGTCTGTGAATAGCTATAAATTTAGAAATCAGTTTAGTAAATTTAAGATTCTATCAACTTAAAAGCAGATCCATGCCAGAAAAAACCCGAGTGGTCATTGAAGATATAAAACCTGTAATCAACTGCGGCGAATATGCCGTAAAACGTGTGATTGGTGAAATCGTTACGGTAACGGCAGCCATTTTTGGTGATGGCCATGATATCATACAGGCTGCGATACACTATAAATCAAAATCGCAGAAAAATTGGAATGAAGCGCGGATGCATCCTACAAATAACGATAAATGGAGTGGTCATTTTTCCGTAGAAAAACAGGGTGATTATTTATTTAAGATTGAAGGTTGGGAGGATCATGGTCTTAATTGGCGTCATGGGATTATTAAAAAAATCGAAGATGGTCAATATGTCAAATCTGAACTACTGGAAGGTGCGGAAATACTCAAGCCGTTATTGAAGAAATGCAAAAAGGATGAAGCCAAGTTCATTAAAACCGCAATCGAAGCATTTTCAGACGAAGATAAAATGGATGAAGCTTCCGGAATCTGCACCGACCCTTTTCTTGAAGAGATCCTGATCAGGTATCCGCATAAAGCCGTGCCAAATGAGACCAGGGAATACCCGGTATATGTTGACAGGAAAAAAGCGCTTTTCAGCACCTGGTATGAATTTTTCCCTCGCTCGGCTTCTGCTGAAGCTGGAAAACACGGAACTTTTAATGATTGTGAGGCGATTCTTCCACGCATTGCCGAAATGGGATTTGATACGTTATACTTTCCGCCGATTCATCCTATCGGTGAGGTAAACAGAAAAGGAAAAAATAATGCGACAGATGCCGCACCGGGCGATGTTGGTTCTCCTTGGGGAATTGGCTCAAAACATGGCGGTCATAAAGATATCCACCCAGAACTCGGTTCCCTGAAAGATTTCAAAAGTCTCGTAAAAAAAGCTGATGAGATGGGGATTGAAATTGCGATGGATTTTGCCTTACAGGCTGCGCCGGATCATCCGTATGTCAAAGATCACCCAAAATGGTTTCGATGGCGACCGGATGGCACTATTCAATATGCCGAAAATCCGCCAAAAAAATACCAGGATATTCTTCCTATTTATTTTGAATCTGATGAATGGAAGAAGATGTGGCAGGAATTTCTGGATATCGTTTTATACTGGATCAAGGAAGCCGGGATCAAGGTTTTCCGAGTTGATAATCCCCATACCAAACCATTCTATTTCTGGGGCTGGTTAATAGCTGAAGTCAAAAAGAAATATCCTGATACCTTGTTTCTTTCTGAAGCTTTTACAAGACCAAAAATCATGGCTCAGTTAGGCAAGCAAGGTTTCACCCAATCTTATACCTATTTCACCTGGCGAAATAACAAGCATGAAATTATGGAATATGTTACAGAGCTGACAAAGGGTGAGTTAAAAGAATATTTCAGACCTAATTTTTGGCCAAACACACCAGATATCAATCCGTATCCGCTGCAAGGCGCGAACGAATCAATGTATATGAATCGATATTTTATGGCAGCCACCTTAAGTTCTAATACCGGAATTTACGGACCGGTTTTCGAATTTATGATTTCTGATGCTGTTCCAGGCAAAGAGGAATATTATGATTCAGAAAAATACCAAATTCGGCACTGGGATTGGCAGGCAGAAAATAAACTGATGCGCATTATTGCAAAAATCAACCAGGCCAGAAAAAACAATACCTCCCTTCAGCAAACCAATAATATAGAGTTCTGTGACATTAATAATGACGCGTTGATCGCCTATTATAAATGCGATGATCAGGCTGAAAATCATACGTTGATGATCGTTAGTCTTGACCCTTACTATTCTCAACAGGGAACGGTCAAGGTTCCGCGTCATTTGCTAGGCTTGCACCATGGCCAGTCAATAACCGTTGAAGACCAGATAACCGGGAATTCCTATAACTGGAATGACGAATGGTGTTTCGTGGAATTGCATCCCGGCATGCCTTTTCACCTTTTCCAAATTCATAAAAACTAACTGACGAATGTCTACCAACATACCATCTCACCTTCAGGAAACTGATTTCAACTTCAAATGCGACTGGAATGATGCTTTTGAAGATCCCGAATTCATCAAAACTTTCAGTACCGAAATACTGGAAAATTATATCCTGAAAAAAAGGTGGTATGCAGGGAAATCCAGCACCCTCAAGTATATAGAAATCGTAGATTATTTTCTACTGAAATCGAAAAAGAATATTTTTTACGGCGTGCTATTCGAAGTGAATTTTAGCGAGGCATTCTTCCAGGATTATTTTATTCCACTCAGTTTTATCAAGAAATCTAAAGAAGAATTAGAGACCAATACGGTCATTGTCCCAGTTAGTTTTAAAAATGAAGAAGGCTATTTGATCGATGCCATTCATATTGAAGATTTCAGAAAACTGATATTCGAAAATATGATGAAATCATCTTCTGAAGATGCGATAGGTAAAACAGTTTTTCACCGCTCAAAAACAATCAATCCCGTGAAGTATCAATCTTCTCGATTTATGGGCGGGGAACAGAGTAATACCTCCATCATCTTCAATGATTCGATGGTGATGAAATTCTTCCGGAGAATTTACACAAGCAAAAATCCAGATTACGAGATCGTACGCTTTATTACTGAAAAGACGACTTTTAAAAATATCCCCGGTTACGTAGGCAGTATGAACGTGGCGTTTGAAAATGGCGAAACGATCACTCTTGGCCTTATGCAGGATCTCATCGAAAATGAAGGAGATGCCTGGAAATATATGCTGCAGGAGCTGAAGAGCGTTTTTACCAATTTGGAAAAGAAAAAGATCAAAGCATCAAAGTTGCCAAAAATCAGGATGTACCAGCGGCAGCCAATCAATACCATTCCGCCGGAGATCATTGATTTTGCCGGACTCAACCTTTTTCTGAAAGTTTCTAAACTTGCCCTAAGAACTGCGGAAATGCATATCGCTATGGGCAGTGACATGCAGGATACCGCTTTTACACCAACAAAATATAATGGCGATTATGCGGTCTGGTTAAAGAACAGGCTGATCTATATGTTCCAAAATCGTTTGAATACGATTGAAAATAATATGCACAAACTCGATGGCGAAGCACTCGATCTTGCTAAAGAATTTCTGGACAGAAAAAAAGAAATCCGGGAACATTTTCTGAATTTCAACTGGACCCGAATGAAAAGCGAGCGTACGCGAATTCATGGGGATTATCACCTGGGGCAGGTGCTAGTCGCTAATGATGATTTTTTCCTTCTCGATTTTGAAGGAGAACCAGAATCGACCATACAGGATCGAAAGGTGAAGCAGCCTCCGCTCAAAGATGTGGCCGGAATGTTCCGTTCTTTCCATTATGCTATTTACTCCAGTATTTTTAACAGTGATGAAGGATTCAAAGTTTCCAACGAGGAACTTTTTGAAGCCGGAGAGGTACTTTATCAATATATGATCGGTGTTTTTATGGAAACCTATGTAGATAAGGTGCAACGAGAAAATTTAAATATCGGCTATAAGCAGGAAATCGAATTTTTACTCGATTATTGCCTGCTGGAAAAAGCTGTATATGAATTAGGATATGAATTGAATTCCAGACCGAGATGGACGATCATTCCACTGCGCGGAATTTCCAGTATCCTGAAAAACAAACTAACTTAAACCACAATATGAAAAAGGAAGTACAAGTACATTCTCTGTTTTCAGAATTCGATATATATCTTTTCAAGTCGGGTAAACATTTCAGACTGTATGAAAAGTTCGGGGCTCACCCAATGAAATTGAACGGTGAAGAAGGAGTTTATTTTGCCGTTTGGGCACCTTCAGCTAAAAATGTTTCCGTAATCGGTGATTTTAACTACTGGCTGGAAGGGGAACACCCACTGAACGTCCGTTGGGATGAAAGCGGAATCTGGGAAGGTTTTATTCCCGGGGTCAAAGTGGGCGATAAATACAAATACAAGATTCAGTCCAGTGTGAACGATACCAAACTGGAAAAAGCCGATCCGTATGCGTTGAAATGCGAGCAACCACCAAATACAGCTTCGATCGTTTGGGATCTGGACTATAAGTGGAAGGATAAAAAATACATGAAGTCGAGGAAGGACAAGAATTCGCTCGATAAGCCATTTTCGATCTACGAGGTGCATTTAGGATCCTGGAAACGAAAAGTGGAGGAAAATCGCTCGCTTTCTTACGAAGAACTCGCCGATGAAATGGTTTCTTATGTTAAAGAATGTGGATTTACTCACGTAGAATTTATGCCAATCATGGAGTATCCTTACGATCCTTCCTGGGGGTACCAACTTACCGGTTATTTTGCACCCACTTCCAGGTTTGGCGATCCTCAGGATTTCATGGCGCTGGTCGATGCTTTTCACAAGGCAGATATTGGGGTAATTCTTGACTGGGTTCCTTCACATTTTCCAGAAGATAAACACGGTCTTGGAATGTTCGATGGATCACATCTTTACGAACATCCAGATCCAAGACGCGGTTACCATCCAGATTGGAAAAGTTTGATTTTCAACTACGGAAGGAATGAAGTTCGCTCTTTTTTGATCAGCAATGCGATCTTCTGGCTGGATAAATATCATGCTGATGGCCTGCGTGTGGATGCGGTTGCCTCGATGCTATATCTGGATTATTCGAGGGACGATGGAGAATGGGAGCCTAATGAACACGGAGGTCGTGAGAATCTTGAAGCGATCAATTTTGTACGCGATCTGAATACAGAAGTTTACCGAAGCTTTGAAGGTGTACAAACGATTGCTGAAGAATCCACCTCTTTCCCGATGGTTTCAAAACCGGTAGACATTGGAGGTCTGGGCTTCGGAATGAAATGGATGATGGGTTGGATGCATGATACGCTGGAATATTTCAAAAAAGATTCGATCTATCGCCAATACCATCAAAATGATATTAGCTTTAGTCTGACATATGCTTTCACCGAGAATTTTACGCTTCCTCTAAGCCATGATGAAGTCGTTTACGGTAAAAAATCGATCTTAGGCAGAATGCCTGGGGACGACTGGCAGAAATTTGCCAATTTAAGGTTGTTGTATTCTTATATGTTCACGCATCCTGGAACAAATTTACTGTTCATGGGAGCCGAATTTGGACAATATGAGGAATGGAAATTTGGTGGAAGTTTGGACTGGCATTTACTGGAATATGAACCGCACAAAGGCATCAAAAATACGATTGCCGCACTTAATAAACTTTATAAAAAGCATCCAGCTTTGCATGAAAAACAATTCGAAGCCAAAGGTTTTGAATGGATCTCTTATGATGATGCACAAAATTCAGTTTTAAGCTTTCTAAGAAAAGGTGAAGATCCTAAAAATGACCTGCTGATAGTTTGCAATTTCACTCCTAACGTTTTAGAAAATTATCAGTTGGGTGTTCCAAGAAAAGGAAAACTGAAAGAGATTTTTAACTCAGATTCACCCGATTTTGGTGGTTCTGGGGTTAAAAATGCACAGATTAAAACAGAAGCCGAAACCTCTCACGGAAGGGAAAACTCAGTAAATATCACCGTTCCGCCGTTAGCAACTGTTGTTTTTCAGATTTTATAAACAATCACATAAATATTTCCCATAAATAGCTTTTTTTTAAAGCACCAAAAAAGATTGTAAGCTTATGATTACCAATACAGAACTGGAGTACAAAGGGAATCTATATCCTTCGGGATTAATTTCATACGAACACGACCAGGACACCATTAATTTTATTTCAAAAAATGGTGTTCGCCTACAAATAACAGTCCTGCGGGACAGCATGCTACGCTTCCGTTATGCAACTAACGGAATTTTTGAAAATGATTTTTCTTATGCTATAGACGAAGATAATTTACACGGTTTCAGCCACCTGGAGGTTTCCGAAGATGACACCCATGTAATTATTGTAACTGAAAAATTTATCTGCAAAGTCGCAAAAGATGACCTTCGGGTTGGAATGTACGAGTTGAATGGAAAACCAATTCTTGAAGACGAGCAGGGATTTCACTGGGAAGAAACTTTCGAATTCGGTGGAAATTTTGTGAAAATGAGCAAAATGTCCCGCGACCAGGAAAGCTTCTTCGGGTTAGGCGATAAACCTACCAATTTTAACCTGAAAGGAAAGCGCCTGAGCCTTTGGAACACCGATCAATATGCCTTCGGAAAAGACACGACCGAGCTGTATAAAGCTGTTCCTTTTTACATGGGATTGCATAACAATACCGCATATGGAATCTTCTTCGATAACACGTTCAAAACGCATTTCGACTTTTGTAATGAAAGAAGAAACGTGACCAGTTTCTGGTCTGATGGTGGCGAAATGAATTATTACTTCATTTATGGCCCGCAAATGAGCGATGTACTTATTTCCTATACCGATCTAACCGGAAAACCTGAATTACCGCCTATGTGGGCACTGGGTTTTCACCAGTGTAAATGGAGTTATTACCCAGAAAGTAAGGTAAAGGAGATCGCAGGTAAATTCCGTGAACTGAATTTTCCCTGCGATGCGATTTATCTGGATATCGATTACATGGACGGTTTTCGCTGTTTCACCTGGAACAATGAATATTTTCCTGATCCAAAAAGGATGGTCAAAGAACTTGAAAACGATGGTTTTAAAACAGTAGCGATCATTGATCCGGGTATAAAAATCGACCTCAATTATTCGGTTTTTAAAGAAGCTTTAGACAAGGATTATTTTTGCCGAAGAGCCGATGGACCTTATATGCGCGGAAAAGTATGGCCTGGAGAATGCTATTTTCCAGATTTCACCAAGCCCGAAGTGCGTGAATGGTGGAGCAGTCTGTACCGCGAGATCATTGGCGAAATAGGAGTGAAAGGAATCTGGAATGACATGAATGAACCTGCAGTTATGGAGGTTCCGGGAAAAACATTCCCTTTAGATGTACGCCATGATTACGACGGGCATCCATGCAGCCATAGAAAAGCACACAATATCTACGGAATGCAAATGGCTCGAGCGACCTACGAAGGAGTCAAAAAATTCAATTTCCCGAAAAGACCTTTTATCATTACCCGAGCGAACTATTCAGGAGGGCAGCGATACACCTCAACCTGGACGGGCGATAACGTGGCTACCTGGGAACATTTATGGTTAGCCAATGTGCAAATACAACGCCTTTGTATGAGCGGAATGAGTTTTGCCGGATCTGATATCGGTGGTTTCGCCGAGCAGCCTTCTGGTGAATTATTTACAAGATGGCTTCAATTGGGAATTTTCCACCCATTCTGCCGGGTGCACTCTTCCGGGGATCATGGTGAACAGGAACCATGGTTCTTCGGTGATGACGTTCTGGAAATAACCAGGAAATTTGTGGAGTTGCGATACCAGTTACTACCCTATCTATATACTGCTTTCCATAAATATGTCCAGGAAGGAATGCCCATTTTGAAACCGCTGGTTTATTATGATCAGGAAGATGTACAGACGCATTACCGTGCAGATGAATTTATCTTCGGAAACCAGATTCTGGTTTGTCCTGTTCAGGAACCGAACGTCCAGGGCCGTAGAATGTATATTCCTCGTGGCAAATGGTATAATTTCTGGACAGACAAACTTGTTACCGGTGGTAAAGAAATGTGGGTTGATGCACCTCTGGAAACCATTCCATTCTTTGTGAAAGAAGGAGCCGTTATACCGAAGTATCCTGTTCAGCAATATGTAGACCAGATCAAAATGGAAGAAATGTGCCTGGACGTTTACTATAAATTAGGAAAGGAAAATTCTGAATTCTATGAAGATTCACATGACGGTTATGAATACCGCCAGGGATTATTCAGTTTTAGAACCTTCAAATTCACCGGGAAGGAGGAAGAGATTATTCTTCAGCAACATAAGCAAGGTAAATATTCCGCTCCATATAAGAGTTTCAAGGTTAAATTCCACGGAATGCCTTTCGAGATCAAGAAAGTCTTCTTTGAAAATGAGGAAGTAGATGTTTCTGATCTTCAGTATGACCGAGAAAATCAAACAATGGTTTTTGATAAGGATTTTTCTGAATTACACATCGTAGGAACCAATTCTGGAGAAGACAGATAAATTTAATTCTCTTTAAAATAATAAACCGCCGGCTGAAATTCAGACCGGCGGTTTTTCATTATCGGGACAAACTGATCAACCCGGATTTTCAACCGACCCTGTCGGAGAATATCCGTAAAACTTTTTAAAAGAGCTGTAAAATAATTTCGGACTAGAGAAGCCAGATTTGTAGGCAACTTCCATAATATTGAATTGTTTACTATCCATCAATTCCCTGGCGTAATTCAATCTGGTAAATTCCATGAAATCCTGCGGCGATAAATTCACCAGGCTTTTTAGTTTCATGAATAAGGCATTGCTACTGATTCCAACCGCTGCGCTGAGATCATGTACCGTAAAATTTTCATTCTTCACATTCTGAACGATTACATCTATCAAACCCTGAATGAATCGTTCGTCAGTTTCACTACGAAACTCTGCTTCCTTCTCTTCCACATGAGCCTTAATATATGAATTTCGCAATTGCTGTTGCCAGGTTAATATTTGGCTGATCTTTGTAAGCAGCAAATTGATATCTATCGGTTTCCTGATCACCTCAGAAAGCCCCTCCAATTGCTCCTGGCTCAAATTGATATCGGCATCGGCCACCATGAAAATATTAATATGATTTAAACCAATATGGCGCTTGAGCATTTTAGTAAGCTGGAAAACATTCATATCTGGCAGAACTGTTGCAGAAATGATTATGTCCGGAAAGATCATACCCGCTTTTTCAATTCCTTCTTCGGCCGTTTCGGCCTGGTATACCTGGCAATACTTCCCGATATGCTTAATTAGTAGATTTCTGGTGTTCTGATCGTTTTCGATAACGAGGATCTTGCTTTCACTAAATTTAGAGATCTCCTGCGGAAATTCGGTTTTTGGTGAGATCTTCTGCTTTTCTGTTCTGAAAACCTGAGCAGCTCTTGCGGGCACCTTTCGGTAATCCTGTTTTCGGTTTTTTAGTATCACGGTGAAAGTAGAGCCCTCGTTCTTTTCTGTATCGTAACTAAAACTTCCTCCGCTGCCCTGCGCCATTTCTCGAGCCTGTATCAGGGAAGCAAGTCCGTTCGCATCCCTGTATTTTCGACCTTTCGGCATCGCCGTCATACGGTCTAAAGTTCTCCTGTGCGATTCTGGAACACCACGACCATTATCGGTTATCTGTAATTTCAGATCTCCCACGCTGGTTTCGATAAGATTTACGATAATTCTTCCTGAATCGTTACAGTAAGAAGCACTAGCAGAGATCAATCCGAAAATAATCTTATCCAGCACCTCAAGATTGTAAAAGAACGGCTCTTCTCCCCACTGATCATTTATGCTGAAATCAATTTTCTTATCCTCGAACAGTGGCTTCATATCCTTCAGCATGACCGTAAGATGCTTGTGCATATCAATTTTCGAAATCTCATAAACAGATTCCTCATAGTTGAAATTCAGAATTTGTTTAAAAAGATCATCAAACCTGGCCGCGTACCGCTGCAGATCTTCATTAGGTGTTTCATTTTCCGCTGAAATCTTCGTTAGCGAATGCACGGCGCTTTCCACCGGTTTCCCAAATTCTTTTTTCAGCCTTTCTCGTAATTCAGCTTTTGCCTGCCTGTCTGCGGCCCTGGAACGTTTTATAAATACGATCACAAAAATGGCGATCATCGCTAATACACTAATTCCCATGAAGAGATATACGCTGCTGATGGTTCCACCTGTATCGGTTACATGAATATCCAGTTTTTCCGGTTTTCCCCATCCGCCTTCACTGATGCGCGATCGAACCATGAACGTGTAGTCTCCTGGGGGCAGACTTGCATAGTTCACCGCATTCATTTTCGTTGGTGCCGTCCATTCATCATCAAATCCTTCCATTTTCCAGGAATACTCGATTCCTTCCGGGTCAAGATTGGATTTGCCATTAAACTTCAATTGGAAAGCCGACTGGTCTTTAAGTTCTATTTCTCCTAAACCAGCAAGATCCACTCTTCCAGAATCCTTCTGATTCTTAGATGGGATCAACAATTTGTCAAAACTCAATTCCGGCTTAAATTCCTGCTGAGCAAGCAATTCTTTTGGTTTAAAAATGTTGAGACCTTTAGTGCTTCCAAACATTAGGTCATCCTTGGTTATCTTCGTAATCCCAGTGGTAAGTTCATTCGTAGTTAAACCGTTGAGTTCCGAAAAGATCCTGAGATTATTAGAACTCGGCTCATAATAAGCCAGGCCATTGTCTGTAGTGATCCAGATAGCATCATCATTTTCCCAGTCTACGCCCAAAATATTATTAGAAGGTAAACCATCATTTGCTGAAAGTTGCGTCGCTTTTTCACTGGCAAAATCATACATCATCAGGCCGGCACCTTCCGTAGCAAATAGACCAAGTCCTTTATGAGTGATCTGCAGGTCATTCATTCCGTAATAAACCATATTAGCCTTTGCGGTTAACTTGGTAAGATCGGTGATACGACCGGTGAACGGATTTAATGAATGGACGCGAGATTTCGTAGCAACAATTAGCTGTTTAGGCCCCAGCTCCGCTATCGCCTCTACATTTTTGATCGGGTAGGTTTTTATGCTGTTATCAGATTTTATCTGAGTTAAATAACCGTCCTCTCCTCCAATCCAGATATTTTTCTGAGCATCTATAAATACCGTATTAGCAGCCTGGACTTCGGTTTTATACAAAGCGTCTACGGAATAATGTGCTCGCAGCAGCGTATTGATATTGATCTTATAAACACCATCATCGGCCGTTGAGACCCACATGAAATCATCAACCGCGGCAAGACCGGTTATCTGGTCAGGATTTTTAATATTCCGGGTATAATTAAGGTTTTCTATATGCCTCCAGCGATCGGTCGTTATATTCCAGATAGAAAGGCCTTTCCCGGTCCCAATCCAGATGTTCCCATTACTGTCTTTTGCTGAAGCCGTTACAAAATCATCTCCTAAACTTGAATATTTAGTCGGATCATGATTAACGTTAGCAATTGCATTTCCTGAAAAGTTCTGCAAATAAAGACCCTGATTGGAAACCATCCACAGTAAATTCTGAGAATCCAGGCAGGTTGCATAAACATTTACCGGATAATCTGAATCTTCGCGTTTCTTCATTTCCAGATTTTTGTCCAATACAACCACACCCGCACCTCTTGTGGCTACAATTACCTCATCATTGAAAAGCTGAAGGGAAGTAATTTCTGAACTGGACACTTCATATGGCAGGTAAGCTCGTTGGAATTTTTTGAATCCCGGGTCAGTTTTATAAAGTCCGCTATCTTTTGTACCAAAGATGATCGCATCCGGAAGGGAAAGAATACTGGTGATTTGTAAATTCTGATAATACCCCATATCGATCTTATCGAATTTGCCAGATTTCCTATCGATCGTCAAAACTCCATTGGGACCTGCAAAGATGATCGAATTACCGTGAAGCACAATTCCGGCGGCAAGTGTGTTTTCAGATAAAAAACGAGACAGGCCAAAATCGGGTTTATCAGAAGTCGTGTTTAGTTTATAAACTCCATTTTCAGTAGCAATCCATAACTGATCGCCAGCATCTTCTTTAAGAGCGTGGATTTTCCCAGTTACATTGCTGATGAAACTAAAAACATTTTCACCATCTTTTAGAACGGCCAAACCTGAAGTCCCGGCGAGCCAGACATTATTCTGTGAATCGGTATAAGTTTCAAGGTATTCGCTTCCAACTTCCTTTGGAATTCCCTTAAACTTATTAAAAACATCGGTCTTACCTGAATTATATTTCAGGATCTTGACCGGTGTGGTAATCCAGAGATTCTTTTCAGAATCCTGCTGAATCTGCACATCTTCCGCTTTTAAGAACGGTTCGATCGCTTTTACTTTTTGAACTGACTGTGTATTCTGCCCGGTTACTGTACCGGCGATTCCGGAAACAAATGCCAGAACTAACAGAATTCTCAATTTAAAATGCCCCAAATCTTAAATGTTGAATGATGATTTGATGTAAATTATAAAATCAGGAAAGCTTAAATGCTTGTTTCAGAATAATTTGGAAAGCATTTATTAAGACGATATTAACAATACTATTGCTCATAAACCTCTCAAAACTTCAGTAAAATAGGGCAATTCCAGGGAAGCAAGATTTTTCGTACAGCAGAAACCGTTTATCGAACGGCCATTTTCAGTATTGGAAAAAAGTCAATTTAAGTAAAACTTGTTACATATGAAGCTTGTTCAGTTCAATGATCGCATCCCCTTTTATGCTGATGTGCAGCCATAAGTGCGTAGGTCCGGCTTCTATTTGGGAAAGGTGAAGATCATCTAAGTGCCCTGACAGTTCCACCCCTTCCTTGGCTTGAATCTTATTTTCCAGTTTATCATTTACCTCATGGATTTTTTCCTCTATTTGAGGCATAAAATCAAAATTCATTTTCTTCTTGATTTTATCATGCATCCAGTTATTTAATACGGTTTCAAGTAAGGTATCACCCAGCCACGTATTGGTTTTACCTTCCACTTCGAAATCGCTTATAAAGATTTGCTGCATTTCTTCGTTCAATTCCACTTTCAAATGAAATACCGCTGCCCCTGTTTTATTCTTGAAAAGAGTCGTTAAAGTCTGAAAAGTCACGATCAAGGCCAGATCAAATTGCGGATTATCACTATGCTGCAACCCCGCTTCCAGAATCTGGGCGTAATTCTTTGCATTACCATCTTTTTCTTTTTTGATCATTTCACCAACCAGTTTCTCCCGAAGTTGCTCTTCCAGAACTTCATACGGAATTTTAACCGGTAGTACTATTTGTAATTTAGGATGCTCCATCATTTCAATTTTTGGAAAATTTAAGGTAGGAAAAACTAGAACCCTTATATGGTAAAATTGTCTTAAGAAAATCATCCAGAAAAATTGAACGGGATAAAAAACACCAATTCTTTAACTGTGATTTTAGGTTCTCGCACAATCTTATGTTAATCATTTGAGTACGCTGTTGATTTATTCTAACTTAAAGTTATTGTCTAACCAAAAAATCAATCTTATGAGTATTGTAAAAGTAATTGAAGTGCTTGCCACTTCTAACAAAAGTTTCGAAGACGCTACACGAAATGCAGTAAAAGAGGCTGGAAAAACCGTGAAAAATATCAAATCTGTCTATGTAAAAGATATGAACGGAAAAGTTGAGGGAACCGAAATTGTCTCCTATGGCATCACTGCTAAAATTTCATTCACCGTTAATGAATAATTTAAAACCAGCTTACAAATCTTGATTCTAAAAAACAGTTGAATGGCGAAGGACTTTCAAAAAGAAAATGAAGAGTGGCTCGAAAGTTTTAGATGGATTCTTGAAAACGAATCTCCTGAGAGAGCGAATGAATTACTGAAATTACTTAGGGAAGAAGCTAAAAAGAAAGGAGTCAAATCTCCTGATAACATTACCACCCCTTATATCAATTCCATACAGGTTGCTGAAGAAGAAGCCTACCCGGGAAATCTCGATATCGAGGAAAAACTAATGGGTTATATTAGATGGAATGCGATGGCTATGGTGGTTCGTGCGAACAAGAAGAGTTCCGGAATAGGCGGTCATATATCCACTTATAGTTCTATTTCTAATTTGTGGGAAGTTGGTTTTAACCATTTTTTTAAAGGAAATGAAGACCGAGCTGGGGATAATATTTATTTCCAGGGTCACGCTTCTCCAGGAATCTATTCCAGAGCATTTTTGGAAGGGCGCTTAACCGAGGAACACCTAGAAAATTTTAGAAGGGAGATTAAATCAGAAAAAGGTTTAACTTCCTATCCTCACCCAAGACTGATGCCTGAATTCTGGTGTCACCCAACAGTATCTATGGGGCTTGGCCCTATATCTGCCATTTACCAGGCACGTTTCAATAAATATTTATATCAGCGAGGATTAACTGAAAGTAAAGAGCAAAAGGTTTGGGCTTTCCTTGGAGACGGAGAAATGGATGAGCCGGAAGCCCGCGGTGCGATTAGTATTGCCGCACAGGACAAACTGGACAACCTCATTTTCGTTGTTGATTGTAACTTGCAGAGACTGGACGGTCCGGTTCGTGGAAACCAAAAAATCATCCAGGAACTGGAAGGATTTTTTAAAGGTGCAGGCTGGAACGTGATCAAATTGATCTGGGGAAGTGAATGGGACAGGCTTTTTGAAAAAGACAAGTCAAATAAACTTATTGAAAAACTTACGGAATTGCCAGATGGGGAGCTTCAAAAATTCGCTTTTGAATCTGGAGATTATATGAGAGAACACCTTTTCGGAAAAGAACTGGGAGACCTGGTTAAAAATCTTACTGACCAGGAATTAAAAAAACTGAAAAGAGGAGGGCATGATCCCGTTAAGATTTACAATGCCTTCAAACAGGCTACTGAAAATGAAGGTTCGCCTACAATCATTCTAGCTCAAACAATTAAAGGTTATGGACAGGGAGACGACGGAGAGGCCAGCAATGTTGCCCACCAGACCAAGAAAATGGATAAGGATGGCTTAAAACACTTTAGGGATTATTTTAATGTTCCAATTTCTGATGAGGAACTGGAGGATATTCCGTTTATCAAACCTTCTGAAGATAGCGAGGAAATAAAATATCTTCTGAAACAGCGTAAAGAAAACTCTGGTTTTATTCCTTCCAGGAAGGATAAAAGCGATGCACTTAAAATGCCTGATGAGAAAGTTTTCAAAAGCTTTTATGGAGGTTCCAATGAAGATGAAGCAGCAACGACCAGTGTGCTAGTGCAGATCCTCAGCAAATTGCTGAAAGATAAAGAAATGGGGAAATATATTGTTCCAATCATTCCTGATGAATCCAGAACCTTCGGAATGGAATCTCTATTTCGACAGGCCGGAATTTATGCTCAAGGCGGACAAAAATATGAACCAGTAGACCAGGACAGCTTACTATACTACAAAGAAGCCGATGATGGAATTATCCTGGAGGAAGGAATAACTGAAGCTGGTTGTACCAGTGAATTCATCGCAGCAGGGTCGGCATATTTGAATTCCGGTTTACCGATGATCCCATTCTATTTTTTCTATTCAATGTTCGGATTTCAACGAACAGCCGATCTTATCTGGGCAGCGTCTGATGCCGGTGCTAAAGGATTTTTGATCGGTGGAATTTCAGGTAGAACCAGCTTACCGGGTGAAGGATTACAACACCAGGATGGAAACAGTCATTTATTTGCCATGGCTTTTCCGAGCGTTAAGGCTTATGATCCATCTTTTGCTTATGAAATTGCTGTAATCGTTAAAGAAGGTATTCAAGATATGTATATTGAAAAATCGAACGTGATCTATTATATGACCGTCGGAAATGATACATATCCTATGCCCGAAATGCCCAAAAATGTAGATAAGCAAATTATAAAAGGCTTATACAGGTTCAAAAAATCTAAAGAGGCTTCTAAAAAAGCCCATTTATTTGGCAGTGGTTCCATTATGAAAGAAGTGCTCCACGCTGCTGAAATCTTAGAAAAAGAATATGATGTGCAAACTGATGTCTGGAGTGTTACCAGCTACAAAGCATTATACGATGATGCAATCGATACAGAAAGAAAAAACAGGTTAAAATCGCAGTTAAATCAAGAAGCCAGCTATTTAGAAAAAACTTTATCGGAAGAAAAAGGAATTTTCATAGCAGCTACAGATTATGTAAAAGCTTTACCTCAATCTGTTTCAAAATATTTTCCGCAGAAATTAACCGTATTGGGTACTGACGGATTTGGTCGAAGTGATAGCAGGGAACAGTTACGTGATTTCTTTGAAGTAAGTGCGGAACATATTGTTTGGACCACTCTATATGAGCTATCACTGGAGAATAAAATCAAGCCCGAAACCTTAAAAAAAGCGGCTAAATCTCTAAAAATCGATCCTGGAAAAGCAAACCCAAGAACATCTTGAATTTAAAAGAATGGCTAAAGAAATAAAAATACCACAGATAGCAGAAGGAGTTGATTCGGCAACCGTTACAGAGATCATGGTCAGCGAAGGAGACAGTATTGATAAAGATCAGTCATTGATTGCTGTAGAGTCAGATAAGGCTTCCGTAGAAATTCCCAGTCCTGAGAAGGGCACCGTGAAATCAATAAAAATTTCAGAAGGAGACGAGGTAAAAGTCGGCGATGTGATCTTAACGCTGGAATCAGCCTCAGATGACGATGAAAGGAATAAAGAAAAAGATGATTCCGAAGAGGAAGAGTCTAAAGATTCCAAGAAAAAAGCTAAAAAAAAGAAGGCTGAGGACGAAGAGAAAAAAAGTTCGAAAGATGATGAAAAGGATTCTGAAGAGGATCAGGTTCCTAAAGAAAACGAAGAGGAAAAAGAACAGGAAGAAAGGTCGTCTGAGTCGCTAAAATCAACCAAAAAGAAATCAGAAAAATCCGATGATTCTGAAGATGATGAAGCTCAGGATGAGGATGAGAAAGAAAAGAATACGGAAGATTCCAAACCCAAAGAAAGCGAATCCAAAGAAACCAACCATGCCTCACCCGGTGTTCGAAGGTTGGTGAGAGAACTTGGCGTAGATATAGATGAAATTGAAGCCTCTGGCAATGATAATAGAATTACCGAAGAGGATGTTAAAAGATTTGCGAAATCTGGCAACTCAGGCAGTTCGAATTCAAAGTCTAAAGACGATAAATGGGGCGAAACAGAAACAAAAAAACTAGAAGGAATTCGCCTTGCCACGGCTAAAAATACAGCCAATTCGTGGAGTGAAATTCCTCATGTCTTTCAATTTGATGAAGCAGATATTTCGAGCATTGAAGAATATATCGAAAAGATCAAAAGCAAGAATGATAAAGCTTCAAAGATTACGATCACCTCGGTTCTTATCAAACTTTGCGCTGCAGCTTTAAGACAATTTCCGCAGTTTAATGCCAGCCTTGATATGCAAAATGAGCAAATGATCCTCAAAAAATATATCAATATTGGAGTAGCTGTAGATACCGAAAAAGGGCTTCTTGTCCCGGTTATTAGGGATGTAGACAGAAAATCTATCATCGAGATTTCAGATGAACTAGTTGCTTTGGCCGAGAAAGCTAGAAATGGCAAACTAAGTCCTGATGAGATGAAA
This sequence comes from Flavobacteriaceae bacterium, assembly GCA_964220295.1. Classification (GTDB taxonomy): domain Bacteria; phylum Bacteroidota; class Bacteroidia; order Flavobacteriales; family Flavobacteriaceae; genus Christiangramia. The sequence goes on along the minus strand of CAXPUM010000086.1, from coordinate 3,230 downwards.
GGAGGTAACTTTACCATTTCAAATCTTGGCGGTTTTGGCGGCACCAATTTTACACCGATTGTCGTAAAACCGCAGGTGGCTATCCTGGGTGTTTCCAGGGCTAAAACGCAGCCGGTTTTTATAAACGGAAATTTTGAGCCAAGAGAAATTCTGCCTCTCAGCCTTTCATACGACCATCGAATTATTGATGGAGCGGATGGCGTGAAATTTATAAACTGGATAGCAAAGGCGCTGGAGGATCCTTACCAGGCGATACTTGGCGTATAAATCATCAAAATGGCGAAGAAGAAAGATCTTGTAATAATTGGAGCAGGACCAGGTGGATATGCCGCTGCTTTTAGGGCAGCCGATCTGGGGTTGCGAGTAACGTTAATAGACCCAGAAATTAATCCAGGTGGTGTTTGCCTCTATCGCGGCTGTATTCCTTCAAAAGCTCTGCTGCATCTCACACAGGTCAAGCAGGAAGCGGAAGAAATGGCTAATAAAGGATTGAATTTCGGTAAACCGGAAATTGACATAGATAAGATCAGGAACTGGAAAAATGAGGTCGTAGAAAAATTGACGAATGGTCTTGGACAGCTTTCGAAAAGCAGGAAAGTAGAATTTATTAGGGGTACTGCCAGTTTTATTTCTGAAAAAGTTCTTCAGATAAATACTGAAGATGACGAATATGAAATGCAGTTCAATAATTTAATTGTTGCTACTGGTTCTAAAAACGCAAGCCTGCCAGGCCTGAAAGTAGATCACAAAAATACCTGGGATTCTACTGATGCTTTGGATTTAAAAGAAATTCCTAAAAAATTACTCGTTATCGGCGGTGGCTATATCGGTTTGGAATTAGGAAGCGTATATGCCAATCTTGGCTCCAAAGTCTCTGTAGCTGAAATGACCGATGGCTTTCTTCCAGGTGCAGACCGCGACCTGGTTAAAATTTTTGAAAAAGAACATCCTTTTGAAGAATTGTATTTTGAATCGAAAGTAACAGAAATCACGGAACGTGAGGATGGCCTGGTAGTAAATATCCAAACTGAAAAAGGCGATTCTAAAAAACTGAAATTCGATAAAGTATTAATCGCCATAGGTCGCCAGCCAAATACTGCCAAACTGGAAATTCAGAATTCTAATATTCAGCTTGATAAGAAAGGTTTTATAAAGGTGGATCGTTTTCAGAAAACCAATATTGAGAATATTTATGCTATTGGTGATCTTACAGGTGAACCCTTACTTGCTCACAATGCCTCTTACGAGGGTCGTATTACTGCTGAAGTTATTTCAGGGCGAAAAGGTGCTGCTTACGATGCGCAGTCCATTCCAGGGATCGTATTTACCAATCCGCAGATTGCCTGGTGTGGCTTGACTGAAACGCAGGCGAAAGAACAGGAAATAAAGTTCAAGATTTTGAAATTTCCTTGGAGCGCTTCCGGAAGAGCTGTTGCGATTGGCAATCCTAACGGTCTAACAAAACTAATTGTAGATAAAGATACAGGCGCTGTGCTTGGTGGCGGTGTAGCAGGTAAAAATGCTGGAAGTCTCATCCCTGAAATTTCATTTGCGATAGAAATGGGCGCCAAGGCCGAAGATATTTCCTTGAGCATTCATCCTCACCCAACGCTTTCAGAAACTATTATGGAAGCTGCGGAAATTTATTCTGGCAGTCCTACTCATATTTCGGTTTAGCGTAATATTTTTTCCTTAGCCAAAAAGAAAAACGCACCAGTAAAATTAGGGCAGGCACTTCGACCAGTGGACCTACAACTCCTGCGAATGCTTCGCCAGAATTCAATCCGAATACAGCAATAGCAACCGCGATAGCCAGTTCAAAATTATTACCTGCAGCGGTAAAAGAAATAGCTGCATTCTTATCATATGAAATTCCTCTGATCTTGCTGATGAAAAAACCGATCAAAAACATAACGAGGAAATAGAGCAAAAGCGGTATTGCGATTAACATGACATCAAACGGGATCTCCACGATCATTTCACCTTTCAGACTGAACATTACAATAATGGTAAGCAACAAAGCGATGAGGGTCACCGGAGAAATGCTGGAAATATATACTTTTTCATACCATGATTTACCAAAAGATCTTACTAACACCAACCTGCTTATAATTCCCAAAAAAAATGGGATCCCGAGATAGATGATTACACTTTCAGCAATTGTTGCAATTGAAATATCAACGATCGCACTATCATAACCAAAGAGAGGGGGTAACTTGGTGATAAATAACCAGGCATAAAAACTGTAGCCGAAAACCTGAAAAACACTATTCAAAGCTACCAGCCCGGCACCATATTCACTGCTGCCTTCCGCCAAATCATTCCAAACAAGAACCATCGCAATACACCTGGCAAGACCAATTAGAATTAAACCGAACATATACTCGGGATGATCATTCAAAAAAATCAGCGCCAGACTGAACATCAGAATGGGACCAACGATCCAGTTGAGTAATAAAGAGATTCCAAGCGTTTTTACATCTTTAAAAACTTTGGGAAGTAAATTATAATTGACTTTTGCCAAAGGCGGGTACATCATCAAAATTAAGCCGATTGCGATTGGAATATTGGTGCTGCCTGCCTGGTAAGAACTTATTGCTTCAGGTAACTGCGGAAAAAAATATCCCAATCCTACACCGATCAACATAGCCAGGAAAATCCAAATGGTAAGATAGCGGCTTAAAAAATCCAGCTTTTTCATGAATTTTTATTTTTGGCCTGATGAAATACATACTTAATTTCTGTAGCTATTTGACGACTTCTTTCCTGATAAATTGCTTCTTCTGCATTAGTTCCATCTGAAACTTTTGGATCTTCAAATGTCATTTTTAGTCTGTTTTCGGCAGATGGTATGAAAGGACAATTCTCATCAGCATCAGCGCAGGTCATAATTGCGGTAAAACTGTTTGGATTGAATGGATGATCAAATTCTTTAGAAAAAATGATTAGAGGAGGTTTATCAGCTGCAAATTTTACTGTATAAACAGGATTTTGACCAGCACATATTACAGAAATATCAAAACCTGTATTCTTTAATGTGGTTAAAACTGATTGATAGACCGCAGTAGCCTCAGTACCGCCAGAATAGCAAGTAATTTGACCAATTTCCAGATAATTTGCTAGCGTCTGAGCCCAAACCTGTGCAAAGTGACTTCGCCTGGAATTGTGAGTGCAGATAAAATTTAAGTTGATTAGTGAACTATCACGCATTTTTTTTGAAAGATGATCGA
>CAXPUM010000085.1:0-50952 GCA_964220295.1 Flavobacteriaceae bacterium | reverse complement strand
TTAGTAATTAGTAATATCTTCATGATCCTTGCGTGGTACGGCCACTTAAAATTTTCCGAATATAAATGGTTTAGCAAATTAGGTATTGCTGCAATCATCTTGATCAGTTGGGGAATTGCGCTTTTTGAATATCTATTTCAGGTTCCAGCCAATCGCATTGGTTTCAAAGAGCATGGAGGTCCTTTTTCTCTGATTCAGCTGAAGGTAATACAAGAAGTAATAACCCTTGTCATATTTGCTATTTTTACATTACTAGTATTCAAAACTGAAACTTTCAGATTAAATCATTTAATCTCCTTCTTATTTTTAATCCTTGCTGTATATTTTATGTTCAAAAAATAACAGAGTAGCACCATGCTTCAACTTGCAACTTTCGCTTTCCATAAATTTTCAGTTTTTTTAAAACAGATACTTCCTTTAACTATAAGTCATTAGCATCTGGAATAATTTGTTATAGTTATTCTAAACAATGATATTAATCGTTTTGAAAGGATTTTATTTGTTAGAAATTAATGCTGAAGCTCCGTGAACTTTTTCCCTCTTGCCATCCAATCTACCAATCATACTGAAATAGCAAGCTGGGTTTGGATTGCCTTTGCGGCATTTATCGTTTTACTGCTTATTGTAGATCTCAAACTGGTGATGCGCAAGCCTCATAAAATTAATACCAAAGAGGCGGCATGGTATAGCGCCGGGTGGATCAGTCTCGGAGTTGCCTTCACGGGAGTTATTTATTGGTGGCAAGGTGCAGGTGCGGCGGGAGAATATATTACCGGCTATTTGATTGAGAAATCACTGTCTATGGATAATGTTTTTCTTTGGGCCGTCTTATTTACCTATTTCAAAGTTCCGAAAGAATATCAGCATAAAGTGTTGTTCTGGGGTATTTTTGGAGCCTTTATCCTGCGTGTGATATTTATTCTTGGTGGTATCGCTTTAATTGAAAATGTGCACTGGATCATTTATGTTTTTGGTGTATTTCTCTTGTATACCGCTTATAAAATGTTCCGCAGTAATATTTCTGAAACAAATCCTGAAGAAAATAAAATATTCAGATGGGCGAAAAAGGTAATTCCGCAAACTACCGATTATCGGGAAGATCAATTTATCGTTAAGGAAAACGGAAAAAGACTGGCCACCCCGCTTCTGGTAGTTTTAATCATTGTTGAACTTACCGATATAATTTTTGCCTTAGACAGTATTCCGGCAATCCTGGCAGTAACAAAAGAACAATTTATCGTGATCAGTTCTAATGCTTTCGCCATTTTAGGATTGCGAGCGCTTTACTTTTTACTGGCCGATATGAAAGACCGGTTTATTTATTTAAATGAAGGCCTGGCGATCATTTTAGCTTTCGTTGGCCTAAAATTTTTGATCAGCGATCTTTACGAAATTCCAATTTGGATTTCACTGGTTTTTATAGCGCTGGTGCTGGGAGGTTCTATATTTTTTTCCTTAAAAAAAGAACCGAAAGCATCAAATCAATAATAAAAAAGCCACCGTAAATGGTGGCTTTTTACTTTAGCTGAAAAGCTTTTATTGCTTCTGCATTTCTTCTGGTTGATCCATGGTTTCCTTTACCTGGTCTTTGATCACTTGCTTATCACCAACAACAATTAAAGTCATTTTTTCAGGATCAATATATTTTTTGGCCATTTTCTGAATATCTTCCGGAGTAACCGCGTTGATATTTTTTACTTTATCAACTAAAAAAGATTCAGGAAGATCATGAATATCTAAGAAATTTAACTGACTAATAATTCCACCCGGAGTCGAATTTTGAAGGACGTAAATCCCTGACTCATAATTCTGTATTCCCTGAAGTTCCTCTTTAGTAGGAGCTTCATTTCTCAGCCTTACGATCTCCTTATTGATCTCATCTATCGATGCACCTGTATGCTCAGTTGTTACATCAGCAGATTCATACCATAAACCTGATTTGTGATTCGCATACAATGCACTGCTTGGCGAATACGTATAGCCTTTATCCTCACGAATATTGCTGGTAATACGGGAACCAAATGAGCCTCCCAAAAGTGAGTTCATGATATCAAGCGGAATATAATCATCGCTTGAAGGATCAGCTACCGGTAATCCATAGTAAATGGTTGATTGAGGTGCTCCCGGACGGTCCAGGATTTTAGTTTTACTGTTAGATTGTGCTTCAGCAACAGGATAATTAGTTTCCGGTCCTTCTTGCCAGCTGCCTAACTGTTGTTCCACCATATTTTTTACTGCTGAAGCATCAAACTTACCTACTACATATACAGTGGTACGCTTAGCACCAAAATTGTCATTATAAAAAGACTTAACATCATCCAGAGTATAAGAATCGACCATTTCAGCAGTTGGATATAATCTTCCGTACGGATGATCTGGATACATCTCAGCAAAAAATTCTTTTCTTGCCTGAGCTCCAGGTCTGGAGAGTGCCACTGTTAGGTTACGCTTCATGTTGTTTTTTAAACGATACAGTTCACTCTGCGGCAATTTTGGATCTACCAGAATATCTGTCAATACTTCTAGTGCATCAGGAGCAAATTCAGATAACACGCTCGAGCTTAACGTAGTTGTATGAGTGCCAACCCCAACATTGAGATTACCGCCCATTCCGGCTAAACGGTCTTTTACCGAATAACCTTTGGTGGTACCTTCCTCCATCAAATCGGCCAACAGGTCAGAAACCCATACTTCATCGGCCTTTTCATTAATATTCCCTGTTTTAAGGGTAATATTGATAGTTGCTTTTGGCAGACTACCATAAGGAACTAAAACCAGTTTAAGGCCGTTATCGTAATTTATCACTTCTTTTTCAGGTAGCGTAAAACCTTTTGGCTCACCTCCTTTTGGCGGTGTTTGCTTTTGAGCTTGTAACGGCAATGCTATTATTGTAGCTATTACAAATAGATATAGGAACTTTTTCATTATTTCGTTTTTTCGTTATTCGCAAGTAGAGGATTCACGGTAAGAATAGTCCGGTTGGTTTTCCGAAGATATTCTGAAATGGTTTTATTCATGATTTCCGGAGTAATTTTTTTGAATTCAGATTCCAGATCATTGATCCTTGCCGGGTCATCATCAAACAAGGCAAAGCTACTTAGCAGATCAGCTCGTCCTAATCCGAAAGTACTACCTAAATTATCGTATAAGGATGAACGCATTTTAACCATGGCATTGTCCAGCATTTCCTGGGTAACACCATTAGACAAACCGATAATGACTTCATCTACGGCATTCAAAATTTGATCTTTTGAAGTTTCATTATCATAGGTTAGATCAAACATCATTTGCATTGGCCCATTATAGTTGAACATATTCCCTAAATAGTTGATGCCGCCTGAAACGTTTGATGTATATCCCAGATCATCTACCAACTTTTTTTGAAGCAATGCGTTATCACCTTCTATTAAAATTTGGTCAAGCAAACCCATTGCATAATATTCAGGTGTATTTCGCTTTGGCATATTGTAAGCGATTGCTATTGCCGGTTTGTTCGCCAGAGAATCATTTTTTACAAAAGACTTTTCTTCTTCCTGTTTTGGCTCTGAAATGTCCGGAATTGGCGGAACATCAGCAGAAGGTATTTCTCCAAAATATTCTTCAATCCATTTTTTGGCTTCTTCTACTTCAAAATCTCCGACAACGGCTAACGCTGCATTATTTGGAGCGTAATACGTATTGAAAAAACTTTCTACATCTTCCAGGTTTGCCGCGTCCAGATCTTTCAAATCTCCGTAAAAATTATGAGCATTGTACCAGTTGGTATTTGCATATTGCGGCATATCTAGCCACGGAAAACCACCGTACGGCTGATTGAGCACATTCACTTTTACTTCATTTTTAACTACGCCCTGTTGATTGGTAAGATTCGCCTGGGTTATATCCAAACCTTTCATTCTGTCGGCTTCTGCCCAAAGCATGGTTTCCAGTTTATTAGCGGGGACGATCTCAAAATAATTTGTAAAATCGAACCTGGTGGAACCGTTTAAAACTCCGCCATTTTCCTGGACCAGTTTAATAAATTCCATTTTCCCGAGATTCTGAGAACCCTGAAACATCATATGTTCGAATAAGTGAGCGAAACCGGTGCGGTCTCTTGGCTCGATTCGGAAACCGATGTTGTAATAAGTTGCGACAATTACAGTTGGTGAAGTCTTGTCCTGCGAAAGAATCACTTTTAATCCGTTATCCAGCTTGTAATACTCAACCGGAACATGGAACTGATTTTTTGCTGCATCGTCATTTTGAGCGGACCCAGAAAAGATCGTGGTCAACAATGCGAGCAGCATCATAGTTTTTTTCATAAGAATTGATAGTTTAAGTTTAGTCATCAAATTATACGACTATTTTAATATCAATATGTTACGGATTTAATCAAAAAATTAAAATTAACCCTGTCATTATGAAAAATATACTACACTATTTTTTATGAAGAAATTTTAATTAAATATGTTTTCAAAAATTTTTTAGTTCCCAGGTGGCTGAATTGCTATTTAGAAATATTCGTTTCTATTACTTTGTTAATGCTTTCAACTAAATTATTGGCAAAATCTTCAGTGGTTTTTCTGGCAGGCGTAGTCAACTCGTAAGGTTCATTGTTTAGAGCAAAAAACGCCCAGGTTTTCAATCCGCCGCGTAAGGCAAATGTAGGAGCGTCTTTACTGCTTATTTCTACGATGACGATTTTATATTTCGCGATATCCCCTTCAAATCTAACTGTAAAATTAAACATTGCATCCCAGGTATATTTTGACCCGTCATCTTCAATAGAAAATAACTGTGGTGCAAAAATTCGATACTGTAAAAGTTCTTCATTAATATCTTTTACTACAGCAGTCTCTGAATTGTCTATAGCCGCATTGGCCCATAATTTTACGGCCCTATACAGATCTTCCGTATCAGCTCCGTCATATTTTTTTACCACTTCATCCTGAAAACCTTCTGGTTTTAATTTAAATTGATCTGCGGCTTTATTTTGTGCATAAGAAGTTATTCCGAAAAAAATAAACAGTAATGGTATTAGCTTTTTCATAATCGTGTTTTTGGTTTGATATTCTATAATTTACTCAGAAGCAGAGGGAATGACAAGAATTGCAGGCATTTCGACCGGTCAATTAACCAAACTTTATTACTTCTTTTTAAGGTCTTTAACCAATCACGGCTCAATTCGGTTAAAAAAACCTAAAAGCTATGAGTCTACTAATTGCTTTTCCTAACTTCAAAATAAAAATTATGGATTATAAGAAAGCAGGAGAAACCGATTTAAAAATTCCACCAATCGTTTTCGGAGGAAATGTATTTGGCTGGACGGCAGATAAAAAAAGATCTTTTAAGTTAATGGACAAATTGCTCGATCTGGGATTCAATATGATTGATAGCGCTGATGTCTATTCTCGCTGGGCAGATGGTAACTCAGGTGGTGAGTCTGAAACGATCATTGGTGAGTATATGAAAGATCGTGGTAATAGGGATAAGATCACCGTAACGACCAAAGTTGGCTCCAGCATGACGCAGGGCGGTGAAAAAGATATTTCTGAAAAACATATCATGAAAGCGGTGGAAGATTCGCTAAAAAGACTGCAGACCGATCATATTGACCTTTACTTTACACATTGGGACGACGATAAGACTCCTGTGGAAGAAACCTTAGGAGCTTATCAAAAACTAATCAAACAAGGAAAAGTTCGTTATATCGGGGCATCCAATCTATCATCTCAAAGATTGATCGCTTCTATTAAAGCAGCTGAAAATGAAGGTTTCCCGAAATACCAGGTTTTTCAACCGGAATACAGTTTGATGGAACGCGATAAATTTGAAGGAGATATCCAGAAAATCTGTGAGAACTATAACCTGGCGGTGACCAGTTATTTTTCTCTGGCCAGCGGATTTCTTACCGGAAAATATTCTTCAGAAAAAGATATAAAAGGGACCGGAAGAGAACCTTTTTTAAAAGATTATTTTGATGATCGCGGAAAAAAAGTATTAAAAACTTTAGAAGAAGTGGCAGAACATTACAACGTATCTGAAGCAGCTGTCGCCTTAAGATGGATCATGCAACGCCCTGGAATCACTGCTCCTATTGCCAGTGCAACGAAATTAGATCATCTGCAGGCGTTCAGCGAGGCAATAGATTTTAAACTGGATGATGAATCTATGAGACAACTTACTGAAGCAAGTTCTAAAGAATCTACTGCAGCTTAACTTTTAGTTCTTCGAAATCTAGAACCGCCTGTTCACCAGATTTCATATGTTTCAGGGTAAATTTTTCCTCAGACATTTCTTCATCACCAGCTAGTACAACAAATGGAATATCCCGTTTATCGGCATATTTCATTTGTTTTCCCATTTTACCTTCATCAGGATACAATTCTGCAATAATTTTTTCTGAACGTAATTTACGCACTGCTTTCATCGCATAAAAAGCTTCCTTTTCTCCAAAATTTAAAAATAGAACTTTCGTGTTCTGGGTAACTGTTTCTGGAAAAAGATTTAATTCTTCGAGCACCAGGTAAATTCTGTCCAAACCGAAAGAAATACCAATCCCGCTCATATTCTTTAAGCCGAAAATTCCGGTAAGGTCATCATAACGTCCACCACCACCGATAGATCCCATTTTCACACCTTCAGGAGCAGCTACTTCGTAAATTGCTCCAGTGTAATAATTCAGACCTCGGGCTAATGTGACATCCAGATCTAACTTGGCCGTTTTTAAAGGCATTTGTTCGATCGCATTCTGAATAAATTCCAGTTCTGAAATTCCTTTTCTACCCATTTCTGAAGAAGAGAGTATGCTTTTAATACCTTCCAGTTTTTCTGAAAAATCGCCCTGCAGTTTGAAGATGGGCTCAATTTTACCAATAGCATCTTCAGAAATACCTTTTTCACGCATTTCTTTTTTGACTCCCTCCTCGCCTATTTTATCGAGCTTATCCAGCGCCACGGTGAAATCGATCAGTTTATCAGATTCGCCAATAACTTCAGCAAAACCAGAAAGTACTTTTCTATTATTGATCTTGATCGTCACTCCTTCCAGCTTCAACGCCGAAAAAACCGAGTCATATAATTGTACAAATTCTACTTCCTGCCAAAGACTATTGCTCCCAACTACATCAGCATCACACTGGAAGAATTCTCTGAATCGACCTTTCTGAGGCCTGTCAGCTCTCCAAACCGGCTGAATCTGATAGCGCTTAAATGGAAACTCGATCTCATTCTGATGCTGAACCACATAACGTGCAAACGGAACGGTGAGATCATAACGAAGTGCTTTTTCACTGATGGAAGCTGCCAGTTTCGTTGCATCTTCTTTGGCTAAAGCCTTCTTATCTGCCTTCCGAAGAAAATCTCCCGAATTTAAAATCTTAAAAATCAGGCGATCACCTTCATCGCCATATTTCCCCATAAGAGTTGAAGAATTTTCAAAACTTGGAGTTTCAATTGGTTGAAATCCAAATCGTTTAAATTCTGTTCTGATCGTATCAAAAATATAATCGCGTTTTACTACTTCAGCAGGAGAAAAATCGCGGGTTCCTTTAGGGATAGATGGTTTTTGCGCCATGAGTTTGTTACATCGTTATTCAGGTTTGCAAATATCTTAAATTTTAGGCGAACCCAAACAAAATTGAAATTTTAAGTAACATTCTGCTACTTTTATAGTCTAACCGGTAACATCAAATTCGAAATATGTTTTCACTGCTAAGGGAAAATATCAGGATTGCGCTGAGTTCTATTCGAAATCAATCGCTCCGAACCATACTTACCGTTCTGATCATCGCCATTGGTATTACTGCCCTGGTTGGAATTTTGAGTGCTGTTTCTGCGCTTGAAAATACGATCAGTAAGGATTTTGCTTCAATGGGTGCGAACACCTTTAATATTCAGCGTTACGATTTTCGTTCACAAAGCTTCGGAAATAATGAAGACCGGAAGGTAAATCCTGTAATTTCATATAAAGAAGTACGAGAATTCGAAGATAAATTTCAATATCCCTATACCGAAACTGCTATTTCCTTTACCGGAACGGCTACTGCGGAGGTAAAATATGAAAATGAGAAGACCGATCCTGAGATCCAGGTATTGGGCGTGAACGAATTTTACCTGAACAATTCCGGTTTAAACGTGGAAAGCGGAAGACAATTCAATTATTTTGATATTCGGAACAATAATAACGTGGCCATTGTAGGATCTGATTTTAAGGACGGCCTTTTCAAAGGAATGGACCCAATTAATAAGACCATTAGTGTTCGGGGGGCAAAGTTTAAAATCATCGGGATGCTGGAATCTAAAGGAAGTACCTTCGGAAATAACCAGGATTTAAGAGTATTTATTCCCATTCAACATGCACGTTCCATCTTTTCCCAGCCAAATATCAATTACAATCTGAGCGTACGCGTGACGAACAAGGAATTGCTGGATGAGGCAATGGACGAAGCCATCATTACTTTCAGAAATATACGCGGATTAAGTCCTGTGGAAGACAACAATTTTGGTCTTGAAAGAAGTGATGACCTGATCAACCGAATTTTAAGTATTACGAGTGCCTTAAACGTGGCTGCCTGGATCATTTCCATCATCACCATTTTTGGTTCCTCTATCGCATTGATGAATATCATGCTGGTAACTGTTACCGAGAGAACTCGTGAAATTGGCGTTCGTAAGGCTTTAGGTGCCAAGAAAAATACGATCGCTACTCAATTTTTCCTGGAAACGCTGGTTATAGGTCAGATGGGTGGATTGCTGGGAATACTCTTAGGAATCGGAATTGGTTTCGCAGTTTCTACGGCCTTAGACTTTAAGTTCACCACACCCTGGATGGCAATGTTCTGGGCAACGGCAATTACCGTTATCGTGGCGATACTTGCCGGTAGTTATCCTGCACTAAAAGCATCCAGACAGGATCCTATTGAATCGTTGAGATACGAATAGTTATTCCTGCACTACTTCCTGCATGTAACTATATAAATTACCTTTCGTGATATTAGCGCCCTGCTTGATCAAAGCAAAAATATCTTTATTACGATCATCTGTTAGCGCTTTCGTAGAGGTATAAATCGTTACGTTATCATCCATTAAGTTCTGTTGCAGCCAGCCGTATCCATTTTGGGTGGTGATATCAATACCTTCAACATCTATTTTGATTGCAATAAGGTTAATGGTTACTTCAGAAATATGAAATAGGAACATTTGCTGTGAGGAAATGTGCTCGAGATATTCCACTTTGTTCAGTACTCCTTCCCAAATGAGATCGCTGAAAATATCAAGTTCCTGTTCGGCTACATCGGGCTTTTCAGTTTTAATTTTTTGCCATTCGTCTGCAGTAATGGACTGTGTTGCTAGGAAATTAATGAATTCCTGATGCATTTCTTCAAATTGCTCCTTAGTAAGTCTAGAATATTTCATAACAATTCAATATAAAAAGTAAAGCCTACTCACATAATGAGCAGGCTTTCCTGTTATGAGTAATGAATATTAAGCTTCGGCTACAACATCAAAACTAAAGTTGCTAACCACTTCGCGGTGAAAACGTAAAGTAGCATCATACTGCCCTAAACGCTTAATGTTACCACCTGCGATGTTAATATATTTTTTATCGATCTCCACTCCTTCTTTTGCAAGTGCATCAGCAAGATCACCATTGGTAATAGAACCAAAAAGTTTATCTCCTGCACCAGCTTTAGCAGTAAGTTTAATATCAAGGCCGTTTAATTTCTCAGCCTGTTTTTTAGCTTCATCGATATGCTTTTGCTCTTTATAAGCTCTTTGCTTCAAAGTCTCCTGTAGCACTTTTCTGGCTGAAGGAGTTGCAAGCTCAGCATATCCCTGAGGGATCAGGTAGTTACGACCATATCCGTTCTTCACAGATACCACATCGTCTTTAAAGCCTAAATTATCTACGTCTTGTTTAAGTATTACGTCCATAACTGCCTGTTTTTATTTTAATAAATCACCTACGTAAGGCATTAATGCTAAGTGACGAGCTCGTTTAACAGCTGTAGCCACTTTTCTCTGGAATTTCAAAGAAGTACCAGTAAGTCTGCGAGGAAGTAATTTTCCTTGCTCGTTTACAAACCCCATTAAAAAATCTGGGTCTTTGTAATCTACATACTTAATACCTGATCTTTTGAAACGGCAGTATTTCTTAGCCTTAGTAGTTTCTATATTAAGAGGAGTTAGATACCTGATCTCTCCGTCCTTTTTTCCTTTTGCCTGTTGTTCAATAGATGTTGCCATGACTTACGCTTTTTCCTTGTTACGTTTTCTTCTTTTTTCAGCCCAGGCGATCGCATGCTTGTCTAACTTCACAGTTAGGTAACGCATCATACGCTCGTCTCTTCTGAATTCAAGTTCTAGAGGCTCAATAACTTCACCTGGAGCCTTAAATTCGAATAAGTGATAAAAACCACTTTTCTTGTGTTGGATTGCATAGGCTAGTTTTCTAAGCCCCCAATCTTCTTTAGCTACCATCTCGGCCCCTCTCGAAACAAGAAAATCTTCGTATTTCTTAACTGTCTCCTTTATCTGCTCATCAGATAAAACGGGATTCAAGATGAAAACAGTTTCATAATTGTTCATAAAAGATTACTTTAAATTAAATCGGGTGCAAAAATAGAACTATTATTTCTATTTTCAAAGCTTATACAGTAGGATAAAAAACTATTTTTATCGGTGAAAACTCATTTTACCTTGTATTTTAATTTATTAATGAGTAATATTGTTACTCTAACCTGAATAGACCGTGGAAGAAGTATTACTCAAGTGCGCCGTTGTAGACGATTCGAGCCTCCAGAGACTATCAATAGTGAAGCTGATCAAAGATCACCCAAATTTGAAGCTTGTAGCCGAATATAATAACGCAATAGAAACTAAAAACGGGCTTTTAGATACCGAAACAGATCTGATCTTTCTTGATATAGAAATGCCAATCCTTTCAGGATTTGAGCTATTGGACAATTTACCTAATAAACCTCAAATTGTATTCGTAACCGGTAAAACGAAATATGCTTTTAAAGCCTTCGATTATGATGCGGTGGATTACATTCACAAGCCGGTAACCAAAGAGAGATTTAATAACGCGGTCAATAAAGCTGTCAATCTTTTTAAACTAAAACATCAAACTCCGGTACCGGAAGATGATGACTTTATATTCGTAAAAAGTAATCTTAAGAACAGAAAAGTATTTCTGAGTAAATTGAAGTATATACAGGCACTTGGGGATTATGTGAAGTTTGTGACCGAAAAAGATAATTTCGTCGTACTGGCTACTATGAAATCTTTTGAAGAGCAGCTGCCAAGTGACCGTTTTTTAAGAACTCATAAATCTTATATCGTAAATCTTGATAAAATTGAAAGATATAATAGTAAAACGATCGAGATTGAAAAAGAGAAATTACCGCTTAGCCGACATAAGAAAAGCAATCTCGTTGAAGCTCTAAGCGCTATACAGGAAGAATCCTAAGAAAGTTCAATTATATAATTTGAAAAGCCATTTCTTTTGAGGTGGCTTTTTTTATTGTGGATCAACATTAATGATCACTCTCACCGATCGGAATGCTCCTATCGCCCGAAAACTGTCCATGATTTTATAAATCATCGCCTTTGTTTTTCCTAATGATTGTTTCTGCGGAATTTTCAGCAGAATATTTTTGTAATACTCGTTCCTGATACGAGCCACAGGTGGAAACTCCGGCCCCAGAACATAGCGATCAAAAACATTTTCTAATGCGGTCGCAAGCCAGGTAGCAGCCTCATTTGTTTTTGTGAAGTCACGGCTTTTTAGAGTCAACCGTATCAATCTGAAATATGGCGGATACTGATATTGATACCGATCTTCCAGCTGTTCCTTATACATCTCCTGGTAATTTCCCGTAGAAACCTGCTGGATAATTCGGTGATAAGGATTATAAGTTTGTACGAGAACCTTTCCGCGTTTTTTTGTCCTTCCGGATCTCCCGGCAACTTGCTGCATTAATTGAAAACTCCTCTCATGCGCTCTAAAATCAGGGAAATTCAGGAGATTGTCTGCATTCATGATACCTACGAGGTTCACACGCCTAAAGTCCAAACCTTTTGTAAGCATTTGTGTTCCTACAAGAATATCGGTTTCGAAATTTTCAAAAGCGGTGATTATCTTTTCGTAAGAATGCTTGCCTCTGGTGGTGTCCTGGTCCATACGTGCTATTCTGGCATCTGGAAAAATAGCGTTCAGTTCAGTTTCTACCTGTTCCGTTCCAAAACCCTTTGTAGTGATCTCATCGCTCCCACAAGCTATACATTTTTGTTGCATGGCCATATGATATCCGCAATAATGACATCGCAATTGGTTATTATGGCTGTGATAGGTCAAACTCACATCACAATTTGGACATTGCGGAGAATGACCGCAGGTATTGCACTCCAGAATTGGTGAAAATCCGCGTCTGTTCTGAAATAGAATAACCTGTTCTTCTTCCTTCAGACTTTCACGAATTTCTGCGATTAACCTTTCAGAAAAATGTCCGGTCATTTTTTTCTTGCGGTGAGCGGTTTTAATATCTACCACTTCAATTTCAGGCATTAAAACATCTCCATACCTCCTGTTCAATTCAACAAAAGCATATTTATTATGTTCCGCATTGAAATAAGATTCTAAAGATGGGGTCGCAGAGCCAAGAAGAATATTGGCTTTGAACTGATTGGCAAGGACAACTGCTGCATCCCTGGCGTTGTAACGTGGTGCGGGATCGAATTGCTTAAAAGTTGATTCATGTTCTTCATCTACTACTATAAGTCCCAAATCCTGAAAAGGTAAAAAAATACAAGACCTCGCTCCTATTACAATTTTTCCTTTTTCCGAATTCTGAAGCACATGTCGATAAACCTCTACCCGCTCATTTAAAGTATACCGACTATGATAAACCAGAACCTTCTCGCCAAAATAATTCTGAAGTCTTTTGATGAGCTGGGTGGTCAGCGCTATTTCCGGCAAAAGGTAAAGTGCCTGTTTCCCTTTATTGACGACTTGTTCAATGAGCTTAATATAAATTTCGGTTTTTCCTGAAGAAGTGACACCGTGTAAAAGACACACCTGGTCTTCGGAAAATTGCTCTTTTATAGTATTAAATGCTTCCTGCTGATATTTATTGAATTTGATATCACTAGATCGAATCTCGCCTTGAAAACCAACACGATCAGTTTCCTCGTAATATTCCTGGAAAATCTCTTTTTTTATAAGGCTTTTTAGAATTGCCGAAGAAGCATCGGCTTTTCGTAATAGCACCTTTGCCTTAAGCGGTTTTTTGCTCGAAGCCGTAAGAGAAAAGTAAGTAAGTAGAATTTCTCTTTGTTTCGGGGCTTTCTCCAGTTCATCCAAAAGAAGATGCATTTCCCCTTCTCCCTCGAAAGCAGGATTTAATTTTACAAATCTCGTTTTTTTAGGTTTGAACTGCTCGTAGATTTCCTGATTTAATTCTACAATCCCTTTTTCGGTCAAAAGATTGATAACGGGCAGCACTTTTTTCTTATCTAACAGATCCTGAATTTCCTGGATTTTCATGGACGATTGCCTCTGTAAAGCTTCAACAACCAGAAATTCATCATCGTTGAGCTTTTCCTCAGGATAATCAAAGTCTTTACGAAGCTTTACAATACTCTCACTTTCCAGTAAAAAAGCACCCGGTAAAGCAGCTCTCATGACTTCTCCTTCAGCACATAAATAATAATGGGCGATCCATTTCCAGAATTTTAACTGCTGCAAAGTTACCAGCGGCTTCTCATCTAGAATTTGATGAATGGGTTTTGCTTCATAAACCTGGGGAGGATTTTCATGAATCTCGGCAGCGATCCCGGTGTAAATCCTGTTCTTACCAAACTGTACTGCCAGCCGCATGCCTTCTCTCACAAAATTCGCCTCATCATCTGTAAGACTATAAGTAAAGCGCTTATCTAAGGGTAGCGGAAGTATAATGTCTGCAAAATAGGCCATTCAAGATTGGTTAAAATAAAAACTGCTCCTAAAATCTTAAGGCAGTTTTTCAACTGTAAATTTAAAATTTTAGAAGCAGTTTCAAATAGCAGGGAACTAATCTGCTCGTTCCCAGACTTTCGTTTTATAAAATACGGCAAGGTATCCGCGAACATTCAGCTTATTAGGGTCGTTTTCATCCAACCAGATCTTACACCGATATTCTTTCCCGGTTTTAGGATCCACTATTGTTCCCCCGGAATATTCATCTCCGTCCTTCTCCAATCCTTCCATTAAAACCATGCCTTCAATAGGCTGATCTTTTAAGTCTCCATCGCACTTCGTACAAACACGATCTCGGTTTTCTTCTTTCAATATCCTGTCTACTTTTCCGTAGATCTTTCCATCCTCTTTATATACTTCTATAATAGAATTAACCTCTCCGTCACTATTGAAATTCTTCCATTTACCAGTAACCGTTTGTGCTGAAACTGATAGAAAGCTAAAAAGGATCAAAAATGTTGCTAAAATTCGCTTCATATTATTTCCCTAGCATAGCTTCTTTAAGGTCATCATCAGCCGGTTTTTTAGCAAGCCAAATTCCGAATAAAGCTTTTTTGAAGTCCAGACCTTCTACTGTTCCAAGAGTCTGGTCGTTCTTATAAACTACCACACCTTTTCCAGGTATATAGACCAGATCAAAAACGTCATTTTTCTTGATCTCATCCATAAAGAAGCTTCGGAATTTTTCAATTTTTGTTTTTAAAGGAGCTGTATTTCCGTTCATGGAATTTTCAAATCCTTCATTCACCGCATCGATCATTTTATCACTAGAGATCAATTTAGAGACGATATGTAGTTTAATTGCCATTGCTTCATCTGCAGCAGCAATAGCTACGGCATCTGAAGATTTTTTGGTTAGATATAAGCCACCGGCATACAAATCGATCCATAATTTTTCCCGAACTCCTGCTCCATTAAGCGTTAAGGTCTTACCCTGGAAATTTTCAGAATTCGGCAGCGTTATACCTGCGACTTTGGTTTGCGCTGATCCCAGGTTAAAGCTGAGAATTGCAGCAAATAAAATAAGTACTTTTTTCATCGTTCATTTAGTTTTAGTTCTTCTAAGTTATTTAAATTTTTTCTTCAGTTTTATCAGAGAGGCATTTAATTCGAACCCTAAAAGTAAGATGTTGGAATTCAGCCATATATAAAACATTAATATTAGCAATGCTCCTAATGAGCCATACAATTCATTATAGCTAGAAAAGTTGGTTATGTAAAGACTGAAAAAATAGGTCGTGAGCATGATCAATATGGTTGTAAATAATGCTCCGACCGAAAAAAATCGAGCCTGCCTTGCTTCTCTTGTCCCCGTATAATATAAAATCGCCACTGCTGTATAAATTAAAACCGTAAATGCCACAAAATTTGTAAGACCTGAAACGATTCCATTGTTTAATCCAATTCCATTTAAATCATCAATAGCATATGTGAGATAAATTGCTACTATTACTGAAATAAGCAACAACAGTGCCATGATAATTGATACTCCAACTGCTACAAAATACTGCCGTATTATCGACCTATTATCCTGGGTATGGTAACTGAATTCAAAACCTGTAAATATTGCATTCACTCCATTTGACATTAAGAAAATAGAAAGTATGAATGAAAATGATAGCAATCCACCTCTCGGATTGGTTGCAATATCTTCAAAAGTAGGCCCTATGAAATCACTGGTTTCTGGAGGTAATAAGCTATCTATAAAAAGTAAAAACTTTATTTTGAAATCATCTATAAAATCTATGTAAGGAACCAGGTTAAAAACAAAGAGCATAAAAGGAAAAATTGCCATAAGAAAACTGAATGCTATGGAACTGGCACGGGTAGAAAAAGTACCTTTAATAATACCTCCAGTGTAAATTACCCAGAGATCCCATAATGAAAGTCCTTCCAGCCCTGGCAGGATAATTTTATTGGTTTTGCGTTCCCACCAATTGGAAATACGCTGTATCCTGGACTGAAATTTTTCCTGAACAGCCATGTTACACGGCTTTTAGACTTAGATCTAGATTGTAAACAGAATGAGTAAGTGCTCCACTCGAAATATAATCTACACCACATTCGGCATAAGTTCTTGCGGTTTCCAGGGTGATTCCACCACTAGATTCAGTTAAACATTTATCACCTATTAATTCTACTGCCTTTTTAGTTTCCTCAAAATTGAAATTATCAATCAGAATCCTATAAATGCCATCAGATTCCAATATTTCTCTGATCTCATCCATATTCCTGGCTTCCACGATAATTTTAAGGTCCAGATCATTTTGCTGTAAATAAGCCTTGGTTTTATTGATTGCTTTTGTGATCCCTCCTGCAAAATCGATATGATTATCTTTAAGCATGACCATATCATACAGTGCAAAACGATGGTTTTCCCCTCCTCCAATCTTTACAGCCCATTTTTCTATAGCTCGAATGCCAGGAGTAGTTTTCCTGGTGTCCAAAATTTTAGTATTGGTTCCTTCCAGTTTTTTTACAAATTCTGCTGTCTTGGTAGCTATTGCACTCATTCGCTGCATGGCATTCAGCACCAGTCTTTCTGCCTTTAAAATAGATTGAGAACTACCAGCAACCGTAAAAGCGATATCTCCCCGTTTTATCGGTTCACCATCGGCAATAAAAACTTCTATTTTGAGATCTGGGTCTACATATTGAAAAACCTGTTTAGCGAAATCAACTCCGGCAAGAATACCATTGTCTTTTACCAGCAACTTCGCTTTACCAGTGGCCGTTTCTGGGATACAGGCTAATGAACTATGATCTCCTGAGCCAACATCCTCGCGGATGGCATTTTTGATAATTAATTCAATTTCTTTTTCGAATTCTTCAGGTGAGATCATATTTCTCTGCTTATTTTTGTAAATGTAGTAAAGTCTGTAGTAAAATCACGGGATGACGATAAAATTAGTCTGCATAGGAAAAACGGATAAGAAAGAATTGGAATCGCTTATTTCAGTTTATGCAAAAAGACTTCAGCATTATATAAAATTTGAAACGGAAATCATACCTGATTTGAAGAAGGTCAAGAATCTTGATGAAAATCAGCAAAAAGCGAAGGAAGGGGAATTGATTCTCAATGGACTGCAAAATTCAGATTTTGTGGTGTTATTGGATGAAAAAGGAAAACAATTTACTTCGGAAGATTTTTCAGAATATCTTCAGAAGCGGATGAATACCGGCCTGAAGCAACTCGTTTTCGTTATTGGCGGCCCTTATGGATTTTCCGAAGAAGTGTATAAACGGGCAAATTCCAAAATTTCACTTTCCAAAATGACCTTTTCCCACCAGATGGTACGATTGTTTTTTACAGAACAGATCTACCGCGCTTTTACAATTTTAAAAAATGAACCATACCACCATAGATAAGATGAAACTTGTTTTTGCCACGCACAACCAGAATAAATTTAAAGAAATCAAAAATCTTCTTCCTAAGCATATCGAATTACTCAGTCTTACAGATATCGCCTGTCATGAGGATATTGCTGAAACCGCCGAAACTATTGAAGGGAACGCCCGAATTAAAGCGGAGTATGTTTTTGAAAATTATGGATATGACTGTTTTGCTGATGACACTGGGCTGGAAATTGAAGCATTGAATGGCGCTCCGGGCGTCTATTCTGCAAGGTATGCGGGCGATCAAAAAAATTCTGCAGACAACATTAAGAAACTCATGGATGAATTGGAAAGTAAAACAGATCGTTCTGCCAAATTTAAAACAGTGATCGCCTACAAAACCAAAGAAGACTACCAGGAATTTACGGGCATTTGTTCAGGAAAAATTATTGACCAGATGAAAGGTTCCGGCGGTTTTGGTTATGATCCGGTCTTTGAACCTCAAGGAAAAGATCTGACTTTTGCTGAAATGACACTTGAAGAAAAATCTAAAATTAGTCATCGAGCAAGAGCTTTCAGGCAGCTGGCAGCGCACCTTGAGCAATAATAAGCTCACCCCTTACCATTTATCGGAAAATTAGCGCTATCTTTGCAGCCGATTTCCTCAGGGTGAGGACGTGTTACGGAGAAGTTTAGGGTTTTTTAAGTATGTCGGTTCTCTTCTTATGTAACATCATAACAAGCAATCGGATACTTATTTTTACATGAACAAATTCCAAACATTAGGGCTGGAAGCAGATCTGCTTAAGGCTATCGAAGATCTTGGATTCGAATCTCCAAGTGAAGTACAGGAAAAATCAATCCCAATTTTATTGGAAAAAGATACCGATCTGGTTTCCCTGGCACAGACAGGAACCGGAAAAACGGCAGCTTTTGGTTTTCCGCTAATTCAAAAAATCGATCTGAAAAGCAAAAAGACACAAGGTTTGGTCATCGCACCAACCCGTGAACTTTGCTTACAGATTACCAATGAATTGAACCTTTATTCAAAATATAAAAAAGGTCTAAATATTACAGCCGTTTATGGCGGTGCCAGTATTACTGAACAATCCCGACAATTGAGTCGTGGTTCTCAGATTATCGTTGCCACTCCGGGAAGAATGCAGGATATGATTCGCAGAAACCTGGCTGATATTTCAGCAATTTCTTACTGCGTTCTCGATGAGGCCGATGAGATGCTGAACATGGGCTTCTATGAAGATATCAAAGCCATATTATCTCACACTCCAAAAGAGAAAAATACCTGGTTATTTTCAGCTACCATGCCTAAAGAGGTAGCAAAAATCGCTAAAAAATTCATGAGTAATCCGGCAGAAGTTACCGTAGGTTCCAAAAACACCGGTACAGATACTGTTTCTCACGAATATTACTTAGTGAACACTCGCTTACGCTATGAAGCTTTAAAGCGTCTTGCAGATGCCAATCCTGATATCTTTTCGGTTATTTTTTGCAGAACGAAAAGAGACACTCAGAAAATTGCTGAAAAGTTAATTGAAGATGGGTATAATGCCGCAGCGCTTCATGGTGATCTAAGTCAGAATCAGCGTGATTTGGTCATGAAAAGTTTTAGAACCAGACAGATCCAGATGCTTGTTGCGACTGATGTTGCAGCCCGCGGAATTGATGTCGATGACATCACGCACGTGATCAACTACCAATTGCCAGACGAAATTGAAACCTATACTCACCGAAGTGGCCGTACAGGTCGAGCAGGTAAAAATGGTGTTTCTATGGTCATCATTTCTAAGAGTGAAGCCAGAAAGATCAAAATGATCGAAAAGATCATTCAGCAGCAATTCAAACAAAAGCAGCTGCCTGATGGTAACGAAATTTGTAGAATTCAGCTGTTCCATTTGGCAAACGATATTAAGAACACCGAGATCAACCACGAAATTGACCAGTATCTTCCGGAGATCAACGAGCGTTTAGCCGATTTTTCCAAAGAAGAACTGATCAAAAAATTCTTTTCGGTAGAATTCACCAGATTCCATAATTACTATCAAAATGCGCCAGACTTAAGCGTTCAGTCTTCCGGAAATTCTTCCAGAGAAGCGAGCGTTGGTTCCACAAGGTATTTTATTGGTCTTGGATCAAAAGATGGCTTGGATTGGAAGAAATTGAAAGACTTGCTGAAAGAGGAAATGGATCTTGGTCGCGATGATGTTTATAAAGTAGATGTAAAAGGAAGTTTTTCTTTCTTCAATACAGATGAGCAACATGAAAAATTGGTTCTGGACACTTTTGGCAATTATGAATATAACGGAAGGACTGCCAGTGTTGAAGTAACCAAAGACAAAAGCGATAATTCTTCCAGATCTCGAAAAGGCGGCAGAAAACCTCGCAGAGATGATAACCGAGGTAATTTTAAACCTCGCGGTGAAAGAAAAGGAAAAGGCGGCGGAAGAAGCAAGAATGTGGAAAACTCTATTAAAAGACGTCGCGCAAAAAAATAATCAGGGTATATAAAACGCCTACTTTGGCATTGTTTTTTATACAAAATTTATATTTTTAGGCCCTGTTGTTATGAAAAGAGTCCTACTTCTATTTTTCCTGATATGTTCAGTTGCGTCTTATGCGCAGGATACCATTCGCGGTACCATTATGAACGCGGCTGATGATAAGCCAATCGAGAACGTTCACATTGTTAACCTGAATCAGGTTGTGGGGGCAGTGAGTGATGAAAATGGAGAATTCAGGTTGAAGGCAACTGTTAACGACACCTTATACTTTTCTTATCTTGGCTTCAGATCCATTAGAGTTCGAGTGACTAATGACTGGTTGAAGTATGGAAATGTCAAAGTGAAAATGACCGAAGTCGGTTTTGCTTTGGAAGAAGTAGATGTAAATTCAGTAAAATTAACGGGATATTTGGAGATAGATGCGAAGAATATCCCGATTTATGATAATTACCGCTATAGCATTTCCGGTTTAAATACCGGTTATGAAGGCGGCGACAAATCGCCCGGCGCTGTTTCAAAAGCTCTGAGATCCTTATCCAATCCCGCAGACCTGGTTTACAATCTTTTCAGTAATCGCGGGAAACAAATGCGGAAATTACGGCAAATGAAAGAAGATGATAATATTAGAAATCTTCTTCGGAATAAGTTTGACAGGGAGACTCTAATGGCTTTATTGCAGGTCAACCGCAATGAAATCGATGAAATACTGAATAATTGTAATTACTCAAAGGATTTCATGAAAACGGCTAATGATCTTCAAATATTGGATGCGATAAGTAATTGTTACGAAGAATATAAAGTTTTGAAGAAGTAACTTATTTATTTTCTTCCATAATATGTTTCAGGTTTTTCAAACCTTGCTCGAAGTCTTTACCTAACGCTTTTTCCGGAGAATATATCAGGCTAATAATTGTCAATGGAAAGCCCAAATGACCACGAACACCCCAAACCATTTTCGTTTTTTCAGGTTCGATTTCCTTAACGCCTATATAGGTTAACGCATTCACCTTGATTGGTTTCACAAAAAGGATCTTTGTTTCAAGAATACGACCATATTTGGTCTTTACAATACGTTGGATCCCCTCACCGGCTTTACTATTCCCTTTCCAGTAAAAACTGGCTCCCAGTTTGCCATCTTCACCTTTGTATTTCTTTACAGCATCCGGATCTCTTTTGAAATAGGGAATCCAATGAGGCTGATTTCGAAGTTTCCGAACAAAATTAAAGATATCTTCTCGAGAGTTGTTGATCACAACTGTTCGACTAACATCGTAATCCTTTTTCGCCCAGGCATGTAGAAAAGCGAAAAAAGTAATAATTGCAATAATTATATAAAAAACTAATGTCATCGGTTGGCGGCTAAGGGCTTTAAAAGTTACGAATAATTACGAATTAAGGAAACGATTTAAAATTTCATCAGAATTTTTAATCGTTTTCTTGGTCCAGGCTAGCTTTAATTGAAATTTCTCTTCTTCTGAAAGTTGCCAATCAAGGCTATTCCTGCGCAATTTCTGAGTAAGATTTTGTAAAATAATCGCTGCGGAAACAGAGATATTTAAACTTTCGGTAAAGCCAAACATTGGAATTTTTAAGGTACTATCGGCTGCTTCAATAATTTCTTCGGAAACTCCATCTCGTTCTGTACCAAAAAATAAAGCGACCGGTTCAGAAAGATCAAAATCATCCAGCATAACCGAATTTTCATGAGGCGTAGTAGCCACAATCTTATATCCTTTTCCCTTAAGACTTTCCAGACATTCTTTTGAACTTTTATGACGGCTAACATCCACCCATTTCTGAGCTCCCATAGCAATTTCCCTATCAATTCTTTTAGGTAGTTTCTCCTCGATCACATGCAAGTTCTGGATCCCAAAAACTTCACAACTTCTAAGTACAGCACTGGTATTGTGCAACTGATAAACGTCTTGCGTGGCCACGGTGATGTAGTTGGTACGCTCATTAAGAACTTTCTCGAATAATCCTCTTCGTCTGGGAGTAAGATACTCCTGTAAATAGTCAAGAATTTGCTGGTCCGTCATAGACTGTAAAATTAAAAAAGCCCGGTAAAATTCCAGGCTTTTTCTAATTCAAAATAAAAATTACTCAATTATACTTTTGAGAATTGAAACGAGAGTTAAAAAATGGCTAGGCAATTAACTCTTCTTTGAAGATGAAAATTTTTCAGAATGGTTGCGTCAAGTAAGAACCAATTTTCAGTAAAATTTCCATTTTTATAAATTCTACAAACAAATGCTTTTTGAAAACCATCAGAATATCTTACAATTTTGGCTATCTTTTAAATAAAAATGAAACGAATAGTTGTTCTTACAGGTGCCGGAATCAGTGCGGAAAGCGGCATTAAAACCTTCAGGGATGCCGATGGTCTCTGGGAAGGTCATGATGTAATGGAAGTCGCTTCACCAGCAGGTTGGCAGAATAACATGAAACTTGTACTCGATTTTTATAATCAACGTAGGAAACAGCTTTTAACAGTGAAACCCAATTCCGCACATTATGCTTTGGCGGAAGTGGAAAAGAAATTTCAGGTGGAGATCATAACCCAAAATATAGATGATCTTCATGAGCGTGCCGGCAGCACCAAGGTGACGCACCTTCACGGGGAATTGCTTAAAGCTCGCAGTACTTTTGATGAAGCACTGGTACTGGATTGGAAAAAAGATATCCAGGTAGGCGATTTTTGTGAATTCAATTATCAGTTGAGACCGCACGTGGTCTGGTTTGGGGAAGCCGTCCCAATGTTCCAGGTTGCTGCCGAAATTACGGAAAAAGCCGATATTTTGATTATTATCGGTACTTCGATGCAGGTTTACCCGGCCGCGAGCCTGGTAGATTTCGCACCTCCACATATTCCGATATATTTTATAGATCCAAAACCTAATATTTCAGAAAAAGGCAGATTGGAAATTATTCCGGAAAAGGCTGTAAAAGGAGTGCCCGAGTTGATCAACCGATTAATGAAAGAAGCTGACTAAATTCTTCCGAAGAAATACTTGAAGCTCCGTTTTAAAAAGTGCGTGATTAAATAATTAAGTTTTTACAGGAGTAATTTTTTTAAATATCCTGAAGCGGTATCTTTACGACTTCAATTTTTAAAACTACCAAATGACACCTCTTTCGGCGATCTCCCCAATAGATGGAAGATACCATTCCAAAACTAAAAAGTTATCCAAATTCTTCAGCGAGGAGGCCTTAATTCGTTACCGAATTAAAGTCGAAGTAGAATATTTCATCGCACTGTACGAGCAAAAATTACCTCAGCTTCAGGATGTAGATTCCGAAAATTTCTCCAAGCTTCGGGACCTTTATGAGAATTTTACTTCGCTGGACGCGCAGGCCGTGAAAGAGATCGAAAAAACGACGAATCATGACGTAAAGGCGGTTGAATATTTTTTGAAAGAGGAATTTGACAAATTGGGAATGAATACTTCCAAAGAATTTATTCACTTTGGATTAACTTCTCAGGATATCAACAATACGGCGGTTCCGCTAAGCCTAAAAGACGCGATCGAAGAAGTGTATATTCCGGAACTGGACAGCATTATAGAAAGACTTTCAGAACTGGCTAAGGACTGGAAAGATATTCCGCTGCTAGCTAGAACTCATGGTCAGCCGGCCTCTCCTACCCGACTTGGCAAAGAGATCGATGTATTTGTAGAGCGCCTGCAGGAACAAAAGCGATTGCTTATACAAGTTCCTCATGCTGCGAAATTTGGCGGTGCCACAGGGAATTACAATGCTCATAAAGTGGCGTTCCCGGAAACCGATTGGAAAAAATTTGGCAAAAATTTCGTAGAAAATATTTTAGGATTACATCACTCCTTCCCGACCACTCAGATCGAGCATTACGATCATATGGCTGCATTATTCGATAGTCTGAAACGCATTAATAATATTCTGCTAGACCTGGATCGCGATATCTGGACCTATATTTCTATGGATTATTTTAAGCAGAAAATCAAAAAAGGGGAAATTGGTTCTTCCGCAATGCCGCACAAGGTCAATCCAATCGATTTTGAAAATAGCGAAGGAAATTTAGGAATCGCCAACGCAATTTTTGAACATCTTGCTGCCAAACTTCCGGTTAGTCGTTTACAAAGAGATTTAACCGATAGTACGGTATTGAGAAATATTGGCGTCCCTATTGGGCACACTATCATCGCTTTCAAATCAACTCTAAAAGGTTTAAATAAACTGTTACTCAACGAAGCCAAACTGGATGCCGATCTGGAAAACAACTGGGCCGTGGTGGCTGAAGCTATTCAAACTATTTTAAGACGAGAAGGTTATAAAAATCCTTATGAAGCTTTAAAAGGTTTAACCCGTACCAATGAAACGATCACGAAAGAAAGTATTTCAAATTTTATTGAAAGCCTGGATGTTAGCGATCAAATAAAATCGGAACTTAAAAAAATTAGTCCGCAGAACTATACCGGAATCTAACTAAAAAAAGCCCCGAATCTCGGGGCTTTTTCTTTCAACTAATTAAAATAATTATTCTGAAACTGAGTCTATTTCCACAGCAGTGGTGTCAACTTCAGAAGTATTAACTTTTACAGTATCGATTATTGTTTTTTTATCACCTCCCATCATTCCGATAATTCCTTCAAGCCCACCGGCATCGATATCCTCTTTTTTCAAAGATTTCATCATCTCCATGATTTCAGCAGGATTCATATCATCTCCTAAAACTCTGGCAACACCAAGACCTTTCGAGTCATCATAACCGTAAACAATCAGCTCATCAATGGCGTCATCTTTTCCGGTAAAATAAAGCGCCGCTTTTCTATTACCTCCACCATATTTCATGAGTAACTGATATTTCTCATTGGTGAAAATCTCATCCAGTTCAGCTTTTTCCTTTTTAAATTTCTCCGGATGCTGATCGGCTCTGAGTGCTAAAACATTGATCTTTTTTATCGATTCCATGGTTTTGCGCTTTTCCGCATCCATAGAATCTAAATTAGCGAACATACTGGTAGGCACATCTAAAGCCATATAATCTGCATCCTCCTGATTTTCCACATAAAATTCCTGGATAGATTTCTCATTCTGGCAGGCAGCTACGATCAGGATAATAGCTAAAATTGAAAGTTTTTTGATTAGTGTCATGATGTTATGATTTTTTGTTGGCGTCTTTTAATTTTTCTGCTCCCGGCACTTTTAAATCGGCTGTTAATTTTGACAATTGAGACAGATCAATATCTCCGGTAATACTTAAAATTACAGTCATTGGTTTGTTTGAATCTGAACCTTGCAAATACATGAACAATTCTTTTACATAATTATCATTTTTTCCCGGCACCGAATAAAATTTGATGTTTTGCCCGTCGTCTTTAACCCGCATCAGCTCTTCCAGGGAACCTTTTTGTAAATATGACTGAACATCAGTTGCCATTTTGCTCATCACATCTGGATTGGAAGACTTATAGATCTGGATTCGATCAAGGTTCTCAATAAGTTTCATGTATTCCTGGGCTTCAGGATCACTGTCACTAAGGTCTACTTTTGCCAGCATTTTAAACATCTTACTGGTCATTACCATGGCATCTACATCTTTCATATTCTCGTATTTCTCAAAATTCTGAGACTGCACAAGGAAAGGCGCCAAGGCTAACAGGAGGGTGATTACTATTCTATTCATAACTTTTGGTTTTAATCTAATTGTATGATTTTGTTTTTAGTGTTATTAAATTCTTTTAAATATTTAAGGTCTGCAGTTCCTTCATTCATAAATTCAGAAACCATTTTCAGGGTTTCTTTTGTTTGCTCCAGGGTCATCTCCTCCTGGCTCAGACTGGCCACATTACTGTCACCAATTGTCCTGGCCGAATCATTGAAGAAATAGATTCCCAGAGCGATAATTAACATAGCCGCAATACTGGTCCATGCATATCTACTTTTGGAAGAAGTTTTAGGCTTTTCCACAAAAGATTCTTGTTTTTGTTCCCTTGCAAATGCGAACATTAATTTATAGGCCTGGAGTTCTTCTGATACTTCATTATTTCTGAAATAAGCTCTCAGTTCCTTTTCCTCGGCAAGTGAAGTTTCTCCTTCATCATATCTCGCCAGCAATTTTTCAATTTTATCCAATTCCATAACTATGTTTTTTAAGCAGGCTTTCCCTTATCGATTTTCTTGCCCTGGACAGCGCCACTCGAATCGCTGTTTGATTCATTTCCATTATTTCAGCAATTTCTTCATATTCATACTGTTCTACATCCCTAAGCTGAAAGATCATTCGTTGCTGTTCGGGCAAATTATTCACGATTTTAGAAAGCCAGGTCATTTCATCATTTAATTCGATCTCCTTTTGAAGCGACGTATGATGACTTTCATAATTTTGATGAACGATGCGTAAATGACTGTTCTGCTTGGATTTTAACTGGTCCAGACAGTAGTTTTTTGTCACCGTCATCGCAAAAGCCTCAATATTGGCATAATGCTTGATTTTTTCTTTACGGCTCCACAATTTCATAATAACTTCCTGTGTAGCGTCTTCCGCTGCTTCCTTTGAGGTAAGCAAGCGTAATGCCAGACGATACATTTTATCCTTAACAGGATTAATAATATTCAGGAAGGTGCGTTCTTTCATTAATTTTGGGTTGGTTTGTAATACCTTCTCACCCTTACGACGAATGTGTAACAGATTTGTTACAATATATTTTGAAATTGTATTAAAGTGCCTAATTTTAGAAAAAATTGCTAATCCTTATTAACACATACTTACTTTATGAAAATAACTAATTATTTGATGCTCTTCATTTTTGGGAGCTTAATGCTAAGCTCATGTTCAAAAGAAGATGAAGATGATACGCCGCCGGTCATTCCGCCGAGCGAAAGAGAAGTTACATTAGAACTGGAGATTAAAGATTTTGTCTGGAAAGGAATGAACGAAATCTATCTATATAAGTCTGATATTCCGGAATTAGCCGATGATTATTTTGATTCGCAAGATGATCTTTACGACTGGCTTGAGCCATGGGATTCTCCTGAAGATCTTTTTTACGATGGTTTAGTAGCACCGCAGGATCGTTTTTCTTTCATCACCGATGATTATATCGAACTGGAAAATAGTTTCAGCGGAATTTCTGAAACTACCGGTGTAGATTACAGGCTATATCGTTTTTCAGGATCTAATGACATCTTTGGTGTAGTGAGATATATTGTTCCGGGAAGTAATGCCGATGGTCAAAATATTCAAAGAGGAGACCTGTTTACCAAAATCAATGGTACGACTTTGACAGTAGACAATTATCGTGATCTATTATCAAATTCCTCTATAACTTTTACTCTGGCATCTATTAGCGATAATTCTGTTTCTGAAACAGGTGAAGAAGTGACGATCATGTCCCAGACGCTAACAGAAAACCCAATACTATTATCTAAAGTTCTGGATGTTGATGGAATGAAGGTTGGTTACTTGATGTACAATAGCTTTGTTGCCGATTTCGATGATGAATTAAACGATGTTTTTTCCGATTTTAAAGCGCAGGGAATTCAGAAGTTGATCTTAGACCTTAGATATAACGGTGGTGGTAGAGTGAGTTCTGCAACCAGGTTAGCGAGCATGATCACCGGTCAATATACCGGAGAAGTTTTTGCTAAGCAGCAATGGAACCAGAAATACCAGAATTATTTCTTAAATAATAATCGTGACAGGTTGTTCAACTATTTTACTGATAAAATAGATGATAATGTAGCCATTAACAGTCTGAATCTAAATGACCTGTATGTTATTGGTTCTTCTGGAACAGCTTCTGCGAGTGAACTCGTGATCAACGGTTTGAGCCCATATATTGATGTAGTAAAAGTTGGAGATACCACTGTTGGTAAATCTCAGGCTTCTGTAACTTTATATGATTCTGACGACTTCGGAAGAGATGGTGCTAATCCAGATCATAAATACGCTATTCAGCCATTAGTTTATGAATCGGTAAATTCCGAGGATAATGTGGTGCCTTATAACGGATTGATTCCAGATGTTGCTTTAGAAGAGCGTATTGCAAATCTTGGAACTTTAGGTGATCCTTCTGAACCCCTTCTTGCAGCTGCAATAGATGCGATTAAGAGTAATAGAAGATATTATCCTGAAAGAGAAATGTGGTATAGTGAATTCAAAGAGAGCAATTCAGGAAGCCCGATCTATCAGCGTATGTATATTGACAAATTACCAGAAACTGGGGGCCAGAAATTAGGCGCTAAACTGGAAAAGAAATAATCTGATAATTTTCAGAATATAAAAAGCCCCGCAAATGCGGGGCTTTTTCATTAAATAATTTTTTTAATCTTAATTTAAATACACACCATTAGGATTAATACCCACTGAATATTGATTTAATAAATTTCCGCTTAAATCATATTGATACACATCTCCATTTCCGGTAAAATCACTAGTTGGTGAAGAGATATATAAGTTTTCATTATAAATATCAAACCCATAAATACTTGCTGGTTCTTCCACTGAAAAACTAGAAGCTACCGGAAGATCAGCTTCCCCATCCCATTCATATACTTCAGATGCAATGGAGTAATAGAAACTTCCAGAGTTTTCAGATAGATTTGCTGCATGCCCTGCGTTCAAATCAATACTCCAGGTTTTTTCAACAGTATCAGTACTTAGGTCAATTTTAGAAATACTGGAAGCAGTTTCAGTTTCAGCGTATGATGGTTTACCGCCGTTTAACACATACAACGACTCATCGTTGATCACCATAGAATTTGGCACATCCCCTACTTCTATTGTCATAGCTACTGAGTTGCTGGAAGCATTAATTACTGAAATGATATGATTGAATGAATAACCCCCTTGAAAGGCTACATAAAGCTTATCGCCATTTGCTAGTATTTTTTCTGGCCCTTCTTCAACAGGGATGGACTTTACAAATTGAAAATCCTCTAAATTAAAAACGGCAACATAATCATCTTCACTATCCATTGCATCTCCCCAATTGGTAACATACACGGAATTACCGACTACTTCCGCATAACGCGGATTCTTTAAATTGGTATCTATAGTCGCCACAGATTTGAAAGTATACCTGTTAACGATCTCAATTTTGTTGGAGACGTTCAGCACAATAAAAGCCAAATCTTCGTACAATTTGATCGATTGTGCGGTATCTCCCAAATCCAATTCATTTTCGGTTTTGAAAATGGATGGTTGCACCGTTCCATCGGTACCAATAAAGCTAACGCTGGCATTTGGCGAACCAAAATTCCCTTCGTTCAAAACAATGATGCCACTTTCGTAAGTCGCGTTTTCCTCAGGAATATCAATAGGACTGTCATCATCTTTCGAACAGGAATTGAGAATTAAAATTGAAAATAGTAAAATTAAAAGGTGATTCTTTTTCATAGTTAAAAATTGAGTGTTAGTAAAGTTTTGAAGTGTCTGCCAGGCATAATCCGCGAAGGCATACTCTCATATTTTTTATCGAATAGGTTTTTAATTTGAAACTGAAGGTGCATTTCCGGTTTTGCCGAAATTTGATATTTCAGCCCGATATCTGCCAGATAATAGCCTTGCAGCGAATAATTATTATCTGAAGAAGTAAAAATTTCGCCGTTATACAGCGACTGGTAGAAAAACTGAAATTTTTCCAGTTCATAATCGGCTGTAAATGTGGCCTTATGAAACGGTGTATAGATTAACTGATTACCAGACCGCTGATCTTCAGAACGGGTATAGGCATAGCCAGCCTGAAATTGTAGCGGATTTTTAAAAACCTGCTCCTGCCAATCGGCAAATAGTTCTAATCCGTAATTTCGAACTTCCGCGGTATTGACGGGTTGCCAAATTCCGTTTTCAGAAGGTATCCAGCGAATAAGATTCGATATATCCATGTAAAAAGCATTCAACCTAAAACTTCCCTTTTGAAATTTGAATGCATTTCCAATTTCTGCCTGTATCGATTTTTCAGGATTTAAATTTTCATTCCCGCCAGACGTCCAGAAAAGATCATTGAACGTTGGGATGCGATAATTTCTGGATAAATTCAGGTGTAACGAATAAGTTTCTATAAAACCGTAAGACACGCCTAAATTGAAAAGCAGCGGAGATTCAAAGTTTGAAGTGAATTCCTGGCGTAAACTGGCTTCATACTTCAGCTTTTCACTGCGACCATTATATAAAAAGGCCAGGCCGGTGGTATTTCTATGGGCAGTATTTATCCCTGAACCTTCTCCTTTTATGATCGTCTGATCCGCAATAAGGTGAAACTCATTGGCCGAATTTAGCTCATACCCCAGGTCATATTTGAATATAGCTGTATTGGCATTCCCAAATGTGAAATTATCATTATCCCGGTTTTCAAAATACTGGAACTTTTCTATTAGATAAGCCAATTTCAAACTACTGGTCCAGGGATTTTCTAAATATTTCCATTCTATTAAATTCCTGGAATTCCGGTCAAAATATTCGCTATTTGATGGAGTTGTCACGGTTCCTGAAAATGCCCTGCTCCCCTGGTAATAATTTGAATAAAATTTCAGTAAATGTTTTTCAGCTAACCAATGAGCAATAGTGGTATTTAAAGAAATATTATAGAAATCACCATTTTCATTTTTAAAACGGGAATTTTTATATGGATAATCATTTTCAGAAGAAATACCGGAAAACCCAACTTTTAAATTGGTTTGTTCGTTACTGAAATCACCTCGATAGGAAACCTGATAAGTATCAAAACTACCATAACCAATATCCAGGCTGTTTTCAGTCTTACCTTTGAATTGAAAATCGTTGCTTAAATGGATAGTTCCCCCAATGGCTCCACTTCCGTAAACAACGCTGCCTCCACCGGGACGGAGACTCACCTCGTCGAAAACCATGGTATTCACCGTATTGAAATCGGTTTGGCCTGTGAACTGGGAGTTGATATTTATGCCGTTCCAGACAACAGCCGTCTGCGCTGCTCCCGTTCCTCTAACAGAAGCCGAAGAAACCATTCCGTAGCCATTTTCCCGAAAAAAGAAAGGAGAATTAAATTTCAGTAAGCCTGTAAGTAAGGGTTCGGCTCTTTCTATAGATTCCCCGGAAATATCCTGAAC
This sequence comes from Flavobacteriaceae bacterium, assembly GCA_964220295.1. Taxonomy (GTDB): domain Bacteria; phylum Bacteroidota; class Bacteroidia; order Flavobacteriales; family Flavobacteriaceae; genus Christiangramia. Next base: position 20,028 of record CAXPUM010000085.1, on the reverse strand, counting down.
AAACTGGCCGGTTGAATTATTTTGCAGTTTAACATCTGCCAAATGGATTTCGTTGAGATATCTTATACTGTCAGTTTGGGAATAGCCAAAGCCAACCCAAATAAGAAATAAAAATAGTGCCTGTAGATTTTTGCTCATAATCTTTGACTCTTATCCCGAAAGTCTTTCGATTTTTAGTTTAAATCTGGCAGGTCTCCTGGCTCACGTACTGCAAATAACCTTCCCAACGATCGTCAGTGGTTTTGAAGAATTTGCAGCCACCCTTGCGGGCTTAGCTTACAGTTGCGGGAACAGCTCAGGCTTTTACCTGATTCCCTTTTAATCGGTACAGAAATTCGATACCGAACCAAAATTTCGATGCGAAAATAAACAATTCAGTGAGACAGTAATGGCAAAAATTTAAATAATCTTACTTTTGAACTCCAAATTCTAATTTTGAAGCGAATACTCTTTTTCATAGTGCCCTTTCTAATTATCGCCTGTCAGGATAAAGCTGAAAAGGATAAAAGCGAAGCAAAACAGTCCGAAAACCTGATTGAAGATGCTGAAGGTTTTACGCTTAGATCTTACGAAGGTTATAAAATTCTCGAAGTCAAAACACCCTGGCCAGAAGCCGAGTATTCCTTTAAATACCTGTTATACACAAATGAAAATGATATTCCTGATCAATCCACTTTCGATGCTAGTTTAAAGGTTCCTGTAAAAAATCTGGTAGTAACTTCCACCACTCACATCCCGGCGCTGGAAGCACTCAATTCTTCAGAAAAACTGATCGGTTTTCCCGGACTCAATTATATTTCTTCGGAAAAAACCAGGAAATTGATCGATAGCGGAAAAATTTCAGAAATAGGCCAAAATGAAAACCTGAACACCGAAGTTTTGATCAACCTAAATCCCGATGTGGTTGTGGGCTTTGCGATCAATGCGTCAAATAAAAGCCTTGAAACCGTTCAGAAAACAGGTATTCCCGTGATCTTTAACGGGGACTGGACCGAAAAAACTCCCCTAGGGAAAGCTGAATGGATCAAATTCTTCGGCGCTTTACTAAATAAGGATTCTTTAGCCACAACGACATATTCCAAAATTAAAAACGATTATTTAAAGGCCAGGAAACTTGCTGGTTCTGCTGAAAAAAGGCCTACAGTTATTGGTGGTTCCATGTATAATGACAAATGGTATATGCCGTACGGCAATTCCTGGCAGGCGCAGTTTATCCAGGATGCGAACGCTAAATATCTTTATGCTGATACTCAAGGTGAAGGTAGCTTATCCCTGGCATTTGAAAGTGTTTTGGAAAAAAGCCAGGATGCCGATTTTTGGGTAAGCACCGGTCAGTTTAAATCGTATTCCGAATTATCGGAACAGTCTTCACATTATTCGCAATTCAAAGCCGTTCAGAACAAACAGGTTTATAGTGTGAGTTTATCGACCGGCGCAACGGGTGGAGTGATATTCTATGAGCTAGGTCCACAAAGACCAGATCTCGTTTTAAAAGATTTGATCGCTATTTTTCATCCGTCATTGCTGCCTGATTACCAGCCAAGATTTTTTAAACCCCTTCTAGAATGATCGAAAGGAAAAAATATGTGCTTCCTATTATCATTTTGGTAGCGGTGGTATTTTTTACCATGCTAATCAATATTAGCTTAGGATCGGTCAACATTCCTTTGAACGATGTTTTTGCCTCCCTTTTTGGTTTGGATGTGGAGAAAGAAACCTGGCGATATATCATTCTCAATTATCGATTGCCGAAAGCAATGACCGCAATTATCGCAGGTTCAGGACTGGCTTTAAGCGGCTTATTGATGCAAACACTTTTCAGGAATCCGCTGGCCGGACCGTATGTATTAGGTTTAAGCAGTGGAGCTAGTTTAGGGGTTGCATTTTTATTCATGGGTGCATCTCTCTTTGGTGGAACATTAGGAACAATTTTCCTGAATGGATGGAGCCTGGTAATTGCTTCCAGTCTCGGAAGTTTACTCGTTTTAATGGCCGTGATCCTTGCTTCAATTCGGCTTAGAGATACTATGGCCATACTCATAATAGGTTTAATGTTTGCGAGCTTTACAGCTGCGATCGTAAGTGTGCTCTCATATTTCAGTTCGGCTTCACAGCTTCAGCAATATGTTTTCTGGTCTTATGGAAGCCTTGGAAATCTTGATTGGAACGAAGTACTTATCCTGAGCCTCTTTTGGTTTTTAGGAATTCTTATCAGCATTTTCAGTATCAAACATTTAAATTCCCTGCTGTTAGGGGAAAACTATGCTCGTAGCTTAGGAACCAATATTAAAAAGAACCGTTTTCTGATCATTCTGGCTACTAGTCTGCTTGCGGGGAGTATCACAGCTTTTGCCGGACCAATTGCGTTTATTGGATTGGCCGTTCCTCATTTAATCAGGCAAATCATTCCTTCTGCTAACCACATAACGCTGGTGCCTGCAGTGATTTTTGGCGGAGCGATATTGATGCTGATCTGCGATATGATTGCGCAACTACCGGGAAGTGAATATAGTTTACCTATTAATGCCATCACTTCCATCATCGGTGCACCGGTGGTAATCTGGCTTTTAATCAGGAAAAGAAAAATTAATTTCTGATGGAAAACAATGTTTCGCACATATTAAAAACCGACTCTCTCGAAATTGGTTATAAAAAGAGAAAGGATCAAATTGCTATTGTTTCTGGAATCGACATTGAAGTTAAAAAAGGAGAACTGGTGGCGATCATCGGTGAAAACGGCTCAGGAAAATCTACTTTATTAAAAACTTTAAGCGGTATTATTCAACCAATTAAAGGTCAGTATTTTATATCAGGAAATAATATTGAAAATTTCAACTCGGAAGAACTTTCAAAGCATATCAGCCTGGTGCTTACAGAACAAACGGTTTCCAGGAATTTAGAGGTTGCAGAATTAATTGCCCTGGGGCGTCAACCCTATACGAATTGGATCGGGAAACTCACCAAAGAAGATCTTTCACACATTATGAAAGCGATCAATTTGGTCGGACTTAAAGAGATCAAAAATAAGAAATGCTACGAGCTCAGTGACGGGCAGTTTCAAAAAGTGCTAATCGCACGGGCATTATCTCAAGATACACCACTGGTTATTTTAGATGAACCCACCACACATCTAGACCTCTACCACAAAGCCTATGTGCTGAATTTACTAAAGAAACTTACCCGGGAAACGAATAAAGCTATTCTCTTTGCCACGCATGAAATTAATATGGCACTGCAACTCTGCGACAAACTGCTCATTCTTAAAAACGGGAAATCTTTTTTTGGCTCACCTTCCGAATTAATTGAGAAAGATGCTCTTAACAGACTTTTCCCTGAAAGTCTTATTTATTTTCACAAAGCCTCCTCCAGTTTTAAAGTGAAGTAATTTTTAATAAGTTTTTTACTGCTTTTTCGGGCTGCCGGGAGAATTCGGTATCTTTGAAAAAACTTCGATTTTCATGATTGACATCCTCCCGTTTTTAATCATTTTCATCATTGCTTTAGGAATTGGAATATTCTTCGGAAGACTCATTGCTAACCTAAAATCTAAATCTGAGTCAGGCAGATTAGAAGAAAGAAATAATCAACTAACGCTTCATATAGATGAACTTAAATCTCAATATAACAGAGATTTAGAAAAACAGAAAGAAGAAGCAGAATATCAGCGAAAAGAATATAGAGAACAAATTGACAAACTTGACAGAAGCCTTTCAGAAATCCGCCAGGAAAAAGAAAATATCAGTTTGCAACTAACTCGCAAAGTTTCAGAATTCAAGAACTTGCAGGAAAGAAGTGAAGAACAAAAAGCAGAAGTTGAAAAATTGAATGAGAAGTTTCAGAAAGAATTCGAAAATCTGGCGAACAAAATACTCGATCAAAAATCTGAAAAATTTACCAGTCTCAATAAACAGAATATTGAAGGAATTCTGGACCCTTTAAATAAAAAGATCAAAGAATTCGAGGAGAAGGTTAATGTGACCAATACCGAGTCGATTAAAAGACATGCGGAATTAGGTGAAAAACTGAAAACACTGCACGATCAGAATGTTCGCATAAGCGAGGAAGCGACCAATCTTACCAAAGCACTTAAAGGCGACACCAAAATGCAGGGAAACTGGGGTGAAATGGTTTTGGAGCGTGTACTCGAGCGCAGCGGACTACAAAAAGACAGTGAATATTTCGTGCAGCAAAGTTTTAATACGGAAGAAGGTCGCCGCGTAATGCCAGATGTTATCATTCACATGCCGGGGGACAAAAAGATGGTTGTCGATTCTAAGGTTTCACTAAATGCCTATGAACGATATATTAACGAGGTGGATGAATCTGAAAAAAATATTCATTTGAAAAACCACCTGATATCCGTAAAAAACAGGATTAACGAATTAAGTAACAAGAATTATCACACGCTCTATCAAATGGATAGCCCAGATTTTGTTTTGCTGTTTATTCCTATTGAAGCGGCGTTTGCTATTGCCTCGAATGAGCAGCCGAATCTCTACAGCGATGCTTTTGAGAAAAATATCATCATCGTAACTCCTACGACCTTACTGGCAGTTCTGAAAACTATTGATAGTATGTGGCAGAATGAAAAACAAAAGCAGAATGCTATTCAAATTGCCACTCAGGCCGGAGCATTATATGATTCTTTCGTGAACCTGACCGATGAATTATTGAAAATTGGAAGACAGATCGGCACCGTTCAAAATTCTTATGAAGGAGCCATGAAAAAACTTACCGGAAAAGGGAATCTCATTCGCCGAGTAGAAAAACTGAAGAAACTCGGAGCAAAAGCCAGCAAACAAATGGATCAAAAGCTGCTGAATCGTGCCGATATTGAAGAAGATGAAGATGAAAATGAAATTTCTGAAAACCCCACTCTAAATCTTAAGTAATCATGAAACAGTTTTTACTTTTTCTTTTTTTTAGCTTTTTCAGTATTTGCCTTCATGCGCAGGAAATTTATTTTCCTCCGTCTTCAGAATGGCAGGAAAAGGCTGCAGCAGATTTTGGTTTAAATTTTACTGATGCCATTACATTTGCTGAAAACAATGAATATTCAGAATCACGAGATCTTCGACAGGCCATTCTGAAAGGTTTTCAAAACGAGCCCTATCATGAATTATTGGGGCCGGTCAAAAGACGTGGTGGGCCTGCCGGTATTATTATTAAAGATGGCTATATCGTTGCGAAATGGGGAGATGTAGAACGGGTAGACATGACTTTTAGCGTTACAAAAAGTTTTCTTTCTACCACGGCGCTTATTGCTTTACAGAATCAAAAGATTGGCAGTTTTGATGACCCGGTATCTAAATATATCTGGGATGGGACTTTTGAAGGTGATCATAACTCACAAATAACCTGGAAAAATCTTCTTCAGCAAAATTCTGACTGGAGCGGAGAACTTTGGGGCTCATATGATTGGGCAGATCGTCCTCCTCGCGATCAAAATATCGATGACTGGCGTGCTCGAAAATTACACCAACCCGGAACATATTTCAAGTATAACGATGTTCGAGTAAATGTACTCGCCTATTCTCTACTGAACATTTTCAGAGAACCGCTTCCGAAGATTTTAAAAAACGAAATTATGGATCCTATCGGAGCTTCTTCTACCTGGCGGTGGTTTGGCTACGAAAATTCCTGGTCTACCATTGACGGGCTTAAAATGCAGTCGGTTAGCGGTGGTGGTCATTCCGGTGGAGGCATGTTTATCAATACGCTAGACATGGCAAGATTCGGATTACTTTTCATGAATCACGGAAAATGGCAGCATAAGCAACTTATAGAAAGCAACCTGGTTGACGAAGCGATGCAACCTTCACAACCAAATCCTAATTATGGATATATGTGGTGGCTGAATGCAGAAGGTGACCGTAATATGAACAAGATTGATCAGGAAATATTCCACGCTGCCGGTTTTGGTGGTAATTTTATTGTTGTGGATCAGAAAAGAAACATGGTGATAGTAACCCGATGGCTGGAACCTTCAAAATTTGAAGAATTTCTGAATCTCGTTTATAAAGATTTATAAAATGAAGAAAACGCTTTACTACATTCTGGGAGGAATATTTGGATTATGGCTACTCTATTTCGCCTTTATCTATTTTGTACCCTACAGCGAGGGGACCCGTACTGGTGAACTGATTAAATTTAGTCGTAAAGGTGTGGTTTCAAAAACCTGGGAAGGAGAAATAAGCCAGGGAATAAGCGGTGCGCAGATCTTCCAGTTTTCAGTCTTAGATGAGAATGGGCAGGTCATTGAAGATCTTCAGGAAAATGAAGGAAATTATGTTCGATTAAAATATGTTGAGCGATTCTCCACTTTCTTTTTCTGGGGTGATACCAAATATTTTGTCACAGAAGTAGAAGAAGCACAAAGTCCGCATTTCAGAAGATAATATGAAGAATTTTAAAGCTATAAAAGAGAGCCAGGTAGTCATTTCAGAATTAATGCTTCCCTCCCATTCCAATTTCAACGGAAAGATTCACGGTGGATACATCTTATCACTATTAGATCAGATCGCATTCGCATGTGCCTCGAAACATTCCGGATGTTACTGCGTTACCGCCAGTGTTGATACGGTAGATTTTTTGAAACCGATAGAAATTGGTGAATTAGTCACCATGCGAGCTTCGGTAAATTATGTGGGCAGCAGTTCTATGGTTATCGGGATTCGTGTAGAGGCCGAAAATATTCAGACTGGAGCGAGAAAGCACTGTAATTCCTCTTATTTTACGATGGTTGCCAAAGATAAAGATGGCGGGTCAGTTTCGGTTCCCGGGCTTATTTTGAAATCTGAAAATGAGATCAGGCGGTTTGCAAAAAGTATCAAGCGGAAACACATGAAATTAAAACGAACTAAGGAATTTCATGAAACAGACTTTTCTTCAGATGAATATCATGACATGCTAAAAGATTACAAAGTTCAAATAGACAAATCTTGAAATTCAACGGATTTATAGCAGGAATCTTCTGCATGATCATCCTTGCTTACTTTTTTCCGCAGGGTCCCGAAATACTTCCGCTTAAAACCATAACTGATATTGGCATCGGGCTGATCTTTTTATTTTATGGATTAAAACTGGCTCCAGCGGAATTTAAAGCCGGGATTCTGAATTATAAAATTCATGTGATCATTCATCTATCCACATTTATCCTGTTTCCATTACTATGCTTTGCTTTTTTGCCCTTATATCAAAACGGTATCCAATCTGATCTTTGGATGGCACTTTTCTTTTTAGGAACCCTGCCCTCAACCGTATCATCATCTGTCGTAATGGTATCGCTGGCAAAAGGCAATATTCCTGCGGCTATTTTTAACGCCAGTCTATCTGGTTTAATTGGAATTTTTGCCACGCCCATCTGGCTTAGCCTGGTGCTGGGAAAGTCTGGTGATTTCGAATTTATCACGGTTCTTCAGAAATTGTTCGTTCAGATAGTACTGCCATTAATCGTTGGCTTACTGCTCCAAAAATTCCTGGGGAAATTTGCCCGAAAACATAGCAAACAACTAGGTTTATTAGATAAGGCTACGATCTTACTTATCGTTTATTCAAGTTTTAGCGAGTCGTTTACATCTGATTTATTCGCTACCATATCAGTACTGGAATTATTGAAATTAGCCGGACTGGTTTTGGCTTTATTTTTTATCGTCTACTTTTTGCTGGCCTTTGTTTCTGAAAAAGTAGGACTTGAAGAGACCGATAAGATAACTGCACAATTCTGCGGAACTAAAAAATCATTAGTCCATGGATCGGTTATGGTAAAAGTCATCTTCGGTAACGCAGCAAACGCAGGTTTACTACTCTTACCTGTTATGCTCTACCACTCTACACAGTTAATTTTGATCGCCTGGTTTGCGGAAGGCTACCGAAAACGATTTCAGAACAATCACCAGAAAAGGGAAATATAGACAACAGTCATTAAACCTAAGAAGGCGATAATAAAATTACCAAGGGATTCAAAGCTGGTAGTACGCAGTAGCTGCGGAATTTCATTCGTAGGGTTATTTGATTTTCTCATTGGGTCGTTTGGTTTTATACTAATTTCTAAACTTTTAATTTTTTTAGCAAATTTTTAACATTAGAATTTAACCTGAACTTTTCAACTGTTTATAAACAAAGAGCTCCCGATTTTTCAAAATCTCAAATGAACATTCTATTTCTTAATTAAATATTAAAACAATTTTATTCAGCAATGGGAATTCAAAAACTGAATTAAGTTTAATAAATTGCTATGCGAATAAACCTATGTAATGAAAAAACTTGTTTTCTTGCTGTTAAGCTTAGTTCTACTGATTTCTTGTAATTCCAAGCCAGAGAAAAATGCTGAAAAACGTGTGGAAGAGAAAATTTCTGAAGACAAAGTAGTAGAAGTCAAAAAGCATAAAGAATGTTTTGCGCTGGAAAGCGAGAAAGATTCGGTTTATTTATCTATTACTATTGCCGGTGATAATTCGGTTTCTGGAGACCTTACCTATAATTTATATGAGAAAGATCGCAATCGCGGAGAAGTGCAGGGATCCTTCGTAGGTGACTCCCTTTTTGCTACCTACAGTTTCAATTCTGAAGGTCAGCGTTCTACCAGAGAGGTGTTTTTTCTAAAAAATGGAGATCAGCTAATAGAAGGATTTGGACCAGTTGTAACGGAAGGAAATGAAACCAAATTTAATGATCACCGCACGCTAAAACTCAATGATATCATTAAGCTTAATCGCGTGGACTGCCGGGATTAAGGTTTCAAATACGGAGAAATTGAAATAATTTCTATTGTAAAAATAATCCAGCCAATTATAAGTAATAATCCGCCTAAAGGAGTTATAGGGCCTAAAATTTTGATTTTGTTCCCTCTTGAGGAAGACCAGGTTAGTCCGTAAATGCTAAAGGAGAAAAGAAAAACTCCAATAATTATCGCCCAGCCAAACAAAACCTGACCGGTTTCCAGAAATGGAAATGTTACACCTCCAATTAAAAGCAATAACGAATGATACATCTGGTATCGAACTCCAGTCTCAAAACTTTTGAGCTGGTCTTCATTAAAAGACTTTCTAAGAGCATGAGCGCCAAAAGCACCGAATAAAACTGCGAGCGCACCGTACACCCCCCCGAATAGTAAAACTATTTCCTTCATATCAATATAAATTCAGTTTAAGGTAATAAAAAAACGGACCCAAATTAGGTCCGTTTTAATTCAATATTATGATGAATTTATTTACTTAAATACATTTTCCTTCTGGTATAGATCTCGTAGAAATCATCATCCCTCAGACTATCTATAAATAAGATGCTCTCACCTGTACTCTTCATTTCAGGCCCAAGTTGCTTATTCACCTTATGGAATTTATTGAAAGAAAAGACTGGTTGCTTGATCGCGTAACCATCCAGTTTCGGTTCAAATTTGAAATCTTTCAATTTTTTCTCTCCCAGCATCACTTTCGTAGCGTAATTCACATAAGGCTCTTTATAAGCTTTTGCGATAAACGGTACTGTTCTGGACGCACGAGGATTCGCCTCGATGATATATACCTGGTCATCTTTGATTGCAAACTGAATATTGATCAATCCAACTGTATTAAGTGCCAAGGCAATTTTTTTGGTATGATCCTTAATTTGCTGGAGTACCAGGTCTCCCAATGTAAATGGAGGTAGCAATGCATTGGAATCTCCGGAATGAATTCCGCAAGGTTCTATATGCTCCATGATCCCGATAATGTATACATCTTCACCATCGCAGATCGCATCGGCCTCTGCTTCAATAGCTCCATCTAGATAATGGTCTAATAGCAGTTTGTTATTCGGAATTTTGCGAAGGAGATCGATCACATGAGCCTCCAGCTCTTCTTTATTGATCACGATCTTCATTCCCTGTCCTCCAAGAACGTAAGATGGTCTTACAAGAATCGGGAAGTTGAGTTCATCTGCCAGCTTCAACGCTTCATCAGCAGTTTCGGCAGTACCAAATTCAGGATAAGGAATGTCATTTTTCTGAAGTAAGGTGGAGAAACTTCCACGATCTTCAGCTAAATCTAAGGCTTTGAAGCTGGTTCCCATAATCTTGATTCCGTAACGGTCAAGTTTTTCAGCTAATTTTAACGCGGTTTGTCCACCGAGCTGGACGATAACACCTTCAGGCTTCTCATGCTGAATAATATCGTAGATATGTTCCCAGAAAACCGGTTCGAAATACAGTTTATCTGCAATGTCAAAATCTGTAGAAACTGTTTCAGGGTTACAGTTGATCATGATGGTTTCATAACCACATTCAGCAGCTGCAAGGACACCATGAACACAACTATAGTCGAATTCAATTCCCTGGCCGATCCTGTTCGGTCCGGAACCAAGCACCACAATTTTCTTTTTATCTGATGAGGAACTTTCGTTTGCAACATAAGACTCACCGTCTTTGCTAATGATCTCCTCTTCAAAGGTTGAATAATAATAAGGTGTTTCCGCTTTAAATTCTGCTGCACAGGTATCAACCAGTTTGTAGACGCGTTTTACACCCAGATCCTCTCGCTTTTTATATACATCACTTTCCAGACAATCCAGCATATGAGCAATCTGTCTATCAGCAAAACCTTTTTGCTTCGCTTCCAGCAATAAATCTTTCTGGATAGTATCGATATCAAATTTTGAAATCTCAGTTTCCAGTGCATACAGTTCCTCAAATTGCTTTAAGAACCACATGTCTATTTTAGTAATCTCGTGAATGCGGCTGAGAGGAATGCCCATTTGGATCGCATCATAAAGAACAAAAACGCGGTCCCAGCTTGCATTAGTCAATTTATCAATAATCTGGTCATAATCTTTGTACCCTTTTCCATCGGCACCTAAACCATTTCTTTTAATTTCAAGAGATTGTGTGGCTTTGTGAAGGGCTTCCTGGAAAGAACGGCCAATTCCCATTACTTCTCCTACAGATTTCATCTGAAGTCCTAATTTTCTTTCGGCTCCTTCAAATTTATCAAAGTTCCAACGTGGAATTTTTACGATCACATAATCTAAAGAAGGCTCAAATAAAGCTGAAGTTGATTTGGTGATCTGGTTATCCAGCTCATCCAGATTATATCCCAGCGCCAATTTTGTCGCAATTTTTGCGATAGGATATCCGGTAGCTTTAGAGGCTAACGCAGATGATCTGGAAACTCTTGGATTGATCTCGATCGCGTAAATATCTTCTTTTTCGTCAGGACTTACCGCAAACTGAACATTACATCCTCCAGCGAAATCTCCAATACTTCGCATCATTTTTATAGCCATATCACGCATCCTTTGAAACGCGGTGTCGCTAAGCGTCATGGCAGGAGCGACTGTGATTGAATCACCGGTATGGATTCCCATTGGGTCCATATTCTCGATTGTACAGATAATAACAACATTATCATTTCTATCGCGAAGTAATTCCAGTTCGTATTCTTTCCAGCCTAGAAGAGCCTTATCTATTAGTACTTCGTGAATAGGTGATGCTTCCAAACCACGAGTCAGCATTTCATCAAATTCCTCAGCTTTATGAACAAAACCAGCTCCACCACCACCAAGGGTATACGAAGCGCGAATAACTAGTGGATAACCGAATTCCTGAGCTACTTCTTTACCTTGCAGATACGATGTTACGATCTTTGCCGGAGCGACCGGAATATCAATCCGAGACATGAGTTGTTTGAATTCTTCACGATCTTCACAGATGTTGATCGCATCGATGTCTACACCAATTAACTTGACATTGAAATCTTTCCAAATCCCTTTCTCATCTGCTTCAATACATAAGTTGAGAGCGGTTTGACCTCCCATGGTTGGAAGTACGGCGTCAATTTCTGGATGTTCTTTTAATATTTCTACGAGGGACTTGGTGGTAAGCGGTTTTAAATACACATGATCTGCCATCGAAGGATCGGTCATGATCGTTGCAGGATTAGAATTGATCAGGATGGTTTTTATACCGTCTTCACGCAGCGAACGTAATGACTGAGTTCCTGAATAATCGAATTCACAGGCCTGACCGATGATGATCGGTCCCGAGCCTATAATTAAAACGCACTTGATTTCTTTGTTTTTAGGCATGTTTCTAAGTTGTGTTGCTGTAAAATTAAGAAGTGATAGGGTATAAAAAAAGGCGTTACTAAAAAAGTAACACCTTTATTTATTTCGTAATGATGAATTCATTAGTGTTTATGTCTGTTTTCAGAAGATACAGATAATTTTTTTCTTCCTTTAGCTCTTCTTCTTGCAAGGACTTTTCTTCCGTTAGCACTAGACATACGCTCTCTAAAGCCGTGCTTGTTTTTTCTCTTTCTTTTAGATGGTTGAAACGTTCTTTTCATTTTAAATATCTTTTATCTTCTGTGAAATCGTTTTTGGCTGTCTTTAAAACTGCGTGCAAATATACAAAGCTTTTTATCTACTGCAAATACTAATTCAAAATAATTTCGAATAGTTTTTATTACCTTTGCAGCCTGAAAAAAGAAAGCGCAAATGTTCAACAAAAATATCAAATTAATTCTGGCCGGTCTTGTAATTGCTGCTGCAATCTGGCAATTTATAGACGGGCAAATTGGAAATGGGATCGCACTCATCTTATTATCCGGGATTTTCATTTTCCTATATTTTAAAAATGAAATTATTCTACTTGCCTTTTTGCGCTTAAGAAAACAGGATTTTGAAGGTGCTAAGAAATGGCTGGACAAGATTAAGGATCCTGAGAAAGCGCTGACAAAAAAACAACAGGGCTATTACTGGTATCTACACGGACTGATGGTTTCCCAGTCTAACATCACACAAGCTGAAAAACATTTCAGAAAAGCGATTAGATTAGGATTGAGCATGGATCATGACCTAGCTATGGCCAAATTGAACCTTGCAGGAATTGCCATGACCAAAAGAAGAAAACGCGAAGCCACCATGCTTTTAGCCGAAGCTAAAAAGCTGGACAAACATGGAATGATGGCTGATCAGATCAGGATGATGAAGCAGCAGATGAAAAAGATCTAAATTGTTAATTTCTGAAAAATTTTCATAAACCGAATTTTCAACTAATATATTGGTGTTTCACCGAGTAAATTTCCTCTCAAACAAGGCTTAGGCTAATTTTGCAGTTGTCAAGCCCCACCAAACTGCATGAAGAGACTTTTACTATTTTTTGTATTTATCGGCCCTGCACTATTTTCCCAGAATAATCCTTCCAATTCTGAAAAGGTTTATTTCTCGGAGGCTTTATCCATTCATTTAAAAGATTACAATAAGAAAGCTGATCTGGCGTACCGATTTCGCGATTATGACCGAGCAGATAAGCTATTCGATTCTTTAACGAATAATTTATTGGAAGGCTCTTATATGGATAATTTCCAATTCAATTCCATAGCCAAAAAAACAAAAACTGTACAGCTTTCCGATTTTCAGAAACCGGTATTTTTAATTACTTATGCCTCCTGGTGCGTACCTGGAAAAGGACAAATTCCTGCATTGAATAAATTAGCAACGCAATTTGACGGTAAGATCGATTTCGTAGTGCTTTTCTGGGATAATCAGGAAACCGCGCAGCAATTATCTGATCAGTTCAACCGCAATATCCATGTAGTGTATGTAGATGAAACCAGAAATCGAGGTGCTTATGTCGTAAAACAGCTGAAACACTCACTTGGCCTGCCCACTTGTTTTTTAATGACTGCAGATAAGCGTATTGCTGATATTCGCCGTAGCATCTTTCCAGCATTTAATACCGAAGAAGAAGTAGCTTATCGGGAAAATTATAAAATAATGGAAGAATCAATTGCCAACAATCTCATCAATAAATATGAGGATGATTATGTTGGCAATGAATAATTTATTTTGGGGTGGTATAATATCCCTCTTCCGGAATTGAGATAAAATATTCCTTTCTGGAAGCGTTCTTCAAATGATCATCCCGCAACCAAGGGTTGTGAATTTTTAAAATCTTGTAGTTTATTCCGAAGTGCTCCGCAAAATCAGGAAAATCTTTCACTATCGTATCAACTTTCACTTTTTTGACCGGCACCGGCTGATATAAATCGGCTTGCTGATAATCAAATCCGTACTTTTCTGGATTATTCATAATTTCTTTTAGAGCAAGAAGTCTGAAAACATATCTTCCTGTCTCCTCCCCTAATAAAAGATCATAATAATCTGAAACTTTTTGACGATCCAATTGTTTGTCTATTCCATATTGCCCGGCATTATAAGATGCCGCCGCCAATGTCCAGGAACCAAATCTTTCTTTGGCCTTTTTTAGATATTCACTCGCCACTCGCGTAGACTTCTCAATATTGTAGCGCTCATCTACATTATCATTTATCTCTAAACCATAATCTTTACCAGTTCCTTCCATTAACTGCCAAAATCCTACCGCACCGGCCGGAGAAATTGCCTGAGTTAAACCACTTTCAATAACGGCCAGATATTTAAAATCTTCTGGCACACCTTCTTCTTTAAGAATTTCCTCGATTTCAGGGAAATATTTATTCGCTCTCTTGATCAGCAACAAAGCATTAGACTGCCAGTAAGTATTCACAAGAAGTTCTCTATCCAGTCTTTCTGAAATATCCGGATCACTAAGTGGTGCTTTTTCGCCGGCAAATGAAGCTGTTTCCGGTAAGGGAAGAGCTTTTATGCGATAAGTATCGGCTACACTTTTATCTAAAGAAACCTCTTTCGGATTTTCAGCATCAGCATCTTTCATCATTTTTTGCGGTTCCTGAACTGCATTTATGCTTAAAACACAAACAGCAAGAATCGCCACAATCAATCCAACAGTTTTTAAAGTCCTCATATTAATTTATTTTTTCTTTTTTCTCCTTCTTTTTCAGTTTCCCAGTCAATATAAGACCAGGTAAATTTTCATTAAACCATCTAAAACGATTCACAATCATGATATGGGTACCGCCTCTAACAACTATCGCATCCTTTATATATTTTATAGGAAACACTTCATCATTATCTCCATGAATATGAATTACTTTTTCATCTGGCAACTCACATTTCCAGGTCACCATATGTTTAATAGCCCAATCAATATATTGTTTATCGGTCACCGAAATATATTGCTTATATAATTTCGCACGCTTTTTTAAAAAATCTCCTACAGCTATTTTTTCAAATTGATCCACATAACTAACCAGTCCAGTTGGTAAGATTTTAAAGATTCCCGTACGGGCGGCAAATTTCATTTTTGGCGGTAACTCGTCTGTACATTTTACACTGGAGATGATAATCAGTCTCTTCAAATCCAGAAATTTTGCCATTTCCTGAACTATTACTCCTCCAAAAGATACGCCAATCAAAACCGCATCGTCATGTTTAACAAATTTTGCCATACGAATTGCGTAATCTTTCAGCGATTCATTCTTTTCAGGCATTTGCCATTCCAATAAATGGAGTTCAAATGAAAAATTATCGAAATTTAAGTTTTCGAAAATGGAAGGAGCAGCCGCCATGCCTGGCATTAAGTAAATGTGAATTGTTTTTTTCTGGCCACTCATTTTAACAAGGATGTAACAGCGAATTTAAAGGCTTAATCGTAAATTTACTATCCAAAATTACCGGATTACTTCCGACTTTCAAATAAACCTTACCGATAAATATGGAAAAAGTTTTTCACCCTGCCGATTCGCGTGGAAAAGCTCAGTTTGGTTGGCTTAATGCAAACTATTCCTTCAGCTTTGCCAATTTTTTCGATCCTAATAAAATCCAATTTGGGCAACTAAGGGTTTTAAATGATGATACGGTGAAACCGGGCATGGGTTTCGGCACACATCCACATAAAGACATGGAAATAATTACAATTCCACTTTCTGGGGAAGTACGCCATAAAGATAGTATGGATCATACTAAGATCGTGAAGGCTGGTGAAGTCCAGGTCATGAGTGCCGGAACAGGAGTTGAACATAGCGAAATGAATCCTTCACAACACGATCTAAACATGCTTCAGATCTGGATATTTCCTGAGAAAAATAATCTGGAACCAAGATATGCTCAGAAAAACTATCAAAATCTTCTCAAGAAAAACGAATTACTTACTCTTGTTACCCCGAAAAATAACCAGACCAGCGACTCTGTATGGATTAATCAAAACGCCTATTTGAAGCTTGGAGAGTTCGAAAGTGGCAGGAAAATTGCTTATAATATTGAAGATCAACAAAATGGAGTATATGTCTTTATGATTGAAGGAGAAGCATCGCTCGAAGATATTGATCTAAGAAAACGGGATGCCATTGGCATTTCCGGTACCTCAGGCTTTGACCTGAATATTAAAAACAATTCTAAGGTTCTTTTTATTGAAGTGCCTATGAAATAAATTCAAAAGTTATGAGTGAAGAAAAAGAAATAGTTATTACAGATAATGAATTCTTGAGGCAATTTGAAACAAAATTTGGTGATCAACTTGCCACTATTGAGTATTCACAACAGGAACGGAAAATCTTTCTTACCAAATTAAGAATGCCTGAAGAATCACAGGAAAATCGCGAAGAATTCATCAAAGCTGTTCTAGAGGAAATTAAAACCCGGAATACCCGTGTTGTTCCAACCAGCCCCGAAATTGCAGGATACATGCGCCGCAATCGTAGAAAATATAAAGACTTATTACCTGTAGGAATTAATATTTAAGCAGAAATTGATTCTGCAGTATGAACATATTCAAACCTCACCAATCCATCTTCATCGATTTTGGTGAGTTCTATATCTTTTAAAGTATTGACAAGCTCCGGATTCCACGGAGTTTTAACTTTTACATAGTTTTCAGTGAAACCATGAATATAACCTTCCTTGTTTTCACCCTCAAAAAGAACAGTTCTCTTCGTTCCAATTTGGCTTTCATAAAACGCTCTTCTCTTTTTAGCCGATAAACCTCGAAGCATTTTACTTCTTTTCTTACGTATTTTAGTTGGTACCACTCCATCCATCTCTGCAGCAGGTGTATTATCTCTTTCTGAAAACGTAAAAACGTGCAAATAGGAAATATCCAGCTCGTTCAGGAAATTGTAGGTTTCCAGAAAATGCTCTTCAGTTTCCCCGGGGAAGCCAACAATAACATCTACTCCAATACAGGCGTCTGGCATCACTCTGCGAATTTGCGCAACACGATCTGTATAAAGATCGCTCATATACCTGCGGCGCATCTTCTTTAGAATAGCATCGCTACCACTTTGCAGCGGTATGTGAAAATGAGGAACAAATGTCCTGCTATTTGCAACAAAATCGATGGTTTCATTCTTTAAAAGATTTGGTTCGATAGAAGAAATTCGGAGTCTCTCAATACCATCTACATCATCAAGCGCTTTCACCAAATCAAGAAAGGTGTGCTCATGTTTTTTATTACCAAACTCCCCTTTCCCGTAGTCACCTATATTGACACCTGTAAGAACAATTTCCTTGATATCCTGAGCAGAAATTTCCGCAGCATTGCTTAAAACATTTTCAAGCTTATCGCTTCTGGAAATACCACGAGCCAGCGGAATAGTACAATAGGTACACTTATAATCACAGCCATCCTGTACTTTCAAAAATGCCCTGGTACGATCGCCAATAGAATATGAGCCTACATAGAAATCGGCTTCATTAATCTCGCAGGAATGTACTTCCCCATGATCATTTTTAGTAAGGTCATTCAAATAATCGGTGATCTTGAACTTTTCGGTTGCTCCCAATACGAGATCCACCCCATCAACCGCTGCTAATTCTTCAGGCTTCAACTGGGCGTAGCAACCAACTGCAATCATAAACGCATCTTCATTCGCTTTCTGAGCCTGTTTGACGATAGTTTTAAAACGTTTATCGGCATTCTCGGTTACCGAGCAGGTGTTGATCACATAAATATCAGCTGCTTCGGAAAAATCAACACGTTTAAAACCTTCATTCTCAAATGATCTGGCGATCGTTGAAGTTTCAGAAAAATTTAGTTTACAACCAAGTGTATAAAAAGCTACTCTTTTGTCGTTCATCACAATCCTAATTCTATCAAATCTTATGGGCCTGCAAAGATACCAACTAAAATCATTTTGGAAAACCTTTATAATCGCGATTTCTTTACAAATATTTGATTTTCAGTCTTTGTTATAAATTTTATTGTATTTTTGAAGACTTTTCAGAACACGAAAATGCAATCTGCGAATACCAAAGAAAGGTTTTTTAACCTGCAAAAAAGAGATAATAGAATGCGAAATGGCAATGCCCAGGCAAGAGCTATTCCGCTTACTAAAAACAGGTTAACTGAAGCTGATCTCGAGGAATTCCGTCAGGATATTATCAGGTTCAATAAACAAAAGCAGTATAAGGTTCTGGCAATCACCGCTGTGATTTTTCTAATTATCGGTGCTGCCTGGTTTTTTCTGCTTTATTAGGACCTTCTGTACTTAGCAGTCTGTTCAAAGACATTTTCAAGAATCTTCTTATCTTCTTCTGTCAATTCCAGGTTTCTGCGTTGCATGACTATTTCGGCAGTTTCAAAAACCTTGTCCAGCTTATAAATACTCATTCCAGCGCTACCACCCCAACTAAAACTCGGAACAAAATTACGAGGAAAACCACTTCCGAAGATATTAGCACTTACCCCAACCACGGTACCGGTATTAAACATGGTATTGATCGCGCACTTACTGTGATCTCCCATTATTAGTCCGCAAAACTGAAGCCCGGTTTTGGCAAAGCCTTCCGAATTATAATCCCAGAGTCTCACCGGAGCATAATTATTTTTTAGGTTGGAATTATTCGAGTCTGCACCAATATTGCACCATTCACCAATCACGGAATTACCCAAAAATCCGTCGTGCCCTTTATTCGAATTCTGAAATAATACCGCATTATTAATTTCTCCACCAGCTTTGCAATTTGGACCAAGGGTAGTAGGACCATAAATTTTAGCTCCCATTTTCACAACTGCGTGATCGCACAATGCAAATGGACCGCGAACAAGAGTCCCCTCCATCACTAAAGAATGCTTACCAATGTAAATGGCACCAGAACTGGCATTTAGAGAGCAATTCTCCAGCTCTGCTCCTTCTTCTATAAAAATTCTATCTCTATTTTTAGCAAAAACCGATTCTGGAATTGCTTGGGATTTTCTACCCTTTGTTAATAAATCAAAATCACTTTCGATCGCCTCCCCATTTTTCGAAAATATATCCCAAGTATTCTTAATTTGAGTAAGGTCTTGGGTAAATTCTATTGATTTTAGACTATCTGAAATTTCTTCTGCATAAAAGGCGATCAGTAAATCCTTCTGGATTAATTTTTCACCTTCAGATAAATTTGAAAGAGCATCAATAAGATTTTGATCTGGTAGAAAGGAAGCATCGATAAATAGATTTTTGTCCTTTTTAGCGCTAGGCCATTTCCCGCTTAAATAATCCTGGGTTTGAAGAGAAGTTTCCGTGTTTAGCCATTTATTCCATTTTTCACGAATTGTCAGGATACCTACTCGCACTTCTGCCACGGGGCGCGTGAAAGTAAAAGGTAATAAATTGTCTCTTGAAGGGCCGTCAAAAAGAATATAATTCATTAAAAATCGATTTGGTTCAAAAATAAGTGTTCCGCTTTAGATTCAAAGTTTCGGTTTGGTTAAAATAAAAAAGCCGCAAAATTGCGGCTTAGATATCTTGAAACTAAGACAGAAAAATTACTTTTTCTTGAACTTAGCGTATTTGTTCTTGAACTTATCAATTCTACCTGCACTATCAACAAGTTTTGTCTGTCCAGTGTAGTACGGATGTGAAGTTCTGGAAATTTCCAGTTTAACCAACGGGTACTCAGTTCCGTCAACTTCAATAGTTTCTCTAGTTTTAGCAGTAGACTTAGTAATGAATACGTCTTCGTTAGACATATCTTTAAAAGCTACTAATCTATAATTTTCCGGATGGATTCCCTGCTTCATCGCTTTAATCTTTATTATTTTTCGAGGTGCAAATTTAAGTAATATTTCCTGATGAACAAATAGCTCGACAAAAAAATTTAGAAATTTCTGGTGTAACGTTTTGCTATATTTGTTAACTAACTGCTAAATTAACTAATTAAACAATCTAA
>CAXPUM010000084.1:0-18221 GCA_964220295.1 Flavobacteriaceae bacterium | reverse complement strand
CGTTTCTGAAAACTTCATAACCGTTGTTCTTCCATTCAAATATTCCTCCGTAGAGATTAGATACGTTAGAATATCCGGCATTCCTGATCTTTTCAGCAATATTTTCAGAACGAATTCCTATCGAGCAATATACCACGATGGGCGCAGACTTATCTTTAAATTTCTGTGAAAACTTCTCGATGGAAAATTCATTATAGCCTATAAATTGTGCTTCCGGAAGGTGACTGACCTCAAACTCATTTTTCTCCCGGGCATCTGCCACCAAAACATGCTTATGGCTCTGCATCATTTTCAGTTCCTGAACCGAAACATAAGGAACTTCCTGGTCATTGTACTTTTTCAGCAAATGCCTCAGGTCTCGCTGAGCATGAGCCAAGTTCAGGCTAAAAAGTAAAAGGATCAAAAAGCTAAGATATCGTTTCATGGTCTTTCTAATAGATACGAAATTGGTTCTTTTCCAGATGTTATTGTTATTTAAATTGCGATAGGATCGCCCTGCCTAGAAGCTTCCTCTTCAGGTAGAATCTCTAAATTATCCCAGATTCCTGTCACCAATGTTTCCGCATAAGCCGCAGGAAGATTATTTGAGAGCATCAATGAACTGGTTTTTTCATGATCATATTCCAGCTGCTGAAATTCCATAAAGCTATCTGAATTTTCATCTAAAACCCCATACCAGGTTTTCACCGATCCATCATTCGCCGGCATCCCGATGACCCCCGGATTGATCCACAGCTTTTCATTTTCAGAATCTGAAAATGGCAATCCACAATGCCCGGCAAGAATAATATCACTTTTAGTATGCTCAAAATTTGGTTGTTTTCGTTCCCAATTGGTGGATTTGAAAATAAATTCTGAAGTATTGAAATAAGAACCGTGAACCACGAAAACAATTTTCCCGCCATACCTAAACTGAATATGTTCTGGAAGCTCGCTCATCCATTTGACAGATTCTTTTGAAAGCATCATTTTAGCATATGGGTACCACTCCTTGGAAAAATTATCACAACGTGAACCTTCACGGAAATCACAACCACAATCTTCTTCATCATTTGCCAACTGGATTTCCACATTCCCGGCAATTGATCTCGCTCCCCAATTCCTGAAAAACTGAATCGTTTCCTCGGGTTGCGCGCAATAACCGACGATATCGCCCGTGCAAATACAGTTTTCAGGTGAAATATTTAGATTTTCAGATAGTCCCTTTAAACTATGCAAAGCCTGAAGATTGCTGTAAACACCACCGAAAATGAGCAGTTTCCCCTTTAACTCACCAATATCTTTTAATTTTTTATCCATTTCGGAATAAAGAATAAGATTATACAACTTAAAATACCCCAAACATTGATCCACAACAATTCGGCATAAGGGCCTCCGGTGAGAATCAAATTTTCAGGAAAGGTTTCCAAAACCAGCAGCAAACCAAAAAATAATCCGCAGAACACGCTTAGGTAAAAGCTTATTTTCGGCACTTTTTTGTTCCAAAATACAAAAACCGGAGTCAGACCAATAACCATCGTACCACTAATGGTAGTAGCTGAAAGAATTTCTGCTTCCAGGAAAATCGGGATCGTTCCTAAGATCGCAACGGCAATCATGACCAATCTACCTATTCTAACTGTTTTTCCCAATTTGAGATCTACTGATAATAATTTTGAAGAGGATGAAAAAGTAGAATCCAGTGTGGATGCGGCGGAAGTGATCATGATAAAATTGATGATCAGCAAAATCCCAACACCAAAAGCTTTTCCAACCTCCACGGCGGCCTGCCCTGTCATTCCCTCTTTTTGTGCATAAATACCAATTATGCTGAAAAGCACGATACAAAGTCCACCGAAAAAACTGGAATAAAGAAAACTTTTAAGCGTCACTTTCGGGTCACTGATAAAACCACGATCGGTTAACACAGGATCATGAAAAGGATAACTGAAAGATTGCAATAACGCAGCCAACAAAAGATTCAACCCCGTAGACATACTCCAGGTTCCGGAATTCACTACTTCCGAAACTTTCAACTCCCCAATACTAAAAATGCAGGCGAGAATGATGAAAAGCATCAATCCGAAGAGGACCATCTGGATCACATCAGTAAAAATGGAACTGCTGAGACCGCCCTTAATCGCATACGCCAAGGTAAGCCCAGTAAAAACCAGGATTGACCAGTAATATTGTGATGAACCAATTTCACCAAAATAGCTACCGATCACCATGGTATTAGACCAAACTTCATTGAACAACCTAATACTGATCAGAATGGAGAAGATAGCAATCGCACCTCTTCCGAATTTTGAAACTAGAAAGTGATGAATACTTTTAAAACCACCTTTAGTTCTTAGAAAATAAATCACTACGCCAGCCACGGCAAATGAAAGATAATACCCGGCGTAGGCAAGACCTCCAACGATTCCGAAATCAAGCCCCAGGTTAGCCGCGTTGGTAATACTTTTGGCAAACACCCAGGAAATGATCAGACTTCCCGTGAGCGTCAAAAAACCGGGAGCCTTTCTACCCAGCGTCGCACTAAAAAACTGATTTTTAGAACGTGCCCTGGGAGATAAAATAAATAGCGCGATGCTTGAAAATATTAGCAACCACCACTGCCAGTAAACCGGACTAATTTCAGATAGATCTATGAGCATTCAAAAAATTATTCACTATCCCACCAAACTGGTGAATTAATACTATTATCGTTCGTATTTGCCGCTGCCTGATCATAATTTTCCGCATTTAACGCTTCCTCTTCTGCAGGATATGGCATTCGAACCGGTAAAAGATCGTTATTCAAACTTGCCGAAATTGGTTTCAAATCGGGATAGCCTGTTCTTCGCCATTCTATCCAACCCTCATAACCATTGATCATATTAGCGATCCATTTTTGAGTAATAATCTGTTCCAATGCATTCTCACCTGCGCTGTAGGCAGCTGCACCATCAAGATAATTATCCGACAGCGGCGTATTCCAATACTCAAATGCTTGACGAACTCCGTCGTTGTAAAGCATCTCCGCATCGCCAGAAATATATCCTTTTTCCGCGGCTTCTGCCAGCCAGAATTTCGTTTCCCAGGATGTGAGAAAATTGGCATCTAACATTTCGGTATTTTCGCGAAAGATCATCCCTGCATACGAATAGTCTGCCGGGGAGATGGAAGTTTGCGAAGCATCGATTCCGTTAAGGAGTCCGTTATAAGAGCTGCCATCGTTAGCAGTTGGCCTGAAAAGCACTTCCACCCTTGGATCATTTAATTCTGAAAGAATTTCGTCCATGGTTTCGGCCATCACAAAATTATTGAAATCGCCTACACGCAATTGTTGCATTCGGAAACTATTCGGTTCACCTGAAGTGAAATCAAAAACGGCATTTTGTTCTGCGTTCATAATATAATTTCCTTCCGAATAAATTTGCTGAAGCTCTTCTGAAACATCGATTTTTGAAGAGATACGCATTAGATGTTTGATGCGCAGTGAATTGGCAAAACGCACCCATTTTGTAAGGTCTCCATTAAATAAAATATCACCCTCTAACGCAATACTACCTTCGTAAGAGTGAATTGCCGCGATCCCTTTTTCAAGGTTATCCAGAATACCTCCTTCACCCAGGTAGATATCTTCCTGTTTATCGTAAGTAGGAGTGGTAGTTAATTCCTTTCCTCTAAAGGCATTATAATATGGAACATCACCATAAAGATCTGTGAGCGCGGCCGCCATATAAGCCTTTAAGATCAAAGCCGGCCCTTCGTAAACCCGGTAAGCAGGTTCGTCCTGTGACTGCTGAAGGATGATTTCGTTATCTCGTAGATTGGTATAAATCACGGGCCATGGATTACCTCCAAGTTGCGGCGATTTAAGCGCATGACGATCAAAAAGGTTGAAATCCAGGGCCGTTAGATATTGACCTAATAAATTTCCGGCAACAAAACCTTCATAAGACATTTGCTCACCGTAGTCATAGATCACCTCCCGAAGTAACAAAGACGGCTCAACCTCAAGAGGCGCATTAGGGTTCGTATTGATCTCCTTAAAATCCTTGGTGCAGGAATTTGCAGAAAAAATCAAGACTAAAAATACTGATAGGTATACTACTTTTTTCATTGCTAATTCCATTAAAAGTTAATTCCGGCTTTAAGACCAATACTTCTCGTTGTGGCATAAGACATATCTTCCACACCGCTTACAAAACCATTTCCCTGCACAGCCAGTTGTTCGGGATCGAAATGCGGGATCGCGCTGAATGCAAATAGATTTCGGCCAATTAGTGCCAGATTCACGGTTCCTCCTTCTTTCATAAAACCAAGAGCATTTTTCTTCAGGTCAAAAGTATATCCAAGGGAAAACTGACGCAGTTTCAAATAGGAAGCATCGTAAACATTGTTCTCTTCGTGGTTTCTATCATAGTATTGGCGGTAAAAGGATTCCGCAGAAACTCGCGTGGTATTTTCTGTGTAATTTGGATTTTCAGGGGTTCCAGTATTCACCACTCCATTTGGAACAATACCCTCTTCCCGGCCCGGAAGTGTTTCTTCCAACTGCCCACCCACGGCTGCTAAGGAAAGCGTTCTGGAAACCAGAATTCCGCCCTGTCTCCAGTCAAATAAAAATGAAAGATTCCAATTCTTATAGCTCAATTCATTATTGATTCCCATCATGAAATCAGGATTATAATTTCCTAGTTTTTGCAGATCATTATTCGCAATATAACGGCCCTCTTCGGTTAAAATAAAGCGGCCGTCTTCGGTTTTTTCATAACCAGTTCCATAGAGATCACCAATTCTACCGCCTTCTTCCACCTGCAACCACACTGTCTGGTCGGGATTGTCATAAACACGGTTATAGGCCAGGGTTAGTCTCCCTGCTTCCTGCGGAAGCTCTTCCACTTTAGAAATATTCCTGCTGAAGTTAATTTTTGTGTCCCACCTAAAATCATCGGTCAAAATCGGTACTGCACTGGCAATGATCTCAACACCTTCAGATCTTACTTTTCCTGCATTCACCACCTTCTGAGTATATCCAGATGAAATTCCGATAGGTAAGGAAAGGATTTGATCTTCTGTCAGCGCGTTATAGTATGTCATATCAAAACTCAGGCGATCCCTGAAAAACCTGATATCCGCACCAATTTCGTAAGAGGTGGTCTGCTCCGGTCTTAAATTAGGATTCGCAATAAAATTCTGATCGCTAAAGGTTGGCTGGGATAAGTAAGGCGTTTGTGCCACAAAAGCTCCGGTAGTCTGGTAAGGATCAGTGTCATTCCCAACCTGCGCCCAGCTGGCACGCAGTTGTGCATAAGAAACTGCTTTTGGCAAATCAGTAATTTCAGATAAAATAAAACTGGAGGAAACAGAAGGGTAGAAGAACGAGGTATTATCTACTGAAAATGGGGTTGCAAGCGAGCTTGACCAGTCATTTCTTCCTGTAATATCCAAAAATAAGAAATCCTTGTATCCAAATTTGGCTATTCCGTAGAAGCTGTTGATCCTTTTTTCTGATTCAAATTGATATACCTCCACAGGTGATGCGGCATTGGTCAGCTTAAAAATACCAGGCTGCGCCAGCGTAGTTGCCTGCGACTGCTTGTTGGAAGCATATTGATCCAGACGATTTCCACCGAGCGAAATATCTGCTGAAATCATTCCGAAATCGCGATTATAATTCAGCAGGAAATCGGTATTCACTTCACGGTACACCACTTCCTGTTCGCCGTAAGCCCCATTTTTAAACCTATTGGAACTAAAAGCTCTTTTGAACTTTCGCAATTCAGAAGAGTAATCCATTCCGGAACGAACACTCAGGCTTAGATTTGGTGTAATTTGCTGTTTTGCCGAAATATTTCCAAAAACACGATCCCTTCCGAAGGAATTCGTGTTTTCGTACATGATGAAATAAGGATTATCAAAATACGTATAGTTATATGAAAACTGCTGAACATTTTCCAGACCGGGTTGCCAGTAATCTTTCAAACTATTGATGTTTAAAGATCGAGGTCCCCAAGCAACCAGTGAATAATTCAGGTTTTCTGAACCATAACCGTTTGCAGGCCGGTTACCACTACCAGAATTGACATAATTAACAGTCGCATTTACTGCCAAGCCTTTAAGCGGTTTGAAATTCAATTTCGCCGCAACGGTCTGCCGGTCCAGGTTCACACCAGGTAAAATCGACTCACTTCGAAGATCGGTAAAAGAAAGTCTATAATTTCCTTTAGAAAAGCCCGATGAAACCGCGGCATTGTTGATGGTGGTTACACCAGTTCGGTAAAAATCCTTTAAGTTATCTGGATGAGAATTAAATGGAGTGGCAGAAATTTCTTCATTTCCGTAGACTGAAGTATCGCCGCCACGAACTATAGTACCATCTGCCAGCATTACCGGACTATCAAATTGCGGGATCATATTCCCAGCATCAAGACGAGGTCCCCAGCTATAAGTGATCAGGTCATTGACACCACCACCAAGACCATCTACAAATTCAAATTGTCCCGAGTTTCCCTGTCCATATTGATTCTGGAATTTGGGTAACTGGAAGGGTGTATCAATAAAAATACTGGAATTGACGCTTACCCCTATGCCTTGGGATTTTGACCCGTCTTTAGTTTCGATGATAATTACCCCATTTGACGCTCGAGTACCGTAAAGAGCGGCAGCGCTGGGACCTTTTAACACTGAAACCGAAGCAATATCATCGGGATTGACCTCCATTGCGCCATTACCAAAATCAACATCCTGGAAACCGGCGGCAGCTTCAGAGGTACGCGGGAAAACTGTATTGTTATTAATAGGAGTTCCATCTACTATAAAAAGTGGATTGTTATTAGAAAAAGAAGCTTCACCACGTATAGTGATTTTAGTTGAAGAACCTACGCCTGTTGCTCCCTGACTGATCGTTACCCCGGCAAGTCTTCCGCCTAAATTATCGATAAAATTGGGCGATTTGACCTCGCTGATCTCATCGCTTTCCACACTTTGGACAGCGTAACCCAATTCCCTGGTTTCGCGCTCCAGTCCTAAGGCAGTGATGACTACTTCATTAAGGATCGCTTCAGATTCTATGAGCACCACATTTAATTGCTCACGGCCATCTATAGAAACCGTTTTACTTTGAAATCCTAAAGAAGAAAACTCCAGTTCCCCATTTAGATCACTTAATTCCAGATCATAGAATCCATCGGAATTAGTAGTCGTTCCTAGGGAAGAATTCTTCAGAATAACATTTACAAATGGCAAGGCCACACCAGAACTATCGGTTACTTTTCCGGAAACTCGCTGCTGTGCAAAAATTGGTAATGATAGGCATAAAGCAATGCCTACAAGAATATATTTCATTGGTTAGTCTGTTACAGATTTAAATTATTTAGATTAAAATGCTAAATCTGAACAGGAGAACCTTTATTATAAAAATGGTTTAAAAACAGAAGTTGATGAGACAGGACACTTGGAGAAGAAAAGGCCTTTGCAGACTTTATGATTTGCAGGATCATGCTTTTCAGAACGTCATCAACATTTCCATTATCCTGAATGAAATGTTTGAGATCGATAACTGAATCGATATCACGCAGGCGATCCAGCCAAATGATATTTTCGACTGATTTATTTAGAAGACGCTTGATACATTGCGAAAGCTGAGAAGTTTGCCAGGGAAGTTTTAAAAATTGCTTTTTATGAAACAATTCTTTCCTGATACCCATTAAATAGAAGCCACCATCTACCGATGGCCCAAGAACTACTCCATTCTTATTGAGAAGCTCAGCAGTATCTATAATATGTTTTTTGGTCAACCCAGGGGTGTCATTCCCAATACTGATTACCTGCTGGAAGCCTTTTTGAAAAACCTGAGCGATCGCATTAGTAAAGCGTTCCCCAAAATTTTCACCGATCTGTTCTTCTTCGGAAACCAAGAAATAAGGTAAGGCCGTGCTCCTGGCAATTTTCAGAACTTTGTTATTGAGGTGATCAAAGAGCGGTTCTGATCGTTGAATTTTTTTCCTTTTAACTTCTTCCGAAGCAGTATTGGCAAAAATGAGTATGGCGGTTCTCCCTGTCATAGAACTATTCGGCTACTGTACCTTGGCAGCTACTTCCTGCACCTGCTGTGCAACCATAGCAATGTTGAGAAATTACGATTTCACGATCATTCAGTAGATCTTCATTGTATTCACTGATGTGTTTCACTTTGCTATTTACCTTCAATTCCAGCATCTGGTTGAAATCACAATCATATAACCAGCCATCCCAGCTAATTGAAATGGTATTAGTACACATCACATTTTCCACCGCCGCAGGATTATAGGCATCTACCAGGGCGTACATATAATCTTCATAGTTTTCTGAAGCAATAAGATATTCCAGGAATCGGCTTATTGGCAGATTGGTTATGGCAAAAAGATTATCAAAATCAATATTAAAATCTTCTTTAAGCGCAACCTTAAAATCATGCTCCATGGCTTTTTGATTGGTAGGAAGAAATGCTCCTGACGGATTATAAACCAAATCCAGTCTTAATCCTGTGCCTTCCTGAGCATAACCGACATTATTCAGCATTTGCAACGCTTTGATCGACTTATCAAAGACGCCGCTTCCACGTTGTTTATCTGTTTTTTCTCTTTTATAAAATGGCAAAGAGGAAACGACATGAACATTGTGCTTTTTAAAAAATTCTGGTAGGTCGTGGTATTTCTTATTTGCCAGGATGATCGTAAGATTGGATCGAACAATAAAATCTTTGATCCCTGCCTTAGAAGCTTCTTCTACGAACCACCTGAATTCCGGATTCATTTCTGGTGCTCCACCAGTTAAATCTAAAGTATGAGCGCCAGTAGTTTTAATAACATCCAGACATTGCTGCATAGTTTCACGAGTCATGATCTCTTTACGATCGGGACCAGCATCCACATGACAATGTGAACAGACCTGGTTACACATATAACCAAGATTGATCTGAAGAATTTCAAGCTTTTTTGGTTTGAAAGGTTTATGACCCGTCTCGGCAATTTTCTGCCTAAAACGGGGTAAATCTCCTTCCTCAAATAAACCGTTATTTAGTATTTCTAATTGCTTTTCAGGACTGGAAAGGTCGTCTTTCCTTGCCTTTAGCGATTTAACAGACATAAAAGTGTTTTATATTCAGTAGAAAAAACGAAGCATAACTTACATGCTCAGTTTCTTATATTTATTCATCATTTGAACACCGTGAACCAAAGTCGCACCACTTTCTATAGCAGCGCCGGCATGAACAGCCTCCATCATTTCTTCCTTTGTAATACCTCTCTGAAGACCATCCTTGGTATACGCATCGATACAGTAAGGGCATTTTACCACATGAGCGACCGCCAGTGCGATCAATGATTTTTCACGTGCAGAGAGAGCCCCTTCTTCAAAGACCTTCCCATAGTAATCAAAAAATTTCTTTCCCAGTTCTTCACTCCATTCGGTAATTTCTCCAAATTTTCTTAAGTCGGCTGGATCATAATAATTGTTAGGCATGCTGATCGAAATTTTAAATATTTACGAATTAAATACAATGATAGTTTTAATAAATGGAAGTTAGGAGATAAAAAATCCAGTACAAAACCTTCCATAAACTTTCTTTCGCAAGGATGTAGCGTAAAATAAACGCTTATAAATACCACAAAACGCTTCAAAACCTGCATGAATAGTGCCTTATAACGTTTTTCGCATTACATTTATCTCAATAGCTGATAATTCGCGGCTTTATTCTTGATATTATATCACAAATCATAATTTTACATTGCAATTTTTAAGAATTAACTGTTAAAAAACGTTAACTTTAGTAACGTTTTTGTGTGAGCTATACTTATGAGAATTGATGTAAAAACTCTGCCAGTCAATGAAATAATGGAGGATCTCTCTTCTGCCTTTAAAACTGATGTCTATAAAGATAGTGGTGAATTGCGCATTGATATTCCTGAACATATTGGCAAAGGATATATAAGAGGAAGTAGTTTTGATTCCGGAATTGGATATGTAACCTACAACTGTAAATTTTATGAAGATGTTGAACTGCACTTCAGTCTGAATACCGTACACCCCCTTAAATTCATTTTTTGTTCTGAAGGAAAGGTGGGGCATGCATTTCAGAAATCTGACCAGATCAATACCATAGATACCTATCAGAATATTGTGGTGAGCAGCAGCGGTTACGAGGGACACGTTCTTTATTTCAAAAAAGATGTGCAAACTTACGTTTCCAGCCTGGAAATAATCAGGTCTATCTTTGCCCACCGTTCAAACTACGATTTTAAAGATCTGAATCCTACGCTTAAGGAGCTGTTCAAAGATTCTGTTTCCAAGCAGCAATTTTTCTACCAGGGTAACTACAGCATAAAAGCTGCAGACCTTATGGATGATATTGATATTAAAGAACACACTGGTTTTTTAAGAAGCCTGTTTGTTGAAGGCAAGGCATTTGAAATGCTGGTGATTCAGATCGCCCAATACCAGGATGACGAAAGTTCAGACCATCTTCCGCAGATATTGAGAAAATCTGATATCCAAAAAGTTGATTATGTTGCTAAGCGAATCCAGGGAGACCTCAGCACCAATCATACTGTTGAGGCACTTGCGAAAGAAGCAGGCACCAACGTTAATAAGCTGCAGGAAGGCTTTAAATACGTTTATAACCTTACTGTAAACAAATACATGCAACAGGTTAAATTGGAAGCTGCAAAAGATATGCTGATGACTTCTGAAAAAAATATTTCAGAAATTGTTACGGCTATCGGACTCAACAACCGAAGCTACTTTTCTAAAGTTTTCAAGGAAAATTATGGCGTGAGCCCTAAATATTTTCTAAAAGCCAGAAAAGTTCTCAAAGAAGAATCTGACGACTGGGATTAATCTGAAATAAATTTTTCAGGTATTTGCTGCGGATCAAAGTCCCATATTACAGGTAGCGCAAAATAGATGATTAGGCTGATTATGACTATGGAAGTGATATTCATCCAAAATCCTGTTCTGATCATATCCGGAATCTTGAGATAGCCCGAACCAAAAACTACCGCATTAGGTGGAGTAGCCACAGGAAGCATGAATGCGCAGGAAGCTGCCAATGTTGCTCCAACCATCAGGAAATAAGGATGCAGGTTCAAGGCAAGTGCCATGGAGGCCAAAATTGGCAAGAGCATGGCGGTAGTAGCAAGATTTGAGGTGATCTCCGTTAAGAAATTTACCGCTGCTACTAATACAAGAACCAGTAAAAATAGTGGTAGGTTTTCTAAATTAATAAGCTGCTGTCCTATCCATTCTGCCAGGCCAGTTTCACTAAAACCGGTTGCCAGGGCCATACCACCACCAAAAAGTATGATAATTCCCCAAGGAATTTCCACCGCTTCTTCCCAGGTTAGCAATTTTCTTTTCTGCTCCCCGGCGGGGATTACGAAAAGGATGATGGCTGCCGCCATAGCAATGATCGTATCATCCAGAAATGGCAAGAATTTCTGTAACAAAAAACTCCGACTTATCCAGCAAAAAGCAGTGATCACGAATATGATCATCACCCGTTTTTCTGAGATTCTCATCTTGCCCAATTCCTTTAACAGTCGTTTGATTTCCTGTTTTCCTCCAGGAAATTCTGTTTGCGTAAAACTGAAGGCTTTCCCGGTAAGATATTTATAACAAAAGAAGAGCATCAATGCCGAAACTGGCAACCCCAGCAAAATCCATTTGCTAAAGCTTATCTCAATCCCATATAATTCTTCAACGATCCCAGCCAGAACCAGGTTAGGTGGAGTTCCTATCAGGGTAGCAATTCCCCCAATAGAGGCACTATATGCTATTGCCAGCATCAAAGCTTTTCCGAAGATATTGGTCTCATTTTGCACCGTATCTGGATTATCTTTTAACTGAGTAATGATCGCCGCTCCAATTGGCAGCATCATAACAGAAGTAGCCGTATTAGAAATCCACATGGAAAGAAATGCCGTGGCCAGCATGAATCCCAAAATGATCTTTTTGATATTAGAACCAATTATATTGATAATATTCAGTGCAATTCGCTTATGCAAACCCCATCTTTCTATTGCGGCTGCGAGAATAAAACCTCCCAAATAGAGAAAAACATACTTGTGACCGTAAGAGGCTGTTGTTGTACCAATATCAACTGCTCCGGTTAAGGGAAATAGAATAATGGGAAGTAAGGCAGTTACCGATATTGGTACGGCTTCGGTCACCCACCATATCGCCATCCAGACTGTCACACATAGAACAGAAAATGCCGCATCAGATAAACCGTCGGGACCTCCTATCAATTGTAGGATTAAAAAAATTACGGGTCCTACTGCAGTGACGATTTTTTTCAGAAGAGGTGACATTTTTCGGCTTTTAATGGGATTTGAAGATAATTAAAATTTAAACGCCGTAATTATACACTTATAATCATTAAAATTTCGGAAATTCAAGAAAATCGAAAATGATGAAAGATCTTGAAATAAAAACAAGCATACAGATACTAAAACCTGTTGAACAGGTTTTTGAGGCGATTATCGATCCGCAGCAAATGAAAAATTATTTTATTTCGGAAAGCACCGGGAAACTGGAAAGCCGAAAAATGCTGAAATGGAAATTTCCTGAATTTGATGAGCAAATTTCTATTGAAGTATTAGACGTAAAAGAAAATGAATTAATTCCTTTTAAATGGGAGGGTTCAGAAGGTCGGCAGGTGCTCGTGGAAATAGTTTTGGATAAAAGGGATCAAGATCATACGATTGTACGCATCAGCGAAGGTAAAATGCCCTGGGACGAACCGGGAATAGAGTGGTTTGGAAGAAATACAGAAGGCTGGGCCAATTTCCTTGCCTGTCTGAAAGCTTATCTTGAATATGATATTAACCTAAGAAAAGGAGCGTTTGATTTTATGGATGATAAAATATGATGTTCATTTAAGTAAAAACCAAACCTGATCTCATGATCAATTATAAAAAAAACCCGACTCAAAAAGCCGGGTTTCTAAATTATAATGGATTAATGATTACATCATCCCTGGCATTCCGCCTCCCATTCCTCCTGGCATTCCACCACCTTTATCCTCTTCAGGAAGGTCGATTAATGCACATTCGGTTGTAAGGATCATTCCAGCAACAGAAGCAGCATTTTCAAGAGCTACTCTGGTCACTTTCTTAGGATCGATGATACCTGCTTTCAGCATGTCTACATAAGTATCAGTCTTAGCATCATATCCAAAGTCTTTCTTACCTTCAAGAACTTTGTTGATTACCACAGAACCTTCTCCTCCGGCATTTTCAACAATTGTTCTTAATGGAGATTCGATTGCTTTTGAAACAATTTGCACACCAGTTGCTTCGTCGTTGTTTTCAGTTTTAATTTTACCAAGAACAACCTGAGCTCTTACCAATGCAACACCACCACCGGCTACGATACCTTCTTCTACAGCTGCGCGAGTTGCATGAAGGGCATCATCTACACGGTCTTTCTTTTCTTTCATTTCAACTTCTGAAGCTGCGCCAACATACAATACGGCAACACCGCCTGCAAGTTTAGCCAGACGCTCCTGAAGCTTTTCTCTATCATAGTCAGATGTAGTTGTTTCAATCTGAGTTTTGATCTGGTTGACTCTTTCTTTAATCGCATTATCATCTCCTGAACCGTTTACGATCGTGGTATTATCCTTATCGATAGCCACTTTTTCAGCAGTACCTAGCATATCAACAGTAGCATTTTCCAAAGAGAATCCTCTTTCTTCAGAAATTACTGTACCACCAGTTAGGATCGCGATATCTTCTAACATTGCCTTTCTTCGATCACCAAATCCTGGAGCTTTAACCGCTGCGATTTTCAGTGAACCACGAAGTTTATTTACAACAAGAGTGGCTAATGCTTCTCCGTCTACATCTTCAGCAATGATCAATAGTGGCTTTCCAGACTGAGCTACAGGCTCCAATACCGGTAAAAGATCTTTCATTGAAGAAATCTTCTTATCAAAAAGAAGAATATAAGGATCTTCAAGATCAGCCGTCATTTTTTCAGAGTTGGTCACGAAATAAGGAGACAGATAACCTCTATCGAACTGCATACCTTCCACAACATCAACATATGTCTCGGTTCCTTTGGCTTCTTCTACAGTAATTACTCCTTATTTACCAACTTTTCCGACTGACTGAGAGATTAGATCACCAATTACGTCATCATTGTTAGCTGAAATAGATGCAACTTGTTTGATCTTTTCAGAAGAGTCACCAACTTCTTTGGTTTGCTTAGCAAGATCTGCTGTTAAAGCTTCAACTGCTTTATCAATTCCTCTCTTAAGATCCATCGGATTTGCACCAGCAGCCACGTTCTTCAAACCTTCTTTTACGATGGCCTGAGCAAGAACGGTAGCAGTAGTAGTACCGTCACCGGCAATATCATTGGTTTTAGAAGCAACTTCTTTTACCATTTGGGCACCCATGTTTTCGAGCGCATTTTCTAACTCGATCTCTTTTGCCACGGTCACACCATCTTTAGTAACAGTCGGTGCTCCGAAAGATTTGCTTATGATCACATTACGACCTTTTGGTCCTAAAGTAACTTTCACTGCATTCGCCAAGGCATCTACACCGCGCTTAATTCCATCGCGAGCCTTGATATCAAATTTTATATCTTTTGCCATTTTTTTAAATTTTTGAGAGAATTTATCTCTTAAACTGGTTAATTAATTCTTTAATTGGAGAATATCTTTGATAAGACTGTTGAAATTATACTATCGCTAGTATATCATCTTCCCGCATGATTAAGTAATCTACACCATCGAACTTGAATTCAGTTCCGGCATATTTACCATACAATACCATGTCTCCTTCTTTTACAGTCATTTCGTGGTCTTTACTTCCTTTACCAACTGCCACAACTTTTCCTCTTTGAGGCTTTTCTTTAGCAGTTTCAGGAATGATAATACCAGAAGCAGTTTTGGTCTCTGCTGCAACAGGTTCAACTACAACCCTGTCTGAAAGCGGTTTAACGTTTAGTCCCATTTTTTCTTTAATTATTTTAGGTTTAATAAATTTTTAATCGATCGGTTACTAATATTTCGAAAATTATGCCACGAGAACATTTCTGCCAAAGGAGAAAATAAAAATGCCAGCTTGTCATAAGCTGGCATTTTAAAGTCTAATATTTTGTATTATCTACTGAGCAGTGTCAGTTTGTATAGCCTGATCGTTAACAGTATTTGTGGCAGGTTGTGCAGGAATATTGGTTTCTACCGGCTCATCGCTTTCAAAAATTCCACTTTCCTGAGCTACCGGACTATCCATAATTGTCACGTTAGACAGAAGGATCAAAACTAAAAGCACGGTCGCCAGAGTCCAGGTAGATTTGTCAAGAAAATCTGTTGTTTTCTTAACACCTCCCATTTGCTGACCACCGCCACCAAAAGAAGAAGACAATCCGCCTCCCTTAGGATTCTGAACCATGATCACCACCACTAGCAAGAATGCCACGATGATTATTAAAGCTAAAAAAATAGTGAATGTACTCATTCTTATTCGTTATTAGTATCTTGTAATTTCTCTATTGCCCGAATTTGGTCTGCAAAGAAACCACTTTTTTCGGGATTTTTCAAAATTAAAATTTTATACGCCTGTATGGCTTTTTTATAGTTTTTCTGTTCCAGGTAAACCTTCGCCAGTGTCTCTGTCATCAAAGCTTCTGGAGTAGCAAGACTTTTTTCTGCCAGGTTGGTCTTACTGCTTTTCTTTACCGGTTTGATCTTCGGATTTTTGGTTATGAATTCTTCAATAAGCTCAAATTTCCGGGTACGATCCTGGTCGGTTTCTGAAGATTCTTCTTCTTTTTCTTCACGCTCGATCGGTTTAGCTCTGGTCAGCTTCAGCCATTCTGAAAATGAATGAGATTCCTTTCGATCGAACTCCAACGGCTTCCCGATCTCCAAATCCACCTCTTCAGCATCTTGCTCTATTTCTTCGGAAACTGCTTCTGAATTTTCAGTTTTTACCGGCCTTTCAAACAATCCCGGATCCATCACGCGTTCCGATTCTGATTGCTTCATTTTAATAGCCTCGTTTATATCGATGCTACGTCGACCATGAATTTCCTCTGCCTCGTAAACCGTAATTTCTTTCAGTCTTTCTTCCTGCTCCCTAATTTGCTTGGCGATCGAATTCTGGCTGAACTCTTCCGAAGTAATAAAATCAAAGAGAACGCTACGGTCTGCCGTATAGGCTGCAGTCTTCTTTAGAGCGGGATTGTAACTAAATTCCTGAAATTCTTTGAGGCCTTTCAATCTTATGGCTCTCGCCGCCTGAAAATATGGATATTTAGAAATGATCTTTTCCAGCTCACGCGTCTGTTCTGCCGAAATATATTTCGGGTTTTCAAGCAAATAAGTGAGCTTTTGTAATTCCATTACCAGTTACTTAATGCTGCGTTGAAGACATCCTGGGTAATCCGACTGTAAATCTCATCCAATGCCGTTTGAAGGCTTGCACCGACCAACTGAACATTAGCAGGATAATCATAAAAGAATGAAAATCGTCTTTCGAAATCCTGTTCAGGCTCCAGGGTGTTAAAATAGCGCACATTCACGGCCACCGTTAATCGGTTTTGTGCCGCGGTACTTTGAGCGGTTGCAGACATTGGAGAAATATAATATTCCACAATCTCTCCTTCAAATATCAGGTCACCATTATTATTTACCAGGCTCAATTTGGTCTGATTCTGAATAAGATCCTGAAGGGAAAGTGTGAAAGCCCTGTCAATTCCCGGCTCTACCAGGTCGGCATTATTCTGAAAAAAATTAACCTGAAAGGTTTCGGCATCTCCAACATTGGCGCCTGTAAAACTATAAATCCCGCAAGATTGCAGGGTGAGCAGGAGAACAGAACAAAATATAATAATGATTTTTCTCATAAAGTAACTTAAGCTTCAGTCATAACTTTTGAATCCAGCTTTTCCAAGATTGAATATTGAAAGAACTGAAATCCAAAGTTTATTGCTATAAATTATACTGTTTAATCTTTCGGTATAGCGTTCTTTCACTAATACCTAGTTCTTCCGCAGCTGCCTTTCTCTTTCCATTATGACGCTCCAGAGATTTTTTGATCAGCTCCAGCTCCTTATCTTGGAGCGAAAGCGTTTCTTCTTCTTCGATCTCTTCCGCAAAATAATATTTATCTTTTTCCGAAGTACTGGAGGCACTCCCCTGTTGTGGGATCTGCAGCACTTCCAAATCATCTTCATCAATACTGGCCTCATCTATATCATCAGCGCTGCCACCATAAATCTTTTGGATCAGACCCTCATTTTCATCCTGAACCTCTTTAGAATTACCGTTTTCCATCAACTTCAGCGTCAATTTTTTCAGGTCGTTCAGGTCTCCTTTCATATCAAAAAGAACCTTGTAAAGGATCTCTCTTTCGTTGCTGAAATCACCATCTTTCTTTGCTTCTGAAATTACCGCAGGCAGATTACTGCCCACATCCGGAAGGTAATGTTTTAATTCTAACGCAGAAATTTCCCGATTCTGTTCTAAAACTGAAATTTGTTCAGCGATATTTCGAAGCTGACGAATATTTCCTCCCCAGCGATATTTTAAAAGTAACTCCACCGCATCATCATCGAGTTTGATGGTCGGCATTTTATATTTCAAGCCAAAATCTGAAGCAAATTTCCGGAAAAGTAAATGTATATCGCCCTTTCGCTCCCTTAGCGGCGGAAGATTGATCTCTACGGTACTAAGCCGATAATATAGATCTTCACGGAATTTTTCCTTTTTTATCGATTCGAACATATTAATATTCGTCGCAGCAACAATTCTTACATCGGTTTTTTGAACTTTCGAACTACCAACCTTGATAAATTCTCCATTCTCCAAAACCCGAAGCAATCGCACCTGAGTGGGTAATGGCAATTCTCCTACTTCATCGAGGAAAATAGTTCCGCCATCGGCCTCTTCAAAATATCCAGAACGAGTCTGAGTGGCTCCGGTAAAAGCCCCTTTCTCATGACCGAAAAGTTCACTGTCAATGGTTCCTTCCGGAATCGCACCACAGTTAACCGCTATATATTTATTATGCTTTCGATGAGAGAGTGAGTGCACGATTTTAGGAATACTTTCCTTTCCCACACCACTTTCTCCAGTAACTAAAACCGAAATATCGGTCGGCGCCACCTGAATTGCTTTCTCAATCGAGCGATTTAGTTTTGGGTCATCCCCTATAATTCCAAATCGTTGTTTTATTGCCTGAACTGACTCCATT
>CAXPUM010000083.1:0-45738 GCA_964220295.1 Flavobacteriaceae bacterium | reverse complement strand
TTCCCTTTATTAAGGATCACATACTTGCCATTGATCAGATCTTCAGTTGTGATGGTATAATCTTCTTTAACCTTCTCTTTATTGACAGAAACTGAATTCTCTTTCAGTGCTCTTCTGGCTTCCCCGTTAGAACCCAGGAAATTAGTCTTGGCGGAAAGTGCACCAATCATATCCAGGCCATTCTCAATTTCAGATTTTTCGATCTCTGCCTGTGGCACTCCTTCAAAGACATCCAAAAAAGTCTTTTCATTCAGTTTCTTAAGATCATCTGCCGTACTTTTTCCGAATAAAACTTCAGAAGCTTTGACAGCGTTCTGATATTCTTCTTCAGAATGAACCATAATAGTTACTTCTTCTGCCAGCTTCTTCTGTAATTGTCTTTCGTGAGGTGCTTCCTGGTGCTTTTCAACCAGGCTCTCAATTTCTTCTTTACCCAAGAATGTGAAGATCTTGATATATTTCTCAGCATCTTCGTCACTGGTGTTTAACCAGTACTGGTAAAATTTATATGGTGACGTTCTTTCAGCGTCCAGCCAGACATTTCCACCTTCGGTTTTACCAAATTTCGTTCCATCTGCCTTCGTGATCAACGGGCAGGTTAACGCAAAGGCCTTTCCGCTTTCTTTTCTTCGGATTAGTTCTGTCCCGGTCGTAATATTTCCCCACTGGTCGCTACCTCCCATTTGGAGCGTACAGTCAAATTCCCTAAATAAATGTAGAAAATCATATCCCTGAACCAGCTGATACGTGAACTCCGTAAAAGACATTCCTACGGAAGATTCCGAAGAAAGACGCTTTTTAACCGAATCTTTCGCCATCATATAGTTTACGGTAATATGCTTACCAACATCACGAATGAACTCCAAAAAACTGAAATCTTTCATCCAGTCATAATTATTCACCAAAACCGCTGTATTATCAGCATCACTACCAAAATCAAGAAACCTTGATAACTGCTCTTTTAAACAATCCTGGTTATGCCGTAAGGTTTTTTCATCGAGCAAATTTCTTTCAGCAGATTTTCCTGAAGGATCTCCGATCATTCCCGTTGCACCACCTATCAATGCATAAGGCTTGTGACCTGCCAGCTGAAAATGCCTCAGCATCATCACTCCAACCAGGTGCCCAATATGAAGCGAATCTGCCGTTGGATCAATTCCAACATAGGCGCTTCTCATCGCTTCCATCAGGTGTTCTTCAGTTCCAGGCATGGCATCATGCAGCATCCCTCTCCAGGTAAGTTCTTCAACGAAATTCTTGCTCATTAATCTCTATTTTAATTCAAAAAGCAGGCGTAAAGATACCATAAACCTTTATTTTTCCTAAACTGCTTTAAGTATATTTACCACATGATTCTTGTGACCGGAGGTACGGGTTTGGTTGGCTCCCATCTGCTTTACGATTTATGCGGAAGGGAGGATAGGATAATTGCCACAAAAAGACCCGATAGCAATACTGCAGCAGTCCGGAAAATTTTCGGCTATTATTCTCCTGAAGCTGATGCTGATGCTCTATTTTCTAAAATCAATTGGGTTGATGCGGACCTGTTGGACATTCCGTCGTTGGAAAAAGCTTTAGCAAATATCACAGTGGTTTATCATTGCGCTGCACTGATCTCATTTGATCCCAAAGATGAGAAAGCCCTGCGCAACATCAATATTCAGGGAACAGCCAATATTGTGAATCTTTGCATTGCCTATAAGGTTCAGAAACTTTGTTTTGTGAGTAGTGTGGCCGCTTTAGGTCCTGGAAATAAAAATGGGGTTGTTAATGAACAGTCTAAATGGAATCCCGAAGAGAATCATAATGATTATGCAATTTCAAAATATGGCGCTGAAATAGAGGTTTGGCGGGGAAGCCAGGAAGGTCTGAATGCGATTATCGTCAATCCTGGAGTGATCATTGGCCCCGGTTTCTGGGACAACGGAAGCGGAGAATTATTCAGTAGAATTGATAAGGGGCTTTCCTATCATTTTCCGAAAGTTAGCGGATTTGTGGCTGTTCAGGATGTAGTTAGAGCTATGACTCTTTTAACTAATTCTGAAATCAAAAACGAACAGTTCACCCTGGTTTCTGAAAATCTCAGTTTTGAAAATGTTCTAAAAGCCACTGCAACGTACCTTCACAAGCCTAAACCAGATAAACAACTTAAAAAATGGATGATCGCTTTAGGATGGGTTTTTCAGAAAATAGGAGGCTTATTCGGAATGCGGCAGCAAATAACCAGGGATTCGATAAACGGATT
The DNA here is from genome assembly GCA_964220295.1 of Flavobacteriaceae bacterium. Classification (GTDB taxonomy): domain Bacteria; phylum Bacteroidota; class Bacteroidia; order Flavobacteriales; family Flavobacteriaceae; genus Christiangramia. The sequence continues at coordinate 43,493 of CAXPUM010000083.1, read as the reverse complement.
GTTTGAAAAGACTTACTACGATTCTTCCAAAATTAAGTCCGCTATTGGTTTTAAATTCCAGCCTGTTGACGAGACATTGAAGAAAACTGCAGATATTTATTTAAAGGAAACTTCTAGCGGGAATCATCAGCCTTGATCAATTGTGGTGGAGCGATCAAACTGTCGTTTTTCTTTAGCTTGAGTGAATCCTTTTTCTTGAACATACTGTCTTTTGCTTTGAAACGCTCTTTCATGAACTTTTCAATATCAAGACTGTCCATTTTTACGATATCCCGAAGCGAGTCTGCCACTTTAGTCGAATCTTTTTTGACTGCTGCAATACTATCCCGAATGGCAATTTCAATATCCCGAAGTGAATCAAGTTTTGTTTTCAGCCGTTCTACCCGAACCTTTACACTGTCATACATGCGATCATATTCCAGGTAATTATCGGCATAATAATCACTACTTCTCTCAAATTGGAGACTGTCTATTTTGTATTTGTTATAAATGTATTCGTCCGGGTTGATACCGAGGTCTTCCAGCTTTTGTTTATTAAAATTCCGCGCGGCGTTTACGATGCTCAATTCAGTTAAAATATCGATCATTTTATCTTCCGGTATAAGATTATCCGGTTTATCAGCTTTATCAATTTCCTGGCAGGAGATTACTGAAAAGCAGATGAAGATCCAAAATGCGATATTTCTAAAGCTACCTGTCAAATGTTAGTCTTTCAGCATTATTCTTTATAAATGGCTGATGCTTGAAATTCTTGTAAACCAGTCTTCCATTTACAAAGGTATGGGTAATTCGAGATTTGAAAGTTGTTCCTTCAAAAGGAGACCAGCCACATTTAGAATAGATATTATCCGGCTGCACAGCCCATGGAGAATTCAGATCAACCAATACTAAATCAGCTTTATAACCTTCACGAATAAATCCGCGTTTTTCAATTTCAAATAGAATTGCAGGGTTGTGACAGGCCTTTTCAACGATCTTTTCCAAAGAGATCTTTCCCTGGTGATGCATCTGCAATAAGGCTGGCAAAGCGTGTTGTACCAAAGGACCGCCACTTGGAGCCTTAGTATACACATTTTTTTTCTCCTCTTTAGTATGCGGAGCGTGATCTGTAGCAAGTACATCCAGGTGATCATCTAACAATCCCTGTAATAAAGCTTCCTGATCTTTTTTCGTTTTTACCGCTGGATTCCACTTAATATAAGTTCCTTTTTTCGCGTAATCTTCCTCGTTAAACCAAAGATGATGGATACATACCTCAGCGGTGATCTTTTTATCTTTTAAAGGTTTTTTACTATTGAAAAGCGAAAGTTCTTTAGCTGTAGAAATATGGAAAACATGCAGCCTTGCGCCAGTTTTTTGCGCAAGTTTTACTGCTTTGGATGAAGATTTATAACAGGCCTCCTCACTCCTGATCTTCGGGTGCAATTCTATAGGAATGTCTTCTCCATAACGTTCGATGCACTCTTCCAAGTTTTTTTTGATCGTTGCCTCATCCTCACAATGTGTGGCGATCAGCACCGGAGATTTCTTGAAAATTTGCTCCAAAGCCTTTTCGTCATCAACCAGCATATTACCTGTGGAAGAACCCAAAAACAGTTTTAGAGCGGGCACCTTCTTTGGGTCGATCTTTTCTATTTCTGAAAGATTATCGTTAGTTCCACCGAACATAAACCCATAATTGGCATAAGAAGTTTCCGAAGCGATTCGGTATTTTTCTTCTAAAAGCTCCATGGTAGTAGTCTGCGGAAGCGTATTTGGCATTTCCATAAAAGTGGTAATTCCTCCGGCAACTGCTGCGCGGGAACCACTTTCAATATTTTCTTTGTGTGTAAGACCTGGTTCACGAAAATGTACCTGGTCATCGATGAGACCCGGCAAAAGGTAAGTACCTTCAGCATCGTAAATATTAACATCGGGAGATTTGGCACTTATACTATCGGAAATTTCTGAAATTATTCCGTCTTCAATAAAAACGTCACCTTCCTGGATCTTTCCTTCATTAACAATTTTCGCGTTCTTTATTAGTACTTTCATCAGACTTTTATCCTGTTAAACAGACTTTTCAGCTTCATTTTTATTACTCCAAAAACGGCTTCTGAAATGATCGCGCCGCTCATCTTGGAAGTTCCCCTGGTCCTGTCGGTAAATATGACCGGAACTTCCACGATTTTATATTTCAATAGATGTGCTTTGAACTTCATTTCGATCTGGAAAGCATAACCCACAAATTGGATTTTATCCAGATTGATCGCTTCCAGCACCTCGCGTTTATAGCAAACATACCCGGCAGTGGTATCCTGTATATTCATTCCTGTTATGAACTGAACATATTTTGATGCCAGCCAGGACATTAAAACCCGGTTCATTGGCCAATTGATCACATTGACTCCTGTAATATACCGGGAACCAATTGCCACATCGGCCTCGTCCCTTTTACAGGCATTGTATAACCTGATCAAATCGTTGGGGTTATGAGAGAAATCTGCGTCCATTTCAAAAATGTAATCATACTTCTTCTCAAGAGCCCATTTAAAACCATGAATATAGGCTGTTCCTAGACCTTGTTTGCCAACACGTTCTTCCAGGAAAAGACTTTCAGGAAACTCTGCCTGTAAGGTGCGAACCCTTGTTGCAGTTCCGTCTGGAGAATTATCATCGACCACCAGAACATGAAATTTTCGTCTTTGGGAGAACACATTTCTAATTATGCGTTCGACATTTTCAATTTCATTATAGGTGGGTATAATAATTATCCCATTAGCCATTCCCTAAAATTTTGCACAAATGTATGGAAATTAAATCTTCGAAACTTTAAGTTTTGAACCTCTTATTGAATGCCAATAATTATAAATTTGTAAAAAAAATATATGCAAGCAGTAGAGCGATTTCATGAAACTCAAGACTGGATTACGGTCCTGTTCGTTCTTGGTTTCTTTCTACTGGTTTTGGCAAAAATTCTTTATCCCCAACGTTTCGTAGATTTTATAAATCTCCTCAACTCTGGTAAATTTATTTCGTTTAAAGGAAAGGAGAATAAAGCTTTTCATGGTTTTAACATTTTACTGCTGATTGTTCAAGCTATAGCCATCTCAATTTTTCTCTTTGTCGCCTATGAAGTCTATTTCGAGCACAGTGAATCGGCCGGCATAATTTTTATTCGGATACTCACGGCATACCTCTGTTTTCTTTTATTGAAAACCGGGGTTGAAAAAATTATTGGAAATATCTTCGAAATGGATGATAGGATGGATTATTATATCTTTCAGAAAATAAGCTATCGCAGTTTTATTTCGCTTTTTATCTTAATTGCCTCCTTATTTCTGGTCTACAGTTTAGATCCTGGAACTTTAACAATCACGCTTATAGCAGTGTTATGCCTACTTGCTAACGTTATTGGGTTAATTATTATCTATAGAAAGAATCAAAATCTACTTGCCTCAAATTGGTTCTATTTTATTTTGTACCTTTGCGCTCTCGAAATTGCCCCTTATATTATTTTGTATAAGCTCGTTACAATTTAAAGGATTTAATAAATACAACTATATGAAAGTGAAAACAATTTTGGTTTCTCAGCCTGAACCTAAGGTAGAAAATTCACCTTATTTCGAGCTCGAGGAAAAACAGAAAGTTAAAATTGATTTCATCCCTTTTATTCATGTTGAAGGAGTTCCTTCTAAAGAAGTAAGACAGCAAAAAGTTGATCTTACCAAACACACGGCAATCATTTTAACTAGCCGTAACGCTGTTGATCACTTTTTCAGAATAGCGGAAGAAATGCGTTACAAAGTGCCAGACACTCTCAAGTACTTTTGTTTAAGCGAAGCGGTGGCCTATTATTTACAGAAATATGTGGTTTACCGAAAAAGAAAGATTTACGTAGGTAAAAGAACCTTTGCAGACCTGGCGCCACTGATCAAGAAATACAAAAACGAAAAGTTTCTCCTTCCTTCTTCTGATATGCTGAAACCGGAAGTACCGAGAACTTTAAATAAATTGGGGGTTGATTGGCAAAAGGCCGTTTTCTACCGAACCGTTGTGAGTGACCTGTCGCATTTGAAGGATGTGACCTATGACATTCTGGTATTTTTCAGCCCAAGTGGAATCAAATCTTTATTCGAGAATTTTCCTGATTTTAAACAGAATAACACACGAATTGCCGTATTTGGTAATACAACCATCAAGGCAGCCAAAGAGCACGGATTAACCGTGAATATTAAGGCTCCGACACCTGAAACACCAAGTATGACCATGGCAATTAGCAAATACATAAGTGACGTGAACAAAAAATAATTACTTTACTACAATTCAATAAAAAATCCGGTCTTTTCAGAACCGGATTTTTTGTTTTCAACATCTAACAATTTAAGAACTAATCTATTGGTGCGCCATCCATAATTTCTTCGTTGGCGTACTTTTCAAATTTCTTGAAGTTTTCTCTGAAATATCCTGAAAGCTGTTCCGCTTTTTGATCGTAAGTTGCTTTATCTTTCCAGGTATTCTTCGGATTCAATACTTCAGATGGTACTCCTTCGCAGGAAATTGGCATCATCAAGCCAAAAATTTCAAGCTTTTCAAATTCAGCATCTTCCAGTTTACCCTCCAACGCTGCGCTGATCATTGCACGGGTATATTTCAGTTTCATTCTGGAACCAATTCCGTAAGGTCCTCCGGTCCAACCCGTATTGACCAGCCATACATTCACACCTGCCGCTTTCATTTTCGCACTGAGCATTTCCGCGTATTCCGTAGGATGCAAAGGCATAAAAGGTGCGCCAAAACAAGCAGAAAAACTTGGTACCGGCTCATCGATCCCGGCTTCAGTTCCCGCCACTTTTGCCGTATACCCGCTTATAAAATGATAGGCAGCCTGTCCCGGAGACAGTTTACTAATTGGAGGCAATACACCGAAAGCATCGGCAGTTAAAAAGAAAATATTCTTCGGATTCTTTCCTGAAGAAGGTTCCTGAATGTTTTGAATATGATTTATAGGATAGCTCACCCTGGTATTCTGGGTGATCGTGGTATTCTCAAAATCTACATTGCCATCATCATCTAAAACGACATTTTCCAGGATAGCACCCGGTTTGATCGCGTGATAAATATCAGGTTCATTTTCTTCAGAAAGATTGATGACTTTCGCATAGCATCCCCCTTCAAAATTGAAAATGACATTGTTTTCTGTCCAACCATGCTCATCGTCACCGATCAGTTTACGATCGGGATCAGCCGAAAGCGTGGTTTTACCCGTTCCTGAAAGTCCGAAGAAAATAGCGGTATCTCCCTCTTCCCCGACGTTGGCGGAACAATGCATGGGTAAAGTGTTTTTAAAGACAGGAAGAATAAAATTTAAAGCCGAAAAAATCCCTTTTTTGATCTCGCCGGTGTAGCCAGTTCCGCCAATCAAGGCAATCTTTTTACTGAAATTAAGAATGGCAAAATTCTCCTGACGAGTGCCGTCTGTTTCCGGGTCTGCTTTGAATCCGGGAGCGTTGACGATCAACCAGTCTTCTTTAAAGTTTTCTAGCTTTTCCTCATCGGGACGCAGGAACATATTAAAAGCAAACATGTTTGACCAAGGATATTCGTTTAAAACTCGAATATTTAATTCATAACCTTTTTCCGCACAGGCATAGGCGTCTCTGGCATAAACATCTTTTCCGTTTAGATATTTTGTGACTTTAGAATAGAGTTTATCGAATTTATCGGGATCGAACGGAATATTGATATCGCCCCACCAGACCCGGTCTTTGGTGATATCATCTTTTACAATGAATCGATCCTTTGGTGACCTACCGGTAAATTCTCCGGTATTGATGGCAAGGGCTCCAAAACTGGTCTGTTTTCCCTGCCCCAATCGAATAGTTTCATCGTGTAATTCTTCTGGAGGTAACTGGTAATGCACATTCGCATTACGAATACCGTAGTCTTCTAACGAAATCGTTTTCGTAATTGGGCTGTTTTCAACCATAAAAATACTGTTCATTGTATGTTTAGGCGTACAAATTTATAAATCTTCAGCCGATAAAGAGTTAAAGCTCGTTAAATTATTTCCTTTTTAACTTACTGAATTTAAACACTAAAATAGCCCAGCTAACGATAAGCAAGGTTCCGCCTAAAGGCGTCACCAAAGCGATTTTAGTAAAATCAAAAGATGTCAACTCATTAGTTGCTAATAAATAAATGGAACCGGAGAAGAAAATCGTTCCAACCACAATGAGAATATAGGTCCATCTGAATTTTAAATCGTTCAAATTAACTACTCCAAGTATCAAAAGTAAAAAAGCGTGATACATCTGGAACCGCACCCCGGTTTCAAAACTGCCTACAGCTTCTTCAGAAACCAAATTTTTAAGACCATGTGCCGCGAATGCACCTAAGATAACTGCCAATAATCCAAAAACTGCCCCGGTAATTAAGAATTTTCTGCTCATTCTTTTAATTTTTATTCATCAGAAGATTTAATACATTCGTTCACACACTACACAAAACTAACTTATTTTATGCGAGAAATTTTAATCGTTGGAGCGGGAAAATCAACTTCCGTTCTCATTAATTACCTCCTGGAACAATCTGAAAAAGAAAAACTGTTTTTAAGAATTGGAGACTTAAGCCTGGAGAATGCGAAAAAAGCCTGTAAAAACCATTCAAATTGTGAAGCTTTTGAACTGGATATATTTAAAGCGGATAGTCGCGAACCGGCCATTCAGCGAGCAGACATGGTGATCTCCATGCTTCCGGCACGTTTTCATATCGAGGTGGCTAAAGATTGCGTGAAATTCGAAAAAAATATGGTCACAGCTTCCTATATTAGCGATGAAATGAAAGCGCTGGATGAACAAGTCAGGGAAAAAGGCCTCGTCTTTATGAACGAGATCGGTGTTGACCCGGGAATAGATCATATGAGTGCCATGCAAGTCATTGATCGCATTCGCGATAAAGGAGGAAAAATGTTACTTTTTGAGTCTTTTACCGGCGGGCTAGTCGCTCCGGAAAGTGACAATAATCTCTGGAACTATAAATTTACCTGGAATCCTCGGAATGTGGTGGTTGCCGGACAGGGCGGCGTTGCTGAATTTATCCAGGAAGGAAAATACAAGTACATCCCGTATCACCGCTTATTCCGAAGAACGGAATTTTTAGAAGTGGAGGGATATGGAAAATTTGAAGGTTACGCTAATCGAAATTCACTGAAATACCAAAGTATTTACGAACTGGATGATGTGCTAACCTTGTACAGAGGGACTATGCGGAAAGTTGGCTTTAGCCGTGCCTGGAATATGTTTGTTCAGCTTGGAATGACCGATGACAGTTTCGAGATGAAGAATTCTGAAGAGATGAGCTATCGTGATTTTGTGAACAGCTTCCTGCCCTACTCGCCTAAAGATTCGGTAGAATTAAAAGTTCGACACAACCTCAAAATTGACCAGGATGATATTATGTGGGACAAACTTATCGAACTGGACATTTTTAATCCAAATAAAAAAATCGGTATCAAGAATGCCACTCCTGCTCAGGCGCTTCAGAAAATTTTAATGGATAAATGGACACTTTCTGAAGATGACAAAGATATGATCGTGATGTATCATAAATTTGGTTATGAATTGAACGGCGAAAAGAAACAGATCGATTCTACCATGGTCTCCATTGGTAAGAATATGACAGAAACTGCTATGGCTAAAACTGTCGGTCTTCCAGTGGCAATGGCTGCCATTATGATTTTAAATGGTGAGATTAAAACTCCGGGAGTGCAATTGCCTATCAGGAAAGAGGTCTACGAGCCAATACTCAAAAAGCTAGAAGCGTTTGATATCAAATTTCAAGAAAAGGAAACAAAATACTTAGGATATAATCCCTTAGGCGAAGTAAATAGTTAGAAAAGAAAAGCATTTTTTGTAAATTGTCTTAACAACCAAAAAATGCCCCTTATGAAAATCGTTAATGAAAGTGTTCAGCTTGATGGTATAGACAAGACCATACTGAACTACCTGATGGAAGATGCAAAAAAGCCCATTCTGGAAATTGCCAAACAAATTGGTATTACCGGTGCGGCAGTGCATCAAAGACTTCGTAAACTGGAGAAATCTGGCTTGATCCAGGGAAACAAAATGATCCTAGATGCCCGAATGCTGGGTTATAAAACCATGGCTTTTGTAGGTGTTTATCTTGACAAGGCCGTGAGCAATCCTCAGGCAGTGAAACAACTGAAACAGATAACTGAAGTAATAGAGTGCCATTACACAACCGGGAACTGGTCTATATTCCTAAAAATTTTGTGCCGCGATAATGAGCATTTAATGAATGTGCTGAATAAAAATATCCAGGCAATAGAAGGAGTTTCCAGAACAGAAACTTTTATATCGCTAAACCAGCAAATTAGCAGGCAAATCAAGGTTTAATAAAAAAATCCGCTCAAGTTGAGCGGATTTTTTTCTATTCTTTAACCCTAATATCAATCTCTTCCACCGGCAAAAATACTTAAAAAGTAGAGCAAAGTTGCTAACGAGCCAATAGCCGCCACAACGTAGGTTCTTGCGGCCCATTTAAGCGAATCTTCCGCTGCTTCATGTTCCGAACTGGTAAGCATGTTTTCAGATTCCAGCCAGACCAAGGCTCTTTTACTCGCATCATATTCTACAGGAAGCGTAATAAAACTGAAAAGAGTTCCCATCCCGAACATTATTATTCCTATTAATAACACCGTTTGGCCAATTCCTGCGCCGACCATCGTCATTAAAATTAGGCCTCCAAATATGGCAAATTGCGATAATCTTGAAGCTACACTAACCACTGGAACCAGTTTACTCCTCATTTGTAACCAGCTATATGCTTTTGCATGCTGAACCGCGTGACCACATTCGTGAGCCGCAACCGCCGCTGCCGCAGCATTTCGCTGACTGTAGACTCCTTCACTTAAATTCACTGTTTTCTTAGACGGGTTGTAATGATCTGTTAGCATTCCGGAAGCCGAAATCACTTTAACATCATTGATCCCGTTATCCCGAAGCATTTTCTCAGCGATCTCCTTACCGCTCATCCCGTTTTGAAGATGAACTTTTGAATATTTCTTGAATTTACTTTTCAGCTTATTGCTCACAAAAAGACTCACAAGAAAAATAAGCCCGGCAATTATATAATAACCCATCATAGCGTTCTAATTTATAGTTTAGGAAAATAACAAAAATCTGGCCATTTATTCTCAACAAAGTCCTGTCATATCCGTTAAAAAATGTTAGAGTTTCGGAATCATTTCCAAAAACGTTTCGTTTCATTTCACAAATTCAGATATTAGCTATATTTGCAACGGTCAAATCAAATTCTAGCTATGCAATACAAGCGAATACTTCTGAAATTATCTGGTGAAGCTCTAATGGGAAACCGCCAATATGGCATCGACCCGCAAAGGCTGGCAGAATATGCGGAAGAAATTAAAACGGTAGTTGATAAAGGTATTGAGCTTGCAATTGTAATTGGTGGAGGTAATATTTTTAGAGGAGTGGCCGGAGCAAGTCGCGGAATGGACAGAGTTCAGGGCGATCACATGGGAATGCTGGCAACCGTCATTAACGGCCTGGCATTACAAAGTGCGCTCGAAGATGCTGATATTCAAACCAGACTGCAGTCGGCAATTAAGATCAATGAAGTAGCAGAACCCTTTATCAGGAGAAAAGCGATTCGCCACCTGGAGAAAGGTCGCGTTGTGATCTTCGGTGGTGGGACCGGAAATCCTTATTTTACGACAGATTCCGCTGCAGTACTTAGAGCTATAGAAATCAAGGCTGATGTGATTTTGAAAGGAACCCGCGTAGATGGAATTTATACCGATGATCCGGAAAAAAATAAGGAAGCGACCAAATTTGATTTCATCACTTTTGAAGATGTGATCAAAAAAGGACTAAAAGTGATGGACACTACCGCATTTACCTTAAGCCAGGAGAATGAATTACCAATAATCGTTTTTGATATGAATAAGCCGGGAAATCTTCTGAAAGTGGTGACCGGAGAACGTGTTGGAACTAAAGTAAACCTATAAAAACGAACTAAATTTCAATAAAATGGATGAAGTTGAATTAATCTTAGAAGAAGCAACCGAGGGAATGGATAAAGCCATTGCCCACCTTAAAAAACAGCTGTCAAATATCCGCGCAGGAAAAGCCAATCCTAGCATGTTAGGAAGTGTGATGGTTGAATATTATGGATCTCAGACTCCTCTGAACCAGGTGGCCAATGTGAACACCCCAGATGCCCGTACGCTTTCCATTCAGCCATTTGAAAAAAGTCTGATCCAGGAAATAGAAAAAGGAATTCTTCAGGCAAATCTTGGCTTCAATCCTATGAACAACGGTGAAAGCGTGATCATAAACGTACCGCCATTGACCGAGGAGCGCCGTAAACAATTGGTCAAACAAACAAAAGCCGAAGGTGAAGACGCAAAAGTTGGAGTGCGTAATGATCGTAAACAGGCCATGCAGGAATTGAAAAAACTGGAAGATATTTCTGAAGATCAGTTGAAAGATGCTGAAGCAGATGTTCAGGAATTGACAGATAAATATATCGTGAAGATCGATGAGATCCTTGTTGTAAAGGAAAAGGAGATCATGACCGTATAGAAGATTATTAAATCTATCTAAATGCCGGTAAGAATTTGAAGAAATTTCAGATTTTTACCGGCATTTCTTATTTATGCCGTATTTTCCAAATTATAACTAACCGACAAAAAGATGCGCTTAACTTTTACGATCCTGCTATTTTTCTTCGGAATTCAGGTTTTTGCGCAATCGGTTATTAAAGGACGAATCATCAGCGATAAAACCAGGGAACCATTGGCTTATGCAGAAATTCTGGTAAACAATGACCGGCAGATCCTTACCAATATTGATGGAAGCTTTCATTTTGAAATTGCTGGAAATTCAGCTGAAGTTCAGGTAAGTTATATTGGGTATCAATCAATTAAAACCGAGGTTTATTCAGCAACCAAATTTGTTCAATTCAGTCTTAAACCAAATGCGGAAATGCTGGATGAAGTGATGATCGGCGATGAGGCTAATCCCGCCAATGCCATCATAAAAAGGGCCATTGTCGCGCGAGATCAGAATGATCCTGAAAAGGTACTTCAGCATTTTCAGTATAAATCATATACCAAATTCATTATTGATAATGAAAATGGCGGTATTCAAATGGTTTCAGATTCCACTTCCAGGAACATCCGCACGATCATCAATGAGGGTCGCGGATATCTTTCAGAAAAAGTTGCGGAGCACAGATACAGTAAAGATGGGGGCAGCCAGGAAGAAGTTATAGGTATCGAAACCGCCGGATTTGAAAAACCGGTTTATAATCTGCTTTCTCTTAACATCAACCCTTTTTCACTTTATAAAAACAAATACAGTCTCTATAAAACCGATTATGCCGGGCCATTGGCGAACGATGCACTGCGCAATTACTCTTATAAAATCCTGGATACTACTAAAAGTAAGCGCCCGGCCTATATGATTTATTTTAAACCCAAAAGACACCAGATTGTTGCTGGTCTTGAAGGTATTTTATACCTGGATATGGAAACGCTGGCCATTCAAAAGGCTAAAGCGCAGTTGCTCGGGGCAATCAAGCTGGAGATCAATCACACCTATCAATATTACCAGGAATTGGATCTCTGGTTTCCTTCTGGGCAGAACACCACCATTCGGCCTGGAAGTGGCGGCAAAGAGATTGCTGTTTTTGGCGGAACGATCACCGTGGGTATGGTGCAACAGAAAAAAGGAGTATTGGATGTGTTCAGTAAACCGAAAACCATATCAAACAATATCTATTTGAATTCCAGTACGACCAATTTTGATATTCAGCTGAAACCTGCAGATTACTTCAAAACTCACGGTGCGGAGATCCTGGTAGCAAATGGCGCAGCAGATCAACCTGAAGAATTTTGGGAAAAGAATCGGAAAGAAGATTTTACCAGTCGTGACCAGGCAACCAAAATGAAAGTGGATAGTTTGCTGCAGGCGGGAAACGTTAAAAGAAAAATCGAAGTCAAAAATGCCATTGCAACGGGTTATTATCCGCTTGGGTTCTGGGATGCAGACCTGAGCAAGGTTTTTAAATTCAATAATTACGAAGGAATCCGGCTAGGTTTTGGTGGGAAAACGAGCGACGAGGTTTCAGAAAAATTCAATATCAATGGCTATACTACTTATGGCTTCAAAGATCAGGTGGTAAAATATGGGATTGGAACACAGGTTTATCTAAAAAAACGGACCAATTCCAGCCTGAATTTTTTCTATTCCCGTGACATTGAGGAAACCGGAACTTTTGATTACTTAAAAGGAACCAATACCTTTTCCATACTGGAACCTCGATTTGTAAACATCAACTTTTTCTATAACTACAAAACTGCATGGGCTTCTTTAAAGCATGATATCATCCCATCCTTGAGCACGGAATTCCGACTTGGGAAGCAGGAAATTTGGCAGATAAAGAATTACAGATACCAGGATGATAACCAGATTTACCAGGATTATGATCTAGGGACAATGACATTTTCATTTATCTGGAGACCATTTTCAAATTTTTTAAGCACGCCGGAAAATACTAAAATGATCGAAAGGAATTTCCCTCAATTTACGGGACAAATCGAACATTCTTTTAAAGGACTTTTTAATGGCGATTTTGAATTTACGAGAGTTGGCCTGAAAGCGGAACACGAGATCAACCAACTGGATCGGTCAAGAACAGAATTTATTCTGGAAGGAAACATGGCTTTTGGTGATGTCCCACTCACCCACGCGTTTCATTCGTATCCAAACAACCCCAACAGAGATCAGATTTTTAGGAGATTTTCTGTCGCAGGAAGGAACAGTTTCGAAACCATGTATTTCAATGAATTTTTCAGTGATCGGCAGGCCATGCTGCACGTGAGACACCAATTACGACCATTCCTGATAACAGAAAAATTTCAGCCACAACTCGTTTTTATCTCCAGGTTCGCCATTGGGAATATGACCAATAAGGAAAGTCATTTAAATATTCCTTTCAACACGCTTGATAAAGGTTATTCGGAAGTTGGAATGGAACTCAATAAGATCTTTAGCGGCTTCGGAATAAGTACCGCATATCGCTATGGCGCCTATCACCTTCCTACCTTTAAAGAAAACTTTAGCCTGAAATTTACTCTTTTGCTGGAACTTTAAAACCGAAGATTAAAAGGCTAATAGCGAATTATTTGAAAGAGGTTTTTTACCTTTGCGCCGCTAAAAACAAGCCATGCACAAGATTTTCAGCTTCGGATTTTGGAACTCCATCGCCCGCCTGATCCTTCGAAATAGAATTATCATCATTTTGGCAATTATTGTTGCCACAGTTTTACTTTCCACTCAATGGAAGTACATGAGATTTTCGTATACAGAGGCGAACCTCATGCCAGATGATCATGAGGTAAATAAGGTTTACAACAGCTTCCTGGATAAATTTGGAGAAGAAGGCAACGTGGTACTTTTGGGCATAAAAGATTCCGCATTATTTACTCCTGAAAAGTTTAAAGCCTGGAATAAATTAACCGATACACTTGCCAGCTTTCCTGAAGTTGACCATGTAATTTCTCCGGCAAGCCTAATGGAGCTGAAAAAATTCGATGATCCGAAACGATTTGAAATGGTGCCGGTTATTGCAGATAAAGATCCGGATAGTGCCCAGCTCAAACAGTTCGAAAACAAGCTTTTCACATCGATGCCATTCTATGAAAACCTTGTTTACAGTGGCCATTCCAATACAATACAATCTGCATTATACCTCAATAAGGACCTGGTAAATACGAAGGCCAGGAAAATTTTTGTCCTGGAGAACCTGGATCCAATCATTCAGCAATTTGAGAAGGAACAGGGAATTGATGTTCGTGTTTCCGGGATGCCATATATCCGTACGCTCAATAGCCAGAATATTGTAAATGAAATAGGTTATTTCATTTTGGCAGCTTTGCTGGTCACCTCTCTAATTTTCTTCTTCTTTTTCAGGTCATTTCGCGCTACTCTCATCAGTATGGTTACCGTGTGTATTGGTGTCATGTGGGCATTTGGGGTGATTGGCGCATTGAATTATGAAATCACGATTTTAACGGCGTTGATTCCGCCGCTGATCATCGTTATTGGGATCCCGAACTGCATATTCCTGATCAATAAATACCAGCAGGAAATTCAAAAACATGGAAACCAGGCAAAATCACTTCAACGAGTTATCGCGAAAGTGGGGAATGCCACATTAATGACGAACTTAACGACTGCTTCTGGTTTTGCTACTTTCATTTTAACTGATAGTGAACTATTAAAACAGTTTGGTGTCGTTGCATCGATTAATATTTTGGCCATTTTTGTTCTGAGCCTGCTCATCATTCCAACGATCTACAGCTTTCTTCGGCCACCGAAAACGAGGCATTTACGCCATTTAAACACCAGATGGATCGGAGCTTTTGTTCAATGGATGGAAGATATGGTTCGAAACCATCGCATTGCGATCTACATTAGTTCGGTTTCATTGTTGGTCTTGAGCATTATCGGTATTTATACTATTCGCGTTTCAGGGAGCATGCTGGAGGATATGCCGCAGGAAACCCAGTTTTTTAAGGATGTGAAGTTCTTTGAATCAGAATTTGAAGGAGTGATGCCTTTGGAAATCCTCGTTGATACGAAAAGACCAAATGGAGTTCTCAAACTTTCGACGCTGAAAAGAATCAATGACCTGGAAGAATATATTTCAGGCATCCCGGAGTTATCTAATCCACTTTCGGTTACGAGGCTGGTAAAATATACCAAACAGGCCTATTATAATGGAAATCCGAAGTATTATCAGCTGCCAAGTTCACAGGAGCGCAACTTCATCATGCCGTATGCTAAAAATATGAAATCCAGCGAAGGTTTATTGAAAGCCTATGTAGATTCAACGGGACAGTATGCCAGAATTACCACCTTCATGCAGGATGTTGGAACTGATAAAATGGAAAAGATCGAGGAAAATATGATGCCCGAGATCAATAAAATTTTCCCTAAAGAACAATATGATGTTTCGCTTACCGGAAAAGCTTTGCTCTTCCAAAAAGGAACAAATTACCTCGTGAAAAACCTGATCATTTCACTTGGTCTTGCCATTTTACTAATTGCCGGATTAATGGCATGGATGTTCAAGAGTTTCAAAATGATCCTCATTTCCCTGGTGCCTAATATTCTGCCATTATTAATCACCGCGGGACTGATGGGCTTTTTGGGAGTTCCCATCAAGCCTTCTACGATCCTTGTTTTTAGTATAGCTTTTGGAATTTCGGTTGATGATACTATACATTTCTTGGCAAAATACCGGCAGGAACTTAAAGCCAATAACTGGAAGATCAAACGTTCGGTCTATGCCGCTTTAAAAGAAACGGGAGTAAGTATGTTTTACACCTCTATCGTGTTGTTCTTTGGTTTTTCGGTATTTATGATCAGCAGTTTTGGAGGAACCGTAGCCTTGGGCGGACTTGTTTCTGCCACACTACTTTTTGCCATGCTGGCTAACCTCCTGTTACTCCCATCGCTGCTGCTTTCCCTTGAAAGAAATATCGCGAATAAGCAAGTGATGAAAGAGCCAGCCATGAATATTATTGAAAGCGAGGAAGACGATAAAGAAATAGACAAAAATTAATCGGTAATAACCAAGCAAAGCATTAGAGTGGCTTGCTAAGCTACCAGTGAAAAACTATCTTTGCTTTTCTAAATTTTGAAAGATGATACGAGCAAAAGTCGCTGAAATACTGGAAAGCGATCAGTTTTTACAGGAATATCATGTTAAAGGGTGGGTAAGATCCTTCAGAAGCAATCGCTTTATTGCTTTAAACGATGGCTCTACGATCAAAAATCTCCAGTGTGTTATCGATTTTGAGAATACTGAGGAAGAAATTCTTAAAAAGATCAGTGTAGGGGCAGCGATTTCAGTAAAGGGAACCCTAAAAGAAAGTGAAGGTAGTCAGCAACGAGTAGAAATTGAAGCTAGTTCCATTGAAATTCTTGGCGAGGCGAATCCGGAAGAAGTGAAGCTGACCATTCTTTCCCCGAAGAAGCACAGCATGGAAAAGCTTCGTGAACAGGCTCATCTTCGAGTAAGAACAAATACTTTCGGTGCTGTGATGCGGGTAAGAAGCAAATTATCTTTTGCAGTTCATCAATTCTTCCAGGAGAAAAATTTCTATTATGTTAACACCCCAATCATTACCGGAAGTGATGCGGAAGGTGCTGGTGAAATGTTTCGTGTTTCTTCTTTAGACATGAAAAATCCACCAAAAAATGAGGATGGCTCAATAAATTATAAGGAAGATTTCTTCGGAAAAGAGACCAACCTTACAGTTTCCGGTCAGCTGGAAGCTGAAACTTACGCACTCGGCCTTGGCCAGGTTTATACTTTCGGACCGACTTTTCGTGCAGAGAACTCGAATACTTCCCGTCATTTAGCCGAATTTTGGATGATCGAGCCGGAGGTAGCCTTCTGCGACCTCGATGGCAACATGGATCTTGCTGAAGAATTCATCAAGTATGTATTAAAATACGTCCTGGAAAATTGCAAAGATGACCTGGAATTTTTAGCTGAAAGACAGGCCAACGAAGATAAATTGAAGCCTAAAACCGAACGTAGTGAAATGGGGCTTCTTGAAAAGTTGCATTTCGTACTGGACAACAATTTTAAGAGAGTAAGCTATACTGAAGCGATTGAAATACTCAAAAATTCGAAGCCTAACAAGAAGAAGAAATTCAATTATATTATTGAAGAATGGGGAGCAGATCTTCAAAGTGAACACGAGCGTTTCCTGGTCGAAAAACACTTTAAATCTCCGGTAATATTATTTGATTATCCCGCGAAAATTAAAGCGTTTTACATGCGTTTGAACGAAGATCAAAAAACCGTTCGCGCGATGGATATTTTGTTCCCGGGAATTGGAGAAATTGTAGGCGGAAGTCAGAGAGAAGAAAGACTGGATGTACTTCAGAATAAAATGAAGGAATTGGGAATTGATGAAGAGGAATTATGGTGGTACCTGGATACTCGTAAATTTGGCACCTGTGTACATAGTGGGTTTGGACTTGGCTTTGAAAGACTGGTACAATTTACCACCGGTATGGGCAATATTCGCGATGTAATTCCTTTCCCTAGAACTCCGCAAAATGCCGAATTTTAATTGATAAATATCATAGAAGTGAACAAAACCCTGAACTTGTTTCAGGGTTTTTTGTTACTTGAAACTTTGCTCTGAATTTGAGATCAATTAATTCATATTCTGACAATTACTGAAACATGAAAATTATAGAAAAGCATATTGTTCCTGCAATAGATAAAAAAATTCGTTTACAGGATTATGCTATTTCTATTTTCATCAATCTACCAACCAAAAGTGCACTGAAAAAGGCGATCAAGAAGCAACTAGTACTAATTGATGACAAGGTTGCAACCACTGGAGATTGGATAGAGCAAGGGCAAAAAATTGAATTATTAGAAGAACCCATTCAGCATCCAATTTTTAAATTTTCCCTTGAAATTTTATTTGAAGATGAGCATTTGGCAGTAATCAAAAAACCAGGCGGGATTGCGACCAGCGGTAATTTTCATAGAACCATTAGGAATGCACTGGCTTTCAACCTTAAGCCAAGTAGTGAAAAGGATGCATTAAAAAGACCTGAGCCGGCACATCGCTTAGATAAGGATACCTCCGGACTACTGCTTTGCGCGAAGACAAAAAATTCCCTGATTCAGCTTAATAAGGGTTTTGAGCAAAAGCTTATTCAGAAGACCTACTTTGCTTTAGTTCATGGTATTATACCAAATTTTAAAAAGATTACCACCCCCATTCAGCACAAAGTTGCTGAAACTGAAATCTACCCGGTTGAAAACTATTCAATTTATGACCAAAAAATCTGTCTCGTCAAATTAAAGCCATTAACTGGCAGAACTCATCAGTTACGAATTCATCTTTCAGAATTGGGTTATCCAATTATTTGTGATCCCATATATGGCCTCAAAGAGGAAAATTTTTTTAAAGGAAAAAAATTATTCCTTTTTTCAGCTGAATTACAATTTCGCCATCCTGTTACTTGCGAAGAATTACTTATAAGCTCGGCTTTGCCTAAAAGATTCCGAAATATTAAGTATTTCTCTAACAATACTTAACAAAAATTTGGCACAACATCTATAGTGCCAAAACGAGGTTGGCCTCAATTTTCCGTATTTTTGTATAAGAAGCAATTTTTTATGCTAAAGCAACAATTAAACTTAAAGTTATCTCAGAAGCTTTCTCCGCAGCAAATTCAGCTAATGAAGTTGATCCAGTTGCCAACGCAGGCATTCGAGCAACGCGTGAAGCAGGAGCTGGAAGAAAATCCAGCGTTGGAAGATGGAAAGGAAGATAAGGTTGACGAATATGATGACCTGACCAACAGCTCTGATGATGAATACGAAAATGAGGGAACTGAGGAAATAGAGATCGATGTAGATGAATATCTAAGCGATGATGAAATTCCCAGTTATCGACTTCAGTCTAATAATTATAGCGCTGATGATGACGAGAAAAGTGTGCCTTACGCTGCCGGCACATCGTTCACTCAAAGTTTAAAAAATCAGCTTAGTACCTTCCGCTTAGAGGAAATCGAAAGAGAAATTGCTGAATTTCTGGTTGGAAGTGTTGACGAAAGCGGATATATACGCAGAACAATCCAAGACATTGTAGACGATCTTGCCTTTACGCAAAATGTCTACACCGATGAGCAAACGGTAGAGAAAGTACTGTTAAAAGTTCAGCAATTGGATCCTGCCGGTGTAGCTGCCAGGGACCTTCAGGAATGTTTATTGATCCAGTTAGAGAGAAGACAGCAGACCAGACAGGTTGAATTGGCTGCTGATATTTTAGAGCGCTCCTTCGATCAGTTTACTAAAAAACATTATAAGAAATTACTGAACCGGCATGACATTACTGAAGATGAACTTCGTGATGCGATTGAAGTAATTGAACATCTCAATCCGAAACCGGGTGGCGCCTATTCTGGAAACACCAGAATTGTAGAACATGTAACTCCTGATTTCACAATTAAAATTGAAGATGGTGATTTGCAATTGACATTGAACGGCAGAAATGCTCCGGAAATGCATATCTCCAGAGATTACAGCAATATGCTGAAAGGTTATAAAGAGGCCAAGGAGAAAACAAAGGCTCAAAAGGATGCGGTAATGTTCATCAAACAAAAGCTTGATGCAGCTAAATGGTTCATTGAAGCCATCAAGCAGCGACAGCAAACATTGATGGTGACCATGAGCTCTATTATGAACTACCAGAAAGAATATTTTCTTACCGGTGACGAAAGAAATCTTAGACCAATGATCCTAAAGGACATTGCTGATGAGATTGAAATGGATGTTTCCACAGTTTCCCGTGTTGCTAACAGTAAATATGTAGACACTCCTTACGGAACAAAACTGATCAAAGAATTCTTCTCTGAATCCATGAAGAATGACCAGGGAGAGGATGTTTCCACACGGGAAATCAAAAAAATCCTGGAAATGTCTATTGAAGAAGAAAATAAACGCAAACCGCTTACCGATGAGAAGCTTGCCAAGGTTCTAAAAGACAAAGGTTACCCTATCGCTCGTAGAACGGTCGCAAAATACAGAGAACAACTTGATATTCCAGTAGCCAGATTACGTAAAGAAATTTAATGAAGTTACTTCTAAAGCTTGCTTCCTACCTGTTTCACCCACTTTGGATGCCACTATCCGGCAGTTTCTTTTATTTCCTATTAATTCCAAGGTATTTTCCCGAGGAGGTCATTAAAGCCAAATTATTGGCTATTTCGATTATAACGGTTTTCATTCCGATTGTTTTTTACTTCCTGCTTAAAAACTTGGGAAAAGTAGGGACTATATTTTTGGAAACAGCAGAAGAGCGTCGCTGGCCCCTTTTCTTCTTCATGCTTTTATGTGGAATGGTCCTGCATCAAATACTCAATCAGTACAGCTATCCTGCGCTATTTTATTATTTCGTCGGGATCCTGGCTTCAACCTCTTGTGTACTACTCATGACATTCTTTAAAATCAAGGTCAGCTTACACATGGTGGGAATTACGGCATTAATGATGTTCATTACTGGGTTCTGCATTTACTTCCACCTAAATTTTATCTACACTATTTGCTTCATGATCGTTGCTACAGGTTTAACGGCTAGCAGTAGGCTTTTTTATAAAGCACATAGCAATCTGGAACTCATACTGGGAATTATCTTCGGAATTGTACCCCAAGTAATTGTTTTGAGATTCTGGCTATAGAATGTAGAAATTCAATCCTATCTGCAATGTACTGATTCCAAATTGTTCGTTATCTACAGAAGCATCCTTAAAAAATGGATTTAAAGCATAATAAAACTGGAAATTGAAAGTATTGTAGCCAAAGGTGAACGTCGCACCCATCCGGAATCTGTCCAGTTCGTTCAAATCATTGTAGGTATATTGAACTTCATTATCCTTATAATTACTTCGGAAATGATAAATATAGCCTAAACGCAAACCAGTATAGATTCTCCAGAATTTGTAAGTTTCAGGGGTACTCGTTCTCCACCTAAATTCGATAGGCGCTTCTATAAGCTGGGTGGTAAATCTGTTCGTACCGTAGCTTCTATTGTCTTTCAGGCTCTGGAAAATACTATTACCTTCGGAATCTTTTGAAATCTGCAAATTCTGGCCGTAGCTATTAATAGACCAGCCCGCACCAAGCCCCAATGCCACATTTCGTCTTTTATTTAGCGGAAAATCACGAACAAATCCCAAATGCAGTCCACCTGAGAAACTTTGCTGTTTGATGGTTGAAGGTTTGTTGGTAATAAGGTTGAAACTGAAGCCAATATAAAGTTGATCTTCCCGATAAAGACTATCAATTGAAGTTGGAACGGTGTCTGGTAGTTTGGTAAGAAGTTCTTTTTCCTGTGCAATACCAATCGCTGAAATACAAAGAAAAAACAGAAAAAGAATACTTCTTTTCATAGAGAGAATTTGATTAAAATAAAGGTATAAAAAAACATCCTGTTTGATCACAAACAGGATGTTCTATAATTAAATTGAAAAGATTACTATTCTACATTTTGTTGAGCATCCCCAACTTTGGTAGTATAATTTATTTTTAAAGCTTCAGCTTTTCTTAGTTCTTGTTTAATATCAGAAACAAGTCCCATATTAGTCTCCTCATCTACCTTTAAAGCAGTGGTTAAATAAGGAACTAATTCTTCACGCTTCGATTCTCTTTCAGCATAAATAAATTGCTGTACTTCTTCAACGGTCGAAAATTTGTCGTTTAACTGAATACGAGCTTCAGTTCCGTATTTAGCCTGATATCTATCGTTTGGTTTCCCAGCATAGATGTACATAATCAAATCCTTTTTGTCAAGTTTTTCCACCTGATCTGCAAAAGGAAGATTATTCTTCACCATCAAAGTAGTATCCCTCATTACAGTAGCTACCATAAAGAAAAACAGAAGCATGAAAACAATATCAGGTAGAGATGCAGTACTAATGGCAGGCAAATCTCCAGATTTTTTCTTTTTAAATTTAGACATAATTAAAAGTCGTTTTCGGTTTTAGAAACTGTTAGCTTGTTGGCTCAGCTTCTGATAATTTCTGTGGAATCATATCTGAAATGACATCGATCTTCTCCTTAAGAGCATCCTTATCACCGGTATAATTCGGGTCATTATATTGCTGCTCTAATTTGGTAAAAGTAGTACCGAACATACGTTGCGCTTCACGATCTCTCAACTGGTTATATGCTGCAACCAATTCATTCTGAACCGCGATATACGTTCCATATTCCGTACCCCTGTTATTTACAAGAGAAATAACCGCTTTCTGTGGATTATCGGACGATTCTGGATCTTTTGCACCCTGGCAAAAACTACAGGCATCATCACCATTTCCACCACCGTTATCAAGAAACTTAACAGCAGCTTCTCTCAAATCGGAAATATCCATATCCTCCTCTTCTACTAGTAACTCGTTATTTGAGTTAACCAATACCGTGAAGATATTCTTCTGCTTAATCTGCGGAGGATCCTGCTCTTCGGGCTGCCATGGCGGAAGCTTTCTACTAATCCCCTTATCAGTCTCAATGGTAGTGGTAACCAGGAAGAAAATAAGAAGAAGGAAAGCGATATCTGCCATAGACCCAGCATTCACTTCCGGTGCTGATCTCTTTGCCATATTAATTCGCTAATTTTCTAATTCCAGAAAATACCATTGCAAGAATAGCAATTCCCGCTAAAATATAGAATACAATTAAGCCGGCTCCAACCCAATGGTCTCCACTAGCGGAAAGAGTTGTACCATCTTTAAGAACTTTTTCAGTTCCACTGCTTAATGCATACGATATAACAACTATAGCAACAAATGAGCCAATAGCTATTAAAGTGGTCTTTATGTTTCCTCTAAATAAACCTACGAGTACAAAGATTCCAACAACTACAACAGTTACAAGCAAAATAATATATGCTACGTACATGATTGGATCTAAATAGCTCGCCTGCATATCTGCAGAGGCCTTTATAGCATCATCACCGGCAGCAATGATTCGTCCTAACAGGATCAAACCAATCACTCCAACAACGATCGCTACATATTTTAAAATTTTATGTAAAGTCATATTACTCTGTCTTAAACTTTCTTCTTAGACTCTTTTTTTGTTCTTATAAGCTACTAACATATCGATAAGTAGGATAGAAGCATCTTCCATATCATTTACGATACTATCAATCTTAGCGATAATGTAGTTATAGAAAATCTGAAGAATAATCGCAACGATCAAACCAAATACAGTAGTAAGAAGTGCAATTTTAATACCTCCTGCTACAAGTGATGGCTGCATATCTCCAGCTGCCTCAATACGGTCAAACGCGTCAATCATACCAATTACAGTACCCATGAACCCAAGCATAGGAGCAAGAGCGATAAATAAAGATACCCATGATACGTTTTTCTCCAGTTGTCCCATTTGCACACCACCGTAAGCAACAACCGCTTTTTCAGCAGCTTCGATGCTTTCGTCGGCACGATCAAGTCCCTGATAGTAGATAGATGCTACTGGACCTCTAGTGTTACGGCAAACTTCTTTTGCAGCTTCAACACCACCACTATTAAGAGCGTCCTCAACATCTCTTGCAAGTTTCTTAGTGTTTGTAGAAGCAAGGTTAAGATAGATAATTCTCTCAATGGCAACAGCCAAACCTAAAATCAAACAAAGTAGTACGATACCCATGAAGGCAGGTCCACCCTCGATGAAACGTTTCTTTAGTTCCTGATGGAAACCAAGATCCTCATCAGCATCTGCAGTTGTTGCAGCTGCATCTTCATCCTGCTGAACGAAAGTAGAGATCGTTTCCGGCAAAATATTCGCACTGTTAGCCGCCTTTACATTAGTGGCCCCAAGAACCGTAATCGCGGCGATTACCAAAATAGAAAATAATCTTTTCATTACTGTTTGTCTTAATTTAATTAGTTAAAGGGTTAAAGATATAAATAATTTTTAATAAAAGTTAGCAGAGAGGAAGGGATTCGAACCCTCGATACGCTTGTGACGTATACACACTTTCCAGGCGTGCGCCTTCGACCACTCGGCCACCTCTCTGTGAGTTACTTTTCGGGGCGGCAAATAACAAAAAAAAAACTTCTGCGTCAAGTAAGACGCGTTAATTTTAAGACATTTCACCTCGAAGAGAGGTTTCAAAGATGGTTTTGAAAACCTTTGGAGACAAATCCTTATCTAATAAGTACATCAATTTTGAGACTGCGGCTTCAGTAGTTATATCTTTTCCTGAGGTGACTCCAACCTTCTTTAAACCAACACTGGTCTCATAATTTCCCATAGCCACGCTACCCCCTGCGCACTGAGTAACATTCACCACACTTAGGCCTGATTTTATTTTTTCCCTAAGCAATTCCAAGAACCATTCTTCATTAGGCGCATTTCCACTTCCATAAGTTTCAAGTACCACACCCTGTAAATTTGGTTTGGACAATAGATGAGAAATCGTCGATTCGGTTATTCCCGGAAACATTTTCAGAATAAGCACCTCATCATTAAAACCGGTATGAAGTTTCGCTCGCTGCTTTCTGCCTGCTTTCCAAAGCGTCTCATAATTAACCGAAAGATAGACGCCAGATTCGGCCAATGGCGGATAATTCATCGATGCAAATGCTTGAAAATGCTCGGCGTTGATCTTTGTTGTTCTATTGGCGCGATACAGTTTGTATTCAAAGTAAAGACCAATTTCGGAAATTACTGGCTTTCCGTTTTTACGTAAACCGGCAATCTGTATACTGGTGATCAGGTTTTCCTTTGCGTCGGTTCGCAAGTCACCAATTGGCAGCTGGGAACCAGTAAAAATAATCGGTTTAGATAAATTTTCGAACATGAAGCTCAGCGCAGATGCGGTGTATGACATGGTATCACTCCCATGAAGCACCACAAAACCATCATATTCATCGTAGCGATCATGGATGATATTAGCAATTTTGATCCATTCATTCGGATTCATATTGGAAGAATCTATAGGATGCTCAAAACTGATCGTATCAATTTCATGTTCCAGAATTTTTAATTCGGGAATATTCTGCAATAAATCGTCAAAATTGAAAGCTATTAGCGCGCCGGAGTCGTAATCTTTGATCATACCAATCGTTCCCCCGGTATAGATCAAGAGAATTTTAGAACTGTTCTTCATTCAAAGACATTTTGTTAATCACTGGATTGGCGTACATCAATAAATAACTGTTCAATGCCAGGGAATTTTTCACATCAACCCGGCGACTGATCCGCCTTTCAAATTGTCTTTTTTCTTTATCAGAATATTTATCTGAAAAACGCTCTAGATTATTCACAAGATCGTAGGCAATATAATTAGCAGGCCATAATTTGAAGTTCTTGTAAATAGCCTGGTCGATCATCAGTCCTACAGCTTTCAACTGCTCATTGACTGAAAGATCCTGTTCCCGGATCTGCTGAATTTTTTCCTTGGAAAGCACTTTTCCGGCGGCAAGGCTAATTCTACCCTTTTGACCGAGTGCGCCTTGCATGATACTGTTGAAGTCTTCATTAGCCGATTTCTTGTATTCCTCCTTCATCCTTTTTGCCAGGACTTCAGGCATTTTTAACATATCAGTAGGATCAAATTCATAAGAAATGGCTACCGGTACAATTTTCAGGGTTTCGAGATAATCCAGAAGATCCATGTCTCCTTTGGCCATAGCCACCATTTTTAGAACGCCCTGTTGCGTGAAGTCATTACCATCTTTGGTTCTGCCTTCTCGCTGTGCCATCCATACCGATCTATTTTTATCCTGAAGCAACTGCCTTATATATTCTGAAAGGTTCATCGAACTTTTCAGCATTTCTCGAGGCGACTGACCTCTTAAAACCAGGAAATTCCTGTTCAGCCTTGATAAAGCCAGTAAAAATGGTTTCTGTACCAGGTTATCTCCAATAGCCGAAGCCGTCATAACCAGATCATGGTTGTATAAGTTGTAATTGATCAGCGAAGTGTCGAGAATAATATCACGGTGATTGGAAATATACAAATAGGATTCTTTTGAATCCAGCCTGTCAAACCCTTCATCTTCCAGGCCTTCACTGGTTCTTTCCAGCACATTTCTCACACTATGATAGATCACGCGAGTCTGGAAATCCCTGATAGATTCGCAGGAAAGCACGATTTCTTCGATCTCGTTAAATTTCTTTTCTGGAAAAGTATAAGTTAAAAGCGCCCTGATCATGGGGTGCTTAACATATTCCTGTAAAGCAGGATTCACTTCCTGGTCGTCAAAAAACCGTATATCATCAAAATTTCGCACGTATAGATCAATTCTTTTAACAAATGAACAAAAATTCTCTTTAATAGCTTTAAATTCCGAAAACTTCCTTTGAACTGGAAGTAGTGATTTCAGCTATTTTTTCAACAGGCATTTCGTAAAGTTCGGCAAGCTTTTCAGCGACTTTCAGAATGTATACCGGGTCATTCCTCTTTCCACGGAAAGGCGCCGGAGCCAAATAGGGTGAATCTGTTTCCAACACGATTTCTTCAATAGGAAAATCTGAAATGAATTTGTCCAAACCACCATTTTTGAAGGTTACGATTCCGCCAATTCCTAATTTCATATTATAAGAAAGTGCTTTTTCGGCCTGCTCTTTAGTTCCGCTAAAGCAGTGAAATATTCCGAAGAGATCATCACCTTTTTCAGATTCCAGCACTTCGAAAACCTCGTCAAAAGCATCCCGGCAATGAATAACGATTGGCAAATTTTTACTTTTTGCTAATCGAATTTGTCTTTTAAAGGCTTCCTGCTGAATTCCCAAAGTAGATTTATCCCAGTACAAATCAATCCCGATCTCTCCAACCGCATAAAAATTTCTTTCTGCGAACTGCTGCTCGATATGCTTTAATTCTTCCTCAAAATTCTCTTTCACATTCGTGGGGTGAAGCCCCATCATTAAAAAGACATTTTCAGGAAACTGTTTTTCCAGCTGATACATCGCTTGTGTCGTCTCCGAATCGATGGCCGGGATAAAAAAGCGTTTCACTCCAGCATCGATCGCTTTCTGAATCGCTTCCTGACGATCTGCATCAAACGAATCGCTGTATAAATGAGTATGGGTATCGGTAATGATCATTTTAGTTGTTGTTTTTAATATAATCTGCGAGGTATGCTGCATCTTTCCTGATCCCGCCAAGTGTTGCCGATCCTCTGGTATGCAACCAAGGCAAACCAATAAAATAGAGTCCGTCTATACTGCTAATCCCCCGCTGGTGTCTTGGGTAACCGTCTTTGGTCAATTCCAAACCTTCTATCCATTCAAAATTGGGACGATAACCGGTTGCCCAAATAATATTTCTTAGCTCGTTCAGTTTTTTCTTTTCGGTAACCACTACTTCATTACTGGCATTTTTGGTTTTCCCAACAGGCTCGACATTTTCTCTTTCTAAAATGCCTTTTACATCCGTACCGATAACGGGTTGCCTGGAACGACTGATCTTTTTTCCCAGCCAGGAATCCCTGCTGAAACTTAAAAATCCCGTTTTCGTAAACCACCACCATAAAGTTTTTCCTAATATCTCCTGCGGAAGCACTTTCACGTCAGTAGTTCCAGAAAAATAAACTTTTCGGTTCTCTTCTTCAGAAACCTCATCGAGAATCTGAAAACCACTATCTCCGGCTCCAACGACCATCGTTTCACCCTCCTGTAACTGGCCTGGGTTTTTATAGTAATTACTATGAATTTGAAAAACTTCCTGATCGATCTTTTTAGAAAAAGGCGGTGTATAGGGAATATGAAAAGGACCGGTTGCGATCACTACATTTTTAGCTTTCATCACGCCTTGAGGACCTGTCAGTTCAAAATAATCGCCTTCCTGCCTAATAGATTCAATAAGCGTATTTAACTGGACCGGGATCTCAAATTTGTCCACATAAGATTTAAAATATTGAGCAACTTCCGTTTTGGTAGGATAATGGCCTTTTTCAGCCGGAAATTCCATTCCGGGCATATTATTAAATTCCGAAGGAGTGAAAAGCGTTAAGGAATCCCATCGGTTGAGCCAGGAAGCACCAATTTCTGCCTCCTTATCTACCACGATGAAATCCTTTCCCATTTCATGAAGATAGTAAGACATGGCAAGACCAGCCTGCGCAGCTCCAACGACGATAAAATCCAGCATTCAGCAGTTTTTTTGCAAAAATACGGTTAATTAAAGGTTTCTGAAAATGTGAAGAATCAGAATAACAATTCTTTATAATTTCAGAAGTTGTTTAATTTTAAAGGAATTTCAAAAATGTTCTATGAAGATCAGGCCATATGTTTTAGCTGAAACGAATTGGAAACAGGTGAAAAATACCCAATACAAAGTTGCAATTCTGCCTTGGGGCGCAACCGAAGCACACAATTACCACCTGCCCTATTCCACCGATAATATTTTAGCTGAAGAGGTTGCGATCGAAGCTGCTGGAATTGCCTGGAACGAAAATGCCAAACCAATTGTTCTGCCAACCATTCCATTTGGAGTCAATACCGGACAAATGGATGTGCCGCTCTGCATGAATATGAATCCCAGCACTCAACTGGCAATTTTAAAAGACCTGGTTCAGGTGCTGGAAAAACATCAAATTTATAAACTGGTTATTCTGAACGCCCACGGTGGCAATAATTTCAAACAGCTCATCAGGGAACTAAGTTTAATTTTTCCTAAAGTTTTCGTGTGTGCGATCGATTGGTGGAAAGTGGAGAAAGCCGATGATTATTTTGAGGAACCAGGAGATCACGCCGGCGAGCTCGAAACCGCCGCCGTTATGCATTTAAGACCGGAACTGGTTTTACCTCTGGGAGAAGCAGGCGAAGGAAAGGCCAAAAATTATAAATTAAAAGGATTAAAAGATGGCTGGGTCAGCGCACAGCGCGAATGGACAAAGGTTACTGAAGACACGGGTGTAGGAAATCCGAAAGCGGCAACTGCTGAAAAAGGCGCAGTTTTCTTTAAAAAGTGCTGTGAGATGATCGCGGAATTTATTTCAGAATTAGATGCGGCCGATATTCATGATCTTTATGACTAATTTAAAATATAAACTCTTTATAATTCCAGAACTGGTATAAGAAAAGGATCAGGTAAGCGAAACAAACCAGAAATTCCATAAAACTGGAGGTAAGAATTCCGAGAAAGGAACCGAACGCAGCTTTCGCAGCAGTGTTGGAATTGCTTTTATTCAGTAATTCACCAATAAAAGCTCCAATAAACGGACCTATGATCACCGCGAACGGTACAGGTGCAAAAATACCAACCACCAGGCCGATGGTCGCGCCGATCATCCCTTTTTTGCTTCCGCCAAACTTTTTAGTCCCCATAGCAGGTATGACGAGATTCAGAATATAAATTATTACTGCAATGACCAGCGTAATTCCTAAAAAGAGGTAATTCATGGGCACACTCGGGATCAGGAAAAAGATCAGTAAACCAATCCAGCTTAAAGGAATACCCGGCAGGACCGGGAGAAAGCTCCCAATAAGACCAAGGATCATAAAAACTCCGGCGACGATAAACAATAAAATTTCCATAGTGACAAGTCAGTTAAACGAAGATAGAAAAATTGGAGAAAATAATTTTTAACTAAATAATTAGTTTAAACTAACATTTTAGTTTATATTAGCAGTATCAAATCATTCAAAATGAAACAACTCACGAAGGCCGAAGAAGAGATCATGCAGATCTTATGGCAACTACAGGAAGGAAATGTTGCCGCTCTTATAGACGAGATGCCCGAACCTAAACCGGCCTACAATACCGTTTCAACGATCGTGCGTATCCTGGAGTCTAAAGGTTTCGTAGATCACCGCCAGCAGGGAAAAGGGTATATCTACTTCCCGATTGTCGATAAAGAAACGTACAGCAACCAGAGTATTAACCAGTTGATGAACAACTACTTCAATGGTTCTTTTAAAAGTATGGTCAGTTTTTTCATGAAAAAGAATGATCTAAAAACGACCGATCTGGAATCAATTTTAAAGGAGATTAACAAAGACAATAAGTGATGAACGAATATATACTGGAGGTTATATTATTTCAGCTGGCATTCCTTCTAATTTACGAATTCTGGCTGCAGAAAGAAACATTTTTCAATCTGAACCGTGCCTATTTATTAAGCACTCCCCTGCTATCTTTTCTAATACCATTCATCAGGATCGAAAGTTTGCAGCAGAGTAGCCCGGCAATTGCTTTTCAGCATATAACCGATAAAACCATGGTATTGCTTCCGGAAGTTTTTATTGGAAATAACCAATCTCAGATTTCCGCTCAAGTGGCGGAAACTGATTCGCTTCTAAACTGGTGGTTTTATATCTATTTACTGGGTGCTGTAATTAGCCTTGGAATCTTTCTATATAAACTTTACAAACTGGAGAAAATTTCGATAAACAGTCGGCCAATTCATCATAAACATATTGAAATAAGAGAGATTCCGAATTCAACTGAAGCTTTCACGTATTCCAGTAAGCTTTTTATTGGTGACCAGATCACTTCTGAAGAAAGGCAGCAAATCATTACGCATGAATTGGTTCACCTGGACGAGAAGCACGGGTTTGATCTAATGCTTTTTGAAGTGCTGAAGATCGCTTTCTGGTTCAATCCGCTGGTATATTTATTCCAATCTCGCCTGGCCACACTTCATGAATATATCGCCGATGAAACTACCGTGAGAAAATCTGGTAAAAAGCAATATTTCGAGCAACTGCTGAATACCGCTTTCGGGACGAGCAATATCTCGTTCACCAATCAATTTTTTAGTCATTCATTAATCAAAAAACGAATAGTTATGTTACAAAAAAACAAATCAGGAAAACTAAAACATTTTAAGTTTTTATTGCTGATTCCCGCTTTATTACTCATGCTCACCTATGTGGCATGTTCAGAAGATCAACCTATGGATAATCAATTTTCTGGCAGCGACCTGGATCAACAAATGGAACAAATGCTGGAAACATTAAAAAATAAAGAATCATTATCTAAAACCGAACGAGATCTTTACCTATATCTTTTGAAAAGGAAAGAAGAAGGCTCCCTAAATTCTAAAACTGATCAAATTAAAAATAAGGTTGGTAATACTGATGATACGCTTGTTCCGTACGCCGTTATAGATAGGGCACCTGCTTTCCCGGGATGCGATAATTGGGAAAATGATGTTCGTAAAAATTGTACTACTTCAAAAATATCAGAATTTGTGAGTACTAACTTCAATACTGACATTGGGAAACAGTTGGGGCTAACAGGGATTAGCCGAGTAATGGTTCAATTTACCATCAATAATGAAGGCAATATTCAGGATGTTCGAGCCAGAGCTTCAAAACCGCAATTAGAAGAGGAAGCAATACGCGTTATTCAAAGTCTTCCGAAGATGGCTCCTGGAGAACAGGATGGCCTACCAGTAAACGTAGTTTATGCCTTACCAATTGCTTTTAAAGTTTCAGAATAAATAAAAATAAGAGATATGAAAATTAAAAATTTAGCCTTGGGTATGATGTTGCTTTTTGCAGCATCTGCCTTTGCACAGGAAGAACCAATTCCATTTGCAGTTGTAGATAAAGTACCGGCTTATCCCGGTTGCGAAAATCTATCTGGGGATAAGTTAAGAAATTGTACAACCGAAAAAATCACCAAATTTGTCAGCACCAATTTTGATACTTCTCTCGGGAAAAATCTCGGAATAGTGGGAACAACCAGGATTGTTGTTCAGTTTATGATTGATGCAAATGGAGAGACCAAAGATGTTCGAGCTCGATCTTTTGATGATGATGCAAACGTGCGCGAGAAATTGCAAAATGAAGCCATACGGGTTATTGGCAAATTACCAAAGATGCAGCCCGCTGAAAACGGAGGAAAAGCAGTAACGATTGGATATTCATTGCCCATACAGTTTGCGGTTCCTGAAAAAGAAACAAAAGATGAGAACTAATCAATGAAATACAGTTTATTAATTGCCATTTTTATTTTTCAATGCCAGGCTTTTGCCCAACAGTCTGATTTTTTGAAGGAAGCTGATAGTCTGAATGCAGTAGGAAAAACTTCAAAGGCCATTGATCTGTTAGAATCCAGTGCAGATCAATCTGAAAAAGTGCTCTTGAGATTGGCAGAATTTCAGAAAAAATCTGGTAAAGACAACGAAGCGTTGGAAAATTACCAGAAAGTACTTCAGAAAAATCCGAATCGTACCTTAACGGCTTTAGATTATGGAGAATTGCTATTAGAAATGAAAGAGCTGGAATCTGCCGACAGCCTTTTCAGCATACTTTCAGAAAAATACCCTGAAAATGCCAGTTTTAGATTTCGCCTTGGTCTTGCTCATGAAAAACTGAATGATAGCACTGCTATAGACGATTTTTTCAAAACAGTAGAACTGGATTCCACACACCAGGGAGCACTCTATAAAACAGCGAAATATGAACTCCAGAATGGCCGGCACTTCAACGCCGCTGCGCTCGCCAAAAAAGGCCTGGAATTAAATGCGAACAATGCCTCTCTACTTTCCATTCTTGGCCAATCATACATGGTTTCTCTTCAATTTGACAAAGCTATAGAACCATTTGAAAGGCTTCTGAAATTAGGCGAAGGCAGTGAATTTATCCTTAAAAATCTGGCGCGGGCCTACCAAACTACCAATCAGCCATATAAAGCTATTGAAATCTATCTGAATTTAATTGATATCAATCCTGGTAATGCCGATGCGCGTTTGAGTCTGGGTCTCCTATACCTCAATAATGGGAAAAATTTGAAAGCTGAAGAGCAATTTTCAAAAGTTCTGCTATTAAGAAATCCTCCGGTGGATAATGAATACGTTTACAGTGGTCTCGCTTGGAAGGCCGAAGGGAATTTTCACCTGGCTCATGAACTTTTTAAAATTGCCTTAAAAGAAAATCCAGGTAACGAAAGAGCTTTGCTGGAAGTGGCTTTAACAGCTGAAAATTTCGTAGATGATAAAAACCAATTGGTGAAACTCTATGAAAATTATGTGAACCGCTACCGTGGGGTGGGAGATCCCAAGAAGTTGGAAATCGCTACATATCGTATCAGCGAACTCAAAAAAGAACTTCATATGACCGAATAATCCGGGAAAAATCAAATCATTTTTAGTAACCTGCTATATTTCACTATTTTTGACCTCCGGAAAGGATCTCATCAATGAAAAAAGCACTACTGCCTGCAATACTTTTTATTGTCGTTGCCTGTAAATTCGAAACTAAAAAAATCACCTCAGAAGAAGTGCTGGAGCAGGAATCCCGTGCTTTGAACTGGAAGGAAGTTGATGAATATCCGGCTTTTGAAGATTGCCAGAATGAAACCGAACTGGCGGCAGCAAAAAATTGCTTTGAAAATAAAGTAGCTACTGAAATCTACTCCTATCTCGCGAGTCAGCAGCCGGTAGTTTCCGAAAGCATTCATGATACGGTTTACCTTTATTTGGAAATCACTAAAGAAGGAAAACCTCAAATCGATTCGGTTAGAATTGATACCACGGTCACCAATCAGCTACCTAAAATTCGAGAATGGCTTTACCAGAGCATCGATTCGCTGCCAAAAATTTATCCTGCAAGCAAAAGAGGTATTCCTGTTTCCACGGTTTTTAAAATGCCGGTAGTCGTGAAAGCCGAGTAAAGTAGGTGTGAATCTTCACATCAATTTATTTGAAAAGAGATCGCTTCAGTTCAGTTTCACTGTAGTAACGAAGAGAAACTATTTCTGAAATTTTCTTCCCTTCCATTCGTAACTACCAAAGAAAGTTTGAACAACAACGGCTACACTAAAAACAGGATATAAAAGACTGCTCCAAAAATACGATCGCAGAGCATTCATTCTACTGAAGAAATTCGCAGTTCTGTATAACAAAATCCAATCAACCAGGAATTTGGATAAAAATACGGTAATTGCAAATCGCCAGCTTACAATCTGCAGCAATGCCATTACAGGTAACATTAGCAAACTGAGATTCATCAGGAAAACAAATACCGCCGTAATTTTTCCGAAGAAATCGGGATAATTTGAAGTTTTTGCCGCCCATCGTACTCGTTGCTGAAAAAGGGTGGAAAACTTTGATTGAAAATTGGTTTTCACAATAGCGGTTGCCGCTTTTAAAAATTCCACTTTTCTTCCCTTTTTTTGGAAAGACTGTAAAAGAAAAACATCATCCCCACTAGCAATACCATCGTCTGCCCGATCATTTTGAATCTCCAGGTAGGCCTGCTTATTGTAACAAAGATTAGCAGCATTGCACATAAAAGCCTTTTTCAAACCAAAACTGCCAATGGTGGCACCCTGTAGACTCAAAAAATCGATTTCTTCAAATTGCTGAAACCAATTTTTCCGTAGAACAGGATTAAATCCAACAGGTCCTGCGATCAAAACCGGAGATTTCTTCTGGATAAGCTCATCGAAATTTTTTAACCAACCAGGGGGCAAAACACAATCAGCATCTGTAATGGCGATAAACTCAAATTGGGCCGATTCCAACGCTTTCAAAATGGCTGCCTTTTTAGGTGTTTTGGAAACCTCCGCATTCACTAACTTAAAATTTCGGCTCGGAAAGTTATTTTGATACGCTTTGCAAATTTGAACCGAGCTGTCTTCTGAAAAATCATTCACCAGGATGATTTCAAATAGATCCAGAGGATAGTTTAAATTGAGAACGGAATCCAGCAACTGCGGTAAATTTTCAGCTTCATTTCTATAGACCACCACAACGCTGAATTTTGTTTTGTTCTTCAATCCTGCCAACTGAAAATCTGCCACTTTTCCGAAGCCAAACACAAAAGAGAAAATGAAGAGTGTATATACGAGAAGGATCGCAAGGATGAAGATGTGGAAAAGCATTCAACTCGTTTTCTTGCCGCAAAGCAGAATTGCTTAGCTTTGTGAAAGTCCAAAATAGACAATTTTTGTGAGCAATTCTTCGGAAAAATCAACTTTACAATCGGAAAAAATCATCCTTGGCATCGATCCCGGAACCACCATTATGGGTTTCGGATTGATCAAAGTGGTCAATAAAAAAATGGAGTTTATCCAAATGAATGAGTTGCAGCTTCAAAAATACAGCGATCCCTATATCAAACTGAAACTGATCTTTGAAAGAACCATCGAGCTTATTGACAATTACCATCCCGATGAAATTGCGATCGAGGCTCCCTTTTTCGGAAAAAATGTGCAGTCTATGCTCAAACTTGGTCGCGCGCAGGGAGTAGCGATGGCCGCCGGACTTTCCCGACAGGTTCCAATTACAGAATACCTTCCGAAGAAGATCAAAATGGCAATAACTGGTAACGGAAATGCCAGTAAGGAGCAGGTCGCAAAAATGCTTCAGGGACAATTAAAAATTAAAAAACTTCCAAAAAACCTGGATGCGACTGATGGTCTCGCGGCAGCAGTTTGCCATTTTTACAATTCCGGAAGGCAGGAAATTGGCAAAAGTTACACGGGTTGGTCAGCTTTTGTAAAGCAAAATCCGGGTAAGATCAAATAACATGGTTTCTCCTCACTGGTAACTGAAAATTGACATGAGCGGTATTTACATTCATATTCCTTTTTGCAAGCAGGCGTGTCATTACTGTGATTTTCACTTTTCAACTTCCACTAAAAAGAAAAGTCTTCTGGTGGAAATGCTGTGCAGGGAGCTGATGCTTCGTAAAAATGAGCTATCAGGAAAAATTGAAACGATCTATTTTGGCGGTGGTACACCTTCGCTGCTTTCAGAAGCAGAATTAAAAGCGATTTTCAATACCATTTTTTCAGAATTTGAAATTGCGGAAAATCCCGAAATCACGCTGGAAGCCAATCCTGATGACCTCTCAGAAGAAAAAATAAAAATGTTTGCCGATTCACCGTTAAACCGTCTAAGCATCGGTGTACAATCTTTTTTTCGCGCGGAACTTCAACTAATGAATCGCGCTCATAACGAAAAAGAGGCGCTGCAGAGTTTGAAACTTGCCCGGCAGTATTTCGACAATATTTCAATAGACCTGATCTACGGCATTCCCGGCCTTTCAGATGAAAAATGGAAAGAGAACATCCAGATCGCACTGCAATTGGGAATTCCGCATATTTCCAGTTATGCGCTGACGATCGAGCCCAATACGGCTTTGGAAAGTTTTATTGAGAAAGGAAAGGTGAAACCAGTTGATGACGAGCAATACCGAAATCAATTTGACATTCTGGTGAACACGTTAACTTCAGAAGGCTTTGAACATTATGAATTTTCAAATTATGGCAAGGCAGGATATCACTCCAGGAATAACATGGCTTACTGGCTTGGCAAGCCATATTTAGGCATTGGCCCTTCGGCTCATTCGTTTAACGGGACAGAACGGAAATGGAATATTTCAAATAATTCCCTTTATATCAATTCGTTAGAAATTAATAAAATTCCGCAGGAAACTGAAAAGCTTTCTATAATCGATCGTTACAATGAATACATTATGACGAGGCTTCGAACCAAATTTGGAGTCGAAGAAGAAAACCTGAAAGAAAATTTTGGAGAAAATTTCCGAAGCTATTTCCAAAAGAACGTTCAGCAATTCCTGGAAAACGGGTTAATTGAATTAAGCAATTCCACCTATACCATCACTAAAAAAGGGAAGTTTTTGAGTGACGGCATTGCGGCCGATCTTTTTTATATCGATTAACGCCCGTTTTACCTGAAATTTTCTATCTACATTTGTTAGAGACCACCAATATGCTTGCAAAAATTCAATACAAAAAAGCTGAATTAGAGATCGATTTTTCGAAACCTCTTGATATTTCAATTAGTCTGAGAGGGGATGAAAAAAATCCTATGGCTTGGTATTTAAAACATCCGGAAATCACCCCGGTTCGCGACGGTAATTTTGTTGGGAAAGTGAGCGAAGGCTCGTCGGTTAACTTTAATAACATCTGGTTTAATCCGCATGCACACAGTACTCATACTGAGTGTGTGGGTCATATTACTAGGGAATTCGAAAGCCTGGAAAAGCACCTGAAAACATTCTTTTTTCGCTGCAGATTAATTTCCGTGGAACCTGTTAAAACCGGAGCCGATTGGGTAATTACCAAGGCGATTTTAGAAAAGAAACTGGCTGGATTTGAGGGAGAGGCCCTGGTTATTAGAACTCTTCCTAATTATATTGGCAAGATCAGCAAACACTATTCGCATTCCAACTGGCCGTATCTTGAAGAAGCGGCAAGCATATTTATTCGTGAAAACGGCGTGAATCATTTGCTGGTTGATCAACCTTCAGTAGACAAAGAAAAAGATGACGGAAAATTGCTGGCTCACAAAGCTTTCTGGAATTTTCCGAAGCACATTCGCTATGACGCGACAATTACCGAGTTGATTTATGTTCCGAATAAAATTGAAGACGGGGAATATTTCGTTAATCTGCAACCTGCATCTTTTATGAATGATGCGGCTCCCTGTAAACCGGTTTTATATAAAATTCAGAATCTATGAAGATAACGCTAAAGCTGGAGGAATTGGCCATGCTGCTACTCGGAATATTCGCATTTTCACAGATGAATTACAGCTGGTGGTGGTTTGTAGGTTTATTTTTTCTTCCCGATATTGGAATGCTGGGATACCTGGCAGGAAATAAAATCGGTGCGTTCACTTATAATATTTTTCATCATAAGGGGCTGGCAATTTTACTCTTTTTCTGCGGAATATTTCTGAAGTTGGAATCTTTGGAACTGGCAGGAATTATTTTGTTCAGCCATTCCAGTTTTGACAGGATAATGGGATACGGGCTGAAATATGAAGAAGGCTTTAAAATCACGCATTTGGGTAACTTAGATAACTAATATGGATTTACTTTTTATCGGTCTGGCAGTCGGTGCCGTTGTCGCCTATTTTATTTTCATGGCTTTTAATAAGGATAAATCAAAGCTGAAAAACAGCGAACAATCGGC
Source organism: Flavobacteriaceae bacterium (assembly GCA_964220295.1). Taxonomy (GTDB): domain Bacteria; phylum Bacteroidota; class Bacteroidia; order Flavobacteriales; family Flavobacteriaceae; genus Christiangramia. The sequence goes on along the minus strand of CAXPUM010000083.1, from coordinate 6,007 downwards.
CGTTTTGATTGATAAGATCAAAAGCGTTTGCAAATTCATCACAGTTGAAGGTGACTTTTCAGAGATCTACCATTATGAAAACCTGAAAGATAAATACATCAACCTTATTCTTGGAAAAAAGAAAGCCATTGTTCTGGTCAATGCGAAAGCTCACGTTGGTTTTGACTTAAGCAAGATCAGGATGGATAGCGATAACGAAAACAAAAAGATCATCCTTACCAATTTTCCGCAGCCGGAATTATTAACAGTGGAAACCGATTTTAAATATTATGATAAACGCGAAGGTTGGGCCAATCCGTTCACCACTTCAGACCTGACAGATATCAACCGGGACGCGAAAAAACACATCGTTGATAAAATCCCACAGAGTGGTTTGTTAGACAAGGCCAGAAAGGAAGCGCTTGATACCATCGTACTAATGGAAAAAATCGTGGAAACCATAGGCTGGAAACTGGATTATACCGCCTTAAAAACTACGGAAGAGTCCGAAAAACTAGAGAATAAATAAGATGAATATCGATATCTTCAGGGATTACTGCCTTGCGAAAAAAGGGGTCACCGAAGAACTTCCTTTTGGGCCCGACACCCTTGTCTTTAAAGTCATGGGAAAGATGTTCGCACTGGTCTCCCTGGATGAAGTTCCGCTAAGAGCCAATTTAAAATGTGATCCCGATCGCGCCATTCAACTTCGGGAAGAATATGACGGACAAATCCTTCCGGGTTATCACATGAATAAACAGCACTGGAATACCTGTATTCTCGACTCCAACATGAACCCAAAACTGATCTTTGAATTGATCGATCATTCTTATAACCTGGTAGTGAAAGGCCTCACTGCCAAACTCAGGAAAGAACTGGAAAATTTATGAGTATATCTGCATTAGAATTTTATAAAAGTCGACTGGAAAAACATTCAGGAACGGCACAAAAACTATCGGCTAAACTGGGTGTGAGCAGTCTCATCAGGCTGGTCATTTTTCTTGCTGGATGCGCCACGGTTTACTTTTTCTGGGGCAACATCCAGGTAATTATTCCGGTTCTTGCTGTTTTGATCGCACTTTTTTTATTTCTCATATCCAGGCACACCAATTTAAAGGGCGAAAAAGACAAATACGATGAATTAATCGATATTAATAACACCGAAATCAATATTCTGGAAACAGGCAATTTTAGCAGTTTGCCAGATGGAGAGGAACTGGAACCAGAAAGTCATCCGTTTAGCCGTGATATTGATCTCTTCGGAAGAAAATCTTTTTTTCAGTATCTCAATCGAACTTCTTTAAAAGAGGGAAAGGAAATTTTGGCGAGCAGGCTGCTTTCCAATGATATTTCTGAAATTGAAGCTAAACAGGAATGCATCCAGGAACTTGCTGAAAAAGCCGACTGGAGGCAGGAATTCCTGGCAACCGCCAGATTGGTAAAAACTGAAACCAAATCTGCCTGGATCAGCGAATGGATCAGGAATTACCAGCTTTTCGTTCCGAAGTATGCAAAATGGCTTCCAGCGGTTTTTTCCATTTTATCGGTCATCGTCCTGGTTAGTTGGTATCTGGATCTCATCAATTTTATGCATGCGATTTTCTGGACGGTGTTCGGGCTGGGGATAACCGCTATCAAATTAAAAAAAGTTAACAAGCTTTCAAGTGAACTTTCTACTGCCCAGGAGATTTTTCACCAATATTACCAGTTGCTGAGCCTACTGGAAAAGGAGAATTTCAGCTCACAGAAAATGCAGGAAATACAACTGTCCATTCGCACTGAAAAAGAAAAAGCTTCAGCCATTCTCCTGAAATTCTCTAAGGCTATTGATTCGCTGGAACAGCGAAATGTCATGATATTTGGCCAACTCGCTAACGGATTGTTTCTCTGGGATCTTCAGAAAAGTTATGCCATTGAACAGCTAATCAAAAAGAACCGGAATTCCATTAGCTCCTGGTTTCATGCAGTTGAAGAAACCGACGCGCTGATCAGTTTAGGGAATTTCGCTTTTAATCATTCAGATTATGTTTTTCCAAAGATCATTAAAGAGCCGGTTATCAGCGCAAAAGAGCTTGGCCATCCCTTGATCGCTTCAGAAAAAAGAATTTCCAATGATTTTGAGATCAAAAATGGTAATTTTTTCATCATTACCGGCGCGAACATGGCGGGCAAAAGTACTTTTCTCCGCACAGTTGCACTGCAAATCGTCATGTCTAATGTGGGTCTTCCGGTTTGTGCTGAAAACTGCGACTATGCACCGATTAAATTAATTACCAGTATGCGTACGAGCGATTCGCTAGGCGATGATGAATCCTATTTCTTTTCGGAATTAAAACGCCTGAAATACATCGTTGATACGATCAGCAAAGACCGGTATTTTATCATTCTGGATGAAATTCTGAAAGGAACAAACAGTACCGATAAAGCCATTGGCTCACAGAAATTCGTAGAAAGACTCGTAGAAACCAATTCTACCGGCATTATCGCTACGCACGATTTAAGTCTTTGCCAACTGAGCGAACAACTGGAACCTGTGAAGAATTACTATTTTGACGCGGAAATCATAAATGACGAGCTTAATTTTGATTATTTACTGAAGACCGGCGTTTGCCAGAATATGAATGCCTCCTTTCTTCTTCGGAAAATGAAAATCGTAAGAGACTGAAATAAGCGTCCACCTCACTTGAGGTTTTAACTATCTTTGCGGCAAATTTAAAGTATGACCACGGAAGATATTTTGAGAGAACGCAGCGACGCGACTTGCGAATTATGCAGCGTAACAGACGAGCTGGAAGTTTTTCAGGTGCCAGATTCCCCAGAAGCCTTTGAAAATGAAGTGCTGATCTGTAAAACCTGTTCTGATCAAATTCAAAATCCCGATCACGTTGTAGTAAATCACTGGCGATGCCTGAATGATAGCATGTGGAGCAGTGTTCCGGCCGTCCAGGTCCTCGCTTACAGGATGCTGCATCGACTGAAAAATGAAGGTTGGCCAAATGATTTATTGGAAATGATGTACCTGGAAGAGGAAGTGAAAAACTGGGCAAAAGCTGGTATTTCAACCGAAAATTCTTCCGCAGCCATCATTCACAAAGACAGTAACGGCGCTATTTTAGAGGCTGGAGACACGGTGGTTTTAACCAAAGATCTAAATGTAAAAGGATCTAGTTTAACTGCAAAAAGAGGAACTGCCGTTCGCAGAATTTCGCTGGTGCACGATAATGCTGAACAAATTGAAGGGAAAGTGGAAGGGCAACAAATCGTGATCCTCACGAAATTTGTCAAGAAATCATAAAAAAGCGCGGTTACCCGCGCTTTTAATTTTATTGCTGATGCATTTCAGTAAAATATTTGTAAAACCACGGAATCGTCTCAATTCCTTTCAGGTAGTTCCAGACCCCGAAATTCTCATTAGGCGAATGGATCGCATCGGTATCCAGGCCAAAGCCCATTAGAATAATTTTGCTGTCCAATTCTTTTTCAAAAAGGGAAACAATTGGAATACTTCCGCCACTTCGCTGTGGAATAGGCGTTTTACCAAACGTCGCCTCGTAAGCTTTGCTGGCAGCCTGGTAGCCAATAGTATCTATAGGCGTTACATATGGATAACCACCGTGATGGGGCTTAACTTCCACTCGCACGCTATCTGGTGCTATACTTTCAAAATGCTTTTTAAAGAGTTCGGTTATTTCTTTCCAATCCTGATCAGGCACCAGTCTCATGGAAATCTTCGCGTAAGCTTTTGATGGCAAAACGGTTTTGGCTCCTTCTCCAATATAACCTCCCCACATTCCATTTACATCTAAAGTTGGCCTAATGGATGCCCTTTCTAAAGTGGAATATCCCTTTTCACCGTGAACATCTTTTATTTTCAGTTTGTTCTTGTAATCATCTAAGCTGAATGGCGCTTCGGCCATTTTTGCACGCTCTTCTTCGGAAAGGCTTTCCACCTTATCATAAAATCCCGGGATGGTGATATGGTTGTTTTCATCAGTAAGGGAAGCGATCATCTGGCTCAAAATATTCAGCGGATTGGCTACTGCACCACCATACAATCCAGAATGCAGGTCACGATTTGCTCCGGTCACTTCTACTTCCACATATGAAAGTCCGCGTAATCCCGTAGTGATCGAAGGAACATCTTTCGCGATCATACCGGTATCAGAAATCAGGATTACATCGTTCTGTAAGCGGTTTTTGTACTCTTTAATAAACCATTCTAAGTGCTCACTGCCAACTTCTTCCTCACCTTCAATCATGAATTTAACGTTACACGGCAATTCATCATTTTTGGTCATATATTCCATTGCTTTCACGTGCATATACATCTGCCCCTTGTCATCACATGCTCCACGCGCGAAAATGGCTCCTTCCGGATGAATATCAGTTTCTTTAACCACCGGTTCAAAAGGTGGAGAATCCCAGAGATCCAGTGGATCTGGCGGTTGGACGTCATAATGGCCGTAAACTAAAACGGTTGGAAGTTCTTTATCGATGATTCTTTCTGCATAAACCACGGGATGACCGGGAGTTTCGCACACCTCGGCTATATCACAACCAGCTTCCAGCAGTCGGTTTTTTACCGCCTCGGCGGTTTTCTGCATATCGTCTTTATATTTCGGATCGGCACTTATAGACGGAATCTTCAATAATTCTTTGAGCTCATCCAGGAAACGATCCTTATTCTGCTCAAGATAATCTTTAATAGTACTCATGAATTTTATTCGATTTACCGTAAAGTTAAAATAATTTTCGTGAGGTTATTTGATATTTGAAACTTATGTTTATATTTGCATCCGCTTAGGAAAACTAAGTGACTTATTGAAATGCGGGCGTGGTGGAATTGGTAGACACGCTAGACTTAGGATCTAGTGCCGCGAGGTGTGAGAGTTCGAGTCTCTCCGCCCGCACTCAAGCAAAAGCCTAATAAACTTTCTTATAGTTTGTTAGGCTTTTTTTATTCTTCAAAATGTACAGTTCTTGTACGGGATTTTTAACTTACATCATACACTATTCATGCTCATTATCTTAATGGAATAAGTCATCAATATTGATATTAAGTTGAGTTGTGAGCCATACTCCACAAAATTTTCATAACTTAAACGCGAAGACTTACTTAGAAATTATGAAAAAATATTTAGCTATCATATTATTCTTAGCATTTGGAGTAATGAACGCCCAATCAGAAGAAGACAAAAAATCTGAACCAGAATATAAAGCTGATAAAACTGTTCTTAATGAAAAAAGCAATACGTTACAACTAATTGGCAAAGTGGACTTTAAGTCAGATATATTAGAATTTAAAAATGCAGATGAAGTTATTTGGAACAGAAATTCTAATGAAATAATCGTCAGAGGTATTAAAGATTTTACGATAGATGGTTCTGTTGTATTTTCTGAGAATTCAGATAATCAAACCTTACATTACAAATTGGGATCGAAAATCGCAAGATTTGAATAAATTGAATTGTTTAAGTCATTTCTATTAATCAAGAACCTTCCAGGTAATCGTTATCATTAAAAACATAATTCTGTAAGAGTACAGGACGCAACAAGATTCATCGCGCATATCGGATATCGGCGAAAAAGAGTAATTATAGAAACCCGAAAGAAAGTAATTAGTCCGTCAAGTTTGCGTCTCTACTTCCGTGACTTATGCTAACCGAAACCGTTTAAAAATTCCTTTTTATTCGTTTCACAGTTCTAAAACCTAAATGGTCCGTACCAGAATCCATCGAAGTTCCCATGCGGGCAGAAATTCGGTAACTGGCGCAGTATGACTTATTACATAGAAAAGAACCTCCCTTGATGATCTTTTCATTCTGATAAGGATTATCGGGGTTGTAATAACTCGTTGAACCTTTTGGATTTAGGATTTCACCCTGTTCAATTGCCGATTTGTAGTAATTCGTATCGTAATTATCTTTGGTCATCTCCCAGACATTTCCGGCCATATCATAAATATCCAGACTATTCGGTGGGAATGATTTCACCGGTGAGGCATATTTATAACCATCTTCCGGGATAT
>CAXPUM010000082.1:0-10811 GCA_964220295.1 Flavobacteriaceae bacterium | reverse complement strand
GAAACCGAACAGTATTTTTCCATTGAAAGGTCAACGGCTCTTTTCACTTTTGCGGCCGGCACGTCACCTTTCAGAATAAAATCAAGCTTAATTTTCTTGAATACATTCGGAACAGCACCCTCTTCCCTGAAACCTTCTACTTCTACGCGAAGATCCTCGAGTTCATGCTGCATTTTTCTCAATATCATGACTACATCTATGCTACTGCAACCCGCGATTCCGCGTAATAGTAAGTCCATTGGGCTGGCACCTTTTGGTTCTCCTTCAGATTTATTGTCAAGCAGCACCACATGCCCACGCTCATTAGTTGTTTCAAATAGATAATTATCGTTGATTCTTTTAAGATTGATCTTCATGCTGGTAATTTTTTACAAAGGTAACATTCCTTTAGCCAAATTCAGAATATGAAAAACAGGAGGATTTTAGGCCAATCTTAAATACTCATCTAATTGTAACAGTGCGGTAGTGAAGCCTTCCTGGAACCTCCTATTCAGCATTTTCCCCATCTCTTCTACTGACTCATAGATTATTTCAATTTCCACAAGCGTATGGGAACCTTCTGATTCAAAATCTACAGTCCACATGGATTTTCCAAATTCTTCCAGTGGCTTTTCGTTTTCATCACAAAAGAAGTCTTTGAATACAAGGCGTTGTTCCTGTAAAACCTCTTCGTATGTAATTTTTGAGAAATGTTCTTCCCCCTCCGGACCCTGCATAGCGTAGAACCATTTCCCGTTTTCACGAAAATTCATATTTTTTGTCTGAGCTCTCCAGGGTTTTGGAGCCCACCATTTATCAAGCGCCTTTTCGCGAGTCCAGACAGACCACACGATATCTAAAGGAGCGGCAAACTCTTTTTCAATGAAAATTTTATGATTTTCCTGATCAATTCTGAATGCTAATTTCAATTCTTTCATCTTCCATTTCATTAATTATGACTACTATTTTAGGCATTTAAACCAACCTAAATTACGCTTTAAAAGCTTAGCCGTTTCAGAATCGTAGTTAAAAAAACCCGCGAACGAATCCGCAGGTTTTTATCAAAACAAGTCTAACGACTAATTAAACTCCGATACTCTGAACCACTTCTTTTTTGGCCTCCTTCTTACTTCCGTCAAACCCTTCAACACCGCCAACTGTGGTATACTTAAGAATGTATTTTTTATCTGGATGAATTCTCTGGTATGCGCTCTGGCACATGATCGCGGTTTCATGAAACCCGGAAAGGATCAATTTTAGTTTCCCCTTATAGGTATTCACGTCACCAATGGCATATACACCAGGAATATTTGTTTGATAATCATAAGAATTATCTACCTTGATCGCATTCTTTTCAATTTCCAGCCCCCAGTTTCCTATAGGTCCAAGTTTTGGAGAAAGTCCGAAAAGCGGAATAAAATGATCTACATCTTTAAACTCCTCGCCTCGTGCTTCATCTTTATGGCGAATCACCACCTGCTCTAATTCATCGTTACCTCTAAGGCCAACGACTTCCGCATTTGTAATCATTTCGATCCTGCCAAGTTTTGCCAGTTCTGCCACCCTTTCTACGGAATCTAATGCTCCACGGAACTCGCTTCTTCGGTGAACCAGCGCTACTTCTGCAGCAACATCGGCCAGGTAAATTGCCCAGTCTAAAGCAGAATCTCCACCGCCAGCGATTACCACCCTTTTGTTTCGATACTGCTCCGGATCTTTAATAAAATACTCGATCCCTTTATCTTCAAAATCTGAAATATTCTTGATTGGAGGTTTGCGAGGCTCGAAAGAACCTAGTCCGCCGGCGATTGCCACCACCGGAGCATGGTGCTTTGTACCTTTATTCGTAGTTACAATAAAAGAACCGTCATCCAGTTTCTCCAGTGTTTCAGCTCTTTCGCCAAGCGTAAAACCGGGTTCGAAGGGTTTGATCTGCTCCATTAAATTAGTCACCAGGTCTCCTGCCAGCACTTCCGGAAAACCGGGAATATCATAAATGGGCTTCTTAGGATAAATTTCTGAACACTGCCCGCCAGGCTGTGGGAGCGCATCGATCAAATGCGTTTTTAGTTTTAAAAGTCCGGCCTCAAATACGGTAAAAAGTCCGGTAGGTCCTGCTCCAATAATCAGGATATCTGTCTTAATCATTTTATTCCTTTTTTTGATATTAAAGATTCTGTCATTGTATTCATTTGCTCCACCTTAGCTTCAAAATCACCCTGGATGGATTTTCGGTACTCATTTAAATTTTCCACCATCCTGTTAACATCATTTGGAATTACTTCCTCGAAAAACTGACGCAAGCGTTTGGCAGTAGTCGGTGATTTCCCATTCGTTGAAATTGCTATTTTCACATGGCCTTTATTTACGATTCCACCCATGTAAAAATCACAAAGTTCCGGGGTATCAGCAATATTGGCTAACAGGTAGCGCTTTTTGGCGTGTCGGTAAACTCGCTTGTTGAGTTTTGAATCGTTGGTTGCCGCAATCACGAAATGCTTTTTCCGCAGATATTTCTTTTTATACCTGCCTTTGATCAGTTTTGCTCCATGCTTCTTCGCGAGTTCTTCCGTTTCTGGTAAAAACCATTTTGCCACGACCTCCACCTGTGCATTCGGACTCGATTTGAAAAGAAAATGCAGTTTTTCATGACCAACATTTCCGCCGCCAACTACCAGAATATGGAGCTTATTGACCTTTAGAAAAACAGGATATAGTTCGTTTCTTTCTTCCATTTTTTGCAATTCTTTTAATTCGTCAAACTAAACTCAGGCAACACCTATTTTAGCCAATTTTGATCGCTTCGGAAAAGCGTTCACCTTCTGAAAAACTTCTTGTAAGGCGTGTGCCTCCCTCACCACTTCACCTATCACGATGATTGCCGGAGAGCTGAGCTTTTTTTCTAAGACAACCTCTGTAATAGTTTCAATTGTTCCAAAACCCGATCGCTCATTAGCAGTGGTTCCATTTTGAATGATTCCCACCGGCACATCTTTTTTTCCGTAAGCTTTAAAAACTTCAATAATTTCATCCAGTTTGCCCATTCCCATCAAAATGGCGACTGTTGCTGTTGACTGCGCAGCAAGTTTGACATCTTCGGAAAGTTTTTTGCTGGAAGTTGTCCCGGTAATTACCCAGAAACTTTCTGAAGTTCCTCTTTGAGTTAGTGGAATCCCAACATTTGCCGGGACCCCTATGGAAGAAGTGATCCCTGAAACTGCTGAAGTTTCCAAACCATGCTTTCTTGCATAATTGATCTCTTCAGAACCTCTTCCGAAGATAAATGGGTCACCACCTTTTAACCGAACCACATGGCCACGTTCCAAAGCATATTTCACGATCAGTTCGTTGATCTCATCCTGACTGTAACGATGCTTATCTTTCCTTTTTCCCACGAAAATATGTTCCGCCTGTGGAGCATATTCCAGTAACTCCCGATTGATCAGCGCATCGTATAATACAACGTTTGCCGATTCTAACGCTCGAACTGCTTTGATGGTGATCAATTCCGGATCTCCTGGCCCAGCACCAACCACGCTTAATTTTGGCAGATTAAACATTTTGCACCTCCCTCGTTCTATAAGCATCGGCTCTTTTTAGAAATAGCGATGCATCCTCGATATACTTTTCAGCAAAAGCTTTTGTGGGCTCATTTTCTTTCATCTGGTAAACAAAATCTTTAAAAGAAGTAGCCAATTCTATTTTACCAGTTTCGACGTAGGACTCATCAAACTGAGAAATAATCCCTGCATGCGTATTCGTTTTGATATCTTCCGCAGTCAATAATGCTTTAGCTGAATTGACAATCGATGAATACGCGTGGTAAATACTATCGGAAAAGGCGCCGCGGTCAAGGGCGCTTTTAGCATTATCAATCTTTTCTTCGCTTTCGAATAACAAAGTTGCCACCAAATCAATCACCACTCCCGCACATTCTCCTACTCCAACCGCTTTGATATATGGTTTTTCATGGCCCCAGTCAATGAAATCATTTTCAGTTAAATTGGAGGTATCGGCCAGATCTTTTAAGAGATCGTAGAAATAGGTTTTGCCCTGGCGATCGTAATAATTGACGTATTTCTCATCACTATTGGCATTGGCTTCAAAATCTTTCAGCAAAATTCGCAATGCTTCAGGTCCCCTTTTACTGGGAACTTTCACCACTTTATCGGCAAATCTTCCTTCTCCGTTTCCAAGCACTCCGCCACCAAGTAACACCTGAAGTGCTGGAGCAACGGCCTTCCCTGATTTGATCGACATTCCCTGGAAGCCGATTTCAGCCATATTATGCTGCCCACAGGCATTCATACAACCACTAATTTTAATAGTGATGTCGCGTCCATTCACAAAATTTGGAAACTCTTCTTTCAGCACATTTTCCAGCACGTCGGCTATTCCCGTGCTGCTGGCAATCCCTAGATTGCAGGTATCGGTTCCCGGGCAGGCGGTAATATCTACCGTTTTGTTATATCCAGCTTCCGCATAACCCAATTCTTTCAGTTGTACATAAAAGAATGGAAGAAATTCTTCGCGCACATGACGGATTAAAATATCCTGTCTCAGGGTTAATCGCAATTCGTTACCCGCGTATTTTTTAATCAAATCTGCCAATTTTCTTGCGCCGCCAGTATAAAAATCGCCCAGTGGGACACGAATACCAATAGAGAATAATCCCTCTTGTTTTTGTGCTGCGACATTCGTTTTTTTCCAGGTCTCAAAGTTTTCCTGATTTTCAATTTCTACGGAAGGTACTTTTACATCCTGCAATGGCGGAGCAGCCTCAAATTTTGCAATATTGAATTCTGGTTGTTTACCAGATAAGGAAGTTTTCTGTTCTTCCACCAATTCCAGGAATGCCTCTCTACCAATATCCTTAATCAAAAATTTCATTCTTGCCTTTAACCTTTTGGCTCGTTCACCATAGCGATCAAAAACTCTAAGTACACCTTCAGTTAATGGAATGATTTCTTCTGCCGGAATAAAATCAGAAAGTACATCAGCATGACGAGGCTGAGAACCGAGTCCTCCACCCAACATGACCTTAAATCCACGCTTTCCATCTTTCACCTTCGGAATAAAACCGAGATCATGGATATAACTTAGGGCTGTATCATCATCAGAAGACGAAAAGGCGATCTTAAATTTTCGGCCCATTTCCTGGCAGATCGGATTCCTCAGAAAGAATTTAAAAGTGGCTTCCGCATAAGGCGAAACATCAAAGAGTTCTTTAGGATCGATCCCTGCATCTGGCGATGCGGTGATATTACGAACCGTATTTCCGCAGGCCTCCCGAAGGGTGACATCATCCTTTTCCAACTGTGCCCAAAGTTCCGGCGTGCGATCCAGGCTCACAAAATGGATCTGGATATCCTGGCGCGTCGTGATATGCAGCCTTCCGGTAGAATATTCATCGGAAACATCTGCAATTCGATGCAACTGTTCTGAAGTGACCTTTCCAAAAGGCAGTTTTATACGAACCATCTGCACACCCGATTGCCTTTGCCCATAGACGCCACGCGCCAGACGAAGGCTTCGGAATTTCTCCTCATCAGCCTTCCCCTCCCGGAAAAGCCTGATCTTTTTCTCCAAATCCAGAATATCCTGCTCTACTACGGGATTTTCTATTTCGGTTCTAAAACTTTGCATAATCAATTCTGTTTAAAATGAAAAAAGTCCTTTTGGTGTAGTTACCTAAAGGACTTTTTATAATTCAGTTTATAAAATAGACTTCTAGGTGTGAGGCAAAAAGCGCATACACATGATTGACCAATATTTCAAACTTTTAAATCTATTCATTATTCTAATTTATAAATCCAACACCGGCAGTAGTATTAGTCTGGGTGTCCACCAGAATAAACCTTCCATTAGCTCGATTCTCGCGATAACTATCTGCAAATATTGGCTTACTTAATTTAAGCTTTACGCTTCCTATGTCATTTAATTTTAAAGAATTAGGGCTGCTTTTTGTAGCAAAATTATCATTAGCATGTCCTTCAACCTTATCAATCTTCGCTAAGATTCCGTTGGTATTATGTTGTAATATATATTTAGCCCCAGATATCAGTGCTTTATTATCCATCCAGCAAATGGTTGCATTAAGAATTCTAGTTTCTCTTGGAACTTCGTTAGTTTTTACTAACATATCGCCTCGGGCTACATTAATATTATCGGCGAGGCATATCGTAACAGAACTTCCAGATGGGGCTTCAGCAAAAGAATCTTTAAAAAAATGAATCTTTGTAATGGTGGATGTTCTTAGAGACGGTAAAACAGTTACATCATCTCCAACTTTCAAACTATTTCCATTAATTTTCCCAGCATAACCGCGATAATCGTGGAATTCACTAGTTTTAGGCCTAACAACTGTCTGAACTGAAAACCGAGCCTGACTTTCTTCTTCAAAGTTTTCTACTTTCAAGTTTTCCAGATGTCCTAGAATTGTATCTCCTTTATACCATGGCATTGCCGTAGATTTCTCAGCAATATTTTCACCCCAAAGTGCACTCACAGGGATAAATGTTAGCTTCTGATCTTTAAACTGGCCTTTTGCTTTTAACTCTTCAAAATCCCGTATTATTTCTTTAAATACTTTTTCAGAATAATTTACCAGGTCCATCTTATTCACGGCGACAATCACTTCTTTTATCCTTAATAGATTATTGATGAAATAGTGCCTGTAAGTCTGTTCAATCACTCCTTTTCTTGCATCTATAAGAATAATCGATGTCTGAGAAGTTGAAGCACCGGTCACCATATTCCGGGTATATTCGATATGTCCTGGAGTATCGGCAATAATGTAACTTTTTTTAGGAGTGGAAAAATAAATATGAGCTACATCTATGGTTATTCCTTGTTCTCTTTCAGCCACAAGGCCATCTGTAGCAAGGGAAAAATCAAGATAATCCAAACCATTCTTTTTGCTCACTCTATCTATGGCTTCAATTTTATCTGAAGTAAGTGATTTTGTATCATAAAGCAGGCGTCCGATCAAGGTACTTTTTCCATCATCCACACTTCCTGCTGTCGCAATTTTTAAAACTTCCATTTTTTTCTTTTAAAAATAACCTTGTTGCTTTCTTGACTCCATGGCTGCTTCAGACCTTTTATCATCAATTCTCGCTCCTCTTTCAGAAACAGCGGAATCTCTAATTTCCTTGATAATTTTTTCAACGGTATCTGCTTCAGATTCGACAGCTGCTGTGCAGGTAATATCACCAACGGTTCTGAACCTTATCCGTTTTATTTCTGTTGTTTCATGATCATCTTTATAAACATATTTTGAAGCTGTCCAGATTAATCCGTCCCTTTCAAAAATTTCTCGATCGTGAGCGAAGTAAATAGATGGTATTTCAATCTTTTCTGAATCAATATAACTCCATACGTCAAGTTCTGTCCAGTTCGAAATAGGAAAAACACGAACATTCTGACCAATATCGATCCTACCGTTTAGCATATCAAAAACCTCAGGACGTTGATTTTTTTCATCCCACTCTCCGAAATCATTTCTAACTGAAAATATTCTTTCTTTAGCCCTGGCTTTTTCTTCATCCCTTCTTGCTCCACCAATGCATGCATCAAACTTAAATTCCTCGATTGCATTTAAAAGTGTGTTAGTTTGAAGAGAATTTCTACTGGAATATTTTCCTTTTTCTTCAATGGAAATACCTTTATCGATATCATCCTGGACCTTACGTACGATAAGATTCAGTCCAAGTTCTTTAACCAAACGATCTCGGAATTCAATAGTTTCATGAAAATTATGTCCAGTATCAATGTGCATTAATGGAAAAGGAATTTTTGCCGGGTAGAAGGCTTTTTGTGCCAGTCGCACCAGTGTTATTGAATCTTTTCCTCCTGAAAAAAGCAACACAGGATTTTCAAATTGAGCTACTACTTCCCTAAAGATATAGATAGCCTCACTTTCTAGTATATTTTGATTTAAAATTGAACCCATTTATAATTTTTTATGCGTGCAAGCCACATTCTCTATTATCCAAAACTTTAGTAGGATCGAAATATTTAAATTCATTAGGTAATTTATGTTCTCTTAAATAACCATCTAATTTCTCATCACTCCAGTGATAAAAAGGACTTACTTTAAGTACTCCATCTCTACTATAACTTAAAACATCTATGCTATCTCTGAAATTAGTTTGCCCGTGCCTTAAATTTGTAAACCATACATCCGGTTGCTGTTCTGCCATAGCTCTTTGAAAAGGCTCTAATTTTACCTGTCTGGTAAATTCTACATGATCAGGAGAATCTACATCTGGTATACCGGAAAAAAAAGCGTCACGATATGCTGCTGTCTCGTGCGGCGTATATAGCTTAATATTTAAATTTAATTGCTCAATCAAATAATTTGCATGTTTGTACGTAGGCAGTGTATTGTATCCGGTGTCACACCATATTACTTTTATTGAGGCATCTACCTGAGTACAGGCATGTAATATAACTGCTTCATAAGGCCTAAAATTTGTAGTTAAAACCGGATTTTCGCTCGAAGAAAGTATCCACTGAATAATATCAGAAGGAGCAGCTCCTTTTAATTGACTATTCAGCTTCTTTAATTCTATTTCACTATAATTTTTCATAATTATTCTTTTCCAAAAGGTATAGCGTTCCACAATCTTTCATGACCAAAATATAGTATCATTTTAGTTATCAATTCTACAGAACCTATAGCAAGCGCAGTTTCAATTTTGTCAGTGAGAATCCAAGAAATCGCTATTGTATCTATAGTTCCAACAATTCTCCAACTAATAGTTTTTAAAATGCTACGCATCGGTTTTTCAGAGGATTTATCTTTTTTATAAGTCTTCTCTTTTGAATGATTTAATAACATCAACATACTTCTTCAATTTACCCATAATCCTATCGACTTACTAGGTTTTAAACAAAACTAAACTTCGATTACTTAAATGCCAACTTATTCCTTAATTAAATTTATTTTTTAACACTGTCCTGCTGAAATTGAGCTATATCAGCCAGTGTATTTTCGCCAAGTACTTTTAATGAGGCATCCCGAACCTGGATCATTAATTTGTGTACCGAGCAATAACGCTCATCGGGACAATCATCACAGGTTTCATAATAATTCAGGCTCACACAGGGAACCATCGCAATTGGTCCCTCCAGTACTCTGATCACCGCGGTCATTTTAATATCCTTGGCTTCTTTGATCAGGTAATAGCCACCGCCCTTTCCTTTTTTTGACCCCAGAAAACCGGATTTCCGAAGTTCCAGAAGAATACTCTCCAGAAATTTCTGTGAAATATTTTCACTTTCTGATATTTCTGAGGCCTGCACCGGGCTCCTGCCTTCTTTTCTTGCGATGTAGCTAAGAGCCTTAATTCCGTACTTGGTCTTTTTTGAAAGCATGTAGCGAATATAAAAATTATCCGCTTGCTTTTTTTACTTGTTCAACGCGTTTTTTAAGTCGGTTAGAATATCATCTGTGTGTTCCAAGCCAATCGAGACGCGTACCAGCCCGTCGGTTATCCCAACTTTTAACCGGTCTGCCTCCTCCAGTTTACTATGGGTTGTAGATGCAGGATGGGTCACAATTGTCCTGGTATCTCCCAAGTTAGCAGACCTGGAACAAAGCTGAAGTCGATTAATAAAATTCCTTCCAGCTTCAATACCACCTACCAGTTCAAAGGCGATAATATTTCCGCCAAGCTTCATCTGTTTTTTCGCGATATCGTATTTTGGATGCGCCTTCAGAAACGGATATTTCACATTCTGAATTCCTTCAATTTTTTCTAATTCTTCCGCAATTTTTAAGGCATTTTCGCAGTGCTTTTCCACTCTTACCGCCAAGGTTTCCAGGCTTTTTGAAAGTACCCAGGCGTTAAAAGGTGAAAGTGCCGGACCGGTATTTCTACTGAAAAGATAGATTTCACGAATCAGTTCAGCCTTTCCAACCGTTACTCCACCTAAGACACGACCCTGACCGTCGATCAATTTCGTGGCCGAGTGGATCACCAGGTCTGCCCCAAACTTAATTGGTTGCTGAAGATATGGCGTTGCAAAACAATTATCGATTATCAGGATCAGGTTATGTTTTTTGGCAATCTTACCAAGTATTTCCAGGTCAATAACATCGACTCCGGGATTCGTAGGAGTTTCCGCAAAAAGAATTTTTGTTTCCGGTTTGATCAATTCCTCAATATGTTCCACCTCATCCACACCAAAATACGTGTGTGAAATGTTCCATTTTGGAAAATAACGGGTAAAAAGTCCGTGGGTGCTACCAAAAACCGAACGGCTGGAAAGGATATGATCACCACTATTTAGCAGTGCAGCAAAAGTTGAAAATACCGCTGCCATGCCGGTAGCGAATGCATAGCCGGTTTCCGCACCTTCCATTTTTGCAATTTTCTCCACAAATTCGGAAGTATTGGGATTGGTAAAGCGGCTGTAAATATTTCTTTCTTTCTCCTCGGCAAAACCGGCTCTCATATCTTCCGCATCCTCAAATACATAACTTGAGGTAAGATATAATGGCACCGAATGTTCCTGAAATTGAGTTCTTTCAGTCTGAGTTCGTATTGCCTGAGTTTCAAAATGTTCCATTATGCTATTTTTTCTGATAATTTTAAAATGTCCCCGAATACACCTCTCGCAGTAACTGCTGCTCCGGCACCAGCGCCCTGGATTACGATTGGTCGATCACCATAAGATTCCGTATAAATTTCAAAAATCGAATCGGCTCCTTTTACCTGTCCCAGGCTGCTATCGCCGGGAACGGAAACCAAACTGACTTCCAGCTCTCCTTTGTCCTGCTGTAAATCTCCGGAAAGGTCTCCAATAAATCGCAAGACATGATT
>CAXPUM010000081.1:0-46306 GCA_964220295.1 Flavobacteriaceae bacterium | reverse complement strand
AACGCCTGTGGGGAATGGAACACGATAGTTGAAGAAGTCGTTTCCAAACCAGATCCCAAAGACTGGAAAACTTCGGCTAAAAAGGAGGCAGTAAAAGCTACGAAACCGCTTCTGGTTTCAGAAATTGAAACTGCTCCTCAACATCGTATGGTCACTGCAAACCAGGAACTCGATCGGGTTTTGGGTGGAGGTCTCGTACCGGGATCTTTAACTCTTTTAGGAGGCGAACCGGGCATTGGTAAAAGTACGTTACTTCTTCAAATCTCTTTAGGATTAAGGTTTAAAACTTTATATGTTTCTGGCGAAGAAAGTCAGCAACAAATCAAAATGCGCGCGGAACGCATTAATCCAAATCCGGCGAACTGTTATATTTTAACCGAAACGAAAACTCAGAATATCTTCCGGCAGATAGAAGAAATTGAGCCGGAGGTTGTGATTATTGACTCTATTCAAACACTTCACAGCGATTATATTGAAAGCTCTCCTGGCAGTATTTCTCAAATTAGAGAATGCACCGCAGAACTCATCAAATTTGCTAAAGAAAGCAATACGCCCGTCATCCTGATTGGTCACATAACCAAAGAAGGAAGCATCGCCGGCCCCAAAGTTTTGGAGCATATGGTTGATACGGTCCTCCAGTTTGAGGGTGATCGCAACCACGTTTACCGAATTTTGAGGGCACATAAGAACCGTTTTGGCTCTACCCACGAATTGGGAATTTACGAGATGCAGGGCAGCGGTCTCCGTGAAGTACTGAATCCTTCAGAAATATTAATTTCCAAACATGTCGAGGAATTAAGCGGAACAGCCATTTCGGCTACCCTGGAAGGAATGCGACCTTTAATGATCGAAATCCAGGCATTGGTGAGCACAGCTGTTTACGGAACACCTCAGCGCTCCACGACCGGTTATAATGCCAAAAGGCTGAATATGCTTCTTGCAGTTTTGGAAAAACGCGCGGGATTCAGGCTCGGTGCCAAAGATGTTTTCCTGAACATAACCGGAGGAATCTCGGTTGACGATCCTGCTATCGATCTTGCGGTCATCGCCGCAATACTTTCATCTAACGAAGATATCGCACTCGAGAAGGATATTTGTTTTGCTGCAGAAGTTGGCCTCGCCGGCGAAATAAGACCGGTAACCAGAGTTGAACAACGAATTACGGAAGCGGAAAAACTTGGGTTTGCTTCTATCATGATTTCATCCCAAAGTAAAATACCCAAACGCAGCGGGGGTATTCAAATCATAAAAGTCTCTAAAATTGAGGATGTTGTAGGCAGGTTATTTGGGTAAATGGCATAATTGCTGATTATATTTGTGACAATCAGTCGCAAATTATGTCGTTTAGAAATACCGTTTTTTATCTCTCATTATTTTTAATTGCCTCCTGTTCGCAAATAGAAAAAGCGAAAGAAACCATTATTGGTTTATCTGAAAAAGAGCAGTATCAGAAAGATAATGGTATTTCAGATGAACTTTTCCAGTTCTGGCAGCAGCGCAATGAATTAGGTTTGCGCGATTCCACGGCTATTGAATTACCTTATGCTGAAAATGGTTATTTGCGACCTAAATCTTTTCCGGTCTATAGCTATGAAACCTATCTGCTTCCCGGGGAAATTCTGCAGGCTGAATTTATAACCGACAGTTCAGACGTGCTTATTTTTTCAGATATCTATCAGAAATCTAAAGAAGATCCGTCCGGTTTCAGGAAAATGTCATCTGGAAAAGCTTCTGAAAAGAGTATTCTCTTCGAATCTACAAAAGCGGGGCTTTACAAAGTTGTTTTTCAGCCCGAAATTGAAGCAAATACGCCTTTCCGCATTTCAGTCACCAAATCTCCGGCCTATATATTCCCCGTTATGGGCGGTAAAAATGTCGACATTGGAAGCTATTATGGAGATATTCGCGATGGCGGAAAAAGAAGTCACAAGGGAGTAGATATTTTCGCCAAAAAAGGAACTCCGGTTGTGGCAGCCATCAATGGTAGCATTGGTTATACCGGCGAAAAAGGTCTTGGAGGTAAACAGGTATGGCTACGTGATCCAAAACGGCGCCAGTCCCTTTATTATGCTCACTTAGATAGCATCAAACCGAATATAGATCGTGTAAACCAGGGCGACACCTTGGGTTTTGTGGGTAATACCGGTAATGCCAGAACCACTCCTTCTCATTTGCACTTCGGAATTTATACTCAGGGCGGTGCCATTGACCCGATTGGCTATGTTTATTTGCAGGAAAACCTGACTGAAAACAACGATTTTGTATCTAGTATTCCTGAAAATCTCAGTATAACCAATAACAATGCTTCGCTTCGGAATAAACCTACAACCGATAATTCTGATATTTTGAAGAAAGGCTCTTCCGGTGAACTTTTAAGCGTCCAGGGCAAAACAGCCGACTGGTATCACGTGCGTGATACCTTGAGTCGGTCATTTTTTATTCATGAAAGCCTGGTTTCTCCTGGGAACTAAGGAGCAGGATTCGGGATAGCTTCGTGGATCTCATTGATCTCTTTTAGAATATCTTCTGAAAGTTCCACGTTAATACTTTCAACATTCTCTTTTAACTGCTCCATAGTCGTGGCACCAATAATATTACTGGTTACGAACGGCTGCTGGTTGACAAATGCAAGCGACATTTTAGTCAGACTCATACTATGTTTATCTGCCAGTTTTTTATACCTGCGCGTTGCTTCCACCGCCTGATCATTCGAATACCTTTTGTACTGCGGAAAAAGACTTAACCTGGTATTTGGCTGAATTCCATCCAGGTGTTTTCCTGAAAGCGTTCCCATTCCCAGTGGAGAATACGGGAATAAACCTACGTTTTCACGATGCAGGATTTCTGTTAAACCAACCTCATCTTTTCTATTCAATAAATTGTAAGGATTCTGCACGGTTACCACCTTTGGAAGGTCTTTTTTACTTTCTTCCAGGAAACGCATTAGCCCATAAGGTGTTTCATTAGATAACCCAATATGCCTAATCTTTCCTTCTTTTACCAGAGCTTTCAGGTTTTCGAGAACTTCCTGAAAATTGTCTTCCCATTCTTCAGAATCATCATGCTCATAGCCTAATTTTCCGAAGAAATTAGTATTTCTTTCCGGCCAGTGCAGTTGGTACAGATCGATATAATCGGTTTGAAGACGCTCCAGACTCTTGTTGATCGCATCGTTCATCGCCTCTTTATGAAAACCTAATTTTGGCCGAATATGCGAAGCCATCTCTGCCGGACCTGTTATTTTAGATGCGAGAACAATCTCATCTCTTCTACCGGTTTTCTTAAGCCAGGTACCAATTATTCTCTCGGTACTTCCCTGGGTTTTTGGATCGGCAGGAACCGAATACATTTCAGCAGTATCTATAAAATTTACGCCCTGATCTAGTGCATAATCGATCTGCTCATGTCCTTCAGCTTCCGTATTCTGTTGCCCCCAGGTCATGGAACCGAGGCATATTTTACTCACCTTTACATCGGTGTTGGGTAAATTCGTGTACTTCATTAATTTGTTTCGTTCAGTAATTTGGTGATTTGGTCGAGTTTTGGTGTAAGAATTACTTCAATTCTTCGGTTTTTCGCTTTTCCCGCTTCACTGTCATTCGAAGCTACTGGCGCAAATTCACCTCTACCAGCCGCCGTTAAATTCTGCGGATCAATATTTGCATTTTCTCTTAAAATTTGAACAATCGCCGTGGCTCTTTTGGTGGAAAGATCCCAATTGTCTTTTAACTGTCCGCTACCGTTATAAGGCACGTTATCGGTATGACCTTCAATCAGTACGGCGATATCTGAATTCTGTGCCAGAACCTGGCCCAATTGTTTTACAGCCTGGCGACCTTCAGTATTAACAGCCCAGCTTCCGGAATCAAATAACAATTTGTTTTCCATAGACACATACACTTTACCATCTCTTTGCTCCACGGTCAATCCTTTTCCTTCAAAATTGGTGAGGGCATTGGAAACAGCATTTTTAAGTGTATTCATTTTCGCATCTTTTTCAGCGATCACCCGCTCCAGTTCATCTACTCTTAAGCTTCGGGATTGCAGGTCCCTTTCCAGTTTTTCTAACCGGTTCTTCTCCTGAAGGAGTGCCGCCTCTTTTTCATCTAACTGAGCCAGTAATTCGCGATTTTGCCTGGAGTTTTCAGCAATTGCTGCGGAAGAGTTTGCCTCCAGCGCATCATAAGAATCTTCCAGGCTGGCATAATTCTTTTTCAATGCTTCAAATTTCTGAAAAAGGTCATTTCTTTCAGTCGTTAAAGTTTCGTGTTCTGCCCGAAGTTTATCCAGATCGGTCTTCAAACGTTGATTTTCGTCCCCAAAATCATAAAGGTCATCATTCATGGAGCGATTTTCTCGCTGCAGGCTGGCATTTCGGCTCTCGAGTTCTTTGTATTTCTTTGAAGACACGCAGGAATTCAGTAAAACAGTTAGAACCAGAATTCCGATTATTTTAATTTTCATAAGTTTTCTTTTAGTCAATTTCTACTAGAACGGGACAATGATCGCTATGGTATGCCTCCGGCAAAATTACCGCACGTTTCAGTCTATCCCGAAGCGGCTCAGCAACCAGATTATAATCGATCCTCCATCCCTTGTTATTATTTCGTGCATTCGCCCGATAGCTCCACCAGGAATAATTATCGCCTTCGTCATTAAAATGACGGAAGGAATCAATAAAACCACTTTTCATAAAACCATCTATCCAGGCTCTTTCTTCCGGTAAAAATCCTGAAACGGTTTTTAGTCTCACCGGATCGTGAATATCTTTCGCCTGGTGACAAATATTATAGTCCCCGCAAATGATCAGGTTAGGAATTGATTGTTTGAGTTCATTGATATAGTCCTGAAAATCATCCATAAACCGAAACTTGAGTTCCAGCCTATTGATATTTGTACCGGAAGGGAGGTAAAGGCTCATTACCGAGAAATCTTCAAAATCTGCACGAATACTACGACCTTCAAAATCTATATAATCTATACCGGTCCCGTAGGTCACATTGTTAGGCTCGTGTTTGCTCAGTATCGCCACACCGCTATAACCCTTTTTTTCGGCTGGATGCCAGTAGTGATAGGGATAACCTGCCTTTTCAAATTCTTCCAGGTCAAGCTGTTCTGGATGGGCTTTGATCTCCTGAAGACAAACGATATCTGGATTGCATTGTTGAACCCATTCCAGGAAACCTTTTCTTATCGCGGCGCGAATACCATTTACATTATAGGAAACAATCGTCATTCAGATCAATTTTCCTCAAAAATAAAGCTATCTGCCGTAAAAGCAAGAATCTTTACCGTCCGATTATTTTACGATAAAACGCTTGACCTTACCGACTTTCCTGGTTCCGACGCGAACGAGATATACACCAGCTGCTGCGTATGACATATCAAGGTCGTAAACGTAACCATCGCCATTATTTTCTAACTTGTTTTCCAGCATTTTCTGACCAACAATATTATGAACAGTAATTCGCAGTGGCTGATCAAAACTGGTTTCCATTATAATCCGATACTGGCTGTTTCCTTCGGAAAGCACCACAAGATTAGCTTCATTTAGAATAAAATCTTCGATATCTAAAGTTGAATCGGTCACGTTTACCGAATAATCGTGAGTGGTTCCATAATCCATGACCGAGCAAGGATCGTTCAAATCACCTTCATAGCGAGTGTCCCCAGCTCTAATTCTGAGTAAATGCTGACCCAGCGGGGCATCATTCGGAATACTGAAATCAAAATCATACGGCGTGTTTGGCGCGGCAATAACTTCAGAAGTAATGACCCGTTCATCATCATCGAATACACCATTATCGTCCAGATCGATCCACATGGAGAATTTTTCAAAATCTTCTTCCCCGAAATAAGACTGTACGGTAACGGTAAAGTTTCCTTCTGCACGATCCAGATCTGTAGACGCGCTGATAAAATCTATATATCCATCTCCACAAGGAATACGCTCGTTTAGAATATCTCCCAGTTCGAAGTAAGAAATCCCATCGCCAAAAGAACAATCTGATCCTTCAGGAATACAATTCAGGTTCGCAACCGATTTGGTTTCAGAATCGTTTGTAGGGTCAAAATCCTCTTCCAGCATAGTTCTGGCCGTAATTTTATATCTACCAAAAGGATCAAGGTTAGCCGCTTCATTGAAGGTGTAAACCACACTTCCTCCAACAGGCAGAATGTCTCCATACACTTCATTTACAGCCGAATTATTTCCAACCTGGTAACTTACGGGAATATCTTGCTGTGGTTCCCCACCAAAGTTTTCAATGGTCACGGTAACATCTTCTGAAGCAGTGAGGTTTTGCCCTGTTACAGGCGCATCAATAGAAGTAACTCCAACATCACGTGGAGGAAGGTTGCGCACCTCTTCCTCAATTGAATCATTACCTTCAGCTGCGTCATTACTCAGATTGGTAGTAATGGTAACCGTGTAAGTAGTTCCAATTTCAGACAGATCTGCTGTTTGACTAAATGTAAATTCTTCGGAACTGGTTGCCGGCAAGGTACCGGTAAACGTTTCAGTTATGGTAGGACCGCCATCAATGCTGTATGAGATTTCAAAATTAGACTGTGCGTTGGTTCCAAAATTCCTAATACGAACAGTGATCGGTTCCGCAGCAGTCAATGTTGCATCCTGGGGAGTAACCAGGGCAATTGGACCGATATCATTACCTGTGCTTGCAGCAATTCGAAAAACACCAACTTTATTCACCCGGTCTACGCCTTCAAAATATTCGGCATCATGCCAGAAAGTTATTCCATCTGCCGGGTCTACGCTTAAATGGGCGTAATCTCCGTAACGCGTGTTAGGATCAGGACTCTCTCCTTTTGCAATAGTTTGCTCTTCAATGGTCATTAATCCCAATTGATCATTGGCAAACCTCCCGGTATATCTTATAGAAGGAAAAACCGGACTTTCAGGATTATCGTCTAGTACAGTAAAACCAAGACCTATATTCCCCCTGGTGTCAATTCCCATACTTCCGCTAAAACGGTCATGATTATCTGGAGCATAGGTTCCTTCCTGAAACACACTCCAGGATCCACCGTTACTAGGCTGTCTTAGTTCATACCACCTAATTCCCGCATGCTCGGCTGGCGAAGGATCCACATCAACCACAAAATTCATCACAACCGAATTATGATCTGAAAATCTCCTGTATTGAGTCATGTACATCATTGTAGCCTGCAACGCATCAATATCTGGTGCATTTCCGGGCTGTGATAGATTGGCAAAGGAACCTCCATCAAAAGTTGCGATGAAAGGAGAAACACCATCTCCATTGCCTAATTCCTGGCTTTCTGAAATTTCTGAGCTTTCTACATTATTCCAGTCAACATTGACCAACCAGATTTTTAGGTGATCTTCGCTCACACCGGCCCAGGCATCATCCTGCATAAAAACGATCGGTGCATTCCCTTTTGGAGGCAGTTGCTTACCAACTGTATGAAAACCTGCCGGGCTATAGAATCCGTTAGTTTCAATTCCAGGTAACGGAAAAGAGATAACCTGAGCGGTTTGCCCTTGCAACATCTTATCACGCTCTAAAACATAAATTACCTGGCTCTGATCTGCCGTGTTCGTATTTTTATTCGTTGTTATATAATAACCGTCACTCCAAACACTGATTTTTGGGTAATCTGGTAATACACCGTTTGTGGTGAATCGATACGTATACCAGCCATCGTTAACCGGGTCGGGACCCTGGGAAATAGCTATCAAAAAACTTTCAGGAGTATCGCTAAACTGGCTCAGAATAAATCTATCTGCGGCTTCATCGTACACCACGATTGGATCTCCCAGAACTTCATTTTCAAATTCTCCTCCAATACTTGCCAGAGAAGCAGCTTCGGTCAACGGATTCCCATTCTTATCCCAGATTCGGAAAGCAGAATTCCAGGCATTCAAATAGTGGTTAGGTCCTGCCACACCGGTTGGATCACTCGGAGTAGATCGCGTAACAGCCCCATCAAAAGTAAAAAGAGGTGCTTTACCCTTGATCTCTCCCATTTTCTTTTGTAGCGCAGGGTCTTCAGTCTTTGGAAGGCCTTTTCCAGGCACTACTTTATTGATACCACGGTTACGGGGATTGTATAATTTAAATTCTGATTCTGGCGGAACCAGTTTACTTTTGGAAAGTGCTCTTGAAGGCACAGCTTTAGCCGAGTCTACATAAATGGGTCCTGCCTTTTGTTGCGCATAAATGCTGAAATTTAAAAACAACGAAAAGGTAAAAAGCAGGAGTAATCTATTCTTCATCAGTATTCTTCTTCAAAAATTTCTTAAAAATAGACAATATAGGAATAACTGAAATAAAAAAGGCAATTAATAAATCAATTGCCTTTCCTTCATTTTTTGGTTATCTATTACTTATCAAATCCCTGCATCCAGGTTCTAAAATCGGTTTCTTTCGCAACCAGGTCCTTAACTTCTGAAATTGGAATTCGCTTTTGTTCCATACTATCTCTAAAACGAACCGTCACCGCATTGTCTTCTAACGATTCGTGATCTACCGTGATGCAAAGCGGGGTTCCGGCAGCATCCTGCCTTCTATATCGTCTTCCAATAGCATCTTTTTCATCATACTGCACACGGAAATCCCATTTGAGTTCGTCTACGATCTCCTGCGCTAATTCTGGCAATCCATCTTTTTTTATTAACGGAAGAATAGCTGCTTTTGTAGGTGCCAGCACTGCCGGTAATTTCAAAACGGTTCGGCTATTTCCATCTCCAAGATCTTCTTCTTTTAGCGAAGCTGAAAGTACCGATAAGAACATTCTGTCCAGACCTATCGAGGTTTCAATAACGTATGGCACATAATTCTCTTTCAATTCCGGATCGTAAAAACGCAGTTTTTTACCCGAATGCTCTTCGTGAGCTTTGAGGTCAAAATCGGTTCTGGAGTGAATACCTTCCAGCTCTTTAAATCCGAATGGAAAATTGAATTCAATATCGGCTGCGGCGTTTGCGTAATGAGCCAGTTTTTCATGATCATGGAAACGATAATTTTCTTCTCCGAGACCTAATGATTTATGCCAGTTTAAACGGGTTTCTTTCCATTTCTCGTACCATTCCAGTTCCTCACCGGGACGCACGAAAAACTGCATTTCCATCTGTTCAAATTCCCGCATTCTAAAGATGAATTGTCTCGCCACGATCTCATTTCTAAAAGCCTTTCCAATTTGCGCGATCCCAAAAGGGATTTTCATCCTTCCGGTTTTCTGAACATTCAGAAAATTGACAAAAATACCCTGAGCCGTTTCGGGACGAAGGTATAACTGTGTGGCAGAATCGGCTGAAGCTCCTAATTTAGTACCGAACATGAGGTTGAATTGACGAACTTCTGTCCAGTTCTTAGAACCGGTCTCAGGATCGGCAATTTCCAATTCTTCGATCAGAGCCTTCACATCTGCCAAATCTTCATTAGTGAGTGATCTGGCTAAACGCTCCAGGATTTCTTTACGATCACCCAAATATCTTTGCACACGCGGATTGGTGTTTTTGAACATTTCTTCGTCAAAATCATCAAAACGCTTTCTGGCTTTTTCGATCTCTTTTTCCGCTTTCTGAAGTAACTTTTCAGCATAATCTTCCACCAGAACATCAGCGCGGTAACGCTTTTTGGAATCTTTATTATCGATTAACGGATCGTTGAATGCATCAACGTGTCCTGAAGCTTTCCAGGTGGTTGGATGCATGAGGATCGCGGCGTCAATTCCGACGATATTTTGGTGTAGCTGCGTCATGCTTCTCCACCAGTATTCCTTGATATTTTTCTTTAATTCAGCACCATTCTGTCCATAATCATAAACGGCACTCAGACCGTCATAGATTTCACTTGATGCGAAAATGTACCCATACTCCTTTGCATGAGATATTACGTTCTTAAAAAGATCTTCTTGTTTTGCCATGTCGCAAAAATAAAAAAACCGCCCTGAATTATCTCCAGGGCGGTGGTTATTTCCTAGTTATTATTCTTAATCTAAGGTAAAACTCGCTGTACCCAGTAAAATGTTATCATCATAAACATATACCTTATAGGTTCCTTCGATCAATTTATCTTCTGAAGCTTTAGCAAGGATACAAACATCCAGTTCGTCATTTTCATAGTAAACTTTGGATGTGGCACTATAAACCATCGGGCCACCTTCATGCTGAACTACGATCTGGTCGCCTACGAGTTCGTTATCAGGGTTATAAACCTGGACGTACATATCTTTTTCACCGGCTTCAGCCAGGTCGTTCGCAGTGATGGTAAAGCAGGTTCTTACCTGATCAACCCTTCTGTTATTGTCATTCTGAACAATTTTACCGCTATTTCTTACAATTACCCCTTCACCTCTCAAATTAGTTACTTTAAGCCTGGAAGCTCGATCTACTTTCGTGCTCAGACTCTGGTTGGTGGTTTGTAGAGAATCAGACATTCTGGTTCTTTGCTGTAGCGCAGTACTCGTACTATCTAAAGAAGTGGTAAGCATCTGGTTCTGGGCGCTTAAACTGTCTACTACTCTGAATAAACGTTCTTTCTCAGCCTTTAGGTTACCAATTTCGCGACGGTACTTAGAGATCATGACGAGATTAGCCTCATTATCTTTAACTGAATCCAGCAAACGCGAAATACGCTCCCTTGCATCTACCAGGTTTTGATCCATCACATCATTCTCCTTAATTGCTTCATCATACTTTACGATCAGGTCATTCAGTTCGTCTTCAATGACACCTTTTTCCTTTTGTAGAATTGCTTTATTTTCTTTCTCCTCATTATAAAACTTAATAGTATAAATACTCAGTGCAATCAGCGCAACAGCCAGTATACCGGTAAGAATTTTTAATGCGGTGTTGTTCTTTTTTTCTGTCATCACATTTTGATTTAGTTCGTAAATTTAGTCGATTAAAAAGGTAAGGTACAATCCGTTAACAAATGTTTCACGATTTCATAAACTTGCTATATCCGCGTATATGCTATATATGCGAAGCTGAATTGCTCAAAAATGAGCAGATCGTTTGCACCTCCTGCCTGCATGATCTTCCAATTACAAATTACCACCTAATAAACGACAATCCGGTGAAAAAAGTATTTTATGGGAGAGTCACCATTATTAACGCCACATCTTTACTCCACTTTCGCAAGAAAGCGGCGGTTCAGCAACTTATTCATGAACTCAAATATCGCGGCAAAGAAGAAATCGGAGTCTTCTTCGGAAGGTGGCTCGGCAGCGATCTCGCAGAAACCGATAATTTCAGGAATATAGATATGGTCATACCGGTACCGCTGCATCCGTCAAAATTGAAGGAACGGGGATACAACCAGGTAACAAAATTTGGCCAGGAGATCGCAACAGCGCTTAACGCCACATATTCCGAAGAAATCCTCATAAAAACCACGGCTACCAAAACCCAGACATTGAAAGACCGAATGTCACGCTGGGGAAAGATCGAAGAAACGCTAAGCGTGCAGAATGCCCAGTTAGCTGAAGGAAAACACATTTTACTGGTTGACGATCTCGTTACCACCGGTGCAACGCTCGAAGCCTGCGCTAATAAGCTCCTGCAAATCCCAAATGTCAAAATCAGTATCGCGACGATGGCAATTACCGATTAAGACTTTCGTTGTAATCTAAATAATTGTTTCTTTGCTAAACCATTCAGGATTGATATGAAACGAAAGATTCCCGGATATATTCTGGTTCTAATACTGCTTTTCTGCACCATTCAGTGTGCTAAAAAAGGTACGATTGAAGGCGGGCCAAAAGATGAAAATCCGCCGAAGTTCGTTCGGGCAAACCCTGAAAATTATACTACAAATTTTGATGCTGATGAAATCAGGATCTATTTTGATGAATACATTAAACTGGACAAACCCACGCAGCAGATCATCATTTCCCCACCGATGGATCCCAAACCGAATATCATGCCTTTGGGAACGGCGAGAAAGGATATTAAAATAGAGATTTTTGATACGCTGGCCGAAAATACAACGTACCTCATCAACTTCGGAAAAAGCATCGTAGACAATAACGAGAGCAATTCTCTTGATTTCTTCAAGTATGTATTTAGTACCGGTGATTACATCGATTCTCTATCGGTTTCCGGAACAGTGAAAGATGCGCTGGAAAAAGAGCCGAAAAACGCAATTTCCGTATACCTCTACGAAAAAGACACCACCTATACCGATTCCTCGGTATTTAAAAATACTCCGCGTTATGTTACCTATTCGAAAGACAGCATTTTTACTTTTGAGCTTGAAAATTTGAAAGCCGGAACTTATAAAATGGTGGCGGTGATGGATAAAAACTCCAATTACCTCTATAATCCAAAGAGTGAAAAGATCGGTTTTATCGAGCAGGATATTGTCATCCCAACCGATACCACTTATAATATTACTGTTTTTAAGGAAGAGCTGGCTTTTAAACCTTCCAGGCCGTCGCAATTAAAAGGAAACCAGATTCTTTTTGGGTATGAAGGAAGGCCGAATATTGATAGCGTGGAGATCAATTTGCTGAATGCTATTCCGGCAGATTATCAAACACGTATTTTGAAGGTGAAGGAAAAAGACAGTTTGCATTACTGGTTCAATACCAAGCCCGATTCCGACAGCCTTTCTTTTGAAATCGTTTCGCCCACCTCACGTGACACCGTTTGGACAAGAGTTACCGAACAGCCTCGCGATTCTTTAAAGGTTACTGCGGAACCATCAGGAAATATCGGCATTGAACAAAATTTCAGGATAAGTGCGAATACGCCACTAATGGATTATTCCGAAGAATTGATCAATATTATGGATCAAGATTCGGCTGATGTTCCTTTCAAAACTAGTTTCAATGCCAGAATGAATGAATTGATTATTGAGTTCAATAAAAAACCTGATTCAAAATATGATGTTTCGATACTTCCCGGCGCGGTAACCGACCTTTTTGCTGAAACCAATGATACCATCAAGCAAAGCTTAAAAACCAAGGCGCTGAGCGATTTTGGAACGATCATCATGACCCTGCCAAACATTCAGAAATACCCGATCATTGTTCAGCTTACCGATACTAAAGGAAACGTGATTTCAGAAAAATATTCAGAATCCAGCCAGACCCTTAATTTTCAATATCTCAATCCAGGGAAATACCTTGTTCGGGTGATATTCGATGACAACGAAAACCGAAAGTGGGATACGGGTGATTTCCTAAAGAAGCGGCAACCTGAGGTTATTAAATATTATAGTGACACGCTGGACGTCCGAGCCAACTTCGATTATCCTGAATCTATTAATGTAGAGTAAAACTATCGCGATCCTGTAAAAATCTCAATTTTGAACGCGTTTCTTTTAGATGAGCCTTGTCGAGATCTATCTCGGTTATAAAAGTATCTTCACGATTCAATTCTGAAAGTTCCTGTCCTAAAGCATCATAGACAGCGGAATGACCGTTGTAGACATAACCATCACCGTCTTCCCCTGTTCGGTTTAAACCAATACAGTAACTCATATTTTCTATCGCACGTGCCTTTAATAGGGCATCCCACGCGTTCACCCTTTTTTCCGGCCAATTTGCTACATAAATTAATAGGTCATAATCTTCTGTATTCCGAGCGAAAACTGGAAAGCGAAGATCATAGCAAATCAAAGGACAGATCTTCCAGCCCTTGTATTCTACAATCAAACGTTCTTTCCCAGCAGTATAGGTCAGATCTTCCTTCGCCAGTGTAAAGGTGTGCCGCTTATCGTAAAGCTGGTAGTTCCCATCAGGAAAAACGAAAAATAGTCGGTTATAGTAATTAGAATTTTCAGAAATGATGACACTCCCGGCAATTGCCGCGTTCTTAAGCTTCGCCTTTTCCTGCATCCATTCCAACGTGGGACCATGTGTTGGCTCCGCGAGATTTTCAGCATTCATGCTAAAACCGGTCGTAAACATTTCTGGTAAAACGATCAGTTCTACCTCATCAGAAATCTTATTGATTTCTTCGGAAAACATTTTTCGGTTCGCCTCGGCATCTTCCCATTTGAGATCAGCCTGGATCATGGCAATCTTTAATTTTTCGCTCATACTCAAAAATACCAATTTCTGCGGTGCAATGCCAAATACTTGTTAAATGATTGGCGGTCACTTTTCGATTAAATAGTTTTAATATGAAAATGTATCCGATTATGAGCGTTACAACTTTTTTTGAAAAAGATTCTTATTTATCCAAAACCAGCAGAAGCCTGATTTCAGGTTTTGTTGGCGGCCTCGCGGGGACCGCAGTCAAATCTCTAATTGAGTATTACCTGCCGGTAAGAAAAGTTCAGGATCGATCTGCCCAGATTAAAATTCTGGATGATCTTTCTACAAAAAT
This sequence comes from Flavobacteriaceae bacterium, assembly GCA_964220295.1. Lineage (GTDB taxonomy): Bacteria > Bacteroidota > Bacteroidia > Flavobacteriales > Flavobacteriaceae > Christiangramia. Next base: position 31,980 of record CAXPUM010000081.1, on the reverse strand, counting down.
TACGGGTACGCCTATCAGCACTTCTAATGAAGCACTGGCAGAGCAGTTGGTCAATGTACCTTTTGGAGGTTCTCTGGGAGCTGCATACGGCTACGGGAAAAAAGATCGGGAAGGCCTGAGACCAATGGACGGAATTGCTTTTGGAGCAACTACCTGGGCTTCTACTCACGAGAGCTCGCTACCAATTCTTGGCCTGGAAAGAACACCAACCGATACGCCTTTAAGAATGCAACTGAATGAACTTTTTGCACATGTGGCATTTGGTATAACCACTGAAGTTGTGCGACATTATGTGAATGACAAACTGCACCATCACCCACACGGTAATAAGTAAACTATTTTTCCAGCTGTTTCAGCATTTTCTTGATCCGGTCTTCCAGTTTTTCTGAAGATAGTTTTTCCCTCAACCTGTCAGTAATGATCGGGAAAGAGAATGGCGTAGGCTTCGCACATTGCTTCCAGATAATAGTTTGCTTTTGGATTCTTTCCAGCGCGATTCTTAAACGACCTTCTTCTAACTGATGTTCGAAAGTTTCTCTGAAAGCCTGCTGGTAAAGCAAGTTATCTTCCTCATAATCCCTGAAAACACTAAATAACAATTGCGAATTTGATTGCAGGTGTTTGCTCTTAACCAGTTTATTCGGGTAACCGGTAAAAACCAGTCCGGCAACCACCGCGATGTCACGGAACTTTCGCCGCGCCATTTCCGTAGCATTTAAACTTTTATACAAATCATCCATTAAATATTCCGGAGAAAATAGGTTATTATCCAGCACTTGTTCCATATCAATTTCTTGGTCTGACAACAATTCAAAGCCATAATCGTTGAACGCCAGAGAAAAACTGATCGGCGACAGCAAACTAATTCGGTAAGCCAGCAAACTTCCCAGGGCTTCATGAACAAACCTGCCCTCAAACGGGTAGAATATGGCGTGATAGCCTTCCCGATCTTTGAAAGTTTCAATTAAAAATTCATCATTGCCGGGAATAATGGAATCTCTTTTCTGACGCTTGAAAATCGGCCGCAAAGCATCCAGTTCGGCTGAAGTTTTACTTCCTTTTGTCAATTTAGAAGCTTCATACATCTCTTCCCGAAGCAATTCAGACATTTGTGCCGAAAAGGTCATTCGGCCACCCTGCCAGCTTGGAATTTTTGAGGTTTTCTTTTTGGATTTTCTCACCAGAACCTGCATGTTTTTAATTCGTACAAGTTCCAAGTTTCTTCCGGCAAATGTGAATACATCTCCCGGTTTTAATTTGGAAATAAACCACTCTTCCATTGTGCCAATATAACCTCCAGTGATATATTTTACTGAAAGCATCGCGTCACTTACAATAGTCCCGATCTGCAACCTATGCCGCATCGCGACCCCACGGTTATTGATTTTGAACCTGCCGTCTTCTTCAATTTCAACCTTTTTATATTCATCATAAGCCTGCAAACTCTGGCTTCCTTTAGTGATAAAATTGAGGATCCAGCGCCATTCATCTTCGGTAATTCCCTGAAAGCAAAAGGTGGAAGCAATCTCCGGAAATATTTCGTTCGGAAAAAATCCGTCTGAAACCGCCAGGGTATTGAGATATTGCACTAACACGTCATAGCTCATCAAATAAGGGATTCGATCTTCGACCGCCTTCTTTGCAACAGCTTTCTGCAATGCCGAAGCTTCGATCAATTCGATAGCATGAGTTGGCATAAAATAAATTAAGCTAACTTTCCCCGGCTGGTGCCCACTACGACCGGCCCGTTGTAAAAATCGTGCAACACCTTTAGGCCCGCCAATTTGAACGATGGTTTCCACCGGAGCGAAATCAACACCCAAATCCAGTGAGGAAGTACAAACCACCGCTTTCAGGCTTTCGTTTCTGATCGCCTGTTCTACCCATAAGCGGGTTTCTTTATTGATACTTCCGTGGTGCATCGCGATCTCGCCTGCAAATTCGGGATATTTCGCCAGGATTTTCTGAAACCAGATCTCGCACTGCGACCGGGTATTCGTAAAAAGCAGGGTAGTTTTAGATTCATTAATTATGGGCACCACCTCATCTAATAAATGGATTCCCAGGTGACCTCTCCATGGAAATTTTTCCATTTTCTTCGGAATAATAGAGCGCACATCGATCTTTTTATCCAGATCGGCGCGTACCATAACCGAATTTTCCAATTCTGCCGAATCAGGTCCCAGCAAAACCTCTCTTGCCTGCTGCAGGTTACCTATCGTTGCGGAAATTCCCCAAATCCTGAGATCTTTAGTAATCGATTTTAATCTGGACAAGGCTAGTTCCACCTGTACGCCTCTTTTCGTTCCCAGTAATTCATGCCATTCATCAATCACTATGGCATTCAGATCTTTGAATTGCTTTTTATAATTTTTTGAAGATAGTAAGAGGTGTAAACTCTCCGGTGTGGTGATGAGCAGGTCGGGCATTGATTTCTTCTGTGCAGCTCGTTCTTTCTGCGGCGTATCTCCAGTGCGGATTCCAACGGTGAATTTTGTTCCCAATTCTTCCGCAAACCTACTGGTAGCCTGTTCAATTTCAACCGAAAGCGCTCTAAGAGGAGTGATCCAAATTGCCTTGAGTCCCTTTTTATGTTTGGTTTTAAAATCAGGATTCTTCTTGATGTAATCGAGTACGATCGGAACCCAAAGTCCATAGGTCTTACCGCTACCGGTTGGGGCATTCAGCAAACCATTCTTTTTCTGAAGATACGCCACCCAGGTATCCTTCTGAAATTTAAATGGTTTCCAGTCCTTACTCTCAAACCAGTTTTCGGCAATATTTATCAGTTCCTTTCTGTTCATTTTCAACTGCAAAAAAGAACCTCCAAAAAATCAATTTTGAAGGTTCCTTAAGAATTTATTTCCTCTTAGATATTTCCATATTTCGTTTCTTTTTTCTCAGTTTTTTCGGTTTCCTGCTGCTCAAAGAATTGTGGATAATTTTCTTTCAAAAATTGCTGATGCAGGGAGTCCATTTCTCTAATTTGCTGCGGAATACTTCCTGATTTAAAATGATTGCTAAATAAATCTCCATGGAAAAAATGAGCATTTTCAGGGATACTATCATTAAAAAAAGATTGCATTAAAGCCGATTGATCAGACATCCCATTCTGATTTAAAAACTGCTGAAAATGAGTAATTACCTCATCCATATTTTCAGAAGAAATCGTATCGCCATCTACCGAATTATAGGAATACGTGTAGGTGGAATCATATCCAACCAAATTTCCATTTTCATCATACTCCCGGTTCACTTTCCAGCTTCCCTTTGGTTTGGTAATTTCTTTATCCGTTTTCAAAGCAGTTTCCCTGTCTTTCTTTTCCTGTGACTGGCAACTAAACATCCCACTTAGAATAAGGACCAGTATTAGAATTTTCGCTTTCATAATTTTAATATTTAATTAAACGAAACAGTTAAAAATGAACAGAAATTAATGCGCAATTTCAGTTCCAAATCGATATCGCAATTTTCTAAAAATTACCTAAATTTTATTGCTAGGGAATTAAGTCTTTTAAGTCTTCCAGCGTATTGGCTTCCTCAATTTTCTTGTCGGTACGCCACCTTAAAATTCGTGGAAAACGAGTTGCAACTCCACTTTTATGTCGGCTGGATTCCGCGATTCCTTCAAAAGCGATCTCAAATACGTGATGCGGTGTAACGCTGCGCACCGGTCCAAAACGCTCCAGGGTGTTTCTTTTGATCCAGGCATCCAGTTTTCTGAATTCCTTATCGGTTAAACCGGAATAGGCTTTGGCAAAAGTGACCAGTTCTTCTTTTTCGGTATCCCAAAGTCCGAAGGTATAATCGGTGAACAAGTTGCTTCGCCTGCCATGACCTCGCATCGCATAAGTTAAAACTGCATCGATGGTTAACGGGTCCACCTTCCACTTCCACCAGTCGCCCTTTTTACGGCCGACCAGGTATGGAGAATCAAATCGTTTCAGCATCAATCCTTCCGACATTACTTCACGTGCATTTTCACGTTCTTTCGCCGCTTCGTCCCAATTTTTAAACCGAATACTTTCAGATAAATGTAACGGGATTTCTTCCGAAGAAACATCTGCAAATAACTTCTCCAAAATCTCCCGCCGGTATCTAAAACTCTTGTTCCTGATATCTTCACCTTCCCATTCCAAAATATCGTAAGCTTTCAGGATAACAGGCGTTTTCTCCAGTAATTTCTTTGTTACACGTTTTCGACCAATCCTGGTTTGCAAATCTTTAAAAGTCCCAATCTGCCCCTCAGGAAATGGTAAGATTTCGCCGTCTATCACGGTACCATTGGGAATAACTGGCACGAAAGCTTCAAATTCCGGGTATTTATCGGTTACCAGTTCTTCTCCACGACTCCAAACGAATAGTTCATCATTCCTGATAATTACCTGTGACCGAATCCCATCCCATTTATGTTCGGCACTCCACTCAGATACATCTCCCAATTCCTGCGGTTCTCCTTCGATCGCATACGCGAGGTAAAAAGGATAGGGTTTGGAAAGAAAATCCTCTTCATTTTCTTCTAAAATGAGCTTATTGAAAGTGATTTTTGAAGGTTCCCAGTTTCCCATGAGTTTATAGGCCAGGATATCCTCATCGATTTGGGTCGCTTTTGCCAGGGCACGAGTCATTAACTTCTGGCTTACTCCTATTCGAAAACTACCAGTGATTAGTTTCGTGAAAACAAAGCGTTCGTAATAGTTCAGATTCAGCCAGTTTTCGAATAAATATTCTTTTTTATCAGCCTCTGGTTTGGGTTTCAGCTCAATAATTTCCTGCAGAAACTGGTTCAGGCTCTTCTCGGTAGATTCTTCAGAAGGTGGGATAATCAGCGCGATAGTTTCAGCTAAATCACCCACGATGTGATACGATTCTTCAAAAAGCCATAGTGGAATATTTGCCAGTTCTGACGCCCACTGACGCATCAAGGTGGTGTTGACCGGGCGCGGTGGTCGGCGGTGACTCAGGATCGCTATCGTCCAAACCTTGTCTTTTGGCGGTGCATTCAGAAAATATTCTGTTAGCGCTTCTACTTTAAGCGTTGTCTTATTCGTGCTGTCCAGCTTTTTTATGAGGTCGGCAAAAAGTCTCATTCGCTATCTTTTTCATTATTCGATTCCAGTTGCCCGGTTTCTCCTTCATATTGCGTTTCCTCGGTCCTGGCATCATAACCCTGCTCTCTTAAGTAGCGGGAAAAAATATCAGTATAACCATGAGTGCAGATAATTTTTTCACAACCGGTTTCTTTTATCGATGTAAGCAAACCCTGCCAGTCACAATGATCACTAAGCACAAAACCGCGGTCTATAGCCCGCCTTCTCCTGGCACCGCGAAAAGTCATCCAGCCACTTGCCGAAGCGGTGACATAAGGGACCATTTTCTTGATCCAGGGCGAACCATGAGCGCTTGGTGGAGCGATGACCACATTTCCTTTAATTTCTTCTTTTTTGGTATCCCGGGTAATTCTAATGGTTTGGGGAAAATCGATCATAGGTCGAAGTACTTCGGTCATGTTTTCCACTGCCCCGTGGGTGTAAATTTTCCCGATGGACGTATCAAGATGTTTCAGCAAACGTTGAGCTTTTCCCAGGGAGTAACCAAAAAGCACTGAAGTTCTCCCATCGGCCTGATTTTCTTTCCACCAGTTATTGATATCATTCATCACCTGGTCTTGCGGAGTCCATTTAAAAGCGGGTAATCCAAAAGTACATTCTGTTATAAAAGTGTGACATTTCACCGGTTCGTAAGGAACGGCCACGCCATCATCTTCAGTTTTATAATCTCCGGTAAAAACCCATATTTCGCCTTTGTGCTCCACCCGAATTTGTGAAGACCCGATAATATGTCCTGCCGGATGAAAAGAAAATTTCACATTATTGATGGTAAACGTTTCATTCCACTCCTTTCCTGTCACCTCAATATCCCCGATGCGATGCTTAATAATTGGAACATTTGTTACGTGGGTAATATATTTCTTGTGACCCCAACGCGCATGGTCTGCATGCCCGTGAGAAATAATCGCTTTTTCTACCGGCTTCCAGGGATCCAGGTACACATCTGCAGCAGCGCAGTAAATTCCTTTATCATTGAAAGCCAGTAGCGGTGTTTCCATAATTTCTTCTGAAGGGAAATGAAGTTAATTATTATGCCTTTCAACCGAATAGTGATTAAGAAAAGAATAACGATTGATTAGTCGCCATTTTCCGAAGTGTTTCAGAGGAAAAAGTTATTGAATAACTATATTTGTACTTTAAAACTTTATAAGAATGTCCTTTTCAGACCTATTTGGCTCAGGCGAGCATTTAAGAAATTTAAGTCATTTTGCATCTATTGTAAATCTTGCAGCCATTGATGGTGAGATCAACGATGATGAAGAAAAATTGCTGAAAAGATTTGCCAGAAAACTGGATATCAGCGAAGAAGAATATGATAAAGTTCTTCAGAATCCGAAAGCTTTCCCTTTAGTTGGATACAACAGCGTGGAAAAAAGACTGGAGCGCCTGCACGATCTTTTCAAAATCATTTTTGCCGATCATGAGATCGATGATGAAGAAAGCGAGTTGATTAAACGCTACGCGATAGGTCTTGGTTTTTCAAGCCAGGCTTCAGATGGGATCATTAAAAGATCGGTACAGATCTTCAGCGGCCAGTTGAGTTTTGAAGATTACCGCTATTTACTGGAAAAAGAGAATGCCTGAGACTGGGTTTTCTCTTCTCCTTTCCTCATAAATTCTTCCGCTTTTTCAACCATTTTTTTGCTTCCGCAGAAGAAAGGCGATCGCTGGTGTAATTCATCAGGCTCAATATCCATGATTCTTTGGAAACCATCACTTGCTTTACCTCCTGCCTGTTCTGTAAGAAAAGCGATTGGGTTACATTCATAAAGCAAACGCAGTTTTCCTTTTGAAGCTTTTGAAAATTGCGGGTACATGAAAATGCCACCTTTGATCATATTCCGGTGAATATCTGAAACCATGGAACCGATATAGCGCGAAGTATAAGGCCTATCATCTTTTTCTTCCTGGCAGTACTTGATATAATCTTTTACGCCCTGAGGAAAATGCACATAATTGCCTTCATTTATAGAATAAATCCGTCCATTTTCTGGATATTTCATGTTTGGATGCGACAGGTACCAGCTTCCTAATGCGGGATTCAGCGTAAAACCATTTACACCATGACCGGTGGTATACACCAGCATGGTGGAGGTACCATAAATAATATAACCTGCGGCTACCTGCCTGTTACCCGGCTGCAGAAAATCTTCCATCTGAACAGGAGTGCCCAGCGGTGTCACCCGTTGATAAATTGAAAAAATGGTCCCCACAGATACATTCACGTCAATATTCGAACTGCCATCCAGCGGATCCATCAGCAGCACGTATTTATTTTTATCATCACAATTATGTCCTTCGATCCTGATGAAATCATCTTCCTCTTCTGAAGCAATACCACAAACGATCTCTCTATTGGTCAGCGTTTGGATGAATTTCTTGTTAGCCATTACATCCAGTTTCTGCTGTTCCTCGCCCTGAACATTAGTTTCGCCATAAGCCCCAATAATATCCACAAGTCCGGCTTTGTTCACTTCGTGGTTGACCACTTTGGCGGCCAGCCTGATAGAATTGATGAGCCTGGAAAGTTCTCCTGAAGACCCCGGAAAATCAGCCTGATTTTCAATAATAAATTCTCCAAGAGTTTGATTTGGTTTGGGCATGGTATAAGTTTGTTGTTTTGGGTGACTAAAATAAATAATTTACACCCAACTACAACGTTTTCGTAAATAATATTGAAAGTAGTATAAAACAACTTATATGGAAATTAATGTTCGTCCCGCCACAAAAGATGATATGGGTGCAGTTCTGGAATTGATCAATGAACTCGCAGTATTTGAAAAAGAGCCGGATGCAGTAATCATTGATGAAAATGATCTTATTCGCGATGGTTTTGGCGAAAATCCTTCCTTTCACTGTTTTGTAGCTGAAGCTGAAGGCCATATTCAGGGTATGGCACTAATCTATTTCCGCTACTCTACCTGGAAAGGAAAAACCGTTCACCTGGAAGACCTGATTGTTCGTGAAGCGTATCGCGGTAAAGGACTGGGCTCTGCGTTATATACTGAAGTGATCAAATTTGCAGCAGATCAGGGAGTTAAACGCACCGAATGGGTCGTGCTCAACTGGAATAAAAATGCAGCCGATTTTTACAGAAGCACTGGTGCAGATGTGCTCGAAGACTGGGATACCGTACAAATGCATGAGCCTTCGATGCATCGATATCTGAAAAATAAAGGCAGGCTTTAAGAGATTATTATAATTCTTCTGCGAGGCAAAGCGTATTTTTGTTAAAACACCAATATTATGGACTATACAATACGCGAAGCGAAAAGGGAAGATATGAAAGTAGTTCTTGATTTGATCAAGGAACTTGCCGCCCATGAAAACCATTTAAATGATGTGGAAGTTACGGTGGAAGACCTGGAAAAAGAAGGTTTTGACCAGGGCAATTTTAAATGCTTTGTTGCGGAAGTAGATCATAAGATCGTAGGGATGGCACTGGTATATTTCCGTTTTTCGACCTGGAAGGGAAGAACGGTTCACCTTGAAGACCTTATCGTGAGCGAAAGCATGCGGGGAACCGGGCTCGGTGGAGCATTGTATAGAAAAGTGGTTGAATTTGGCCATTCTCACGGTGTAAAAAGAATTGAATGGGTAGTTTCTGAAGGCAACACCAACGCGATTGAATTTTACGAAAATACGGGTGCACAAATAAAAGAGAGTTGGAAAACCGTACATATGGAAGAAGGCGGCATTCAGAAAAATATCAATAAATAGTGATCCAAATCTATAAATTCGGGGGAGCTTCGGTAAAAGATGCCGAAGGGGTGAAAAACCTCGTACGAGTTTTAGAAAATAATACTGAAGAAAATAAGCTGATCGTGGTATCGGCCATGGGAAAAACCACGAATGCGTTGGAAGTAGTGGTCAATGATTACCTTAACGGACTTAAGATTCCAGAAAGCCTTTCTGAAGTCAAACATTTTCACCGGAATATCCTCGATGATCTTTTTCACCATGAAAAGGAACCGGTTTATTTCAAAGTCAACCAGCTGTTTACCGAACTGGAGAATTTTCTTCAGCATAACAAATCGAACAAATACGATTTTGTGTATGATCAAATTGTAAGTTTTGGGGAATTGATTTCTACCACCATCGTTAGCGATTACCTGAACACACAGGATATCTCTGCCAATTGGATCGATGCGAGAGAGTTTATCAAGACAGACAGCACTTATCGGGATGCACAGGTAAACTGGAATCGCACCCAGGAAAAAATTCTGGACTATCTCGATCCTAAAAAACTGAACATTACACAGGGTTTTATCGGTTCTGATTCCAACAATTTCACCACGACGCTGGGCCGTGAGGGATCAGATTATTCTGCCGCAATCTTTGCTTACTGTCTGAATGCTGAAAATGTTACGATCTGGAAAGACGTTCCGGGCGTTCTCAATGCTGATCCGCGTTATTTCGAAAATGCCCAACTGCTGAATACAATATCTTATGAAGAAGCTATAGAACTGGCGTTTTATGGTGCATCGGTCATTCACCCAAAAACCCTGCAGCCTTTGCAAAGAAAGGAAATTCCATTATACGTTCGCTCTTTTCTGAATCCTGCTGATGCTGGTACTGCTGTGAATAAAGGCAAGGGAATTCAACCTTCAATTCCCTGTTTTATCGTGAAGAAAAACCAGGTGCTTATTTCTCTTTCGTCGCTCGATTTCTCCTTTATGGTTGAAGAAAATATTTCTGAGATTTTCCGGCTATTTCATCAGTATCAAATGAAAGTAGATCTTATTCAGAATTCGGCGATCAGCTTCCGCGTATGCGTGGACAATAAATTCAACCAGCTGGAAAAGCTGATACAGCATCTAAAAGCACGTTTCAAGGTGGATTATAAAAAAGGTGTTTCTTTATATACCATCAGGCATTTCAGCGATGAAGCGATTCAGGCATTGGAAAAGGACAAAGTCGTTCTTCTGAAACAGCTCACTCAAAATACCGTACAGCTCGTTACCGAAAACTAAATTTAGATTTCCTATTTTTGGGTAACAACTAAACCAATTGCCATGGGTATCGTTACCGCAAAGGAAGTCGCCAAAGTCATGAATCTGGATCATTTGGGATTTCTGGGCACTGGCGTTGGATGGATGATCCTGAAAACCACCAAACTCTCCCGAATCAATCGTGAATATGATAAAAGGAAGCACCTGCAGGGCGTGGAATTTATTGATTCCATTTTAAGTGAATTTGATATCGATTTTGAAATTCCGGAGAAAGACTTAAAACGAATTCCAAAGTCGGGTCCTTTCATCACCATTTCCAACCACCCCCTTGGCGGAATAGACGGTATGATCCTGATGAAAACCGTTATTGAACAGCGACAGGATTATAAGGTAATCGCCAACTTTCTACTACACCGGCTGGATCCTCTGAAACCGTATATTTTACCGGTCAATCCTTTTGAAAACCATAAAGACGCGCAATCCAGTATTGGCGGTATGAAAGCTGCTATAGCACATTTACGGGAAGGCCACGCTTTAGGCATTTTCCCCGCAGGTGAAGTTTCGACAGATCGTGATGACCGCCGCATTGTGGATAAACCCTGGGAACCTTCTGCCATGAAGCTCATACAAAAGGCGAAAGTTCCGGTGGTACCGATCTATTTTCATGCTAAGAACAGCCTGTTCTTTTATCGCCTGGCGTCTATGAGCGATGTGTTGCGAACCGCGAAATTGCCCAGCGAAATGCTTTCCCAGCATCGGCGGAAAATAAAAGTTCGAATTGGTCATCCAATTTCAGTTGAAGATCAACAGGATCATCAAAACCTGGAAACCTTTACCGCATTCTTACGCAGAAAAACCTATATGCTGGCAAATGTTTTTGAGCGAAAAAAACTGCTATCCAAACTTCCGAAGAATTTTAAAATTCCGCGGTCGCCAAAAGATATCGCTTCAGAAACCGAAAAGGAATTAATGGCTGAAGAGGTGGAAAACTGCCGAAAACTGGATAAACGACTACTGCAAAGTAAAAATTACGAGGTCTTTTTGGCAAAGCGGGAGATCATCCCGAACATTCTGAATGAAATTGGCCGTTTACGGGAGATCACGTTTCGGGAAGTTGGGGAAGGGACCAACAACAGCACAGATCTGGACGAATTTGACAATTATTACCACCACCTTTTTCTTTGGGATAACGAAGCAAATAAGATTGCCGGAGCCTATAGAATGGGAATGGGCCATGAAATTTTTGAAGAACATGGCATCGACGGATTTTATCTTCAGGATCTTTTTCGGTTTGAACCCGAATTATATAAAATGATGAGCCAGTCCATTGAGATGGGCCGGGCATTTATCATTAAAGAATATCAGCAAAAACCAATGCCACTATTTCTTCTGTGGAAAGGAATCGTGCATTGCACCCTTCGCTTCCCGGAACATAAATACTTGATTGGCGGTGTAAGCATCAGCAATAAATTCAGCAACTTCTCAAAATCGCTGATGATTGAGTTTATGAAGTCGAATTATTATGATCCTTACGTTGCTCAATATGTTCATCCTAAAAAGGAATTCAAGGTCAAACTGGAAGATGCCGATAAAGACTTGATTTTTGATGAAAGTGAAGCAGATTTAAATAAATTCGATAAGATCATTGATGAACTGGAAACCGAAAACCTGCGATTGCCAGTGCTGATCAAAAAATATATTAAGCAAAATGCGAAGGTAGTCGCCTTCAACGTTGACCCTCTATTTAATGATGCGGTTGATGGATTAATGTACATTCGAATTGCAGATCTTCCTGAAAGCACCGTAAAACCGGTGATGGAAGAGTTTCAGAAGGAGCTCGAAGAACGAAATGGGCAAAACTAGGTCTGTTTTGGATCAGTTTAATAAATTCAACGGACAATTTTACCCACTCTATTTTAGGAGAAAATCAGTGCAGATTTCCCTTTACGAAGCGGTGAACTTCAACTGAAAAAGTTGGTTGATAATATAATTCCAGTGCGCGCTTTCTTCAAAAGAAAATAATCTGAAAACTACCGTAACTCCTGGAGAATCCTGTTAAGATACTGTTATATCACCCAGCCTATTGGGTGATTTTCTGTCTGGTTAGTATCTTGTAATAAAACATAGTTATGGAAAAAATACTAATCGTAGGAGCTACCGGAGCTACCGGTACCCGTGTGATAGAAATACTGAAAAACACAGAGAATTTTAAGCCCGTAGCAATGATCAGGAAACCTGATCAAAGCCAGATTTTTGAAGATATGGGTGTAGAGAGTGTGGTGGCAGATTTAGAAGAAGATGTAAGCCATGCTTTGAAAGGTATTGATAAAGTGATCTTTGTTGCCGGTTCTGGCGGCGATACTGGACCAGATAAAACCACTGCAGTAGATGAAAAAGGAGCAATGAAAGTGATCGATGAAGCAAAAAAAGCAAAAGTGAAAAAATTCATTATGCTGAGTGCCATGGGTACCGATGATCCATCTCAAAACAAGGAGCTGGAGCATTACCTAAAAGCTAAGAAAACGGCCGATGATTACTTAAGAGATAGCGGTTTAACCTATTCTATTGTACAACCAGGAAGGTTAAGCAATGATATGGGACTTGCTAAAGTAAAAATGGCTAAGAAGCTAAATGAACGCGGAGAAATTTCTCGTGATGACGTTGCTTTCATCATGGTCATGAGCCTTGCTGACCCATTGGTGAAAAATATGTCTTTTGAAGCATTAGAAGGTGAAGAGTCGATCAAAACCGCAATGATCGATCTTTCCAGAGCTTAAAAATATAGTTGAAAAAGAAAAAAGCCACCTATTCGGTGGCTTTTTTTATAGAAAGGCTTTATCTACAGGCTCCCAAAGTTCTATTTTGTTTCCTTCGGGATCCAGAATCCAGCCAAATTTTCCGTAATCATAGCTTTCCATCTCTCCCACTATGGTTACTCCTTCCTCCTTTAAAACCTTCAGTAATTCCTCAAGATTTTCTACTCTAAAATTCATCATGAATTGTTTTTCTGAAGGCTTGAAATATTCGGTTTTATCGCTCATTGGGCTCCATTGTGTCGAACATTTTTCGCCATTTTCATCTTTCCACCAGAACGTGCAACCGTACTGATCGGTATTTAATCCAAGATGATCTTTATACCAGTTTTTAACAGCATCTGGGTCCTTCGATTTGAAGAAGAAACCGCCCAGGCCGGTTACACGTTTATCCATAATTTCTATTTTTTATCTCCCTGGCCGAATTCGCCAATGATCTTATTGGCGATTACTTCAGCTAATTTCCTATGTGATTCTACCGTCCATCCAGCAATATGAGGTGTAAGTAGGGTATTGGGCATGAACATCAATTCTCTCATGGCTTCAGGAATAGGATCTGCCGCACTCATAGCCACATTTTTTTCATTGGCAAAAAGGCTTTCAAAAGAAGATTTTTCATATTCTAACACATCCAGACCTGCTCCTAAAACTTTTCCGTTTTTAAGAGCATGCACCAGATCTGCCGTCACCACATTCTTTCCCCGAGAAGTATTGATGAACCAGAACGGCTTTTTGAACATTTTGATGAACTCGGTATTGATCATCTGGTTGGTTTCGTTAGTCCACGGCACATGCAGGCTGACCACATCTGCCTTTTCACAAAATTCTTCATATCCAACCTGTCTTGCATTATCATCTGCCAGGTTCTCCTTGATATCATAAAAGATCGTATCAACATCAAAACCTCTCAGTTTTTTAGCAAAGGCTTTACCCATATTTCCGTAACCGATCAAACCAACGGTTTTTCCATCAAGTTCAATTCCGCGGTTCTCCTCTCTTTGCCAGAGTCCTTCGCGCACCTCCTTATCGGCTTTATTCAGTTTATTAAATAAAGAGAGAAGCATTCCTAAGGAATGTTCTCCTACTGCATTGCAATTCCCTTCCGGAGCCGAAAAAAGCTTTATTCCCAGCTCATCTGCTAGATCAGTATCAATATTTTCAAGACCTGCTCCCACGCGGGCAATAAATTTTAGATTCGGAGCAGCTTCCAAAAATTCGCGATCGATTTTATACCGACTTCGAATTACGATTCCGTCATATAAATGTTGATTTTCTAAAGTAGTTTCTCTTGATTGTTCGTAACCTTCAATATTGTGATGTCCAGCATCGGCCAGTTTTTTCATTAAAGCCGGATGATTGGTATCAGCATGAAGAATGATCATTTTGTTTGTTTTTGTTAGCACTCAATTATTCCGAAAAAATTATTCGGATTCTGAAAAATTCAGAACTACAAAATTAAAAAATGATTTGGACAGACTGTAAATTTGAGGTTAAAAACCAAGAATCGCCTTCGCAATAAGGAAGTAGGTCAGAATCCCGAAAACGTCATTACTTGTAGTAATAAAAGGACCTGTCGCCACTGCCGGATCAATATTATTTTTGTCTAGAATAATTGGAATAAAGGTCCCGATCAGGGCTGCAATAATAATTACAGAAACCAAAGCAATACCAATACTGGTCGATTCGATAACCGAAGTATGAAAGAAATAAATACTGATCACAAATACGATTAGCGCTATCGCAAGCCCGTTAATGAGCGCTAAACCAAATTCCTTCAGAAGCCTTGGTAAAATATTTCCTTTTAACGTGTCGTTGGCCAGCCCCTGAACCACGATTGCACTGGATTGCACCCCAACATTCCCGGCGGTTGCCTGGATGAGTGGAACGAATATCAAAAGCTCCTTATAATCGGTTAAAATAGTTTGAAATCCTGAAATGATGCTTGCAGCACCCAAGCCGCCAAACATACCGATCAATAACCACGGAAGCCTTGCCCGTGTTTGTTTGAAAATGTTATCATCGGCCTCCACATCTTCAGAGATACCTGCCGCCATCTGGTAATCCTTCTCGGCTTCTTCTCGTATAAAATCTACGATATCATCAATTGTAATACGCCCAACCAGCCTTCCCATTTCATCAACCACCGGGATCGCTTCCAGATCATATTTCTGCATGATCCGCGCTACTTCTTCACCTTCAGTATGAACATTTACATAATCTACCTGGGGAATATAGATATCGCTGATATTTTCATGGCTTGGCGCGGTAAGAAGATCTTTTAAAGATAAGCGTCCTTTCAGCTTATTTTTATCGTCCACCACATAAATCGAATGAACGCGCGTCACGTTCTCTGCCTGCTGGCGCATTTCGGTCATACAACCGGTCACGCTCCAGTTCTCATTCACCTTTACCAGCTCTTTCGCCATTAATCCACCGGCAGAATCCTCATCGTAACGAAGCAGTTCCACAATATGGTCAGCATGCTCCTCATCCTCGATCTCGGCAATTACATTTTGCTGAAGTTCTGGTGAAAGTTCAGAGATGATATCTGCCGCATCATCGGTATCCATCTCGTTTAGCTCGTTCGCGATCTCTTTTGGAGAAAGAGTTTCCAGGATTCGCTCCCGGGTACCTTCTTCCAGCTCCATCAGCGCTTCGGCTGTTTTTTCGCTATTGATGAGTTTTACGAGGTAGGTTGCTTCTTCAAGATTAAGCTCCGTCAGAATTTCGGCAATATCGGCATGGTGCACGTCTTCGAGGTGCAATAACAATTCCTCATCGTTCTTTTCTTCGATGAGGTACTGAATCTTGTCGATTAATTCATCACTTATCTGAAACTGCATACGGCTCAATCATTTTTGCAAGTTGAATAAACTGCTGGAAACCGAGTTGTTCCGGCCGTGAGCCAAATATAGCATCTTCCCTCAAATTATCAGGAAGATTAAGATTTTTTAAACTATTCCGCAGGGTCTTGCGGCGCTGGTTAAATGAAGTTTTAACTATTCGGAAGAACAATTTTTCATCAACTTCCAGGTGAAAATTCTCTTTTCTGGTCAGTTTCAATACACCACTATCAACTTTTGGAGGCGGATTGAATACGGAAGGTGATACGGTAAATAAATACTCGGCTTCGTAAAAAGTCTGCACCAGTACGCTCAGAATTCCGTAGGTTTTAGAACCTTCCTTTTCGCAAATTCTTTTAGCCACTTCCTTCTGGAACATTCCTGAAAATTCAGGGATCTGATCCCGCATTTGCAATACTTTGAAAACGATCTGGGACGAAATATTATAAGGAAAATTTCCAATGACCGCGAATTCTTCTGAAGCAAAAATCTGTTTCAAATCATGCTTTAAAAAATCCTTTTCATGAATGCGGTCGTGTAATTTCAGGTAATTGCTCTGCAGGTATTCCACACTCTCGCTATCTATCTCGATAACATGGATTTCCGCAGGTTTTTCAAGTAAATATTTCGTGAGAACTCCCATTCCAGGTCCAATCTCCAAAACTTTGGAATAGCCCTCGTAGCTGAGCGTATCAGCAATTTTGGAGGCTATATTCTCATCTTTCAGAAAATGCTGACCAAGATGCTTCTTGGCGCGAACTTCTCCCTGGTTGGACTGTCTCGAATTCTTGCTCATTTAAATTAGTGTTCGCTGACCACTTCCAGCTCGGTTCTAAAACTTACCACTTTGTCGCCGAACATTTTCGCCTTCAGTCTTAATTCTGTAGCATTTTCTTTATAATATCGTTCCAGCATTTCCTGGCTTTCCGCGGTATACTGAATGGAATATGTGATCCCGCCCATAGGTTCCTTCACCAGCACTTTGGTCATCAGAGCCTTGGTGAATTTTCCAGTTTTCAACATATCGGGAATGTGCTCTTCCTTCATCCATTTCAGCCACTTATCGTGGATGTCTTCGTGTACGTTGTTGGTAACGTTATAAATGATCATGGCTTGTTGTATTTTTCAGAAAACTGTCGATTGGTGAACTCGTTTTCCAGCCGCTAAGGTATAATTATAAACCGAAATGGTATTTTGAAAAAGCTGATTTTTCCAGGCTACAAACTATTGAGAATACTTTAATTAATTGAATGACAGGACTTTTAAAAATTTTTCCTTGGATCGTCTATTCTATCGTATCTCCGCGCAATTGTCGGTATTTCTTACGGGCATCTACAAAATAGATGCTATCTGCAAAATTGAAAATGATTTGCTCATAGTAATTCTGTGCCTTGTCTGGCATATTAAGTTCGTTGGAATATAGCTCTGCCAGAAAATAGTTGGCATTATCGGCTAGAATATCGTCACTATGCAGATCGATTATCTTCAGGTAATTGGTTTCAGCTTTTTCGAATTCCTGTTGTTTTTCGTAAAGTTTTGCCTGGCTATACAAGGCTTCATCTTCAATTTTTTCACCCTTATGTTGAACCAATACCGAATCTAATGCTGAAATAGCCTGGGGTGTTTTCTCCTGGAAAGCCAGAAGATCGGCTTTTGCATATTGTTTTAAAGCAGTTTGCGTAGAGTCCTCAAGCGTATTGTCAGAAATCAGTAAGCTCAATTCCAGCGCGTCATTGGCAATAAGCTGAGAAGCTGATGATTTCAGCACTTTTAATTGTGTTTGTGCCCATTCAAAATCACCCTTGTAATAACTGGTTTTCGCCACTTTGAAACGCGCTTCCTGAGATAATGCATCATTTTTGACCAGATTCTGTATCTGTGAATAATAGATCAGTGCTTCATTGAACTTTTCCTGCATGACCAGAATATCTGCCGTAGCCATTTTGACTTTTGCCTGATCAAACTGATTTAACTGGGATTCAGAAGCTTTTTTCAAAAGTGTGACAGCTGCATCTTTCTGATCCATTTTGAAGGCCATGAAATTTGCCAGATCGATCTGAACATCGATCGTTTCAGCATTATAACCATATTCCTCCAGTAAACTGCGGTAATCCTGCTCGATCTGGTCAAGATCCTTGCCTTTAACGGTTTTTTCCTTTAAACCAATCAAGAAATGCCTGCCGCGAAGATTAAAAGTGGGCGAAGGAGATTCCTCTATAGCGTAGGTAATGATCTCTTCCGCATCTTCAAATTTTTCAGCTTCCCGAGCCATAACGGCCAGGTTCAGGATTCCCTGCAAGTTCTTTTCGCCTCGTTTATAAATGGCCCGTTCCTGCGCAAAAGCTTTACCGAAGTCATTTTGCTGAATAAAAAGCCAGCTAAGCATTTCGTTATATAATAAAGACGGATTTTCCTGAAGCCGCTTCAACAGTAATTTACGGAAGATGGTATTACCTTCACTTTCGGCATCATCAGAAATGTAGCGGTTAAATTCACGGTTTGCGATTCCGTAGAACTTCATATCATCCTCGATGAGATCCAGGTAATTGCTGAACATTTTTTCGATCTTGCCCTGTTCGCCATAAATTCTGGCCAGCTGCAAATTGTAATTGCGGTCGCCATTCATTTCCATGGCCTGTTCGTAAGCCTTCGCGGCGTAATCCAGCAAGCTGTACTGCTCAAAAGTTCGAGCGATAGAATAGGCGTAATTAGGTCTTCCTGAAAGGCTTTTCAGCGCTTCCTCATAAAACTGTGTAGCTCTTTCAGTCTTATCCTGAAGTTCAAAATTGTGACCCAGTTCAATTAAAATAGAAGGATTGTTGGCAGAGCTATTTAGCCGTTGAAAAAGCAATTTCTCCGCTTTATCAAATTCTTCGAGCTGCTGGTAAGAACTTACGACCCTGTCAAAAAACGTGGAGTTCGTTGGGTTCTTTTCGTAAAGTTCCTGGTAGAGCTGCAGTGCTTTTTCAAATTCTCCCTGATCGTAAAAGTTGCGTGCCAGTTGATCAGATTGTGAAAAAACTGATAAACTGAGACATAGAGAGACCGCTATAAAAAGAAAACAGCGCATATGTAAATATAAAAATTTGCGCTGTTTTTCTTGATTTTCAGTAGAATTAATCGATCATATCGAAACCGCAGTATGGAACAAGGACTTCCGGAACTTTAATTCCATTTTCGGTCTGGTAATTTTCGAGAATACCCGCAAGAACTCTTGGCAGCGCCAGGGCACTTCCGTTCAAGGTATGTGCCAGCTGCTTATTCCCTTCAGCATCTTTATATCTTAATTTCAACCTGTTTGCCTGGTAAGTTTCAAAGTTGGAAACCGAACTGATCTCCAACCACCTGTCCTGAGCAGTTGAAAACACTTCAAAATCATAAGTAAGAGCAGAAGTGAAAGTAAGATCTCCACCACAAAGACGAAGAATGCGATATGGCAATTTCAACTCTTTCAAAAGATCTTTGATATGTTCCACCATATCGTCTAAAGCCTCGTAAGATTTATCGGCTCTTTCAAGACGAACGATTTCCACTTTATCAAACTGGTGCAAACGGTTGAGTCCGCGAACGTGTGCTCCATATGAACCAGCTTCTCTACGGAAACAAGGTGTGTATCCGGTACATTTCACCGGAAAATCTTTTTCATTCATCAAATTATCCCGAAACATATTGGTGATCGGCACCTCTGCAGTTGGGATGAGGTACAGATCATCATTTGTTACATGATACATCTGGCCTTCTTTATCTGGCAGCTGCCCGGTCCCAAAACCTGAAGCTTCATTTACCATTAAAGGCACCTGGAATTCGGTATAACCAGCTTCCGTAGCTTTATCCAGGAACCAGGTGATCAACGCACGCTGAAGCCTGGCGCCTTTTCCTTTATAAACGGGAAAACCGGCTCCGGTAATTTTATTACCCAACTCAAAATCGATAATATCATATTTTTTGGCAAGCTCCCAGTGAGGCAAAGAACCTTCTGCAAGTTGCGGGACCTCTCCATCGCGAAAAATCTCTTCATTGTCTTCATCGCTTACGCCTTCAGGAACCGAATCGTGTGGGATATTTGGGATTGTATAAAGCAATTTCTGCAATTCCTCGACCGCTTCGTTCAATTCTTCGGAATAGACCTTGGAATCTTCTTTCAGTTTCCCGGTTTTCTCCTTCAGCAAATTGGCCTTTTGATGCTCGCCAGTTTTGAAAAGCAGACCGATCTCTTTGGAAAGTTTATTGGATGAAGCCAGAGTATCATCAAGTTTTGCCTGGGTGGACTTTCTTTTTTCGTCCAGACTAAGCACTTTATCAAAAATCTCTTCAGCATCGAACTTTCTCTTTTTCAATGCCTGGATATACGCTTCTTTATTTTCCGCAATATTGGAAACCTGTAACATGGTCGAAGTTTTACTTTGTTTTTAAGGGCACAAATGTAACAAAAGCCGCTAAGAAAATCAGTCTTTCGGAGAGGGTAAAATCCAGTCGTTATGCTTAAAATGATGCCATTTCTCAGCGGCAAGATCTACTTTTGGATCAATTAGCGGATGGTATGGTCCACCATTCACACTAACTTTCCCTTCCACGTAAACCGAAACATCTTTTCCTTTTTCAGCATATTCCTCCTTTAACCGCTGGGAGAATTGCCAGATCATATCGGGTTTGGAAGGTAAAGCTCGTAATTGTTTCCTGGAAAGATATTTATCTTTATCAATAATGATCGTGTCCTGAGTACCTTTTTCAACTACTTTGAAGGTTGCGCGACCGCTTTTTCCCCGAAGCATCATCCTCCAGCTAAGCCTGTGCCCTTCTTCAGTCCACAATACATCATCCTGGAAAAACCAGTGACGCAACGGAAGGCTAATTTGAACAACAAACCAGACTGCAAGAAAACCAACCAGTAAATTTCGGTATGAGGGTACAATCACCTCATCGCCATCGTAAACCGGTTTTTTTCCGCGTAAGAAAACTTTATTGACCTTTTCAACTGGAAAAAAGAAAATACAGAAGGCTAATGACAAATAAGGGAAAATCCCGATGTGGAAAATAAAACTGTTGAACAGGTGAAAGAAAATTGCCGCCAGGAAAATAGGAACGCGTGTTCTTTTCCATAATAACAGCGGAATGATCAAAAAATCGAAGAATAGCCCGAAATAGGCAATTGCATAGCGAATCCACCACTGTTGTAGAAAGTCTCCAACCAGCCAGTAGTCGGCTTTTGAACGCATCAGCATTGCCGGGAATGAGCCATCCAGCCAGTCCGGATACAATTTAGCTATGGAAGCGTAAGAATAAACGATCCAGAGCTGTATGACGATGAATAACCAAACCCAACGCGGCATCGAGGTCCTTCGGATCTCGGGATGGCGATAAGCGTCTACCGAAAACCATTTGTGCGCAGGCAACAAGCTCATGACAAAACACAAAAGCATCAGTAAATAATAATGGTTATTATAAGATGATTTCTGCATAAGGTAGACCGAAGCCCACATCAAGCCATAACAGATCATACTTACACGATAACGAAACCCTACCATCACGAATATCCCGAAGACTCCCATTACGGCATAATACCAAAGCATTCCGTTACCCGGCATAGGTTGCAGGAAATCAAAACCGATAAAATTAAAGGTGAATTCCGGTTCGATCATGGTCCTCCTGATCCAGCCAGAGAAAATCGCTCCAAAGGCTTCAATTGAAATTAACAATCCGAAGAAAACGCGAAAGACGACTAACGCGGAATTATCAATTCTTTTGAAAAGCCAGCGATTAAGCATAGTTCTCGTCAATATATTTTTCTGAAAAAGTACGATCTTCTTCCATCGCTTTTGTCAATTCTTCTACCGAAGCAAACTTCTTTTCATCCCGGATGCGCTTCAGCATCTCAAGCTGAATGGTTTTTCCGTAAAGGTCCCGATCTACTTCAAAAAAGTTCGTTTCGACGGTTTTTTCCTTTCCGCCAACGGTTGGGTTTGTTCCAATGTTCATCATCCCGAATTTCATGGCACCATCTATAATCGCACGTACCACATACACCCCATTTTTTGGAATGAGTTTATAATCTTCCGCTATCTGAAGGTTGGCGGTTGGAAACCCTAAATCTTTTCCGATGCCACGACCTTTAACAATTTTCCCGGTCAACAGGAATGGGTGGGTAAGGTAATTATTCGCTTTGTCTACCAGACCTTCTGCAAGGGCATTTCTGATTTTGGTGGAACTAACGGCTACTTCTTCCACTTCCTGCTTATTGATCTCTTCTACTTCAAAATCGAACTCTTCCCCGAATTTTTTCAGGTCTTCGATATTCGCCGTACGGTTTCTTCCGAAGCGGTGATCATAACCAATAATGATCTTTTTTGCTTTCAGTTTTTGAACAAGCACATCACGAACAAACTCCAATGCGGTCAATCTAGAAAACTGATGGGTAAAGGGATGGATCACCAAATGATCTATTCCCGTACCTTCCAGCAGCTGCACTCTTTCGTCTATCGTGTTAATAAGCTGAATGCCGCTATCCTGCTGTAGTACCATGCGAGGATGCGGGAAAAAGGTTAGTACGACCGAATCCAGGTTATTCGCTTTTGCTGAATTTACCAGGCGCTCAATGATTTTGCGGTGACCGGCGTGAACTCCATCAAATGTGCCAATTGTGACAACGGTCTGTCTTTCGCTGGTAAAAGAGTTTGCGCCTTTATGTTTTTCCAAATCTGCTATTTTCCGTTAAATGAATTCATCGTGTTGGATACGCCAGCTGTTCCAAATGACTGGATCAATTCCGAAGAAATTTCAAGTCTTTCCGGCATCGCTTTCTGCTCTTTTTCGTCCCATTCTCCCAAAACATAATCTATTTGCTGTCCTTTAGAAAACTCGTCGCTTATTCCAAAACGGAAGCGATTGTATTTGGTGGTATTGAGTTGTGACTGAATGTCCTTTAGCCCATTATGACCACCGTCGCTGCCTTTTGTTTTTAAGCGAAGCGTTCCGAAGGGTAAATTGAGATCATCGGTCACCACCAGTAAATTTTCCAGGGCGATCTTTTCTTTCTGCATCCAGTAATTCACGGCTTTACCACTCAGATTCATAAACGTATTGGGTTTCAGCAAAATAAACGTTCGACCTTTAAACCTGAAAGTAGCTACATCGCCAAGTTTCTGAGTTTCAAAACTCACTTCTTTTTCGGTCGCCAGTTTATCCAGGATCTTAAAACCAATATTATGCCTGGTATTCTCGTATTTTGGACCTGGATTCCCAAGGCCAACGATCAAAAATTTCTTCATGGGATCAATTTTCTCCCCGGACTCTTTTTTCCTTAATAATCTTCCAAAGAATGAAAGCATCCAACATCTTTTGGTAAATATAAAATTAATAAGACACTTTGAAGAAGGAAAACCCGGGCTTAAATTTTATCTATAAAAAAAGCATTCCGAAATTGAGGAATACCCAACTAAGGAATGCTTTTAAAATTTATTCAAAAAAGGATACTAGTTATCTTCTCCTCCTTTTACTGCAGCTTCGTCATCAACCTCAGTTGCTGGAACTTCATCTGCTGCTACATCATCTTCATCCTCATCGTCTTCAAGATCTTCAACGATATTACGTGAAGTTCTAACCTGACAGATTACGGTGTTATCTGGATGCTGAATTTTATAATCGTCGCTTGCTACGGCAGTAACATAAAGCTTCTGACCAATTTTCAGTTTTGTAACGTTTGCAATGATGTAATCTGGAAGATCACCTGGCAAACCTCTAACTTTAAGACGACGCAAGTTATATCTCAATACACCACCATTTTTAACCCCTCTTGCAACACCTTCAGTGTGAATTGGAATTTCCATAGTGATTGGCTTGTCATCAAAAATCTGGTAGAAATCCATATGCTGGATCGCATCAGTTACCGGGTGAAACTGGATATCCTGAAGGATCGCGTCGTAAGACTCACCACTTTTCAGTTTAATTTTTACCGTGTGTACGTCTGGCGTATACACTAGATTCTGGAATGCAATTTCCTCTGCTGCAAAGTGTAGTGGATCACCTTCTACCCCGTACAATACGCAAGGAACCTGTCCAGCATTACGTAGTGCTTTCGTTGCCTTCTTGCCTACGCTTTCTCTTTTAGATCCGTTGATCGTAATTGATTTCATTTGTATTTAATTTTCGTTAGTGTAAATGTCGTCAGTCATTTTTCAGAAAGCCTCCACCTACGTAAAAAATTTCAGGCTGCAAAAGTAGACCTTTTTCTGAATTTATAAAACACTGAAGCTTAATTTCTTCGGAAGAACATTAGATTACAAGCCAATAGGAATCTTTTCACAAAAGCTTAAAACTCTTGGTCGTGAATTTGGGTAACTTGAAGCGTATTGCCAAAAACTGAAATCCTGGCATAAACCATTTTAAAATGACTACTACTTCCCATCCAGCTGAAACCCCCTTCAAACGTATTGCCGCTATCGATCTTGGAACAAATTCTTTTCATGCCGTGATCGTTGATATTTACCCGGATGGAAGTTTTAGAACAGTAGATAAATTAAAAGAAATGGTCATTCTTGCAGAAAAGGGAATGAGCGATCACCTAAGCGAAGATGCGATGCTTCGGGGGCTTGACGCGTTGAAACGCATCAAGTTTCTATGTGACAGCCAGGAAGTGGAAACTATTCTGGCCTTTGCCACCAGTGCTATAAGGGAATCTAAAAATGGTGGAGAGTTCATACAGCGCATATACCGTGAAACCAGGATAAAAGCGCGGGCAATACCTGGAAAACGGGAAGCACAACTCATTGGTTATGCTGTTCGACACAGTATTTCCATGGACGATGAAATGGTCATGATGGTAGACATTGGCGGCGGCAGCGTGGAATTCATTATTGGTAATAATACCGAAATGGTTTACCACAATAGCCTGAAACTGGGAGTCGCAAGAATGTCGGCCAAATTTGTCGAAAATGACCCAATAACCGATAAGGAGATCCACAAACTAGAGAAGCACTATAAGAAGAAGCTGAAAAAAGTTTTTAAGGCTGCGGAAAAATATCCTATCAAAACCATCATCGGTTCTTCAGGTACCATGGAAAATATCGGTGCGATGGTAGCAAACCAAAAATCACTGCCGGCCGATATTACACTGAACGAACTGGTATTTACGGCTTCAGATTTCCAGGATCTTTATAAAGATTTCATCCTTCTAAATCGCAAGAAGCGGAAAAAGATCAATCAGTTAGACGAAAAAAGAATCGACATTATCAATCCAGGGATGGTTTTGGTAAAATTTCTCCTGGAAAAATTCGGAATTGAACATATCAAGATTTCCGAAGGAGCTTTACGAGATGGGATGATTCAGGAATTTATAAAGAAGGAACAACCCAAACTGGAAATGGTCCAGGAACATCCGCATCCGCGAAAGAGAAGTATTCACGAACTGTTACGCAAATGCAACTGGATGGAAGATCATTCCAGGCACGTTGCCCGTATGGCCCTGCAGATTTTTGACGAGTTCCAGCCAGAACTTAAACTGGAGCCGAATGACCGCGAATTACTGGAATATGCCACTTTAATGCATGATATTGGTTATTATATTTCATACAGGAAGCATCACAAACATGCGCTTTACCTCATCAGAAATTCTGATTTACGCGGTTTCACCGAAGACGAGATCAACATAATGGCACATGTTGCGAGATATCACCGGCGATCGACTCCCAGTAAAAAACGTCACAAATTTTACAAGCACCTTCGAAAACCACTTCGGAAGAAGATCCAAAAACTTTCCGCCATACTTAGAATTGCCGACGGACTTGATCGCAGTCACTACCAAAATGTGGAAAAACTGGAGATCGAAAATGGAAAAGATCAGATCAATTTTCTTATCACCACCATGTCTGACCCGGAATTGGAAATCTGGGGAGCTAGCAGGAAGGCCACTTTACTTCAAAAAGTTACTGGCAAAAACCTGGAAGTTTATGCAGTGGAAAAACCAGAAGAGGAAGAAAATGAATCTCTTCCGGCTGACGAAAAAAGATAATTACATCAGGAATTTGGAACTGATCGATTGATTGTCATGCACGCGTTTCATCACATCAGCGAATAATTCGGCACAACTTACCACCCTGATTTTTCTGCTTTCTTTCTTCAGCGGAATAGAATCAGTAACAATCAATTCGACTAATTTCGATCTTTCAATACGATCATAAGCCTCACCTGAAAGAACCGGGTGCGTACAAATGGCACGAACACTAAGAGCCCCACGCTCCATCATGACATCAGCAGCTTTTGTCAACGTTCCGGCAGTATCCACCATATCATCTACCAATACAACATTTTTGCCTGTCACATCACCAATTAGTTCCATATGTGAGATCACATTGGCTTTTGCACGCTGCTTGTAACAAATCACCACGTCGCTCTCCAAAGCTTTTGAATAAGCATAAGCTCGTTTAGAACCTCCCATATCTGGTGAAGCAATCGTCAAATTATCCAAATTCAGGCTTCTTAAATAAGGCAGGAAAACCGTACTGGCGAAAAGATGATCTACCGGTTTTTCAAAAAATCCCTGTATCTGGTCTGCGTGAAGGTCCATGGTGATAATTCGGGTAGCACCAGCAGTTTCAAGAATGCTAGCAACCATCTTTGCTGCGATCGGTACACGAGGTTTGTCCTTACGATCCTGGCGAGCCCAGCCAAAGTATGGCAAAACTGCGGTAATGTGACGTGCAGAAGCTCTTTTTGCAGCATCCAGCATCAAAAGCATTTCCATTAGGTGATCGCTCCCTGGATGGGTAGAACCAATTATAAAAACGCGAGAACCACGCACCGATTCTTCAAAAGATGGTTGAAATTCCCCATCGCTGTAAGTTGAAGTGATCACATTTCCCAGCTTGGTGCCGTAGTGTTCTGCGATTTTTTCCGCTAACTCACGGGATTGCGTACAGTTAAAGATTTTAGCTTCTGTCGTTGCAGCCATTTTGTGTTGTTTAGTTGTGTTTTGTGTGCTGCAAATTTAAGAATTATTCCGTCCCACAGAAGATAAATCAGGAAGACCTGTCATAATCATTGCTTTTTTTTACAGAATGTATAAATTCGAGCTGATTCTGCCGGAAAGCGGTTGAAATTTCAGAAAAATGATCAAAAAACTAACTCACCGTGACCAGGCAACTGCTGAAGCCATTCGTTCAGTATTTCAAATTTCTTATACGGTAGAAGCCGAACTGCTAAATGCAGTAGATTTTCCTCCGCTGAAAAGACCGCTGGAGGCTTTTGTAAACAGCGACAATGAATTCTTCGGATATTTTATGGATGAAGAACTGGCTGCGGTAATTGAAATTGATGAAAAACCGGCATCGGTTCACATTCAAAGCCTTGTGGTACAACCGAAATTTTTCCGAAGAGGCATCGGCCGCAAACTAGTCGATCATGCATTTCAACGTTATAAAACCAGCCTTTTCACCGTGGAAACCGGGTTAGCAAATGGTCCGGCGACTCAACTTTACCTGAAAATGGGATTTTCCAAAATACTGGAATACAACACCGAAATTGGTATCAGGAAAGTGCGATTTGAAAAAGTCTGTATTGGTTAAAGCTGGGAGAAAGGCAGCGGCTGCAAATAGGTTTGGATGATATTAGACACCGTATTTTCATACTCCTTCATTCCTGATAGTTGTTTCCAATCACCATCACTCCCGAATCGCTGCCAGGCTTCGCTGTTCCCTTTCCGGTCTTTGGTTGCCAGCAGGTAGGTAAGGGATGGCATCTGGTCTCCGGCAATATTTTTTCCAAAGAAAACAATGGGAAAATTGATATTTCTAAAGATATCGAACTCCTTATCGTTGAACATTTTCAACTTTCGGCGCAGCGCGTCCTCATTATAACCCTGGTAGGTGCGCAACTCGTAAAATCCAGATCCTTCCGAAGGTTTTTGAAGATTTGGAAATCCGCTGATTGCGAGCATCAAACTAGTTTCATACCGCTGGTAAGGGAACTGATCTGGCGATATTGCCCAAAACGACGCAGCCGCCTGCTGAAAGGTTTCATCTTCCTGAAGCATCTTCGATATTCCTCCAAATTCCTGCATGCTCTTATAAGGAATGAGTAAGTACTGTTTTTTTGGCAATGTTGGATGAGCCTCTTCAAAAGCTCCAACCACTTCCACTCCGTTGCGATTCAAAGCCGGAATCAATGCCTGTTCAAAATAATCATGCAGCGTTTTTTCCGAAGTTGCAAATTCCAGATGATACGTACGGAGTTCATAAACTTCTGCCTGCGCAAAAGAAACCAGGTTTATAAAAAGGAAAGCAATCAGAAAAACAGATCTCGAGATCATATCGTAATGTATTTTGCAATTATGAAAATAGCAGGTAAAATTACAGATTTTAACCGATGAATTCCCTAAAAATCCACATTTTGAAAATATAATTTGAGTAGCAAACCTTGAAAATCCGAATAAAATCAATCACAGTTTAGCGAAAAAGAAATATGATCGTCACTATTCCACATGGAAGGTTGCTGCTGCATTCGATCTAGATGAACCTGAGCTACCTTCACACAAGATAAATTATCCATCTCTGTTAAAAACACACTGTTCAGATTTATATTAGCAGAGATATCAAGAGAGTTGAGGGAACTATAGCTTATATAAATTGTTTCCAATTTTTGATTTTCGGAAAGATCAAGAGTTGAAACATTCTCGGTATTATACAAGACAAGCTCTCGAAGTTCTTTTAAAACGCTCCAATTGTAATGATTTATTTTAGTATAGCCTATACTCAGACGCTCCAAATTCGGAAATAAAGAATAGTTTAGTCCCTCTAATACAAAACTATTTAATTGTAAATCTTTTAAATTTGTATTAGTATCACTTATCAACTCGCTAAAATTTTCGCTTTCTATAATCGCATATTCCAGATTTGGCTGATTGGAAATGTCCATAGTTTCAATGGATTCCGTATACGTTATTTCAAACCCAAGCAGACTTCCCGATTGAGGAAGTAAAATGGTTTTGGCCTTTCCTCTTTCGTAATAAAAAGATTGGAGCTTTATATTGGATCTAAGATCCAACGATTCTAATTCTGTTGAACTCATTGCAAGCCATTCCAGATTCTTATTATTAGAAAGATTAATTGTTCCGATTTTCCCATGCCAAATATCTAGCTTTTGTAAGGCTGTGAAACCTTCTATTCCCTCCAGTGAAACATCTATATTTTCATCAAAAGCTAAACTTAGATTGGTTATAATTTTTATTTTTTCCGTAAGAACATAATTGTCCAAAACATTGTCGTAACCTCTGCTGATCAAATACTTTTCAAATTCATCATCTGGCACGTAGGTTTTCTCACCACATTCCGAACTCAGTAAAGATTCCAATGCACTACTTTCTACAGATTGGTACACTCTGGATTCGGTTGATTCGCCGTTTATAAATTCTTTTAGTTCCCCATCAATTATTCGATAGGTATAAATTACATTTCCGGAAGTTTTTGAATGGATAAAACTTAAACGATTCGGCGAGTTATCTATTAGTACTAATTCCCCCTCATGTATCTGGTTATTTTCTACGGAATAACAACCATAGGCATTCCAAATCTCATATCTCCTAAACCAGGTACCATTATCGTAATCAATTAATTCAATGTAAACTGCGGTTCCATCAATGTCGGCTTTCCAAACTGTCCCGTCATTGCAATTTAGAAATGAATAGCACTCACCAACTTCATGAACATTACCCGGGCTGGACTGAATGTTCTTGGAACAAATATTTGTGAGTTGAGCCGAAAAAGAAAGCGACTCATTGGCAAACCTAATATTTCCCAGCTCACCCTCAATACCAAGATCAATAGAAGTTTCACTCTTAACTGTATAATTTCCAGTTAAGGTTCCGCCTCGATAGTTAATTATAAATGTGCCATCGGCATGAAATATAAAGCTATAAAAATAACAAGCGTCGGCAGATTGCTTCTCGAATCTATTAGTGGCAAGGGTTTGTGAATTATCTACGTCCCAGGTTCCTACAATTAATTCTTGTAGCTCATAAGTTTCAGACTCAGGGTTTTCTTTTGGTGTGGTGGGATCATCTTTGGAACATCCAACGAGCAGGATCAGGCAGAGAATAGCCCTTAAAATAGAAATTTTCATGAAGTAGTTAGTTAGAATACTAAAATAGTACAATTTGACAATCAAACAGTTAGAGCTGTAAATTTTATTTAGAAAATTTTATTATCATTCCTGCAAATTTTCCTATTTTTGCCCTCCATAAATTGCTCGAGTGGCGGAATTGGTAGACGCGCTGGATTCAAAATCCAGTTCTTTCGGGAGTGTGGGTTCGATTCCCACCTCGAGTACTAAATAAAAAGCCGACTTCCACAAGTCGGCTTTTTATTTTCCGGTTATAGCATCTTCCATAATAGCAATCTGCGGCTTTGACGCTCAAATTATTTACCAGGAAAGTCTATCAATTATCTTTCAATTCTTCAAATAAAGTACTTGTTCATCCTCGTTAGATAGAGTCCGATGAATTTGCATACATCTATACAAATAGTTTTTAATTTTTATTAAAAATCTAATAATTACTCAATCATTTCCGTTTAACAATAAGAAAATTAGAGGGTAATTTTTAAAAACAATACATTTACCCTATTATCAGTCGTATTTTCAGACTATCCTAATCAAATCCGCATGTCATCAAAAAAAAGAACTCCTCAGTTTTATTCAGTCATTCTTTTAATATCCTTACTGGTATTTTCCTGTAAAGGGAACGAAAAATCAATTCCGTCAAAAAAAGAAGAGTTAGCTGAGAAACCTAAGATTGTAAATATCATCAATTTCATTCGTGATATAGAGCCAAGGGATAGTGCCATTACGAGAGATGTTTTATTTAAAACAACTGAGAACCAGTTGAAAATAATGCGGAAGTACCATCTAAAAGGTACTTTTTTGCTGCAATATGATGCCATGATTGATGAACGCTACCAGGAACTTTTAAAAGGTTTGCCAAAAGATTCCTTCGAGATCGGGGCCTGGTGGGAAATTCCAGAACCAATGGTGAAAAAAGCCGGGTTGGAATGGCGAGGACGCTTTCCATGGGACTGGCATGCGGATGTTGGTTTTTCTACGGGCTACACTCCAAAAGAAAGAGAGCAACTAGTTGATGTTTATATGGAAGATTTTAAAAAGATTTTTGGGTATTACCCAAAATCTGTGGCCTCGTGGTTTATCGATGCACATACGCTGAATTATATGTATGAGAAATATGAAATTGTAGCATCGGCCAACTGTAAAGATCAATATGGTACAGATGGTTATACCTTATGGGGTGGTTATTGGAATCAGGCGTATTATCCCAGTAAGGTGAATTCCTATATGCCCGCACAAAATAGTCAAAACCAGATCCCGGTTCCGATCTTTAGAATGTTAGGAAGTGATCCGGTTTACCAGTATGATACAGGTCTGGAGAGTGACAGACAGGGAGTAATTTCCATGGAACCTGTTTACCCGAGATCTGGAGGAAGTGAGCCATGGGTAGACTGGTATATGAAAAATTTTGTGGACGGTGAATCCATGGAGTTTGCCTATGTTCAGGCAGGCCAGGAGAATTCATTTATTTGGGAAAACGTGAAAAAAGGTTTTAAAATGCAAATGCCCCTTTTACATCAACTGCAAAAGGAAGGCAAAATTAAAGTAGAAACGCTATCGGAATCAGGTAAGTGGTTTAAGGAAAATTATGAGATGACTCCCGCAACTTCTGTGACGGTAAATACACCGTTTCAAGATGATGACAAAAGAACAGTGTGGTTCAATAGCAAATTTTACAGGCTTAATCTCCTTTGGGATAACGAAACACTAAGATTCAGGGATATCCATTTATTTGACGAATCAATTAAATCTTCCTATTTAGATAAAAAATTAGAATCGAATCAGGCACTATTTTTCACCCAGCCTTTTGTAGATGGTTTTCTTTGGAGTACGTCTCAAAAGTTCGCCGGATTAAAATTCAAGATAAAAAAAGATGGTCAGGCAGGCTTGATGAAAGGCGGTATTCCTACCATAACCAGTCCTGAAAAAGGAGAATTGAAAATTGTATGGCCCTTAAAATCTGATAATGGCGCGATCATTATTGAAGCAGATGAAAAAACAACTAAAATTCATTCGGATAACCCGGACACCGAATGGTTCTTAGAACTTGATGTGGCAAAAGAAACTGATTTACCTTTTCAAAATATCACAAGTCAGGAAATAATATGTAAATCACAAGGGAAAGAATATACTATTAAAGCATTACAGGGAACATTTT
>CAXPUM010000080.1:0-8441 GCA_964220295.1 Flavobacteriaceae bacterium | reverse complement strand
GTGAAAGATGCGAAAGACTATCTGGCTTATATTGCGGAACAGGAAGGTGTTAATGCGGAAGATGATGCTCTGCATATCATCGCTCAAAAAGCCGATGGTGCGATGCGTGATGCTTTATCTATCTACGACCGTGTTGTAAGTTTCAGCGGAAACGAACTTACCAGGCAAGCTGTTACCGAAAATCTGAATGTTTTAGATTATGACACCTACCTACAGGCAACCGATCTGATTTTGGCAAATGATATTCCGCAGTTATTGATCAAATTCAATGAAATTCTGGCTACCGGTTTTGACGGTCATCATTTTATCTCCGGTCTTGCAAGCCACTTCAGAGATCTTTTAGTTTGCAAAGACCAGAAGACTATAGAATTACTGGAAGTTGGTGAACAAACGAAAGCCAAATATTTTGATCAGTCACAGAATTGTTCTCATTCCTTTCTTGTGGAAGCTATTGATTTAGCGAATTCCTGCGACCTAAAATATAAAACCAGTCATAATCAACGATTATTAGTTGAATTATGCCTGATGCAATTAGCCTCGATCACCTTCGAAGGCGAAAAAAAAAAGTCTGAACGAAGCATAATTCCACCTTCTCATTTCAAGGTTGGCTCCCGCCCTATCTCCACTGCGAAAAAAGAGATCGTTCGGGAAAATGAACATGCTAGCGGTATTTCAGAAACTGAAATCGCTTTACCAAAACCTGATCAAGCCGTAGAAACCTGCGCAACAGATAAGGAAAGTGAATATTATTCAGAAGAAAGTCCGGCAATAACAGGTTCTGAGTCAGACTCTCAGGTTCATACAGAAAAGCCAGTTGTTCCTTCCGAAGAAAAACCTGTCATACCCAATATTAAACGAGAGAGGGTTTCTGGTCTATCACTGAAAAGCATCGGTAAGAAAAAGGAACTTGCAGAAAAGCAAAAAGCGATGATGCCTCAGGAAGAGGTAATGGATGAAGCTTTTACTGAAGCGCAGATGGTGGAAGAATGGAACAATTATACTGAAAGACTGAAACGAAAGGGAGAAAAGATCCTCGCTTCTATTTTTGAATCTCAAACTCCTGAATTAAAAGGAAAAGAGATCTGCCTGACTTTTCCCAATGAGACCATGAAGATTGATCTGGAAAGGGAAGAAAACAGACTTATGAAGTATCTGAAGCAAAAGCTATTAAATACTCACATAAGCCTCAACATCCAGGTAGATGAAGCTATTTCTCGAAAATATGCTTTTACGCCGCAGGAAAAATATGAGAAGTTAAGGGAGGCAAATCCTTTGATCGATAAACTTAGAGCAACTTTTGATTTAGACGTTTAACCATGTTAGGACTAAAATTACCAACCGATCCACGCTGGGCGGATATTGCTGAAAAAAATATTGATGAAATCCTGGTAGATCACGCTTATTGTGAGCAAAAGGCAGCATCAACCGCTATTTCCCTTATTGTGACCTACCCGGAATATTCCGAATTAGTTACGGCTATGACTGCTTTAGCCAGAGAGGAAATGGGGCATTTTAAAATGGTTCATGACAAGATCCTTAAGCGTGGTTATAAAATGGGCTGGGATCGTAAAGATGAATATGTTATCGCTCTCAGAGAATTCTTTCCAAAAGGTGGCAGCCGTGCCACTCAGCTTGTTCACAGATTACTCATAGCAGGACTTATTGAGGCGAGAAGTTGCGAGCGATTTAGGTTATTGTCGGAACAGCTGGAAGATCAAGAACTGGCAAAATTCTATAAAGATCTGATGATTAGCGAAGCGAACCATTATACGATGTTCCTGAAATTTGCCCGTCAATTCGGGGAAAGTAGAGAAATCGTCGACCAGAAATGGCAGGATCTCTTAGACTTCGAAGCCGAAGTGATGAAAGATCTAGGCAAAAAAGAAAGTATTCACGGTTAGGCTTTCTTCTTTTTTTTCGAGGTATTATACAAAGACTTTATTATCCCATCTGCCAGACCAATTTTCGGCACAAATATCCTATTGGCTCTGGCCCATCTCATAGAGTTCAGGTATATTTTTGATGCAGGAATGATCACATCTGCCCGGTCGTTTTTTAGATCCAATTCAGTA
The DNA here is from genome assembly GCA_964220295.1 of Flavobacteriaceae bacterium. Lineage (GTDB taxonomy): Bacteria > Bacteroidota > Bacteroidia > Flavobacteriales > Flavobacteriaceae > Christiangramia. Next base: position 6,369 of record CAXPUM010000080.1, on the reverse strand, counting down.
ATACGCTCCTCGTAAGTATAAGAATTCAGTTTCTCATCATAGTCTTTCATATACTTCAGGCTTAAGGGTTTGCCTTCTTTCTTTCCGCTGGTCTTAAAAATATTGTTGATATTACCCCCGGAGCCAATCAGGTCAATATCTTCCATACCTTTTGTAACCTCTTTAACCCAGTCTCGCATTTCTTCCCAGGTTTTATGCTCCACCAGGTCTTCCATCATTCGAACTGTTCCTACTTTAAAGGAACGGGAAGTAACTGTTTTACCATTACTATATAAGGTATATTCCGTGCTTCCACCACCTACATCAACATATAGGTAATTACAGTCATTTTCGATTAGAGCATGAAGATCTGTCGCGGCAATAATGGCAGCCTCATGTGATCCATCAATGATCTCTATATCAATTCCTGTTCTTTCTTTGATCGTATCGGCGATCTCTGCTCCATTTCTGGCTTCACGCATGGCTGAAGTAGCACAGGCCTTATATTTCTCAACTCCATGAGATTTCATTAAAAGATGAAACGCCTGCATGGTATCTACCATCCTGGTTAGGTTCTTTTCAGAAACTTTCTGCTTCAGGAATACATCGGCTCCTAAACGAATTGGAACCCGAACGAGTGAAGTTTTTCTGAAATTGGTTTCCATACCTTCCTTTTCAGTGATGGTTGAAACTAACAATCTTACGGCATTCGAACCGATATCGATAGCGGCATAGGTCTTTTGATTAATCATCTAGGTATTAATTTCAATTTTATTCAGGTAGTAATTGTAAAGATCAAATTGCGATCTCACGGTTGGACCTTCTGTTTTGCGATATGGATTCTCCATTCCTCTGCAGTGAATTCGCGCTTTCACATTATCGTTCCAGCTAATATCAAAAGTTTCGATCAATTCCTGCTTAATATCCTGCTGGTATATTGGGCAGGAAATTTCTACACGCTGATCCAGGTTTCTCGACATAAAATCGGCTGATGAGATGTAAACTTTTGGATCACCATCATTTTCGAAAATAAAAACACGAGGATGTTCCAGAAATTTATCGACTATACTTATGGCTTCAATATTTTCACTCAGTCCTGGAATTCCCGGAACGAGACAACAAATGCCCCGAACGATCAATTTCACTTTTACGCCAGCTTTACTCGCCATGTATAATTTATCGATGACGCCATAATCGGATAGACTGTTCAGCTTTAGTCTGATACCTGAATTCTTTCCATTTTTAGCATTATCAATTTCATTCTGAATCAACTTGTAGATCGCATTTCTGGTATAATGTGGCGAAACGATTAAGTGCTTGTATTTATTGACCTTATAGTTTGTTTCGAAAAAGTCAAATACCTTATTAACTTCTTTTAAAATTTCGGCATCGGCTGTAAATAAGGTATAATCAGTATACACCTTAGATGTACTTTCATTGAAGTTTCCGGTGCTTATAAAACCATATCGTTTAATTTTCCCCTGCTCTTCTCTCTCAATAACACAAGCTTTACAATGCACTTTTAAACCAGGAACTCCAAAAATGAGCTTCACTCCTTCTTCCTGCATTTGTTCAGCATACCGAATATTGGCCACTTCATCGAATCGAGCACGCAATTCAATTTGAACCGTTACTTTCTTCCCATTTTTAACAGCATTGATTAGCGAACTCGCGATATGGGAAATTTTAGCAAGTCGGTAAATGGTAATTTTTATCGATTTCACCTTTGGATCCAAAGCGGCTTCACGTAGGAATTTTACCGTGTAGGCAAAACTCTGGTAGGGTGTATAAAGTAAGAAATCCTTTTCAGCAATACCTTTCAAAACGCTTGTTTGCAGGATAAGTCCAGAAATTGGTAATGGCTCCCGGACCTCATATTGCATATCATGCCGCCCAAGACTAGGAAAATCCATATAATCCCGACGATTATGATACCTCCCACCCGGGATGATGCTATCACTGGAATCGATACCCATCTTATCCATTAAATAGGTTAAAGTATCTTCTTCAATATTTTTATCGTAAACAAATCTTACCGGTTCTCCTTTGATCCTGTCTTTAACACTATCAGAAATTTTCTCTATAAAACTTTTACTCAAATCACTATCCAAATCCAATTCAGCATCACGAGTGATCTTAATCATATGGGCCGTGATACTGTCGTATTTAAAAATATTGAAAATTGAATGCAGGTTATACCGTATCAAATCGTCCAGCAGAATGATATATTGCCTTCCATCTTCTTCCGGCAGCACTACAAACCTCTCAATACTCCGCGGAATTTCGATCAGGACATATTTATTATCTTTTATCGGTCTGCTCAAAATTTTAGAAATTCCCTGTTTAGGAGCGGATTTTTCATCACTCATAACCATTTTTACCGCCAGGTATGCTGCGCTATCTTTTAACGAAGGCATTTCCTGAAGTTCATTTAAAATGATTGTTACCAGTGCCGGACTAACCTTGGTAAGAAAAAAGTTCTTTATAAAGTCATGCTGATTTGCGGTGACTTCATCTTCCTTAATAATATAGATATTATGATCTTTTAGCTTTTCCTGGATATCTTCCAAAATCTTCAAACTTTCCGCCTGCTGATCGATCACTATTTTAGTAATGGCTTCCAGAAGCTTGCTCGCCTTAATACCACCCAAAGCGCTTTTCCCAGCTTTCCCAGCCAGGTCAATTCGCTTTACTGTCGCATATCTCACCTTGAAGAATTCATCCAGGTTATTTGAAAATATTCCAAGAAATCGAAGTCTTTCAAGGAGAGGAACTGTTTCATCTGCTGCTTCCTGAAGAACACGTGCGTTAAAAGAAAGCCAGCTTAGTTCCCTATTGATATAGCGCTTTTCTGTCATTAATTATCGAAGGTTTTTAGGAAATAGGCTCAGTATGGTCGTGCCTTTAGAAATGTCATTCCAGTCGTCAACATCAAAATCGATAACGACCAAACCTGTGGTTGGTAAATTATCGATTGGCTTATCTCCTAAATGATTCACCAGTATCGTCATGGCGGGATTATGACCGAATACTACCAGTTTATGTATACTGTTGTCACAGGATTTTATTACCTGCAGCAAATCGTTTTGATTGAAAGTGTAGAGTTCTCTTTTAATCGAGAAATCCTCTTCAGGAATATTGAGTTCTTTTTTAAATATTTCCGCAGTAGTTCTTGCACGCTTCGCGTAGCTTGTCCAGAATTTACCTGAAAATTTATAAAATTGCTTGAAGGTTTTTAAAACTACTTCAGCATCTTTATAAGCTCTTTTCTTAAGCGGTCTTTCATCATCTGGCACATCAAATTCCCATGAAGATTTTCCGTGTCTTACTAAAACAAGTCGTTTCATATCAAGGTGCTAGTCTTTCAATTTTCCAATTTCCGTCCTGTGGTGTATAAAGCAACCGGTCATGCAAACGGTTTTTGCGGCCCTGCCAGAATTCAAAAGAAACTGGTTTTACCAGGTAACCACCCCAATAGTCAGGCATTGGAATTTCTTCATTTTTATATTTATTCTCTAAATCATGTAATTTATGCTCGAGCGTATCTCTGGAAGGAATGACCGAACTTTGTTTGGATACCAAAGCGCCTAACTGACTCCCTTCCGGTCTGGAATGGAAATATTCTTCGGAAGCCGATCTGGATAATTTCTCCACCTTTCCTCTAATAATAATCTGTTTTTCTAAGCCAGGCCAGAAGAAGGAAATACAGCACTGTGGATTCTCTTCCAATTCCTTTCCTTTTTCAGAAGAATAATTAGAATAAAACCGAAACCCATTTTGATCAAAAGACTTTAGTAAGACCACGCGGGACTTGGGAAGCATGCTTTTACCAACGGTTGCGATGGTCATAGCATTCGCTTCTTCTATCTGGTCGCTGGAATCTGCAAGGTCAAACCAATTCTGAAATAATTCATAGGGATCTGATGGAACATCGGTTTCATTCAGCTCTCCTTTCTCGTAAGATTTTCGATAACCGGTTAGGTCTTTGGTCATTTCGATTTGTTTACCGCAAGTTACAAGTTTATCATATAAACAGGAAAAAAATTGAAAAATCTAACTTATAATTCTGTTAAGATACATCTCTAATTTTAAGAAAATTTTGATTGTAAGAATAACCGAAAAAAAATTCAATTAATTGTCAATTTCTAAGTGAAAAACCCCATTGGAAAATGACAAATCTTACAATTGAAGTTTAAAAATCAGGCGAATAGCGGCTCAACCAAAGATTGGTTTTTGATAAAATTGTGTATTTGAACGAGTATTTTATCCGTTATATCTAAAAATCTGGATAAATCATTTTTCGTTCAGTTTTTATAATAATTTTAACCTCAGAAACACCAAGAGAGTCACCCCCTAAAAACTCTTCTAAAAGGTAAACCCCTCAACTTACCTGGTGATAACACCCTAAGATTTTAAGACTGAATTCCCCAGATCAGATGAAAAATGGTTTTCTCTGAAAACCAAACGTATTGATTAAAAACAATCGTATGACGATTAAAACAATTATTGATAATTCTAAACATTATTAATATGATTTGGAAAACTACTAATTCATTTAAGGGTAGTAAGCAATTTAAAACAGAGAAAAGATTTACTCAAAGTTCAATTATGAACAGAAGTAGAACTTTCTTAGTTATGCTTAGTTTATTTCTAACAGGCTTAACTTTTGCTCAAACTAACCCAGGCACCGCACCGTTAATAAATCCTAATGGTGGTTTTGGTATTGAAGGAGATCTAAAAGCTAATACCCCTATTAGTGGTATTGGAGATTGGGTGCAGGGTCCTGCCGGTTCGGGAGGTTTTGTTTTAAACAATGATGGTACCGCGGTTGATGGTACTTTGACTGCTTTAATTCAGGATGCTTACGATGGTAATGACAATGCCTATACCCAGGGGTCTAAAGCGGGCGATAGCCCAGCTACATGGAGTTGGGTAACTGGTAACGCCACCGGAAAAGGAGATATTAACAATGCCATGTACCACATTGGTAAGTCTCAGAACGGAGATGAATGGTTAGTAGTTGGAGCCGATCGTAAATCGGTGACAGGTGAGGCTTATATTGATTTTGGTTTTTACCAAAATACTATTACAACCACCAATGGAGGCTTTAGTACTCAAGGACCTGACGGAGGACGAACCGTAAACGACATTCTTATAACCGTTCAGTTTGAAAATGGTGGAGCAAGAGCTGCCGTTTATTTTTATTTATGGGAACCTGATGCTAATGGATACTCCTTTCATCTAAAAACTATAAGTAATATTCAATCTTACGCTGCAGTAAATTCGAGAGCGGTCGATGTTCCGTTCGGAGCTTTCGGCAGCAATCAGTATCAGCCTCAACAATTTGCAGAGGCTGCAGTGAACCTGACCGAAATTTTAGGTACTGTAGATCCGTGTATAGGTATTAGTATTAAAACTTTACTGATCAAAACAAAAAATTCGAATTCAGCCTCTGCTGCTTTGAATGATTTTGTTGAGCCAATTCAAACCAAGATTACCTTTGGAACAGCAACTATAGATTACAGTTATGCCGGAGCAATTTGTGAAAGTGACAGCCCTGTCGCTGTTGATTTATCTGGAGTTACTGGAGGTCAGTTTTCAGCTCCTTCAGGATTAAGCATTAACGCTATTACTGGAGAAATTGATGTTGCTGCAAGTACTCCTGGAGACTATCAGGTGACTTATACTTTTAATACAAAAGGTTGCGAAAAATATGCGTATACCAATGTATCTATCTATTCTAATCCTTCTGCACCGCAAGTAATTGATACTTCAAACACCACCTGTGCTCAAGATAATGGTGAAATAGTTTTTACAACTGTATCAGGAATTAATTACACGATTTCAGATATAAATAATAATACGTATTCACATACTAATGGTGTAGTAAGCAATTTACCTGTTGGAACTTACACTATTACCGCCAGTAATGGAAACTGTTCTGCGGAAACTACCGGTATTAAGATCATTGCTGATCCTGACACACAGAATCCTGAGCTTACCGTAAGCGGACCATTATCTGCAAATACATCAACTACAAGCTGTGATGCTTCTATAGTTGTTCCTGACGCTACTTTTTCTGATAACTGTTCCGAAGTAACTTTAACTTATGTTTTAACCGGAGCCACTACAGGATCTGGAAATGGACAGGTAGGAACTTATACTTTTAATAAGGGTGTAACCACCATCACTTATACTGTAACTGATGGCAGTGATAATTCAGTTTCAAAATCTGTAACTGTAACAGTTTCTGATACTATTGATCCGGTTATCACTCAAATAGAAAATTATACTGATATCAATACCGATCCGGAAACCTGTGGTGCCGTGATCAACTACGGAACCATTGAGGTTACCGATAACTGTGAGATCGATACTATCGAGATGACA
>CAXPUM010000079.1:0-22719 GCA_964220295.1 Flavobacteriaceae bacterium | reverse complement strand
CAAGTTCCCGGGCTTTACGAATATTTCCGCCGTTATTATCAACCAGTACTACGTGCCTGTTGTTCTTTTTCAGATAAGAACCGATCAGCCTGGAAATAGTGGAAGCACCAATGATCAAAATTCCCTGAGAATTTTTCAGAAAAACACCTACCAGCTGCGCAAATAACCTGGCGGTAGTTGCATTCAGTAAAACGGTTCCCAGCACGACCATAAAAACCAGCGGAGTGATATATTCCGCATCTTCAACACCCTGGCTGGCAAGCTCGATACCGAAAAGCGAAGCGATACCTGCCGCTACAATACCTCGAGGTCCCACCCAGCTTATAAACATTTTTTCATTTGTTTTGAGCGATGAACCGATACTGCTCAGGAAAACCCCCAGCGGTCGAACAATAAATACCACTGCTAAAAATAAGAGCGCGGCATTGATATTATAGATGAGGTATAGATCTGACATGTTGATGTTCGCAGCCAGCAAAATGAACAATATGGAGATAAGAAGAACGCTCAAAGATTCCTTGAAATACAATAGTTCCTTCAGGTTTGGAAGGTTGATGTTCCCCATTACCATCCCCATAATTACCACGGCTAAAAGTCCGCTTTCGTGTGCAAACTGATCAGCCATGACGAAGACTCCAAGCACCGTTGCGAGTGTCACCACGTTTAGTAAATAATGCGGAATCACATTTTTTTTGATCGCAAAGGCAAGCCCGTGTGCAAAGGTGAATCCAAAGGTAAAGCCGAATAACACGATCTTACCGAATTCCATCATGGCGGTTTCGGTAAATTCAGATCCTTCTCCCGCGCTGATAAATTCAAACATTAAAACCGCGACCAATGCTCCAATGGGATCAATTAGAATTCCTTCCCATTTCAGAATGGCAGAAACGTCTTTTTTCAGGGGAATATTCCGCAGAATAGGGGTTATAACCGTAGGACCGGTAACGATAATCAACGCTGCAAAAAGAAATGAGATCTGCCAGGTCAGGTTAAAAATGAAATGAGCAGCAACTCCAGCACCTATAAATGTTACGATCACTGCGAAAGTGATGAGCTTCACAATCACAGGGCCTACATTCAGTATTTCGTCTTTTCGAAGGGTTAAGCCTCCTTCAAATAAAATCACACCAATGGCCAGCGAAACAAAATAAAATAAGCTTTCCCCAGGAAATAAACCAGATTCGCCGTTCCATATTGGTTCAATGAGTTTCCCCCCGTCTTCGGTAAATAAAGTTGCGATAGGACCTACGGCTAACCCAACAAGTATCAAAGGTAAAATTGCCGGAATTTTAAATTTCCAGGCAAACCATTGGGCCAATATCCCCAAAATTATGATTCCAGCTAATTCTAACATACATTTTCGCTTTACTTGCAGAGCTAAAAATATAAAAAAGCTTTTACTCTGAAAGCCCCATGCCACTTGGGATGTAATAATATGTTGTTAAATCACGCCTATTTTCCTTAGATTCCCTGCCTAATTCGCTAATTTGCATGGCAATTCACAAAAAATATATACATGACACTTTATCCTATTGAAGCCGGTAACTTCAAGCTGGATGGCGGAGCGATGTTTGGGGTGGTTCCCAAAACCCTTTGGAACAGAACCAATCCGGCAGATTCTAATAACATGATCGATATAGCAGCTCGTTGTCTTTTAATCGAAGATGGCGATAAACTCATTCTCATCGATACCGGAATGGGGGATAAGCAAAGCGAGAAATTCTTCGGTTATTATTATATGTGGGGTGATGATTCTATTGACAAATCACTGAAAAAACACGGTTTCCATCGCGATGATATTACTGATGTTTTTATGACGCATCTTCATTTTGACCATTGCGGCGGAAGCATACAATGGAATAAAGATCGTACCGGCTACGAGCCCGCTTTTAAGAATGCAAGATTCTGGAGCAACGAAGATCACTGGGAATGGGCAACCAAACCAAATGATCGTGAAAAAGCTTCTTTTTTAAAAGAAAATATTATCCCGATGGAACAAAGCGGGAAACTTCATTTCGTAAATCGTGAAAAAGGTTCCAAATTTTCAGAAATAGGAGAACTCGGCTTTGGCGCATTGTTTGTAGACGGTCATACCGACAAGCAAATGATTCCGCATATCAACTATAAAGGCAAAAAACTCGTTTTTATGGCCGATCTTTTGCCTACCGCCGGTCATATTCCTTTACCATATGTGATGGGATTTGACACGCGACCACTACTAACACTCGACGAAAAACAACAGTTTCTGGAAACTGCCGTAGAAGAGGAATATTACCTTTTTATGGAGCACGATGCTCACAACCAGATTCTGACTTTGAAAAATACCGAAAAAGGTGTGAGGCTTGATAAAAGCTTTACTTTTGATGAAATATTTAACTAAAATTCAACTAATGAGAATACCTGTTTATAAGCCCTTAATGGCAATTCTTGCCGCTGGGGTTCTTTCTGCATGTAGCAGTTCTGCTCCTACAATTGTTTCAACTCCAATTGAAAATATCGATTCCATTCCGCTTAAGGTTTCCGATCTTTCTGATACGCAACTTAAGAATTGGGCAAATAGTGATCTTTCCCAGGATACCATACCGGGAATGAGTGTAGATAAAGCCTATGCTGAAATCATTAAGAATAACAAGCCTTCAACCGTGATCGTTGGGGTAGTAGACAGTGGGGTAGATATTGATCATGAAGATCTGAAAAGCGTGATCTGGACCAATGAAGATGAGATCCCGAATAACGGGAAAGATGATGATAAAAATGGTTTTATCGATGATGTTCATGGTTGGAATTTCCTCGGAAAAACAGTTGAAGAAAACCTGGAATATGTTCGTATCTACAGGATGTTAAAACCGAAATACGAAGGAAAATCGGAAAGCAGCATCAGCGCCGCAGACAGAGCAGAATATAAACAATACCAGGCTGCTAAAGCGGAATATGAAAAAGAAGTTGCAGATAACCAGTCAACACTTCAGCAATATTCCCAGATCAAACAACAGCTTACAGCGGCTCATCAGGCAATTTCCAAGGAACTGGGAACTGAAGATTACACAAAAGAACAACTTTCAGATTATCAACCTGAAAATCAGCAAATGCAGCAATACAAAGCAATGCTGACACAAATTCAGAATAATGTAGATGAAAATATACCAAAAGCCATCGAGCAGCTGGATGAGGCAATAGAGTACTACCAGGGAAGGATGGATACCCATTTCAATCTTGATCTAAAAGGTAGAAAAACCGGAGATGATCCTTATGATATCACCGATACGAATTATGGTGACAACCAGGTTTCCGGACCAGATCCTAAGAAAGAAGATGTGAAACACGGTACACACGTGGCCGGTATCATCGCCGCAGACAGAACCAACAATATAGGTATCAAAGGTGTGGCTAGTAATGCGAAAATCCTCGTGGTTAGAGCAGTGCCAGATGGTGATGAGTATGACAAGGATATCGCTTTAGGAATACGTTATGCTGTAGATAATGGTGCAAAAGTGATCAATACCAGCTTCGGAAAATATTTTTCTACCAATCCAGAATGGGTAAAAGATGCGATCAAATACGCCGCAGATCATGATGTGTTGATCGTGAATGCAGCAGGAAATGAAAGCGAAAATCTGGATAATAAAATGGTTTATCCAAACGACCAGACACCAGAAAATTCAACTGAAATAGCTGATAATTTTCTAACAGTCGGAGCTTTGAACTATGAATACGGTTCAGGACTGGTCGCTACTTTTTCTAACTACGGAAGCAAAAACGTAGATGTTTTCGCTCCTGGAGTAAAAATTTGGTCTACGGTTCCAAATAACGAATATGAATATTTGCAGGGAACTTCTATGGCAGCTCCGGAGGTTACCGGGATCGCTGCGATCATTCGTGGTTATTACCCAAAATTAAGTGCTTCACAGGTTAAGCAAATTATCATGGATAGTGGTTTACCAACTACCGCAACAGTAATGGTTGGTGGGAATAGTAGCACTACCGGTAAATTCAATACTCTATCAACTTCAGGAAAAATGGCGAATCTATACAACGCTTTAATCCTGGCAAGTCAAGTAGCAAACAAGTAAATCTAAACAATGAAGAGATTTTTAGTAAGCATATTATTTTTAAGCACGGGCCTGTTAATTGCCCAGAATAACACTTCATACTGGCAACAACATGTAGATTACAAGATGGATGTTGATATGAACGTGGACAATTTTCAGTACACCGGGAGCCAGGAATTGGTTTATACCAACAATTCACCTGACACTTTAAACCAGGTATTCTATCATTTATTCAATAATGCCTTCCAACCTGGAAGCCAGATGAATGCAAGGCTCATGGATATTGCCGATCCTGATGGAAGAATGGTGAATAACAAAGGAACCCGCGAAAATCCTGATTATGAAAGTCGCATTAGCAAACTGTCTCCTGAAGAGATTGGTTATATGCATGTAACTTCGTTAACTCAGGATGGCCAAGCGGTAGATTATAAAGAAGTAGGAACTGTGCTGGAAGTGAAACTGGCCGAGCCAATTCTTCCAGGAAAGAAAACCACTTTCAAATTGGAATTCAAAGCGCAGGAGCCTTTACAGATTCGTCGTTCAGGACGCGATAATGACGAAGGTGTAGCACTTTCCATGTCACAGTGGTATCCTAAAATTGCTGAATATGATTTTGAAGGCTGGCATGCCGATCCTTACATTGCCCGTGAATTTCATGGTGTGTGGGGTGATTTTGATGTGAAAATCTCTATTGATAAGGATTATACTCTGGCAAGTACAGGAATGCTGCAGAATACCGATGAGATAGGTCATGGTTACGAAAAAGAAGGAACCAAAATCAAAAAAGCTAAAGGTGATAAACTTACCTGGCATTTTAAAGCCGAAAAGGTTCATGATTTCACCTGGGCGGCAGATCCGGAATATATCCATGATAAACTTTTAGCTGAAGATGGAACAGAACTTCATTTTTTCTACAAAGACAATAAGGAGATCAAAGAGAACTGGAAAAAACTTCAACCAAAAACTGAAGAATTACTGATGTTTTATAACAAGCACATCGGGCCATACCCGTGGAAAAAATACTCTGTGGTTCAGGGTGGTGACGGTGGAATGGAATATGCTATGCTGACCTTGATTACCGGTGAACGTAAATTTGAAAGTCTTGTTGGCGTTACCGCTCACGAATTCGCACACGCCTGGTTCCAGCATTTACTTGCAACAAACGAAAGCGAACACGAATGGATGGATGAAGGTTTCACTTCTTATATTTCAAGTATCGCTGAAAATCAAATTATGGGTGATGGTACCGGAAATCCACATAATGGTTCTTACAGAGGTTATTATTATGTTGCAAATTCAGGTAGAGAAGAGCCACAATCTACGCATGCCGATCGTTATGATATGAATTTCCTTTACAGCACAGCGGCCTATTCCAAAGGAGCTGTTTTCTTAGCGCAACTTGGCTATATCATTGGCGAGGAAAATCTGGCCAAAACACTGAATCGCTATTATGATGACTGGAAATTCAAACATCCAACACCAAATGATTTTATTCGTGTAGCTGAAAAGGTTTCGGGAGCACAGCTTGGATGGTATTTAAATGACTGGACCAGGACCGTAAATAAAATTGATTACGGAATTGAATCTGTTTCGACTGAAAATGATAGTACCAAGATCACTTTAAGAAGAAAGGAATTGATGCCAATGCCAATCGACCTGATGGTAACTTACGAAGATGGTTCAGAAGAATTATTCTACATTCCATTAGAGATGATGAGGTGGGACAAACCTGCTGAAGACGATACCAAAAGAACGGTTGCTGATGATTGGGCATGGGGATTCCCAACTTATGATCTGAGCATTCCTTCAGCAAAAGGAAAAGTTTCAGAGGTAGAGATCGATCCTAGCAAACGAATGGCAGATGTCAATCAGGAAGATAATATCTGGGGAGGTTCTTCCGCAGAAAATTCTGAAATGGAAGATAGCAATGAGGAAAATTAATCCCTCATTCATTTAAATAGTAAAGACCCTTCCAAATACCGGAAGGGTTTTTTATTTAATGCTATTTTTGAAACATGGATCAGAGTCTGGGCAAAAAAGAAAAACTGAAAAGCAAAAAGCTTATCGATAAATTATTTATTGAAGGTGAGAGCGTGAAAGCTTTTCCGCTGAAACTGATCTATACCAAAATAGATCATCCCAAAATTTCAGAAAATCAGGTGGCTTTTTCGGTTCCTAAAAAACTATTCAAAAACGCGACTGATCGTAACAGGAATAAACGCTTGCTTCGGGAGATTTTCAGAAAAAATAAGTACCTTTTAACCAAAGATTTATCTACTGCCTACGCTTTTATGTTCATCTACATTTCCAGGGATATGGCAGAGTACCCGTCGCTTGAGAAAAGCTTTTTAAAACTTTCAGATAAATTCAGGAACAAATTAGAAGGTCATGAAGAAAAAAATAATTAGAAGACTGGCGATACCGGTGATCCTGATTGGGATTTTTGTCAGCACCGTTTCCTTTAAATCAGATTTTTTTGAGATCGCCAAACAGATAGAGATCTTCACTACACTTTTCAAGGAGATCAACATGAATTATGTTGATGAAACCAATCCAGCCCAATTGATGGATACCGCGATCAAATCCATGCTTTCAGATTTAGATCCTTATACCAATTACTGGAATGAACAGGATGTGGAAGAGGCCCGAATTTACAGTGCGGGGGAGTATACCGGGATTGGAGCATTGGTCAAGACCGAACCGAAAGTGCTGACCATAGTTGAAACCTACAAAGATTATCCTGCCGATAAAGCCGGTTTAAAAGCCGGAGACGAGATTATTAAGATCGATAACGTTAGTGTGGCTGATTTTGCTGAAAATGCCGGAGAATTGCTCAATGGAGCTCCTAACAGTAATGTAAATATCACCTTTAAGCGACAGGGAGAAACCAAAACCACCACGATCAAACGCGAATCGGTTGAAGTGAATGCGGTTCCTTTTTATAAATTGCTGGAAGATCAGTCTGGATACATCGTGCTTTCCAGGTTTAATTCTAAAGCATCTAGTGAAGTAGGCAGAGCAGTTAAAGATCTTAAAAATCAGGGTGCGGAAAAGATCATTTTGGATCTTCGAGGCAACCCCGGTGGACTTCTTGGTGAAGCGATTAATGTGAGTAATATTTTTCTTCCGAAAGGGGAATTGATCGTTACCACAAAATCGGTCATAGAAAAATATAACCGGGAATATTTCACTCAGAAGGAACCGATAGATACTAACATCCCACTGGTCGTTTTAGTGAACGGGAGGAGTGCCTCTGCCAGCGAGATCGTTGCCGGGGCAATCCAGGACCTGGATCGCGGTGTGATCGTTGGAGCCAGAAGTTTTGGAAAGGGTCTGGTTCAAAGACCGCGAGATCTGGCATACGGAACCCAGTTAAAAATCACGATTTCCAGGTATTATACGCCAAGTGGAAGATGTATTCAGGCACTGGACTATCGTCGCCGCGATGAAAACGGAAAACCAGTAAGAACGAAGGTTGAAGATTATAACGAGTTTACCACTCGAAATGGCAGAAAAGTATTTGACGGCGGCGGCATTCTTCCTGATGTCAAACTAGAAACATCTGAATATAGCGATATCACCCAAGCATTGCTCCAGAAGGATGCAATTTTTGATTACGCCACGCAATATTGCTATTCACACAATCTGGAAAATTCAGAAAATTTTAGTTTTAATGATTCAGATTTTAATGATTTCAAACAGTTTCTAATCAAAACTGGTTTTAATTATGAAACCAAAACTGAACAGGAATTGGATAAGATTAAAGAAACAGCCGAAAATGAGGATATTCAGCAGAATATTTCTTCAGATATTGCTGATATCCAGAAGCAGATAGACGCGCACAAAAAGCAGGAACTGGATGCTAAACAACCTGAAATTGTTAGTTTGTTAACTGACGAAATCATCAAACGATATTTCTATAAGGAAGGCCTTTATGAATATTACACCACAAACAACCCGGAAATTTTAAAGGCTAAAGAACTGTTGAATAATTCAAATCAGTATCAAAAAATACTCAACTAGAGAGTTACCTATAAAATTAGAATTTCAGCAGTATTGTTAATAACCTAAATATTGAATTACAGGTATTTATATGATTCCAATCAGGTTTATCAACAGTTGTTAATAATGAAGATAACCACCATTTTTATGGATTCGAATTAAATATATTTTAAAATCTAAAAGTTAGTCTCTCAGCATTGCAATATGAGGAATTCCGTCTTCCAAATAGCCTTCACCAATTTGTTGATAACCATGAAATTCATAGAATTTTACCAGATATTGCTGGGCAGATAACTTAATTTCAGCTGTTTGATACGCTTCAGAAATTGCCTGGTGAGAAGCTTTCATAATTTCATGTCCATAACCAAAACGCCTTTCAGCATCTTTGACCACAACGCGACCAATGGCAGCCTGCTCAAAATAATAACCCGGTTTAAAACATCGGGTATAAGCAACAATCTTATTATTTTTCTTACCAAGAACGTGTAGCGCCTCCTGGTCCTTCCCATCAATATCCTGATAGACACAATCCTGTTCAACCACAAATACTTCAGAGCGCAATTGAAGCAGATCGTATAATTCGCTAATAGTTAATTCTGAAAATTTCTTTACCTCTATTTCAAGTTCACTCATACTTATTAACAGGCGTTTTTGGCAGGTATCTTATCGATTCTTCTTTGGTGTCTTCCGCCTTCAAATTCCGTATTTAAAAAGGTTTCCAGCATTTTTAGAGCCAATTCTTCTGATACGAAACGAGATGGAATACTTAATATATTCGCATTATTATGAGACTTTGCCAGCTCCGCAATTTCGGTATTCCAACATAGAGCAGAACGAACTCCCTGGTGCTTATTGGCGGTCATATTGGCGCCATTACCACTTCCGCAGATGATCACTCCAAGATCAGCTTTGCCATTTTCCACATCTGTAGCGACCGGATGAACAAAATCTGGATAATCTACGCTATCATCGCTGTTAGTGCCATAATTAGTGACTTCGTGACCAAGAGATTCTAATTTCTCCTGAAGCAGTTTTTTATAGGAAGTTCCTGCGTGGTCGTTACCAATAGATATTTTCATGAGTTCTAAGTTTAAAAACAAAGGTATAAAATGAGGATGTTTGGTAACTAATTTTAGGATGTTAATTAAATACTGAAATAGACTGAAAATTAAGCCTTTAAAATTGACATCAAATTGTGCAAAACCTTTGATGATTTTCTGAGAAAGAAATTTGTTTTTTAAGATAATTATAACAATACCAGAATTAAGTTGAGATAATCAAATTATAAGTCTGCAAATTTTTAGTCACTTATGAGCATCGAATTTTTAATTGTTCACAACAGATTTTAGAGAAGTTATCCAGAAATATCTTTAAAACAATTTTATGAACTTCTGTTAAAATAATCTTAATACCTTAAGAATATCAATCAGTTACAAATTTCAGTGGTTGTTGACAACCTGTTAGCTAAAACTTACAAGTGAAATTCCAAACATTACTTCAAAATTTTGTTCCACAAATTAACAAGCAATCATAACTATCATTTTTAATTTTTTAAAAAAGAAGAAAAGAATAATAATGATATATAATGTTTATAACTAAACAATGCGTAGATGAGATGATTTGTCATTTAGGGAATCGATTATTTCTTTTGCCTGAGAAATATCTTTAGAATGAACCATTAGCCTGATGCCGCCAAAGGCCAGAGATGACATTGGAAAAAGGCCTACAAGCGTTTCATTCTGGAAGTAGTGGCGTACGCCGGCGTTTTCCAGTTTTAATTTCAGGATGGCGCACTCATGCGGATAAGTAAAAACGGCAATGCAGGTATAGGTTTGCATAAGCAAAGAAAAAGAAATAGTCTCTTAAAGATAGTTTATTTATTCCAATGTGATTGCAGGAGAGTCTGCAGGAATAGAGATAGGATGAGGAAGGATGATCTCCGTCTTTTTATTGAGCGCCTGGTTGATATAGGTCACAAAAAATATTACCCCCAATAAAAATATCAGGAAGAAGAATACCGAGTATCTTGCTGATTTGCTTAGTTTCATCGTTTTCACAATGTAAAAGTAGGGTATGATTAGGCTTCAAATGTTAAATCTAAATTAAGAAAATTTTAAGAATATTTGATAGGAAAACCAAAAAGCATATTAAAAAAATCTTTAGTGTTAATAATAGCTTTAAAAAATTAGTTTACAAGCACTTAACAAAAGTTTACACTTAAATAATTCCTGTCTACAACTAAAGGCGTAATTTAGCCAAACACGAATAGTAAGAATGAAGAAAAAGAAGAAAAGCAAGAATAAAGTACAAGGAAATCTCTCTAAAACGATTCTTGACATTCTAAGACATAATCCAGATAAAAATTTCAATTACAAACAGATTGCCGCATCAATGGGTGTCAATGACGCCAGTAGTCGCAATCAAATCATAAAAAAACTTGCCCAGCTCGCTGCTAAAAAGCAGATCAAGGAAGTTGATCGCGGTAAGTTCATGATCGAAGGAAGCAATGATTATTATACCGGTGTCCTCGATCTCACAACTAAAGGTTATGGTTATGTGATAGTGCCAGAACTGGCCGAAGATATTTTTATCGCTAATAAAGATCTGAATGCCGCATTTAATGGGGATACGGTAGAAGTTTATGTTTTTAATAAAAGAAGAAGAAAGAAGTCTGAAGGTGAAGTAACCAAAATTCTTAAAAGAAAACGAACTGAATTCGTCGGAATACTACAAAAGAAAAAAGATTTTGGATTTGTAGTTGTTGATGAAGCCTCGATGTATACTGATTTTTTCGTTTCCGGAAATAAGCTAAACGGAGCCGAAGATGGTGACAAAGTAGTGGTAGAATTCGAAGAATGGCCAGAACGAGCCGATTCTCCTTTTGGAAAAATTACTCGAACCCTGGGAACTCCCGGGGAACATCAAACTGAGATCCATTCCATACTTGCTCAGTACGGTTTACCTCATGAGTTTCCTTCGGAAGTTGAAGATTTTGCCAACCAAATTGATACTTCTATATCTGAAAAGGAAATTGGTAAAAGAAGGGATATGCGTGACGTTCTCACATTTACGATCGATCCTAAAGATGCCAAAGATTTTGATGATGCGTTGAGTTTTAGAGAACTGGAAAATGGCCATTTCGAGATAGGAATTCATATTGCTGACGTTTCACATTACGTTCAGCCCAATACCATTCTGGATGAAGAAGCTTACGATAGAGCTACCTCTGTTTACCTGGTAGACCGTGTGGTTCCTATGCTACCGGAAATCTTATCGAATAATGCCTGTTCTTTAAGACCAGAAGAAGAGAAATTGACTTTTTCCGCAGTTTTTGAAATTGACGATAAAGCAACTGTCAAAAAAGAATGGTTCGGCCGTACAGTCACTTATTCTGATGAACGTTTTGCATACGAAGAAGCACAGCATATCATTGAAACGAACTCAGGAACAATTCCGCAGGAAATTTCTATTCGAAACAAGCCTTATACCGTAAAAGGTCCGATCGTAGAAGCAATCACTACATTAAACCGACTTGCTAAAAAAATGCGTTCCAGAAGAATGCGTGACGGAGCGATTTCGTTTGACAAAGTGGAGGTGAAATTCAATTTAAATGAAGAAAACGATCCGGTTGGTGTATTTTTCAAAGTGGCAAAAGATTCGAATAAATTGATCGAGGAATTCATGTTGCTTGCCAACAGAAAAGTTGCTGAATTTATTGGGAAGCAAAAGCCGAAAAAGACTTTTGTTTATCGTTGTCATGATGAACCAGATGAAGAAAAGTTACAAACACTTCAGAATATCGTAGGAAGATTTGGGCATCAGCTGAATTTGAAAGATCGAAAATCTACTACTTCTTCCCTGAATAAATTACTGGAAGATGTACAGGGTAGGAAAGAACAGAATATGGTTGATACGCTGGCGATCCGTTCCATGAGTAAAGCTTATTACGGAACTGAAAATATTGGTCATTACGGGCTGGCTTTCGATTATTACACGCATTTCACATCACCGATCAGGAGATATCCAGATGTGATGGTTCACAGGCTGCTTCAGTATTATTTAGATAAAAATGAGTCGGCTAATGAAGAGGAATACGAAAATAAATGTCATCACAGTAGCGAGATGGAAAACTTAGCTTCAAATGCTGAAAGAGATTCCATTAAATACATGCAGGTCAAATTCATGCAGGATCATGAAAATGAGGAATTTTTGGGTGTTATTTCCGGAGTAACCGAATGGGGTATTTTCGTTGAAATTGTCGAAAATAAGTGCGAAGGAATGATTAGGCTTAGAGATATGAACGATGATCATTATGAATTTGATGCCAAAGAATTTGCGGTTACCGGAAGGAAAACTGGTAAAACCTACACTCTTGGTGATGAAGTCTATGTAAAAGTTAAGAATGCTGATTTAATTAAACGTCATCTGGATTTTACCCTAATTGGGAATAGAGCAGAGGTGGAAAATTAAATTTTATGATTTCTTACTGTCTAAAAACGATTTAGATAGCTTACTTTTTTAAAAAATCTAAAAGTTTACTTTTGTAAAACAACTGAACTGAATGTTACAGGACGTTTTATCTGCCCTACCGTTAGGACTATTTCTGGCTTTTCTATTAGGACCGGTTTTTTTCGTATTGTTGGAAACCGCTGCTATTAAAGGCTTTAGAGCGGCAATTTCTTTTGATCTTGGGGTGATTATTGCAGATTCTATTTTCTTTGCCATAGCTTACCTCAGTACTACAAAATTACTGGAAAGGATCAAAGATGATCCCGCTTTATTCATTTTCGGCGGAATGATCCTCGCGACCTATGGTACGATGAGCTTTCTTCAAACCAAAAAAACGCTTCAGGCAGATGATGATTCTCCGGAAATTCGGAAACTGGGAAAAAGTGATTATTTCAGCTTGTTCATAAAAGGATTTCTATTGAATTTCATCAATATCGGGGTACTCGGATTTTGGCTGGGAGTAATAATTGTTTTCGGTCCTAAAATGGATATGCAAATGGATCGCATCGCAGTATTCTTCTCTACGGTGATCATGACCTATCTAATCATTGATGTTTTCAAAATTCTTCTTGCTAAGAAACTGAATAGGAAGCTTACACCTAACAGGATTTACATTATGAAGAAAGCAATAAGCGTACTATTGATTGTGTTCGGTGTTGTTTTGATCTGCCAGGGCCTATTTCCAAACCAGGTAGAAGAGATCAAGGACCAGATTGAAGAGATCACTCCGAATGATTCCATCATTTCCAAACTTTAATTTTCTTAAATAAAAAAAGCCTCCTTTTCAGGAAGCTTTTTGAGGCATCGAGCGGATTCGAACCGCTGTACAAGGTTTTGCAGACCTCTGCCTAGCCACTCGGCCACGATGCCGTTTTACAGGATGGCAAATGTAAGAAAAATTTTAAGTTTCAAAACTAAAATCTATCTTGATTTGCTTCTGCTTACTGTAACCATAGCAACATTTCCACCAATTGGCGGATTTATTTTCGATACATCAACCTTTGCTTTCTGAACCATAATAAGTTCATCCATTATACGAACTAAGATTCTTTCAGCAACTGTTTCCAGCAGTTTTGATCGAATCGCCATTTCTTCCTTTACGATCTTATTTAAATGAACATAGTCTATAGTATCCTGAAGGTTATCGGTTTTAGCCGAATGTGACAGGTCACCTTTCACTTTCAAATCAACGCGATATTCGCTACCAATTTTACCTTCTTCATCAAGACAACCGTGGTACGAGAAGACTTTGATATTTTTCAGTTTAATAACTCCCACAAGAAAATTTTTGGTAAAGATACACTGCCGTATACGGGAAATCAATTTTTGAAAAAGCTTTCTTCACAGTCTTTCTCTGTTTTCACGGTATTCGACCAGAAATTTGATAAATTTGCGTTTTATTTTAAATCAGATATGGCTGAAGGAAAAAAATCGCTCAATTTCATTGAGCAAATTATAGAAGAAGATCTAAAGAACGATTATAAAAGAGATGATTTAAAATTCCGTTTTCCACCGGAACCAAACGGATATCTTCATATTGGTCATGCATCGTCGATATGCCTGAATTTCGGGCTGGGAGAGAAGTATGATGCTCCTGTAAATCTACGTTTTGACGATACGAACCCGATGAAAGAAGAGCAGGAGTATGTAGATGCGATCAAGCGAGACGTTGAATGGTTAGGTTTTAAGTGGGCAAAAGAATGCTATGCTTCAGATTATTTCCAGCAGTTATATGATTGGGCTTTAGAAATGATCAAGAATGGAGATGCTTATGTAGACAGCCAGACTTCCGAAAAAATTGCTTCTCAAAAAGGAACTCCTACTGAACCTGGTAAGGAAAGTCCTTATCGTAACAGGCCGGTAGAAGAAAACCTGGACCTTTTCGAAAAGATGAAAAATGGGGACACCCCTGAACGTGGGCATGTGCTACGCGCAAAAATCGATATGGCTTCGCCAAATATGTTAATGCGCGACCCGGTTATGTATCGTTGCCTGCATAAAAGTCATCACCGTACCGGAAGCGACTGGAAAATTTACCCTATGTACGACTGGGCTCATGGGGAAAGCGATTTTATTGAAAGTATTTCTCATTCTTTCTGTACGCTGGAATTTCTTCCGCACAGAGAATTATATAACTGGTTTGTAGAAAAAGTTAGTAAACCTGGTGATTTCAAACCAAAACAACGAGAATTCGCCCGAAGAAATCTTAGTCATACCATTGTGAGCAAAAGAAAACTGCTTCAATTGGTTGAAAAGGGCTTTGTGGAGTCGTGGGATGATCCTAGAATGCCAACTATTTCTGGCCTTAGAAGAAGAGGATATACTGCTGAATCTATTAAGAAATTTGCTGATTCTATCGGTGTAGGAAAACGAGAAAATTTGATCGATGTTTCGCACCTTGAGTTTTGCGCAAGAGAAGATTTGAATAAAGTTGCACCGCGTGTAATGGGTGTGCTGGATCCTGTTAAGCTGGTAATTATCAATTATCCTGAAGGGGAGGAAGAATGGCTTGAAGCAGAGAATAATCCGGAAGACGAAAGTGCTGGTAACAGGCAGGTACCTTTCAGTAGGGAATTATATATCGAAAAAGAAGATTTCAAGGAGAGCGCTAACAGGAAATTTTTCCGTTTAACCCTTGGAAAGGAAGTCCGCTTAAAGAATGCTTATATCATCAAAGGAGAAGATGTTGTAAAAGATTCAGAAGGTAATATTACTGAAATACATTGTACTTACGATCCTAAAAGCAAAAGTGGTAGCGGCACCGAGGAATCCATGCGTAAAGTTAAAGGTACTTTACATTGGGTTTCCATAAAACATGCTGTAGAAGCTGAAGTTCGCTTATATGATCGATTGTTTACTGTTGATGAACCAGATGGAGATAAAGAAAAAGATTATCTGGAATTTGTAAATCCTGAATCATTAGAAGTTGTTACAGGATATCTTGAACCTAGCTTAAGGGATGCGAAAGAGCAGGATAAGGTACAATTTCAAAGAATTGGTTATTTCTGTGTAGATAAATCATCAACTCCGGAAAGGCCAGTTTTTAATCGTACTGTGGGACTTCGGGATAGCTGGGCGAAGAAGAACTAGCTCTTTAAGAATAATTTAGCATAGGATTTTAACATATTAACCGGTTATTAACAAGACTAGGACTGTGCAAGCTATATCTTTGGAGGTATTACTAATTTAAAAACTTAAGAACTTATGGCAAATACAGGAAATACACTATTGGCTTTAGTAACTGGAGCAGCAATCGGAGCTGGAATCGGACTTCTTTATGCACCAGATAGCGGTGAGAAAACACGCAAGAAGCTTAAGAAAGATGCACAGGATGCTCAGGATCGTTTTAATAAAAAATATCATGAGACTTCTTCCAATCTAAGTGAGCGTGCTAAAAAAGCCAGAGTTGATTTTGAAACCAGATTAGAAGAAACACTTTCTTCTGCTAGCCATAAAGCTGATGATATTCTTGCTGCAATGGAAACTAAGCTTGAGGAATTGAGAAAACAAAATGCTAAATTGCAAAAAGATAACAGTTCAACTAAATCAACAGGAAGCGGTAGTACCCCTGACAAAGCGGTAGTTTAATCTATATGGCATTTGAAAAATTATCTGACAGCGTACATGATTTAAATGATAATATTCAGGCATTCATCCAAAGTAATGTCGAGTATTATAAATTAAAAGCCTTTAAACAGGGAATGAAAGGAGCTACCTCGCTCGTTCGTTTCTTGATTATGGGTTTTTTATTGAGCGTAGCAGGTATTTTGATTTCTTTTGCCATCGCCATTTTACTTAGCGAAGCAATTGGAACACCAAGTGCTGGTTATTTTATAGTTGGCGGATTTTATTTACTGGTATTTGTATTGATCTTCATTTTTGGAAAAGAACCAATTGAAAAGCTTGTTTTGAGAAAATTCTCAAAAGTTGTTTTTGATGAAAAAGATAAGGAATGAGAGTTTATTCATCTTTTGAGGAAATAGATAAAGATCTGAAGATTCTACATCTGCAGACAGAGATCGATAAAGAAGAGATCAAATTAAGTCTGGATGATACTAAATCCAAGCTTTCGCCTGTTTCCCTGGCAGGAAGTATGGTGGGAAGTGTGATTCAAAAGGCTCTTGTTCTAAAAGCTGTTTCAAAAATATTCGGAGTCAAAAGAGTTGTAACAAGCTCAAAAAAATAAATTAACACCTAGGAAAAAGCCCCGTTATTCGGGGCTTTTTTTATTTTGTCTCATTATCATCTTTATTCTTCCTTTTATTTTGTTCTTTCATGGCTTCTCCAATTTGATTGGAGGCAGTGAATGAAGCAACCATATTGTTCAACATATCACTACCGGCCTGGGGTGAATTTGGCAATAGTATTAGATTACTGTTAGTTTCCTCTCCAATGGCCTGCAAAGTATCGTAATGTTGCGTAACAACAATTAAAGCTGAAGCTTCCTGGGAATTTATACCAACATTATTTAAAACATCTACACTTTCTTCAAGACCTCTGGCTATTTCTCTACGCTGATCTGCAATACCCTGGCCCTGTAATCGCTTACTTTCTGCTTCAGCTCTCGCTTTTGCCACTATTTTGATCCTATCAGCTTCAGCATCGTATTCAGCTGCGACTTTTTCTCTTTCCGCGGCGTTAATACGATTCATGGCGGCTTTCACCTGCACATCAGGGTCAATATCGGTAACCAGCGTTTTGATGATATCGTAGCCATAGGATTGCATTGCTTCGTTCAATTCCCGGTTAACTGCTATGGCAATGTCATCCTTACGCTCAAAAACGTCGTCTAACTTCATTTTGGGCACTTCTGCGCGTACTACGTCAAAAACGTAAGCTGTTATCTGGTCGTGCGGACTTTCGAGCTTATAGAAGGCATCATAGACATTATCTTTGCGAACCTGGAATTGAACAGATATTTTTAATTTGACAAATACGTTGTCTTTAGTCTTGGTTTCCACCATGACATCAAGCTGCTGAACTTTTAGATTGATCCTTCCAGCAACACGATCTATCAGCGGAATTTTAATTTGAAGACCCGAAAAACGAATACTGGTAAATCTTCCAAAGCGTTCAATGACCGCCGAGGTTTGCTGTTTCACGATGAAAATTCCCGAGAAAATAATTAATAATACAAGTAGAACCAGTGCAGGTATCAGAAAAACGTTTAGCGTTGCCATAGTTTAAAATTTGTCTGAATTTACTAATAAATGCCCAATCCTAAATAAAAAAACCGTGGTGACAACCACGGTTTTTAATTTTCGATAAATGTAATTTTATTCTATTGAATTAATTGCTTTGGTGATCCTGCCAATGGTTTGTTGCTTTCCTATTTTTTCAGCAATAACATATAAGTCAGGTCCTTGCAAGGCGCCAACAAGTGCGAGTCTTAATGGCATCATAACTTTACCAAAACCTATTTCTTTGCTTTTGATCCAGTTTTTAACGCTTTCCTGTAAATTCTCAGCATGAAAATCATCGATAGTTTCGAGATAATCCTTTAATTCAGTCATTAGATCTGCCGTACCCTCTTTCCAGGCTTTTTTAGCATCTTTCGGTTCAAATGAAGTTGGATTGATAAAGAAAAAGTATCCTTCATTCCAGAAATCTTCTACGAAAACTATTCGTTCTTTCAATAAACTGACTATTGACTGGACATAGGATTTTTCCGCAGAAATTTCCCTTTTTTCAAGGAATTCCTGAAATTTTTCGGTCAGGGATTCTTCACTGTCTAATTGAATATAATGTTGCTGAAACCACTTGGTCTTTTCAGGATCGAATTTCGCTCCGCCTTTGTGAACACGTTCCAGTTCAAAAGCTGCAACTAGTTCTTCCAATTTGAAGAATTCCTGTTCTGTTCCTGGATTCCAACCCAGAAAGGCCAGCATGTTTACAACTGCTTCCGGATAATATCCCTCTTCACGATATCCGCTGGAAATATCACCAGATTTTGGATCTTTCCATTCCAGTGGGAAAACGGGGAAGCCCATTTTCTCTCCATCTCTTTTGCTTAATTTTCCTTTGCCCTGTGGTTTTAGAATTAGCGGTAAATGGGCAAATTTAGGAGCATCCCAACCAAATGCCCTGTAAAGCATATAGTGCAAGGCCAAAGATGGCAACCATTCTTCTCCTCTGATCACATGTGTAATATTCATTAAGTGGTCATCTACGATATTTGCCAGATGATAAGTTGGCATCCCATCACTTTTATAAAGTACTTTATCATCGAGAATTTTGGTATTAATTTCCATATCTCCACGAATGATATCGGTAAGATTCAGTTCTTCATCTTCTGGAGATTTGAACCTGATGACATATGGCTCACCATCTTCGATCTTTTTCTGAACCTCTTCTTTATCTAAAGAAAGCGAATTCTTGAGTTTTTGCCTGTTATGCCAGTTATAGATAAAAGTTTTTCCCTTTTCTTCATGATCTTTTCGGTGGGCATCCAATTCATCAGCAGTATCAAAAGCGTAGTAAGCCTGGCCGCTTTTAATTAACTTTTCAGCATATTCTGCATATATCTCTTTACGTTCACTCTGGCGATAAGGACCGCATTCTTTCTCTTTTCCTGGACCTTCATCATAAGGGATTCCGCACCAATTAAGGGATTCAACAATATAATCTTCTGCACCTTCCACGAAACGCGCTTGATCGGTATCTTCTATTCTCAGGATGAAATCACCACCGTGTTTTTTGGCAAACAGGTAATTATATAAAGCTGTTCTTACTCCACCAATATGCAATGGCCCGGTTGGACTTGGAGCAAATCTCACTCTCACTTTTGAAGACATAGTATTCCTAATTTTTAAAGCAAAGATACAACCTTCTTTATCCAATCCTAAACCTTGTAAAATAAGCTTGATTTAAGTCTAAAATTGTACTTTTAAGCGTGAGTGATAGATTATGGAACATTTTGAGCAAATAAAAAGCAAATTAGAAGCCTTCATCAGGAAGTTTTACTGGAACCAGATTATTAAAGGAAGTCTGCTTTTTCTTTTTTTCGGGTTGCTTTATTTTCTTCTGATCGCCGGTATGGAAAACGTGCTCTGGCTTTCAACTGCCGGTCGCGCAATTTTGTTCTGGACCTTTATCGCTGTTGAAATATTCTTGATCGGTTGGTTTATTCTGATCCCTCTTTTGAAATTATTTAAACTGAAAAATGGACTAAATGAATTCCAGGCTTCAGAAATTATTGGAAAGCATTTCCCGAATGTGGATGATAAACTGAAAAATTTGTTGCAATTAAAGAGTAGGGGAGAAGTTTCAGATCTTTTGGCCAAGAGTATCGAGCAAAAATCTTTGGAACTAAATCCGGTTCCCTTTTCTTCGGCAGTAAATTTTAAAACGAATTATCGCTATTTAAGATTACTGATTTTTCCTGTTTTGATTCTCTCCGGAATCTTTTTCGCTGGTAAAGCAGATGAATTTTTCGACGGATTTTCACGTATTACCGATTACAATACTGTTTATAATAAACCGGCACCATTCCAATTTATACTTCCGAATGATCTCAATGCTACCGAAGGGGAAGATTATATCTTACGAATAGAAACGATAGGAAAAGTAGTACCCGAAAATATCAAAATACGTTTTGATGAACAGGATGTTTTTATGAAGAAGACCGATGGTTTTTTTGAATATACTTTTCCCGCACTAAAAGAAGAGGTCGATTTTAGCCTGATCTCGAATGATATTTCTTCCGAAGAATATAAGCTCAGGATTTTAAAAACGCCAAAATTGGAAGGTTTCGAAATGACTCTGGATTATCCAGCTTACACTGGAATGCAGGATGAAACTCTGGCAAGTACCGGTAATGCCACAATTCCGCAAGGAACAAAGGTTACCTGGCAATTTTATTCCAGAGATGCGGAAGTGATCAATTATATTATTAATGATTCCGTAATCACTTTAAGTTCAAGAAATGGTAACGCAGTATTTTCAGATATTTTGAAGAGAAATAGAAATTACGCTGTAAATACCTCTAATGAGAATTTTACGAATTTTCAACCATTGAATTACGAAATTAAAGTCATTCCGGATGAATATCCCAATATTACTATTGAAAGCAAAAGAGATTCTTTAAATACTGAAATTCAGTACTTTAAAGTAAATATTTCCGATGATTATGGCTTAAATAAGGCTTATCTGGAATATTACCCCTCAGAAAGCAAGGATAAACTGAAAAAACAGGTGATTCCTATTGCCAGTGCGGTTTATGACAATTTTGTTTATACGTTCCCCGGTGACTTGGATCTTGAGGAAGGAACGAACTATGATTTCTACTTTAGAGTATATGATAACGACCAGGTAAATGGTGCCAAATCGGTAAAAAGTGAAACCTTCACTTATTATGAAAGGACAGCTTCTGAAGTAACAGATGAAAATTTAGAGAACCAGAATAGAAATATTCAGGAGTTATCTAGAGACATCGAGAAATTTCAGGATTCTAAAAATGAAACGGATGAATTTCAGCGTCTGGATAAAGAGGAAAAAGAACTGAATTTTGATCAGCGTAAAAAATTAAACGAGTTTATTCAGCGAAGAAAGCAACAGAATGAAATGATGAAAAATTATTCTGAAGATCTGCGGAAGAATGTGGATGAAATGCAAAAAGAGGATCCGTCTGAATTTTCAGAACAACTGCAGGAGCGAATGGACGAAACTGAAAAGAAGTTACAGGAGAACGAAGAATTATTGAAACAAATCCAGGAGTATACTGATAAGTTGAATAAGGAGGAATTGGGTAAAAAGCTAGAAGAACTTTCCAAGAGCAATCGTAATACTGAAAGGAATCTGGAGCAGTTGCTAGAGCTTACTAAGCGTTATTATATAGAAGAAAAGAAGCAGAAATTGGCAAGTGATTTAGAGGATCTGGGGGAGAAGCAAGAGAATCTTGCTCAGGAATCGGAAAATAGCAAGGAAAAGCAAGAAGCGGTTAGCAAAAAGTTTGATGAGTTTCAAAAGCAAATGGATCGGTTAGAAAAGGAAAATGCTGATTTAAAACAACCTAAAGATCTTAATCGTGAAAAAGTAGATGAAGAGAGTATAAAAAAAGATCAGGAAGATGCAGAGCAGAACTTAGAAAATGGTAAGCAGGAAGATGCTCAGAAAGAACAAAAGAATGCTGGGCAGAAGATGAAAGAAATGGCCCAGACAATGAAGCAGTCATCTCAACAAATGCAGATGCAACAACTTAGTGTTGACTCTAAAGTTTTGCGCCAGATTTTGGATAATTTGATCGTTTTTTCTTTCAATCAGGAAGATCTTATGGCCAATTTTAATCGAAGTAAAATCAACGATCCGCAATATGCCAACAATCTCAAACGCCAGAATATTCTAAAGGAGAATTTCGAATTTATTGATGATAGTTTATATGCATTGGCTTTGCGGAATCCTATGTTAGGAAGTACGATTACTGATAAGGTTACAGATGTGCAGTACAATATAGAACAGAGTCTGGATCGTTTAGGTGACAATCAGATCCCACAAGGAATTTCTAGTCAGCAATATGTTATTACAGGCTCCAATGAATTGGCCAATATGTTGAGCGATATTAATAATTCCATGCAAAATATGATGAGTAATCCTCAGGCTGGGCAAGGTCAACAACAAATGGATATGCAGCTCCAAGATATAATTGAAGGACAACAGCAGATCGGGGATAAAATTCAGAAGCAGAAAGATAAGGGTAAAATGGAGCAGCAAGGCTCAGAAGAGAATAGCGGAGAGCTTTATCAAATTTATCAGGAACAGCAAAGATTACGGATGAAAATGGAAGAATTGTTGGAGGAGCAAAATGGTCAAGGTAATAAAGGTAAGGTTGTTGAAGGGATGGAAGAGATTGAAAAGAAAATTTTAAATAATGAGCTGGACGAACAACTGGAAAATCAAATCAATAATCTAAATTATGAATTGATGAAGTTCCAGGATGCAGAAAAAACACAGGGTCGGGATTCTGAGCGAGAATCTGAAACGAATAAAAAGGATTTTAAGAACACTTCCCAAGAGCAGATGCAGCGAGCTAAAGATTATTTCCAATCAATTGAAATATTAAACAGACAA
Source organism: Flavobacteriaceae bacterium (assembly GCA_964220295.1). Lineage (GTDB taxonomy): Bacteria > Bacteroidota > Bacteroidia > Flavobacteriales > Flavobacteriaceae > Christiangramia. Next base: position 94 of record CAXPUM010000079.1, on the reverse strand, counting down.
ATATTACCTTTGCGCCCGGTTTTTAAAGAAAAGGTAAAGAACTATTTTGGAGCGGAATACGATTAATTTTTTCACTGAATGTGATTTTGAATTA